>JAUNJY010000012.1 GCA_030535455.1 bacterium
AGAGCCAAGCCCATCAGTAAAACCAAGTGAGTCGCCAGCACCAAGCCCATCAGTAAAACCAAGTGAAACACCAACACCATCGGCACCAGTTAAGGTAGCAGTGAAATTCACAAAGTCTGTTAGTCAGATAAACAAAGGAAAGACTGCAACATTTAAGGCAACGGTAAGTGGTGTAACAGGAACTGTTACGTACAGCTCTAGTAATTCAAAAGTCCTCTCCATTAATAAAAAGACTGGTGTTGCAAAAGCAAACAAAGTAGGAACAGCAAAGATAACTGCAACATTTGTAAGTGGAAAGACAAAATATACGAAGACAGTAACAGTTAAAGTTAAGGCACCAGCTACGTCTATTAAGATCAATACTCCTTCAAATAGTAAGACGATTTATTTGAAAAAAGGTTCTTCTTATACAATTGATAAGACAGTTAAACCAGCTGATACAACAGATAAAGTAACATTTAAGTCAAATAATACAAAGGTTGCAACGGTATCTAGCAAAGGGAAGATTACAGCTAAGAAGGCTGGAACCGCTAAGATTACAGTGACAGCAGGCAAAAAGAAAGCAACGATTACGGTAAAGGTTGTTTCTAAGAACACAGTGACAAAGAAGATTACCGTATCTAAGAAATCAATTAATCTGAAAAAGGGAAAGAGTTATTCTATCGTTGCAAAAGTAACGCCAGTTTACACAACAGATCGTTTATCTTTCTCAACAAGTAAGAAATCAGTTGCAACAGTAAATAAATATGGGGTTGTAACGGCTAAAAAGAAAGGTACCGCTTATATTACAGTAAAATCAGGTAAGAAGACAGTGAAAGTAAAAGTTACTGTAAAATAAGGGATTGGGAAGCTTAGTTCCTATCAATAACTAAAGAAGGGACGTTTGCTTGATAGAGATAAGTTCTCTATCTTGCAAACGTCCCTTTATCATTGTATAGAAAAGAACGAACTCTTTTTTATTCCTGATAAGTAGTCATTGTCACAAGAATTAGCAAGTAGCTGGTTCTTCGTAATCAACACCAAAAGTATCAACAGTAACTGTTTTCATTCTTTGAGGTTCTACTGGACGATCACTGTAATCAGTTCTTGTTTCAGCGATAGTATTTACAACATCCATACCTTCGATTACTTTACCAAAAGCAGCATAAGAACCGTCAAGGTGTGGAGAGTTTTTGTGCATAATGAAGAATTGGGAACCAGCAGAGTCTGGCATCATAGAACGAGCCATGCTGATAACGCCTGCTTCATGTCTTAAATTATTATCAAATCCGTTTTGTTTGAATTCACCTTTGATGCTGTAACCTGGGTCTCCCATTCCGTTACCATTTGGGCATCCGCCTTGAATCATAAATCCATTGATTACACGGTGGAAGATAAGTCCATCATAGTATCCTTTTTTTACTAAAGAGATAAAGTTGTTTACTGTGTTAGGTGCTACTGTTGGGTATAGTTCAACCTTGATGATACTACCATTTTCCATTTCAATAGTAACTACTGGGTTTTTGTTTTCCATATTATAAAATTCCTTTCATTATTCAAAATTTGTCTTTCTGTACTATTACCAAAAAAGACATATTTTATTAATCAATGTGAATGTCGAATAAAGCAACATTTACCTTTCTATGATAATGGATACAAACAAAAAAGTAAAGACAAGTTACTACAATTTGCTATAAATTTGGAATAAACTGTTTTTCGATTAGCCAGTTCACTCGCTTGAATTCCTCACTTGGATTTTCAACTTTACATATTTCTTGTGGTTCGGGCATATAATCGGTCCAATAACATTCCACACTGGTATTGCAGATCAGACTATTGAAACACTGGCATAGTTTGCATGCAGTGCTGTCTACCTTCATGATTTTATTATGCTTTCGACAATAGATATAGCCGTCAGAATCGGCATAGTTTATATGGTTGACCTGTCCTAGCATGGTGTTATGTTCATGCAGGGCCCGCAATAATTTCTTTGTGTAGATTAAATAGCATACCCAGGCCTTCAGATCATGGGTGCCGTTAATTACGAATTCTTGTCCTATATTGGAAGATTGAAAATAATCTTTTCCTGGGATGAAACCATTTGTATAATTATTATGATAGGAGATGGTGACATCTGGCTGTCTGAATAAGTCAGGAAGTTCCCACTTAGAGCATGGAAGTCCTTGCTTAGTCAGTACAAGTTTATCTGAAAATTTCAGTTGTCCATATCCGCTTTGTCGATTATTATAACTTAGTTTTTTGGTTGGAAGATAAATCGAATAGTGTTTTGTAGACTTGATAACATCAACTAGATCGTTGTGCCATTTGTATTTCTTTAAGATATAGTTCTTATTTTTTATAATGGCTCCTATTTGAAGATAGGAGAAGATAATATGTAATTCAGGTGCATTTTTCACATAGGTAAGCTGGTTTTGATCATTTATCTCAGTTTGTTTAAACCAGCCAAAGAATAAAAAGATATCGCCAACAGATACGCGCTGACTGCTTAGATGGCCTTCACTTGGGCCGTACTGCGTAAAGTTAGCTTTCCAGTTGCTTTCTTTGATATAGGGATGTGCCACTAAGTCAGGATTAGGAAAACATTTTGCATCTTTTAATTCTTCCGCAATCGTTGGGTTGAGCGAACGAATTATTTCTAAATAGGAAGTACCATTGTAAAATAATTCATCGTATCTTACGTAGCCTTCTTCACTCGGTCTAGGGAGTAAAAGTAAGGTGCCATCAGGGAGAATTGGACTAGGTATTCGGCCATGCTTCATATCGAATCCTTTTCTGCTTAGTACAACTTTCATCAGCATACCTCCTTAGATACAAACCTAAGGTCATTATAAGGTAAATGGGAAAAAATTACAAGAATGTTACACGGAAAATATTAAATGTTTTGGTATAATTATCTATATTAAGCTTCATACTATATTTGATATGTGCATCATGCATAATCAATATGTTTGAAAGGATGTTAATAAAATGAAAAAGCTGATTAGTATTTTATGTATGTTAGGTTGTGTATTTTCTTTGGCAGCATGTAGTTCAGGAGCAACAGAAGAAGAGGAAAATAATACAATGACTCCAACTGATGCGGCAAGTACTGGGGATGCCAATCAAGGAACCGGTGTAACAGAGACCGAAACATTAAAGGTTGGAAAAGCAGAGTATGCAGCGCATGGAACAAAAGGTTTTTGTGTGGCATTTGCTGTAATACAAGGAGATACCATCGTTGCAGCATATGTCGATGACTATCAGGTAATGTCTAAAGACGAAGCAACAGTTGTACCAAATAGCGATAAAGATTTTGGTAAATACTTTACAGATACAAAATCTTCTTTGGCTTCTAAGAGAGTCAATAGCAGCTATTATTCAAAACTTATGAAAGACAATGCAGGAGCTACAATCTCCATTTCAGAAAACTTTGATGCTATTGCAAATTATGCAGTTGGAAAGACTGTGCCAGAACTTCAAAAAGAATTAGACCAGAAAGATGATGCAAAGATGGTTGATGCAGTCAGTGGTTCCACACTGGCAGATACAAAGGGTTATCTGATGGCAATTTTAGAAGCTGCTAAAAATGCAGAAAGTACAGATAGTGCAATTAATAACGAAGATATAAATGACCAGACGGGAAACGGTAATCCAAGTGGTGCAGATAAAAATAATCAGGATCTATCAGATGGAGCAGCTGCTGCGACTGACAATGCGAGTGCTACAGGTGCTGCTTCGACAGTAAGTCCTACAAAGAAATAAGAATAAATAAAAGATATATGCCTTCAGAGTGAAGAATTTTGTCTCTGAGGGCATATGTTGCTTTTCATATTTCAAGGGGTATTGTATAATAATACCTATATATTGCTCACTTACGTAAAAAGGAGGAAGTAGCCATATAATGGTGAAATGATTCATGAAAAAATACAACCTTTCAGGGGAATGGGGATTTTGCCTTGATGAGTCAAAAAAAGGCATTCAGGAAGAGTATTTTTGTAAGTCGTTAGAGGATGTAATAAAATTACCATCCACAACAGCATTGGAGAAGAAAGGTACATATAATACAAAAAAAGAGATTGGTTTTTTGACAGAAGAATATCCATTTAGCGGATATGCATGGTATCAAAAGACAATAACCATTGAAGAGCAAGAGGTGGGTAAGCCAATCAAGTTATATCTGGAACGTACAAGGGTAACAAAAGTATGGATTAATGGACAATATGCGGGTACATACGACAGCCTGTGCACACCTCATGAATATGATATTACCAAGTTTGTAACTGATACCAATATACAAATTACCGTATTGGTCAACAACAGTGATTATGTGACAAAGGGAGGACATTTGACATCTCCGGATACGCAGACAAATTGGAATGGTATCATTGGAGAGCTTTCGTTACGTGTATACGATTTAATATATATTGAATCACCACAGATTTATCCTGAGATTGAAAATAGGGTTATAAAGGTGAAGTATCAGATTGTTAATACGACAGATAATGTGAAAGATGTAACTGTAACTTTTAAGGGCGACAAATTATCCTTATATGAAGATGGTAGCATAAATCGCTTGCATAATCTTTTGAGTGAAGCAAGTGTAACTGAAACAGTGTTGCCGGGAGTAAATCAGGTGACAAGTACATATACATTATATGATGAGGATTTATGGAGTGAGTATAATCCTGTCTATTATGAATTAGAAATGGCAATTAATGAAGGGAAATATGATGTTAAGGTTCCATTTGGGCTTCGTGAATTTAAGGCAGAGGGGCTTCATTTTTATATCAATGGAAATAAGACGTTTTTAAGAGGAAAACACGATGGCTTGACATTCCCATTAACAGGTGCTTGCCCAACATCAGTTGAAGAGTGGCTCAAAGTTATGACTATCTCAAAATCCTATGGTATAAACCATTATCGTTATCACACCTGTTGTCCTCCAGATGCTGCGTTTGTGGCAGCAAACCTACTAGGTATTTATATGCAGCCGGAATTACCATTTTGGGGTTCTTTATCGGCTCCTGGAGAAGAGAGATATAATGAAGAAGAGCAGAGCTTCCTGATAAAAGAAGGAGAGCGTATGCTTAAGACATTTGGAAATCATCCCTCCTATTGTTTTATGAGCCTTGGAAATGAGCTCTGGGGAAGCAGTGAGAGAATGGCACAAATCCTGTCCCATTATAAATCTATTGACTCACGTCATTTATATACAGAAGGGTCAAATAATTTTCAGTTTACTCCTGTCATCTTAGAAGAGGATGATTTCTTTGTAGGAGTTCGCTTTAGCAAAGATCGTTTAATACGAGGATCTTATGGAATGTGTGACCGACCACTGGGATTTGTACAGACGGATGCGCCAAACAGCGTGCATTGTTATGACGATAATATCATTCCAAAGCAAACCTCAAGTGAAACTGTTGGAAACCAGACAGAAGATGGTATGATTGAGATACAGTTTGGTACTGGGACGAAAAAGGTAAAGGCAGCAGACAGCGTTACCTTGATCCCTAATAAACCAGTAGTCTCACATGAGATAGGTCAATACGCTACTTATCCAAACTTCGATGAGATTACTAAGTATACGGGGCCTTTAAAGGCTAGGAACTTTGAGGTATTTCGTGAACGATTAAAAGCAGCGGGAATGCTAGACTTAGCAAAGGATTATTTTGAATGTTCCGGACATTTAAGCGTAGATTGTTATAAGTTAGAGCTTGAGGCCGCACATAGGACTAAGAATCTTGCAGGGTATCAGATCTTAGACCTTCAGGACTTTAGTGGACAAGGCACCGCATTGGTAGGTATTTTAGATGCCTGTATGGAATCTAAAGGCTTAGTCAGTCCGAAAAAATGGCGTCAGTTCTGTAGTGATGCAGTAATTATGGCTGGATTTGATGAGTTTAGCATGGAAAGTGGCAAAACGATTACGTCAGATATTGTATTAAGCTATTATCGTGCAAGGCCATTGGAATTAAGAGATGTAGAATGGTCTTTATGTCAGGGTGAAAATACAGTATTAAGCGGTAAGTTTAGAATGGAAGAGGTCGAAATAGGAGTGTCGACAATTGGAACTATTTCTTTAGAATTACCTGAAGTTACAACGACGACAGAGTTTGAATTCTATATTGGCCTTACAGACTCAGACATACAAAATAGCTACCAGATAACATTACACCCTAAGATGGCAAGCCAGTATCCTGTTCTCTTGGATGCAATAATGGCACTCACAGATAATACGACAATCTGCGAAAATGGAGATACTGTTTATATAGCGAGAACACTTGAAACAGCAATGTCACATTTGAAACAAAAACAAAAGGTATTATTAATCCCTGTTTTATCCGAAGAGCATAGTATAGAAGGACAGTATTGCACAGATTTCTGGTGTTATTCTATGTTTAAAGGGATATGTGAATGGATGAAGAAACCAATTCCGGTTGGAACTATGGGAGTATTAAATCAGAACGACCATCAGGCACTTAAAGACTTTTCATCTAAGCGATATGCAACGCCTCAATGGTTCCATATCGTTATGAACAGCCGTCTTGCAATTCTTGATGATACAGACAAAGAATATCGTCCAATTGTGCAGATGATGGATAATTTTGAACGCAACCACAAGTTAGGCTTACTGTTTGAGGCTACAGTCGATGGAGGAAGACTTATGGTTTGTACCAGTGATTTAAGCAAAGGAAAGGACTGTGCAGATGTGGTTCAATTTGCAAAGAGCATCGTGACCTATATGTTATCAGACCAGTTCGATCCTGAGTATGAAATGAGTAAGGAAGAGCTTACGAAAATTATTTGTTAAGGAGTATAGCTTGTGAATTACAAGCGAGTTAAAAATGAAGTCAATAGTGAAGTTGAAAAAAGAAAGAGAAGACTTTTTCGTTCATCTATATTATGAATTGAAAGCGTCCACAAAGATTGAAACTATGAAGGAGTATGTACAGCATGGAGAGACGACTTGTCTAGAACACAGTATAGCAGTTGCTTATTATAGCTACTGTCTGGTTCAGTTGCTGCATATTCGCTGTGATGAAAGAAGTCTGGTACGTGGGGCATTACTACATGATTATTTTCTATATGACTGGCATGTAAAAGATAAAAGTCATTCGCTGCATGGATTTTATCATGCAGCACGTTCGTTAAACAATGCCAAGCGTGATACGGATATTAATGCAATTGAAGCGGATATGATTAAGCATCATATGTTTCCATTGAATATCAGCCCTCCAAGGACAAGAGAGGCAATTATTATATGTTTGATTGATAAGGTCTGCTCAATCTATGAACTTCGAAGAAAAAGAAGATATGCCATGTTATCTCAGTTACTTGCCATATAAGTTAATAAGGATAAAGAGAAATAGTAGCAAAAATACATTATTTCTATATTATATAATGACAGTATAAAATTGAGGTTAATTATGGATATAGAGAATAATGACCAAGACATTATTTATTATCAGCTAGATTTACCTTTTGGTCAGAATCAGATACTTTTTATAAATAATGCAGTAATTTTGAATATACAGCGTGATCGCCAGGTCGATTTAGTAACAATCATGTATTCAAGCGGTGGTGGTCCGGGAAGCTTTCAGACACAACTGGTCTTAATTGTGGATCGAAATACAAGTATTCAAGATAGAAATGGGCGGAATGTAAATCGTAATCAGCTCCGAGTCGGAATGCGGATTGATGCATTAATATCAGCAAGATTTACAAGGAGTCAGCCACCACAGGCAAACGCATTTATAATTATTATAAATGACAATAGAAGACGGCCTAGCCAGGTAGCAGAAGGAAGAGTAGGAAATATTAATTTCCAGCGCAACTTCTTTAATTTACGCATTAGAGATCGTGGAAGAGGCTGGGACGATGATGATGATGATGATGATTTTGGTCCAGGTCCACAATGGCCAATTCCACAGGAACCAGGCCCTGAAAGAGACAATGTGAATAGAATACGAATCTTCGTTGATCAAAATACAAGATTTATTGATAGAAATGGTCGTAGTATTGCATTCCGTAACTTAAGAGAGCGTGACCGGGTTCGTGTAGAGTATCAGACATTGCGGCAGCCAGGGGCTGACAGGATCAACATTGCGTTGCAAGTAAGAATATTATAACAAAATAAAAGAACCAAAAGAGTGTTCTGTTCAATAAAGTAGGAGTCTGTGAAAAAAATTGCAGGCTCCTAAAAAATATTACACAATGGCTTTCAAAAAGTGTAAACTATAATTGTGTGGGACAAGCGTCACCACAAAAAAATGGTTATAGAAAGCGAGGAATATGAATGTCTCAATCAGAAAAGAATGCAAATGCTTATGCTGGTACGAAGACAGAGAAAAACTTGTTAGCTGCTTTTGCAGGAGAAAGCCAGGCAAGGAATAAGTATACCTATTTTTCCAGTGTTGCTAAAAAAGAAGGTTACGAACAAATTTCTGCAATATTTAACCATACGGCAGATAATGAAAAAGAGCATGCAAAAATGTGGTTAAAAGAATTAAGCGGGATAGGAGATACTGCAGCCAATCTTGCAGCGGCAGCAGACGGTGAAAACTACGAATGGACGGATATGTATGAGAAGTTTGCCAAGGATGCGGAAGAAGAAGGCTTTAAAGCATTGGCAGCAAAGTTCAGAATGGTAGCAGCAATTGAAAAAACACATGAAGAAAGATATCGTAAGTTATTACATAATATAGAGATGCAGCAAGTATTTGAAAAAGGTGAAATGAAAATGTGGGAATGCCGTAACTGTGGACATTTAGTAATGGGTACAAAGGCTCCGACAGTTTGTCCTGTCTGCAAGCATCCACAAAGTTATTTTGAAGTACGCAGTGAAAATTATTAAAAGAGATTAGAGCATAAGAGATGTTGTCCTGTGAAACAGAGTTATCAGGGCGGCATCTCTTTTTTTATGCATAGGAAAGTGCTCTCCGAGTCCTTCCCTATAGCGTAAAAAAAGGCTTTCTAAAAACAGAAAGCCAAGATGTACACTCACCTGACAGGAGAATGTCGCTAGCGCGGCCAAATTCGGCGCAGACAAAGTGTCTTTGCCCGGGGGATTGAGGGAAGGGGCGCCACGAGTGCCGAAGACACTATGTTCTGCCTATTCCAGGAAAGGACTTTAGATTTGAAAGAATATATCTATAATTTGAATAAAAAGTTAACAAATTGTTAAGATGTTTACAAAAGTATTTACAAAAAATGTAAATAGTGTAATAATGTGTATACAGTAATTTAAAACTTTGAAGGGAGCTATTATGAAGAAGACAATCACTGCATTTTTAATTCTTTTAATGGTGTCCACAATGGGCGCTGGAACAAAAGCAGATGCGAAATCTAAACCTGTTAGTTTTTCCAAAAAGAACATAACTGTAAATGTAAAAAAATCTACCAATATGAAAACCTTATTAAAGAACTGCAGTAAATATACGGTAACATGGAAAAGTAGCAACACTAAGGTTGCATATATCAATAAAAAAGGTGTTTTGACAGCAAAGAAAAAAGGAACTAGTGTAGTTAGTGCTTATATTAAGCAAACAAAGAAGACACTGAAATGTACAGTAAAAGTGACACAGCCTAAGACAACCAAGGTAAGTGGTAAATATAAGACAATCCGTGTGAAGACGGTGGCATATTGCAGCTGTCGTTCTTGTAGCGGAGGATATGGTACGAATACAGCATCAGGACGAAAGGCAGTAGCAGGAAGAACCATCGCAGTAGATCCAAAAGTTATTCCACTTGGAAGCAAGGTAGTAATTGATGGCCATACATACATAGCCGAAGATACCGGTGTAAGAGGAAAAGTAATTGATATTTATATGTCATCACATAAAAAAACATGTTCCTATGGAGCAAGATATAAGACCGTAAAAGTATACTACAAATAGATAAACGAGGAAGCTCTTGAGAAATCAAGAGCTTTTTATGTTGAAAGGAGGTTATTATGAAATTAGGAGTAACAGCTATGGTAACGGCATCATTAGTCATATCTAGTCATATACCATTTACAATGCCTACATTATCAGACCAGGTAGCGGCAGCCAATAATGGAAAGGCAGCAGTTCAGGTAACTGAGAATGTAAAGAAAGAAACAACGAATTCAATTCCCAAACAATATAAGATTAAGCTGAAGACGACAGGAAACTTAAATCTTAGAAAGAAGGCATCCTATAACAGTGATAAGATATGTGTTATAAAGGGGAATACCCAAGTATATGCAGAGAAATTGGGAGGTGAGTATGTTCACGTTTATGTAAATGGGAAGACAGGTTATTTATATGCCCAACGTCTAGAACAGAATGGAAAGGCTATTACTTATAAAAAGGAGGTAAAGAAGTCAACCGCATCCACAAGTAATACCAAGGCGGGAAATCGCTGGGGTATCTCTTTGACTCAGTCAGAGAAGAAGCTTCTTGCACAAATTACATATCTTGAAGCCGGAGATCAATCCGATTTAGGTGAGCAAGCTGTAATCGTTGTAATCTTTAATCGTATGAAGAATAGCGAATACAAAGGGAGTCTGCAAAGCGTATTAAGCAGACCGGGCCAGTTTACGACATGGAAAAATAGAAATCGTGCTAATCCTGGAAAAAGGGAATATAAGAATATAGAAGTCGTATTAAGCGGTCAATCAAAAGCAAACGACTGGAAGTATTTATATTTCAATATGGGGCATGGTAAGTTTAAATATGGAGATCATTATTTTAGCTAGGTAATAAATAGAATAGCAAGCAGAAAGGCTTACTTTTGATTAGAAGCAGAATATAGCATCTGGTCAAGAGAAAGCCTTTTTTAATTGCTAGGAGTATGTCGCTAGGGCGACCCGGTTCGGCACTTGTACTAAAGCAAGTATTTACCTCTATAATTCGCTGTAGAAAAAAGTTATAAATTTAGTGAAAATAGTGTGAAAAGAAGAACAAAATCGAAATAACTTAATATCATATAAATGTAGGGATATATATTGCAAAGGGTGTATTATATGGAAAAGCAGTATACTGAACTTACAATGGAACTAATAAAGGCACTTGCATATGGTTTGACAGATGAAGAGGCTGTGGAAGATGAAGATATGACAGTTGAAGAGATGAAACAATTCCGCTTAGAGTATGCCGAAGAGATTGCAGAAAGAGTAGAAGAGTTAAAAGGGGCTGGGTTTATTGATTAAGTTGATTGATGTTAGTAAGCACAACGGAAAGATAAACTGGACTAAAGTTAAGAAAGCTGGAATAAAAGGGGCTATCCTGAGAGCAGGGTACGGAAAGAGTACGGTAGATGCTCAGTTTGTCAATAATGCAAAAGGAGCAATTGCAGCTGGTATTCCAATCGGTATCTATTGGTTCTCTTATGCATATACAGTTGCACAAGCTGAAAAAGAAGCAGAGATGTGTATTAAGACAATCAAAGGTTATAAGATCACGCTTCCAGTCTTTTTTGATTGGGAATACGATTCTATGAGATATGCAAAACAGAAGGGTGTGACTCCTGGAAAGACACTTATTACAAATATGAACAAGGCATTTTGCGAGAAGGTAAAAAAGGCCGGGTATAAGCCGGGCGTATATTATAATAGGGATTACAAGAACAACTACATGGATGTTTCCAAATTGAAAAGTTACGTACAATGGTATGCCTATTATTCGTCTACAGTGCAGAAAGGGTACGATATTCATCAGTACACGGCAAGTGGGCGTGTAGATGGAATAAGTTCCAAAGTTGACCTGAATTATCTGATCAACGAAGATTTATTGTCTGCGTCATCAAATACGAAAACAACAACGACTACTCAAAAAACGACAACAACAACTTCCAAACGATCCAAAAAGGAAGTCGTAAAGGCATTGCAGACGGCATTAAATCAGGATTACAATTGTAAGCTAGATGTTGATGGAAGTTATGGTCCAAAGACAAAAGCAGCACTTAAGGCTCATAATATTACAAAAAAATCAAAATCCAATTCTGTGAAATTTATTCAGAGAGTATTAAAGGAGCTTGGTTTCAAAGGCGCAGATGGCAAGGTACTGTCTATAGATGGTGACTTTGGACCAAATACTGAATATGCAGTAAAGACGATGCAAAAGAAATATAAAGTTAGTGCAGATGGTCTGGTTGGTACAGGTACAATGGATAAGTTACTTGCCCAATATAAATAATTAATATATGGTTGTTTCTGTAACAACAAATGAGGCTATGGCTACAGTATAAGTGAATGCTGTAGCCTTTATTATTAAAACATTATTAAAAAATTACGCATATATTACAAACTCGTTTCATAGAATTAATAATAGCTTAACAATTAGCGTGAAAGGAGAATTCTATGAAAATTGGAATAAGAGCGATCGTAGCAGCATCATTAGTTATTACAAGTAACGCATCGTTAATGATAACGCCAGCACAACAGAGAATTACCTCAAACGAAGGACAAGCCGCTATTGTAGCAACAGCTCCAGCATACATTGCTACAAAGCCTGCAACTATAAATACAGTTGCAACAAATACATCAACAATAAATGCAACATCAATCAAAACAGTAGCCGCAAAGAAGACGACGACAAAACAAGTTCCCTCAAAATACAAAATTAAGTTAAAGACATCAGGTAATGTGAATTTAAGAAAGTATGGCAATACCAATTGCAAGATATTACAAGTAGTAAAGAAGGGAACCGTAGTATATGCCCAAAAGACAGGAGCTCGATTTGTACAAGTCTATGTGAATGGAAAGACAGGCTATATTTCAGCAAAGTACTTAACCAAAAATGGAAAAGCAATTTCATATAAAAATTCAACAGTAAAGAAAACAACCTCTAAGACCACAACAAAGACAACTAAAGCAAAAAATCGTTGGGGCATCACATTGACAGCAGCCGAAAAGAAACTGCTAGCCCAGATTACATATTTAGAGGCAGGCGATCAGTCTGATGTGGGGGAGCAAGCTGTAATCGTAGTAATCTTTAACCGTATGAAAAATTCGTATTTTAAGGGAAGCTTAACGCATGTATTAAGTGCGCGTGGTCAGTTCACGACCTGGAAATATCGAAATCGAGCAAAGCCAACTAGCCGCGAATATAAAAACATAGAGACCGTATTAAGTGGAAAGTCCAAAGCAAACAACTGGAAATACCTGTACTTTAATATGGGCCATGGCAAATTCAAATATGGAGATCATTACTTTAGTTAATAAGAAAAGCCGATAGGATGGACAAACAGATGTCTGTCCTATCGGTTTTTTTAAAACCAGAAAGCCAAAATGTGCACTTACGCGGAAGGAGTTTATCGCTTCGTGATTGCGCAAAATATGTTATACTAAGATACAGAAAAAGTAGTTTGAAAGGATTTTATTACAATGTATTTAGTATCCATTTATTTTGATAAAACGACAGATCAAAGGATTTATAATTATATAGAAACAGTAGCCATGAAAAGTGGAAATCACTTAATGATTGAGGGAAAAGTTCCTCCTCACATAACCATTTCATCCTTTGAAACAAAGAACGAACGCGAGGCGATTCATTGTCTGCAGGAGGGCATATGCAAGTTGAAACAGGGGAGGATTCAGATGGTATCCGTAGGAGCATTTCCATCAAACGCTCTGTTTGTTGCTCCAGTGGTAAACGAATACCTTCATTCCATATCAGATCTTGTTTTTGAAACGATATCAAAGGTTGATCAAGTAAAGATTAGTCGATATTATCAGCCATTTCAGTGGATGCCTCATCTGACCATTGCAAAGAAGCTTACGGATAAAGAGATGATGGCAGCATTCCAAGAATTGCAGAGTCAGTTCCAGATGTTTTCGGCACAGGTTACTAAAATTGGATTGGCAAAGACAAACCCTTATCGAGACATTGTGAGCTGGGAGTTAAGTGAGTAGAAGCAAGAGTTAGCCAAAGGGGAGGGTGTAGTGGTCTAGTCTGCCCAACGATGGTGTCTTCGAAAGTTTGCCTTTTGAAATTCTTTTGGTGTCATTCCTGTTTCTTCGCGGAAAATCTTAATAAAGTGGCTGCTGGAGCTAAAGGCTAAAAATTCACCAATTTCGGTTAATGAGTATTCCGAATATAGCAGCATGTTTTTGGCTGCTTCCATTCGTTTGGTTCGGATATATTTCTGTATCGTGATTCCTTTTTCTTTTTTAAATAAGGAGGCAAGATAATTAGGAGTAAGAGAAACCGTATCGGCCAGTTCCTGTAATGTTATTTTTTGATGTAAATGATAATAGATATAATCAAGACATTCAGCAATCGGCTTACTTAACAGGTCACTTTTGTTAGAGACAAAAGTGTCAGTCTTAGAAACAAATACTTTATTTTGAGCGTGGAGGGAGGCCATCCTTGCAGTGAAATCTGAAATCATGATTGTGTGCAGTTTATTGACCTCGTCTACTGTTTGGCACAAGTCTGCCTGCTGGATGTAAAGATCGCTGCTGTTATAGGCAGTCTGCGCATCCATGCCGCCTTCGATGCAAAATCTTGTGGCAAGGGTTATGGAAGCAACAAATAAATATTTCTTGTTTCTAAGTTCATTCGATGAGAGAATTCCAGTGATGTTGCTTCGAAATAATCGTTTGCTTTCGTCGATACTTCGCATGTCTCCATTGCGAACATATTCATATTGCAGCAGTTCTTCATCATAAGAGTGATGATAACGCTCTTCTTCACGCTGGGCAAACGTTGTGTGCACCAAGGCCTTTGTTTGCTTATTTAGCGTGTTGTCATTGGGGCTGTTCATATGCTTCCTCCTTTCTTACATAACGATAGCTGATAGTAATAATATAACATAAAACGTAGGAATAGAGTATTAAAGCAGGAATTATTTTTGTTAGAATACCAATATACAGAAACGAAATGAAAGAGGAGTGGAAACATGACAGAACTAGAAAAGTTAGATGCTGGATTAGAGTATGATTTCTGGGATGAGGAAGTAAATAACAGAAAACTTCATGCAATCGAAGGGGGTGCGAAATTAAATGCAATTGATGTAAGGGAGGAAGCCTTAAGAGCAGCGGCAATTCGGGATCTGTTTGGAGCAACCGGAGAAAATCCTAGTATTTGTCCAGGGTTTTATTGTGACAATGGAAGCAATATTTACGTTGGAAAGAATTTTCTTATAAATTATAATGTGACAATTTTAGATATTGCAAAAGTAACAATTGGTGACTATGTAATGATTGGACCAAACACGCTTATCACAACGGTAGGGCATCCTATGTCGCCCATGGGAAGACGCAGACATCTAGGTGTAGCAAAGCCAGTAGAAATAGGAAATGATGTATGGATTGGCGGTAACTCAACGATTCTTCCCGGCGTTCATATTGGAAACAATGTAATTATTGCAGCCGGAGCAGTTGTGACAAAAGATGTTCCTGACAACTGTGTTGTAGGAGGCGTGCCAGCAAAAGTTATAAAGAAATTAGAGAATGATATAGATGATATAATAAAGGAGGAAGAAAATAATGAATAACTTATCGGATACATTTACATTAAGAAATGGATATCAGATTCCTTGTGTTGGATTTGGTACCTGGCAGACTCCAGATGGAGAGACTGCAGTTAATGCAATAAAGACAGCAATAAGCTGTGGCTACTGCCATATTGATGGAGCAGCAGTCTATGCAAATGAAAAGAGTGTAGGACAAGGGATTGCAGAAAGCGGCGTAAAAAGAGAGAAGTTATTTATTACAAGCAAGGTATGGAATGCTGACCGTGGTTATGAAAAAACAAAGGCAGCCTTTAAGAAAACATGTGACGATCTAGGTGTGGATTATCTTGACCTTTATTTAATCCATTGGCCTGCAAGTGAAAGCAGATTTAAGGACTGGGAACAAATAAATCTAGATACATGGAGAGCGATGACAGAACTTTATAAAGAAGGAAAAATTCGTGCAATAGGGGTGTCGAATTTTATGCCACATCACTTAAAAGCACTGATGCAAACCGAAGTGAAGCCAATGGTAAATCAGATTGAATTTCATCCAGGGCAAATGCAGAAGGAAACCGTTACATTTTGCAAGGAAAATGGAATACTTGTGGAGGCGTGGAGCCCTCTTGGAACAGGGAAAATGTTGACCAACGAAACATTGGTACAGATTGCAAAACACTATCAGAAGTCAGTGGCACAGCTTTGTATTCGGTGGTGCCTCCAAAACGAAGTTCTGCCTCTTCCAAAATCCATTACGCCTTCAAGAATACAGGAAAATACAGAAGTTTTCGATTTCGTTATAACCAAAGAAGATATGGACATTATAAATGGAATGAGTTATTGTGGAGGTTCAGGACTTGAACCTGACCAGATAAAGTTTTAAAAGAAAAGAGGCAAGGAAATCCTAAGATTCCTTTGCCTCTTCTCTTTTATATATTGCAGCTTAGAGTGCCAAAGACACTTTGTTTAAAGCTGGAAGTCTTTTAGACTGTTAAATTCAAATTCTTTCACAACTTTAGCGAATTCTTCAAAATCAATTTTCGTTGCAAAGTGGGATAACTCTAAATCAAATGGAATATCCGTCTTGATTGTGGCAAGCTCTTTAGATAAGAATGCCATATCCTTATCTCTCTTAAGTGCATTTAAAGGACTTCGTTTGATCTCTAAGGAATTTTTCCAGAACTCAGTAAGCTCTTTTTCTTCAGCTTTTCCCTCAACGCTTTCAATTGCTTCATAAATTCCCTCTACGGTGCCGTATTCTGCAAGTAAAGGAATGGCAGCAGAAGCAACGCCTTTTACTCCTGGAATGTTATCCGCAGTATCGCCCATAATGCCTTTTAAGTCCATGATCTGATCAGCATGGACACCTTCTTCAGTTAATACATAGGTATCCGTATACTCGAAACAGTTGTCAGGAATATTATGAAGTCCTAATTCTAAGCCATATCGTTCAAACATCTCTTTTTGCTTATCCTTGGCAGTCAACATCCACACTCTCGTATTCTCATCAATTAATTGAAGATAATCGTGATCTTTGGTTAATAAGAATGTTTGTGCCTCTGGTGAGAATTTCTTAGCTAAACTACCAATTAAATCATCCGCTTCATAGTCATCACTCATAAATACAGGAATGCCAATGCGTTCTAAAATTGTTTCAAGCGTTACAAACTGTTCCTTTAACGGACTTGGAGTAGCTTTACGGTGCGCTTTATAGGAGTCGTACATTTTCTTACGAAATGTGTTACGAGACTTATCGAAGCCAACACAGAAATAATCCGGTTTTTGTTCTTTAATAATCTTTAACATCATTTTTAGTGATCCAAATACACCATTTGTATATACCCCAGTGGAAGTCTGAAGAATTTCCCCGTAATACTTTTCTTTGTCTTCCTCTGTTTTTGCAAATTTAATGGATCTTGGTAAATTTGCATAATACATTGTCGATAGCACGGCGCTACCATCTATCATTATAAATTTCTTTCTAGCCATATCCTCGGTCTCCTTTTTTGTCTATCTATTCTGATTTTGTATTCGAATTGTATAAAACCTCGAATTAACAAAAAGCATGAGATTATTCCATTATAACGAATAAAATGAGTTTTTGCCATAAATATCGACTGGAAGTTACAATGTTGATAGGAAGTAACTTATGAAAAGTAGATAAACAGCTTTGTAGAATGGGGATATAATTGTATTATAATTTAGTTAGTATTTTTAAAAATAACACAGAGAGTGGAGGGAGAATATAAAGTGTGAAATTATACCGTTTAAAGGAACAGATAAGCTTAAACTTGGGTTAACTTCTGAAGAAAATGAAGCAATAATGATTTTTAATCCGAATGAACTATTTTTCAAAAATACTAACTTATTAGGTGAAAATCCAAGGAGGTTAAGACGACTATTTAAAAAGTGGGATTCTGATCTTATCGATGAGGGGGGAGAGGGCTTTACATCCAAAAAATATGGACTTGGAGTCGTGTTTTGTGAGGGTATCGTAGACGCGGTAGTTATTGGTGATGAGGAATACTTTAATCATGAAGAAGAAGAGGTAATTATGCCTGCAATCACTACATTTCACTTGACTCCTAGTACTGGATTGGATGAGTTGAAGGTAGGATTAACTAGTGAAGAGTATAAATCTATTTTCAAGATAAAACCGCTTCCTTGTCCTGAGTTGCTCTTAGAGGATGATGAAAAAACAGGCAAGGTGCCTGTTCCAGAAAATTATGTTGTTTGCTTCATTTACTATGATGCTTTTTATAAATCATTTGCTTCACCAAAGTACTCAATAGGTATTATTCCTCTTTACAAGGGAGCAAATTGTGTGATTATTGCTAAGGAAGGCTACTACAATAAATAGAGTTAAAAGCTGTGAAAGAAAGAGAAGTAGTTGACAAAATAAAAAAAGCCCTATCAGATCAATTGAATTTCTTCAAAAAATCTAATAGGACTTTTTTTAGTAAACATATAATGCGGATAGAGGGACTCGAACCCTCACGAGGTTGCCCCCGGCAGATTTTGAGTCTGCTGCGTCTGCCATTCCGCCACATCCGCGTGGCTTGTGATTACTTCAATAGTATATAAAATGCCAATTATTTTGTCAACAACTAATTGTAAAAAAACTAAAATATTTTTAATTTAGACAAAAAAGCAGCTAAAATGTAACGTTTCGACCAATATGTGAATACAATAATTACAACAATATAATTAGGAATTGATGAGTAATGAAACTTGTGAAACGTTATCAGACGAAAAATGAACGCTACAAAGACCAAGTATATATTAAAAATGTAAAAGGGATTATGGTTCATGAAATCGCAACCAATCAGGAAGATCCACTTGTATTCGTTAAGGGCTGGAATAAAAGTCCGATTTCAAAAGCTGTCCATGCATTTGTTGGAAATGGAATTGTGTATGAAACGCTGCCATGTGATCCGGGAAAATCATTGTCTGGGTGGCATTGTGGCGGCTCCGGCAATCGTAGCTATATTTCGTTTGAGATGTGTGAGTCAAGATACTACTCCTGGCCAAAGCCTTATATTGCAAAATCTAGGAATATAACTGAGACAAACAAATTTACCAATGCAGTATATAAGACCGCAGTGGAATATTGTGCTTACAAATGTAAACAATTTGGCTGGAACCCATTAGACAAAGGGCGTATTATTTCCCATAAAGAAGGTAACGCAATGGGGATTGCCAGTAACCACAGTGATCCGGACAGCGTTTGGAAGACTGTGACCAATGCGGACTTAACGATGGACAAATTTAGAAAAGATGTTGCAGCGCTAATGAAGGTGACAAAGAAAAAACAAGAGAACAAGAAGAAAGAGACCAAAGAACAGAAAATGGTAAAAGGTCTGCAGACTGCACTTAATAAGGACTACAAGGAAGGTCTTGCAGTGGATGGTTCCTATGGTCCAAAGACGAAGGCAGCATTAAAGCAACACAACATTAAGAAAGATTCAAAAAAAACTTCTGTGAAATGGCTGCAGACTCAGCTGATTGCCTTTGGCTGCACGGATGCCAATAATAAGAAACTGGATGTAGATGGCGACTTTGGTCCAAAGACGCTAGCAGCGTTAAAGAAACTGCAGAAAAAACTAAAGGTGTCACAAGATGGAGAATTTGGTACTGGAACCATGGATAAATTCATTAAATTATTCTAACAAGCCAAACTGTCGGTGGGAGTCATCCTATCGGCAGTTTTAAAGTTGTTTGATTGACTAATTGAGTTTTTTGTAAAATAAGGGTATAATAGAAACGTTACCAAAGTTGGAAAACTTGGGGAGGTAATAAACTATTCTCGTAGGAGAATCGGAGGGCATGTTATGACATGTAGAGAGGCACAAGCATTAATTACGAAATATGTTCAAGGTCAGCTGGATCTAAAGATGTTAGAAGAGTTTTTGCAGCATATTAATAACTGTCCAGACTGCAAAGAAGAGCTAGAAGTATATTATATCGTGTTTAATGGTATCAAGCGATTAGATGAAGATGAAAATATTGCAGTCAATTACCATACAGAATTTGAAACCCAAATTATGAAGAGCGAGTTGCGGATAAAGAAGGCAAAGAAACGGCATAATCTGAAACGAACCATTTATGTAGTATTATGTTGCTTTGCCGTGCTAGTATGCAGTTACCAGCTCGGAAAATTAGAAGATAAGAAACATGTATATAAAGAAAGCGGTCCAAGTACTTACGAGTTGCCTTACTGTTTCGGTGAGGAGAAGAAGACAGCGCTTGACCAATATGTTTATGATAAGTTTGGCATCGATGTAACGAATACGAACAACACTATAATTAAGCAGAATAAATAAGTTAGGAGTAATCAATGAGTAAAAAACTTGTATTAATTGATGGACATAGTATATTAAACCGTGCATTTTACGGTATCCCGGATTTGACCAATTCAGAAGGACTTCATACAAATGCCGTTTACGGATTTTTAAACATTATGTTTAAAATCTTGGAGGAAGAGAACGCAGACTACCTTACGGTTGCATTTGATAACAAGGCACCAACATTTCGCCATGAGATGTTTACCGAATATAAGGGAACAAGAAAGGGAATGCCAGAAGAATTACGTGAACAGGTTCCGTTAATTAAAGAAGTATTGCATGCAATGCAGATTACCACAGTGGAACGCCCAGGATACGAAGCAGATGATATCCTTGGAACCATTGCAAAGATGGGAGAAAGCAAAGGGCTTGAAGTATCCTTGGTAAGTGGCGATCGCGATTTATTACAATTAGCGACAGACAGAATTAAAATTCGTATTCCAAAGACAAAACGTGGCGGAACTGAAATTGAAAATTATAACACACAAGATGTTATTGATAAATATGGAGTGACACCTCCTCAGATTATTGATTTAAAAGGATTAATGGGCGATGCATCAGATAATATCCCAGGGGTACCGGGGATTGGTGAAAAGACAGCAGCCAAAATCCTTGCAGCATTTGAAACCGTGGAAAATGCTTACGATCATATTGATGAAGTGTCTCCAAAACGTGCAAGAGAAAATTTTGAAGCAAATTATGATCAAGCCATCCTAAGTAAAAAATTAGCCACAATCAAGACAGATTGTGAACTTGATTATACAATGGAAGATGCAACGTTCGACAATATGTTTAACGAAGAAGCATTTATGATTATGAAGCGTTTGGAATTTAAGAATATTTTAAATAAATTCAGCAGTGACGTAGAAGTATCTAACTCTGTGGAAGAACAGTTTATCAAAGTGACAGATTTAAACGAAGCAGAAGCCATCTTCGCGGCCATGCTGGAAGCAAAAGGAACCGTAGGCTTACAGTTAATCACAGAAAAGAATGAAATCCTTGCTCTTTCCTTATGCATGGAAGAGGCAAAATGTTATGCAATCTTAGTAGGCGGATTTATTACGGTAGATTATCTGGTAGATAAGGTAAATGCAGCAATTAAAAAGAATATTGAATTATCAGTGATTGACTTAAAAGTACAGCTTCCATTTATTGAAGCAAATGAAGACAGCAATATCTTTGACTGCTCCATTTCTTCTTACTTGTTAAATCCATTAAAGGACAGCTATCATTATGATGATATTGCAAGAGACTATCTAGGCCTTACTGTTTCAAGCGTTAGTGAACTGTTAGGAAAGACAAGCTTACAGGCAGCTGTAACTGAAAAAGAAGCTGAATTTGTTAAAATGGTTGCCTACACTGGATATATTGCATTTGCAGCAAAAGACGTCTTAAGAAAGAAGTTAGAACAAACGGAAATGACTTCTTTATTTGATGATGTGGAAATGCCACTGATCTATACGTTATACGATATGGAAAAACGAGGCATCCGTGTAAACCGAGAAGCGTTAAAAGAATATGGAGACCAGTTAGAAGGCCGTATCAAAGAGTTAGAGACATCCATTTACAACCATGTTGGGGAAACCTTTAATATCAACTCTCCAAAGCAATTAGGTGTCATCCTTTTTGAAAAATTAGCACTTCCATTTGCAAAGAAGACAAAGACAGGATATTCCACAAATGCAGATATCTTAGAAAAGTTAAAATGCGAACATCCGGTAGTTGCAGAAATCCTTGAATACCGCCAGTTAACAAAACTGAAATCGACGTATGCAGACGGGCTTGCGACGTATATCAGAGATGACGAGCGAATTCATGGCAAGTTCAATCAGACAATCACAGCAACTGGCCGTATCAGCAGTACAGAGCCAAACCTTCAGAATATTCCAATCCGTATGGAGCTTGGACGCCAGATCCGTAAAGTATTTATTCCAGAAGACGGCTATGTATTCTTAGATGCCGATTATTCACAGATCGAGCTTCGTGTACTTGCCCATATGTCAGGAGACGAACGCTTGATCAATGCTTATAAAGAAGGCAAGGATATTCATAGAACCACAGCAAGTGAAGTATTCCACACACCATTTGAAGAAGTAACAGACCTTCAAAGAAGTAATGCGAAGGCAGTAAACTTTGGTATCGTTTACGGAATTAGCGCATTTAGCTTAGGACAAGACCTTAAGATTACAAAGAAAGAAGCAGATCAATATATTCACCGTTACTTTGAAACTTATCCACGTGTTAAAGAATTCCTTGAGGAGTTAGTGGAAGGTGCCAAAGAAAAGGGTTCTGTTTCAACACTTTATCATAGAATAAGACCAGTGCCAGAAATCAGCTCGAGCAACTTTATGCAACGCTCCTTCGGAGAAAGAATTGCAATGAACTCTCCAATCCAAGGAACAGCAGCAGATATTATCAAAATGGCAATGGTTCATGTAAATAAGACGCTAAAAGAACGTAACTTACGTTCCCGTTTATTATTACAGATCCACGATGAATTGTTAGTCGAGACTCATGTGGAGGAAATCGAAGAAGTAAAACAAATTATGGAACAGGAAATGATGGAGGTCGTGAAATTATTAGTGCCTCTTGAAGTGGATGTGAAACAAGGTTCCAACTGGTATGAAGCAAAATAAGATGGGATGGATGAACGTGAAAGTACTAGGAATGACAGGCAGTGTTGGTTCTGGAAAATCAACCGTATGCCATGTGATGGAAGAAGAGTTTAATGCAGCAGTCATTTATACCGACGAGGTAGCGAAGCAGCTGATGTCAAAGGGCGGAATCAGCCATCGCTTAATAACAGAACACTATGGTACACAGATTCTAGACCAGGCAGGAGAAATCAATCGTGAAGCATTAGCAAAGATTGTATTTTCGGACGATAAGGAACGATTACGCGTAAATTCCTTTAGTCATCCTTATGTGAAGGAAGCTGTCATTAAAAAGATAAACGAGTTAAAGGAGAAAGGGAAGGTTTCCTATATTGTTGTGGAAACCGCCCTGCCTTATGAAGCATGCTTAACTGAATTTTGTGATGAAATCATTTATGTGACGGCAAGTGACCAGGTTAGGAGAGAACGCCTGAAGTCAAGCCGGGGTTACAGTGATGAAAAGATTACAAAGATGCTGAACAGCCAATTGTCTGAGGATGCATTTTTAAAGATATGCAAAAAAGTATTAGACAACAGCAAGGGAATGACAGCAATTAAGGAGCAGCTTAAGACAATATTAATGTAGGTTGGGAGCAATTTATGGATACAACGAAAAATCCAAATCAATATGTATTTGGTTTAGATATAGGTACCAGAAGTATTGTTGGTACAGTAGGATACAAAAATAGGGAAAATCGTTTTCAAGTGGTGGCGCAGGTAGCCAAAGAACATGAAACAAGGGCTATGCTTGATGGACAAATTCATAATATTGAAGCTGTCAGCCAGACCATAAGAGAAGTAAAACAGGCATTAGAAAATAAATTAGGGTTTGAATTAAAAGACGTATGTATCGCTGCAGCAGGACGTGTCCTAAAGACCGTAACTGTGACAGCAGAATATGCATTTGAGACAGAACAGACGATTACCAAAGAAATGGTTCACTCCTTAGAGTTATTGGGAATTGAACAGGCATATGATAAACTGAAAGCAGAAAGCACGGATACCTTTAATTACTATTGTGTCGGATATACTGTGGTAAAATCTTATTTAAATGATTTCTTGATGTTATCCTTAGAGGAGCATAAGGGAAGCAAGATCAGCGCAGACATTCTTGCAACTTTCTTGCCGGAAGAAGTAATTGATGGCCTGTATAAAGCGGTTGAAAAGGCAGACCTTCAAGTAGTCAATCTGACATTAGAACCGATTGCAGCCATGGAAGTAGCAATTCCGGAAAATATCCGTCTGCTTAATCTGGCATTGGTAGATGTGGGGGCTGGAACAAGCGATATCTCTGTAACGAAAGACGGAAGCATTATTGCATTTGGCATGATCCCATTTGCAGGTGATGAGATTACAGAAAATATCGCAAAACAGTATTTAGTGGATTTCAATGCAGCTGAGAAAATCAAACAGGCCTGCTTAAACAGCGAAGAGATTACGTATACAGATATTTTGGGATTTACTCACGAACTAAAATCTCAAGATGTGGTAGAAGGCGTTAAGACAATCGTTGAGCAGATTACCAAAAGAATTGCAGACCGTATCATTGAACTAAATGGCGATAAGCCGGTAAGTGCAGTATTTGTAGTAGGAGGCGGCGGAAAACTTCCAACCTTTGTTCCTTCTCTGGCAAGGCATTTAGGGCTTCCGGAAGAACGTGTGGCGTTACGTGGCAAGGAGGTTCTATTGTCAGTAGATTTCTTAGACGAGACAATGGAGAAGGATTCTACGTTGGTGACTCCTGTAGGAATTTGTCTTAATTATTATGAAAAACGAAATAATTTTGTTTATGTTACTGTAAATGGTGAGATTGTCAAATTATATGACAATAATCGTCTGACAGTGCTGGATGCAGCAATGAGCATCGGTATCTCCACAATGGACCTGTTCCCAAGACGAGGAAAGAGTCTTGAGTTTACGCTGAATGGCGAGCCAAAGTCTATCAAAGGGTTCCTTGGTGAGGCTGCCGTAATTACTGTAAACAAAAAAGAAGCCAATATGACCACAGCTATCACGTCTCATGATGTAGTTGAGATTAAGAGTAGTACGCCAGGGCTGGATGCAGTGTACCAGGTAAAAGACATTGCAGGTGCAAAGCAAAAGCTTACGTTCCTTGTAAATGGAATTGAGATGAAGTGTCCTTCTTTAATCCAAGTAAATAAGCAAGTAGTGACAAACGATTATACCATCCAAGAGGGTGACGACGTAAAAGTTTTAAGCTACTATACGTTACAGAAATTATTGGCGTTTATCGATGTTGCGTATAATGCGTCCATGAAAATCAATGGTTCCCCTGCGGAGCTTACGACTCGGATCTACGATGATGATGAGTTAAGTTTTTCTTATGATGAAATTGAACCATATCAGGAAATCGAAGTTAATGAGGATGAGGCGGCAAAGGAAGAAACAGAATTAGAGCTTAAATCAATCGAAACAGCGCCAGAAGAAATCATTTCAATTGCAATAGAAAGTTCTGGGTCCAAAGCCATTACCCTTGAGGTAAATGGGCAGATGGTAAGAGTAAAAGGAAAAGAGTCATATACCGTAGTGGACCTTTTAGACGTTATTGATTTTGATACCACACTGGCAATGGATAAGACCCTTGTAATAACTGTAAACGAGTTAGAAGGTGACTTCTTTACGCCGATCCATGCAAATGACATAGTGAACCTGTCCTGGAATGAAATAGTCGAAAAATAATTAAATATTAGAAATAATAACGAAAATAAATGATGGAAATACGCGTAAAATGTGTATTTATATCTAACTTTCCGAATATCTGTCATTTCATATGGTCAAAGCAAAAAGGATATGTTATAATGACTTAAATTTATTAAAAAAGGATTGAAGGAAAAGTAGTATGAATTTATTAAGTATTGCCAGCGGTAGTAGTGGTAACTGTATTTATGTAGGCAACGACGAAACCAATATTTTAATCGATGCTGGTATTAGTGGTAAAAAAGTAATTGAAGGCCTATCCTCCATGGACATTAATCCGGAGAAGCTAAATGGTCTGTTAATTACCCATGAACATTCCGACCATATCAAAGGGGTTGGCGTGTTGGCACGTAAGTATAACGTTCCTATTTATGCTACTGCAGAAACAATCAATGCAATGTTAAGATCTAGTTCCATTGGCCGTATAAAAGAAGAATTATTAAATGTCATAGATCCTGATATAAGCTTTATGGTAAATGATATTCAGGTAAATCCGTTTTCTATTTCCCACGATGCCTCAAATCCTGTAGGATATACATTTGAGCAGGATGGCAAGAAGATTGGACTTGCAACGGACCTTGGAAAATATGATGATTATATTATAAAACAATTAACTGGTTGTAATGCCATACTGATTGAAGCAAACCATGATATCAATATGCTTCAGGTAGGCGCATATCCATATATATTAAAACGTCGTATATTGGGGGACAGAGGCCATTTATCCAATGATAATTCAGGCAAGCTTCTTTGCAGCATTCACCATGAAGGGCTAAAACACATCGTGCTTGGCCATTTAAGTAAAGACAATAACTATCCTGAACTGGCATTTGAAACAGTAAAATACGAGTTACAGCAATATAAATCGGATATTTTATCCACATGTGATTTAGTAGTAGCCAAACGAGAGGAACCATCCTCTTTCATTAAATTGTAGGAAACTCCTAATTAAACAGTCTCCTATTCTTGAAGAAAGCACCCTGAAAAGCGGGTGCAGGATGCGCACTTACGCGGAAGGAGTTTATCACTTCGTGATCGCGTTCGGCGCGGAGTGTTTTGCAAGTAAAACACTTTGTTCCGGCATAAGATAATTAATCTGCACTATTCGTAGTGCAGATTTTTATAAATAGACAAAATCAATGGAGGAACTAAAATGAAGAAGACAATTATAACTGTAGTTGGAAAAGACAGCGTAGGAATTATCGCAAAAGTATGTACATATCTAGCAGAAAACAACATTAATATTCTTGATATCTCTCAAACAATCGTCCAGGGATACTTCAATATGATGATGATTGTTGATGCAAATCAGGCAAAAAATGATCCTCATACAATCTCAGAAGAGTTAGGTAAACTAGGAGAAGAAATCGGTGTGAAAATTCGTGCTCAACATGAAGACATCTTCAATGTAATGCACAGAATTTAACCGCAAAAGCTCGAATTATCTTACAAAACTAGGAAATAGTCACATAAGACTAAGGAAGGATTACATAATGATCAATATAAATGAAGTTATCGAAACGAATAAAATGATCGATCAGGAAAATCTAGATGTACGTACTATTACGCTAGGCATCAGCTTACTTGACTGCGTTACTTCTGATTTAGATCAATTAAATGAAAATATTTATATAAAGATTACAACTACTGCAAAGGATCTTGTTAAGACTGGAAAGGATATTGAAAGAGAATACGGAATTCCTATCGTAAATAAACGAATTTCCGTTACTCCAATTGCCTTAGTCGGAGCAAGTGCCTGCAAATGTCCCGAGGATTTTGTGACAATCGCAAAGACATTGGATCGCGCTGCCAAAGAGGTAGGGGTTAATTTCCTTGGCGGCTACTCTGCATTAGTAAGCAAGGGCATGACAAAAAGCGATGAGTTCTTGATCCGTTCCATTCCAGAAGCACTTGCAAGTACAGATTTTGTCTGCAGTTCTGTCAATGTTGGTTCAACCAAGACAGGTATCGATATGGATGCAGTAAAATTACTTGGAGAAATCATTCTTGAAACTTCAAAACGCAGCAAGGACCTTGAATGTAATGGGTGTGCAAAATTAGTGGTATTCTGCAATGCTCCAGATGATAATCCATTTATGGCAGGGGCATTCCACGGTGTAACCGAAGGAGATGCCATCATCAATGTAGGTGTCAGTGGTCCTGGCGTAGTAAAGAAAGCATTAGAAAGCTGTCATGGCGCAGATTTTGGTACAATGTGCGAAACAATTAAGAAAACAGCATTTAAGATTACCCGTGTTGGCCAGCTGGTTGCAAGAGAAGCATCCAAACGACTTAATATTCCATTTGGAATTATCGATCTGTCGTTGGCTCCTACGCCAGCCATTGGGGATTCCATTGCTGAAATCTTCCAAGAGATGGGCTTAGAACATGCCGGTGCTCCAGGTACGACAGCAGCACTTGCCATGTTAAATGACCAAGTGAAAAAGGGCGGTGTAATGGCAAGTTCCTATGTTGGCGGATTAAGCGGTGCATTTATTCCAGTCAGCGAAGACCAAGGAATGATAGATGCAGTAAATGCAGGAGCATTATCAATTGAAAAACTGGAAGCTATGACTTGTGTTTGTTCTGTAGGGCTTGATATGCTTGCAATTCCAGGAAGTACAAAGGCAACCACGATTTCCGGTATTATTGCAGATGAAATGGCAATCGGTATGATTAATCAAAAGACGACAGCAGTTCGTATTATTCCTGTTATGGGAATGGAAGTAGGAGATACTGTGGAATTTGGCGGTTTATTAGGATATGCCCCAATTATGAAAGTAAATCCATTTAGCTGTGATGAATTTATTAATCGTGGTGGACGTATTCCTGCTCCAATCCATAGCTTTAAAAACTAATAACATAATAATTTGAAATATACAAAATCAGGGCTAACATACATAAGAAGTGTGTTAGTCCTTTTTTATTAAATAGCTAAAGTCCCGTTAAAAATAACAACAAAAAGGTAAGATGTTTCAACAGGGTTGTTTTGAGTACCTTTGGTTGATACACTTAATTACAAAAAATAGAAAGTTATTTTTAGGGGGAAGTATGAAAATAATTAGAAATATGAAAGTGATAAGAAATTTTGTATTACTAATAGGGAGTATAGTACTTATCGTATGCGGGAAGGGCATTACGTGTAAAGCGGGTTCAAGTGTGAAAGTGACAACCGTCCTTGAATTGGCAAGTAATTGCGCTTCTGCAGGTGTTAGTGAAATTATTTTACAGAAGGATATAACCATTAGCTCCACATTTTTAGTAAGAGGAACGAAGAAAATTGTTGGAAATGGCCATACATTACGTCGATCTGCAAGCAAGACGGATAAGTATCAGTTTGACGTAACAAAAGGAAGTAGTTTGGAATTTTCCAATATTACTCTCGATGGGGCAAATATTGTTTCAAAGAATGGATTAATTCTAGTTGAAGCAGGTGCTAAACTAAAGATTGTATCAGGCATCACTATAAAAAACTTTAAAGTGAGTGAAGGTTCAGCGGTAATTACAAACTCTGGTACAGTCACAATGACAGGTGGAACTATAACGAATAATTCCACTAATAGTAATGGAGGAGCATTGCAAAATCTTAAAGGTGGTAAAGCTACTATAAGTGGAGGAACGATTAAAAATAACTACGCAAAGTTAAATGGAGGCGGAATTTATGCACTATCCACTGGAAGTGTCAGTTTAACTGGGGGAAGCATTAATACAAATTCTTGTGGAGGCAAGGGAAATGCCATATATGCAGGAAACATAAAAGTATCAGGAAAACCAACAATTAGTAGTAACAATGATGTGTACATAGAAAAAAAGGATGCATTAGTCTTTGGTACGTATACAGGAGGTGCAGTTGCAATTAATTTCCCTAGCGAGGCTACCGGAACAGAAATCTTTACGGTAACTCCTCCTGCCATAAGTAAGGTTGCATGGAGCAAGAACTATAAGAATGCATCGTTACACCCATTGACTGCTTGTACCATATCAGGAAAGAAGAAAATATGTGTAGGCGGTTTTTTCAATATAATATATAAAGTGGACTCAATTGCGACTTGTACGGAAAAACAAAAGAAATATAAATGGGGAGATACATATGCCAGTTTTCCTACAGTAAAACGACTAGGTTATACGGTAACTAACTGGTCGACAACCAGCACGAATCAGACAGTAGTAACCAGTGTTAAGCCAAAACAGCCAATGTATCTGACAAAAGATATAACCTTATACCCTATCTATGTACCAAATACATATCAGATTTCTTTTGATGCCAATGGTGGAAATAAAGTAAGCCAGGTAAAGAAAGTAACTTATAATCAAGCCTATGGAACTTTTCCAACAGCAACAAGAACAGGATATACGTTTAAAGGCTGGTACAGTAATAAGAATGGAACCACTAAATACAACGAGAAAGACATTGTTAAAATAACAAATAATACAGTACTATATGCAATGTGGACCCCAAAGACTTACCAGCTCTCCTTTGACAGTCAAGGGGGAAGTGCTGTGGACACAAAAAAAACTGTGACTTATGACTCGCAGTTTGGAACGTTTCCAGTACCATCAAGGACAGGATATCGATTTGAGGGTTGGTATAGTGACAAGGCTACAACGCGGCAATATAAAGAGAAGGATACTGTGAAAATAACAAGTAACACTACCCTTTATGCAAAATGGAGTCCATTGAGTTATCAGATAACTTTTGATAGCCAGGGAGGGATTCCTATAACGGATACAAAGAATGTGACATACGCATCTAAGTTTGGAAAATTTCCAGTACCAGTAAGAACAGGCTATCAATTTTGTGGATGGTATGATTCCGTGACTGGCGGAAAATCCTATGGGGAAGATGACGAGGTCAATATAACAGAGGATTGTACCTTATATGCCAGATGGGAGATAGAGTGTTATGTGATTTCATTTGATGCCAATGGAGGAACGACATCTGTAAAGAGTAAGCAAGTAAAATTTGGCGAACAATTGGGCAAACTGCAGACGCCGGTACGGAAAGGCTATATCTTTAGCGGGTGGTATACGGATAAGACAACAGGAGTGAAATATTTTGAGAATACGATTATAAAAGATGGAGGCATTCATACACTATATGCTCATTGGATTAAAAATGATGTGGTGCGTATTACAGTGCAAGGTATGAATACAACTTATTTTAAAGGTGCTAAGATATCGACCAAAGGCATGATACTTACTGCATATTATCGGGATAAAACTTCGAAACGAATAACAAAAGGATATAAGATTAAGGCTTATAGTACGGCAGCTGGGAAAAGGAATGTAACGATTACTTTTGGTAATAAAAGCTGCAAAGTAAGTTGCGCATGGTACGATGAAAAACAGTTTAAGAAGATTAAGCTGACACAAGTAAAGTCCAGTCTTTATGCTGGCCAGACGAAGAAGCTTAAACTTAGCGCAAAGTACGATATATCCAATTATGTAACGTATAAGAGTTCTAATAAAAAGGTTGCAACCGTTAATAAACAAGGACTGATCACTGCAAAAAAGACTGGAACGGTTAAGATTACAGCAACCGTAAAGATTAATAATCATAAAAGAAATCTAGTATACACATTGACTGTGAAAAAGTCGGAATTAAAGATCAAATATTCTTATTGCAGCGAGATCACAAACCTTAAGTTTTCAGCAAAGACAAAAGGCTGTATGAAAAAGATTGTCTGGTCAAGCAGCAATACAAAAGTGGGAATAATTGATCGTAATACAGGGCTGTTTACTGCAAAAAATGATGGAATTACGTATATTACAGCTAAGTCAGGAAGTATCAGCAGAAAAATTAAAGTAGTGGTTAAAAAGCACTCAATACAGTGTATTTAACATTCTTGACAGCTTGTTTGGAAAGGGATATATTGAAATCGTAGAGTTGTGCGGTTACATAGATGTTGCATATGGAAAGGAGCCTTTTTAGTGGAAGAGAATAGTACATTAGAAAGAGGAGAAGCAGGCGTTCATAATATACGTAAAGCAAATTTTCAAATGCATTTACTTTTTACAGAAAAACCAGAGATCCCTACGGCAAAAGAAATACGGGACATCTTTGAAAAATATCTTGGCGGTATACAGATTGCAATGAACGAGGAAGAGATTTATGCATTTACACTGGATGAGTATGCAGTTCCAAAATCAGAAGGAAAAGTAAATGCCAAGGTAATTCTTACAAAGGTATTTACTTTTCAGTCCCATTTGCTTCAAGAGAACTATGTGAATGAAGAGTATATAAATTCGTTTCATTATGACATCTTTATGTCCGATTTACTTACATCTTCCTTCTCAAAAGAAGAACAGTACAGCATAAGGAAAGGCATGCTTCAAGGAATAATAGAGGTATTTCCTGTTATGAGTGCTATTTGGATTTGTTCTAACAATAAGATGATCTTTAATAAGGAATTCCCTATGCTAAGCGATGAGGAGATTGAAAAAAAGATAATTTTGTAGATGTTTTCCATGACAAGATTGTATTAATGATTTACTATATTGAGATAATGTGGTAAATTAGTATTAATTGATTACACATGAAAAATGGGAGACAGTATGCATAATAGGAAAAAAGTCCATGGCAGATTACTGGGAGCAGGTATATTTCTCCTGGTAATTGGCTCTGGAACATTATTGTTTATAGATAAAGATAAAGGCTATAATGGTATGTCGATTGAGACACAGCTAGTAGTGGCGGATCAAGTGAAAACAAGCAGCATGCCTGAACAGCAAGAAGATATTCTACTGGAAATAAATAATTCGGTATTGGAAGATGAAGAAAACTATGCACTTAGCTTAGTTCCAATAGAGAATATGACAGAAACAGAACAAGGAACACAGCATCTGTATGCGTATGTAGAAGCGGATCTGGAAGAGTTTAAGAAAATGAGCCGTGAGAATTATCATGATTTTATAGATAAAATCTGTAAATATTCGTATGATTATTTCACTGTCGTTTTTAGCGATGGAAAGGGAATAGTCTATTACCCTAAGTATGCTCAGTGGGCATTATATGGAACACTTGATGAGAATAAAAACTGCAAAAAGGTGGAGTCTTATATTGATGCAGCGGATGTGCAAGTCGAGACAGTAACGGATGAAAAGGTAACTCAGATCAAAAAATATATCAATGAGATTACGAAGGAATATAAAAAGAATGGAACTTATTCCACGAATGTTGAGTTTCTATATGATGATATTTATGAAGTGAGGCTAACCATCGATATTCAGTCGGATTTGATGGCTGATGCAAAAAGAGCAATTAAGGAAATAGAACAAAAGAGTAATACCAAAGGATATCAGCTTAATTTTAAAATTTCCTGCATGAATGGCAGTAAAGAGGTAGTTACAATGTCCTTTGGAGAGGAATACGTACAATATGTTTATGTCGAAAATGGGCATAAAGTGACATTAGATTCACTAGAATAAATTTTTTTGACAAAGGTATTGACTCTGCCAGTGTAAAGTGCTAAAATCTTAAATCAATAAGATATATTTGAAATGCAATGAATGGGATACATTATGGTTCGTCAATCATTAAAGAGAGTTGTCGGTTGGTGTAAGACAATATGATACGTAACATAACATCGCCCATGAGCATCATTACTGAACCGTTTGAAGTAAGTAATGACGTAGTCTTCACGTTATGAAGAGCATATTGTTAGATATGACAGAGAGGTCCAGTTGGACAAGTAGAGTGGTAACGCGGATAATATTCGTCTCTATAGATAATCACACGATTATTTATGGAGACTTTTTTTATTTAACAGGAAGCATCTTTTCACAAATCGTTCTGTCAAATAAAAAGACTTTCTAAAAATGGAAAGCCGAGATACGCGCTAAACCTTCAAAAGAAAACAAGCCTCAGCTTAATTTTAAATGCTTAGCAGTTGATTTTAAGTATATCTCAAAAACTAATAGGAGATGAATTATATGAATGGCGTAGCAATTTTAGTTTTAGCAGTTGTTGTTTTAGGAGCCGCATATCTTATTTACGGTAAATATTTAGAGAGAAAATGGGGCATCGATAAAGATGCAAAGACTCCAGCATTTGAGATGGAAGATGGAGTGGATTATGTTCCAGCCGATACCGGTGTTGTGTTCGGTCACCAATTTTCGTCCATTGCTGGTGCAGGCCCAATCAATGGTCCAATCCAGGCAGCAGTCTTTGGATGGGTTCCGGTATTATTATGGATCTTATTTGGTGGTGTATTCTTCGGAGCAGTACAGGATTTCGTTTCTATGTATGCATCTGTTAAGAACAAAGGACGTTCCATTGGTTACATTATTGAATTATACATAGGGAAACTTGGTAAAAAACTATTCTTATTATTTACATGGCTATTTTCAATTTTAGTCGTAGCTGCATTTGCAGATATCGTAGCAAAGACATTTTGCGGATTTGATGCTGCAGGGGCAAAGGTTAGTAGTAATGCAAGCGTAGCGACAACATCCATTATCTTTATCCTTTTTGCAGTTGGACTTGGCTTCTTTTTAAAGTATGCAAAATGCAAGCCTGCAATCAATACAATTATTGCAATCGCTTTATTGGTTGTAGCAATTGCACTGGGAATGAATTTACCAGTATACCAATCATTAAACTTCTGGTTACTATTTGTATTTGCATATGTTGTTATTGCATGTGTCACTCCTGTGTGGGCATTGTTACAGCCAAGAGATTATTTAAACAGTTTCTTGCTTATTGCAATGATGGTAATTAGTTTTGTCGGTATCATTGCATACCGCCCAAGTATGAACTTAAGTGCATTTACAGGATTTACATATACTTCAGGTCAAGGAGTTACAAGTTACTTATTCCCAGCATTGTTCGTTACGATTGCTTGTGGTGCAGTTTCAGGCTTCCACTCTTTAGTATCCTCAGGTACCGCAAGTAAACAGATTAAATCAGAAAAGGCAATGCTGCCAGTATCCTTTGGTGCCATGTTATTAGAAAGTTTCTTGGCAATCATTGCATTGATTGCTGTTGGTTCCTTTGCAAAAGACAGTGAAATCTTAGCTCAAAACCCTCCAGTTGTTTTTGCAACTGCAATTGCTGCATTTGTTGAAAAACTTGGACTTCCAAGAAATTTTGCTTATACATTAATTACACTGGCTATTTCTGCATTTGGTTTAACAAGTCTTGATTCTGTTGCCAGAGTTGGACGTCTTGCATTCCAGGAATTCTTTATTGAAGATGATGCAAAACCATCTCTTTGGAGAAACATTCTTACTAATAAATTCTTTGCAACCGGTCTAACATTAGTATTAAGTTTTGCGTTGGCAAAAGTAGGATATCAAAATATCTGGCCATTGTTTGGGTCTGCCAACCAATTGTTAAGTGCTCTTGCATTAATCGCATGTGCTGTATTCTTAAAGAAAACAAATCGTCAAGGTGCCATGCTTTGGGTGCCAATGGTTATTATGTTAGGTGTAACCTTTACAGCATTAATTCTTAAAATCAAAGATTTATGTATTGCACTTTCAACTAAATTCAATTCAGGAAACGCATTACAGTTAACATTTGCAATTCTTTTATTTATCTTAGGCTTAATTGTAGCAGTACAAGGAATTAAGAAGCTGACAGAGAAAGAAACAGAAAAGCAAACAGAAGAAGCAATAGCGTAATCGATAGAAACATCACATTTTGTTGTAGTTTGGATAAAATGTGGTGTTTTTCTAATCTAATATAAACAAATTGTTGAAAGTGTCATAATTTAGCCTTAAAATAATGGTAATGTATATCAAACTTACATAATGTATAAATGAGAGGAATATGACATATGAAAGATACAATGAGTAGTCTGTTGGAGGAACGAAAATATAAGATGGCTTGTATCATTGCAGTTATTGGCGTGCTGCTAATTACAATTGCTATTTTTGTTTTCTTTGGCAGAAGAAATGCAAAAGAAAAAGAGCTGTCAGCAAAGAATGTAGTTGCAGTGGTTGGCTATGAGGAAGCCTATCAGCTGCTTTGTGATTTGGGGACTACATCTTATGAGACACAGACACTGAGCGAATTTAGTGAAACAATTGAAAATTATTTTAAAGATAAAAAGTGCACATTTAAAGATGCTATGGACAGTGTGCTTTCTGAGATAAAAGAAGAGGATGCGGCATATGACTTTGTTACAGAAACATTAATGGCCTCTTATACTGAGATGGACAATGATTGTAAAGTACCTTATGTGACTTGCGCAGTGACAGCTAAATATATAGATTACTCTGGAACAGAAGGCACCCTAAAACTTACTGCAAAGGTTGAGTATACAGTTCTAAATCGAAATCAAATGACGGTTCAGGAGCGAGATGGAGAGATTGCTACGTATACTACAAAGATTAAACAATACATAAATCAAATGTTAATTAACCATATGTCGGAAACTGACATAAAAGATGAGGTGGAAGCACAGATGGAAGCTTGGTCTGGCAGCTTTAGCGACGATAAAATTAAATTTAAAGCATCCGTGAATGAATTAGAATTGAAATAATTCTATTTAATTATGGATATATTATATAGTGCATAACCGTTGCAAAATGGAAGAACATAATAGTATAATGTAACAGGAATATAAATTCCAAATTTAACAAAAGACTGGAGATAGATTCATGGCAGATGTATTAAATAGTATTGACTATAAAAAAGTATTTCATTTCTTCGAAGAAATAAGTGACGTACCAAGAGGTTCCCGTAATAATCAGGGAATTAGCGATTATCTTGTGAAATTTGCAAAAGATCGTGGCTTATATTATGAACAAGATGAAATGTTAAACGTTATCATTATTAAGGATGCAACACCAGGATATGAAGATCATGATGCAGTAATGCTTCAAGGTCATATGGACATGGTTTGTATTAAAGATCCTGACTCCGATCATGATTTCATGAAAGATCCGTTAAAGCTTTCCATCAATGGGGACTTTATCGAAGCAGAAGGAACTACACTTGGTGGTGACGATGGTATTGCTATCGCTTACGGACTTGCTATTTTAGATAGCAATGAATTTCAACATCCTCGTCTTGAAGTTGTTATTACTACAGATGAAGAAATCGGCTTATTAGGAGCTGCAGCATTAGATGTAAAAAATCTTCAAGCAAAAAATATGATCAATATCGATTCCGAAGAAGAAGCAAACATTTTAGTTGGCTGTGCCGGTGGTATGACTTCTATCAGCGAATTTGATATGACAAGTGAGACTGTAAATGGCGTTAAGATTGCATGTCAAGTAAGAGGATTACAAGGTGGACATTCAGGTGTTGACATTAAGAAACACCGTACAAACGCAACAATCCTTTCAGCAAGAATGATGAACGATTTACAAAAAGAGTTTGAAGTCTCCGTTGCATCATTTGAAAGCGGTGAAAAAGACAATGCAATCCCAAGTTTATCGAATATAGAATTTGTTATTGCAGAAGATAAAGTAGAATTATTTACAGCGAAGATTGCTGCTTTAAATGCAGTATATGAAGGCGAACTTAAGACGACAGAACCTGATTTCAAAGTTACTACAACAGTACTTGAAGCAGGAAGTTATGAGTGTCTTACTAAAGCATCCTTTGATACAATGATTCTTTATATCTTATTCCAGCCAAACGGCATCCAGACAATGAGTGCTGATATTGAAGGATTAGTTGAAAGTTCATTAAATCTTGGTATTTGTAAGGTAGATACAGCTAAAGCGTTATTTAGTTATTCTGTGCGAAGCAGCGTGGCTACTTACAAGACATTTATGTCTGATAAGATCAAGTTATTTACTGAGAGCCTTGGTGGTACTTATAAAATCGAAGGTGAGTATCCAGGTTGGGAATATAAACATGATTCCAAATTAAGAGAAGTATTTGTTGAATTATATAAAGAAGAATTCGGACGTGATCCAATTATCGAAGTAATCCATGCAGGATTAGAATGTGGTATCTTAGCAAATAAGATTCCAGGTCTTGATATTGTATCTATCGGACCTGATATGCATGATGTTCATACACCAAAAGAACGATTAAGCATCAGCTCTACAATCCGTGTATTTGATTATATTGTAAAAGTATTAGCAGCAATATAGTAAGAAAAAGATTAAGCTCCTAGCCAGTAGATATATAGGTTAGGAGCTTAATCTTTTATTAACAAACACGAAACATTTACGAAAACATTAAGAAAAAAATAAGATACATTCTTGTTGTTCTATGTTATAATATGCTGATATTACTTTGAAGTAGGAGTTTTGCAATATGGAAGATAAAAATGAGTATTCCAATGCAGTTAATCATGATAACGACAAAGCAAAGAAACATGAAGCTACTGAGAATAAGATTGTTATCAAGAAAGATTCACCGCTTAATGCTTACATTTCAGAAGAAGAGAACACTTCTAATAAAAAGAAGATAAGAAAAAGAATTGCAATAGGGAGCCTTGTACTCTTGCTTGCAATTGCAGTTAGCATCGTTTTATATACAAAGCATTTGCTAGGTTTTATTAATTATAAAGATTACGACCAACACAATAACGTTGTTGTACAAGATGAAGAATTCGACACAGACGATAGCGGAACTTATGGCAATTGGGACAAATTAGATCCGGGAGATGTGGAGTGGAACAATACAGGTGAGATAAAAAAGGTAGAAGGAGTTACCAACCTATTATTTATAGCAGAAGAAAAAGAGGATTGGGAAATCAGAGGTCGTTCTGATGTTATTATCATAGTAACCGTCAATACAAATGACAAGACTTTAAAACTAACTTCGATTATGCGTGATACATATGTACAAATACCAGGGTATCAGGACAATCGAATTAATTCGGCATATCGAACAGGAGATATACCATTATTGGAAAAAACACTAAAGATGAACTTTAATATTGCGGTGGATGGATATATCAAAGTTGATTTTGACAGTTTTGCAAAGATCATTGATCGTTTGGGAGGGGTTGAGCTTACCCTGACTGCAGAAGAGGCAGACTGGCTAAATGAATCTAACCATGTGCTGGACAAGGCATCAAGAAATCTGACAGCAGGCACCCATCGTTTAAATGGAGCGCAGGCACTAGGATATTCTAGAATTCGAAAGATAAAGACGGTAGATGGCATAACGAATGATTTTGGTCGAGTGTGGAGACAAAAGCTTCTTCTGACTAAGCTTTTTAATGATTATAAAGACCAAAGTCTTACAAAGATCGTATCCATAGCACCGGATATCCTGTCTTTAATTACATCAGATTTGCCTGAGTCCAAATTAATTTCATTAGCGATGACGGCAATTGATTTAAATGTAAATCAGATTGAAACGCTATGCGTTCCGGTAAATGGAAGCTATGAAAGCAAGCTGATTCGAAAGATGGCAGTACTTGTACCGGATTTGGAAGAAAATATAGCAGCCATCAACTCTTTTATTTACAATGGGAAATTAGATTGCGAGTATATTGAAGAGAAGAGGATTGAAGACTATCAGATTAATTTTAGTCTGACGGAAAGCAACTTCAAGTTGAAGAGCATTGACTCATATACAAAGACGGCTTTTAATATTTTGCAAGGAAAAGATACGTTGACATTAAAAGATGTCTTAGATTTAATTTGTATAAAGCATAAATAAACCATAAAGTGTGTGATGTCATACTTTACAAGCCTTCTCGTATACTATAAAGAGGTATACGAGGAGGTTTTTTTATGCGAAATCGCCACAACAGGTTACATGCAGTCTTACCAATCATACTATTTCTTGTGGCAGTGATCGGGTCAGTTTTCTTGTTATCATATCTTCATGACTATAAGGAAACTTTAGATATTATACATTCAGTAAAGATTGATGAAGATAAGATCAGAGAGTTTCATATTTCTGAGGAAGTAATTTCTTACTATCTAAGTCAATCTGGAGGCGTGGAACATGGCATGGAGGAACTGACGCTTTATATGATGCGGTTTCAATATGAAATTGATTCCCTGGCGCAGATTAAAGAACATCCTCTTCCAGTGCAGTGTAAAAAGAAATTAAAAAATCTGGAGGAATATGAGAAGTTAGTAAAGTTCTATACTTGCATGCTGACCAGGTTAAAGTATTTTCCGGTACCAAATGACCTGATTGGAAAGCAAAAAGTCTCATATGATAACTCTTGGGGAGGTAGACGAACCTATGGGGGAGAGAGAAAGCACGAAGGGACTGACCTTATGACGACTAATAATGTACGAGGGTATTTTCCAATTTTAAGTATTGGCGAAGGTGTTGTAGAGAATGTGGGGTGGCTCAAGCTAGGCGGGTATCGCATTGGTATAAGAGGAAACAATGGCTGTTACTATTATTATGCCCATTTAGATTCGTATTCAGAGGGGATCAAAGTAGGAGACAAAGTCAGAGCAGGACAGCTGCTAGGATTTATGGGAGACACAGGATATAGCGACAAAGAGGGAACCACAGGAAACTTTCCCGTACATCTTCATCTTGGCATGTATGTTGACTTTGAAGGAAAGGAAATAAGCGTCAATCCATATTTTATTTTGAAATACTTAGAACAACATAAGTTATCCTATGCATTTTAAATTCACAATTCAAATAAAGTTACACTTTTAGTGAAAACATGGTATAATACACTAGTGGCAGTTTTGAACGAAAAATACAGTGTGATTTTTAGGGGATAAAGCCTATGAATTGGTTTACAAAATAATGATAAATGAGAGGTAAATAATATGGAAATACAACTATGGAGAGAAATATTAGACCCTTATCAGTTAGCAGTGGATGAATTAATTGTAAAGTTTAACCATATTATTAATGAATATCGTAATGCAGGAGCATATTCTCCGATTGAATTAGTAGATGGAAGAGTAAAAAAGATCTCCAGTATTCTGGAAAAGGCACAGAAGAAGAATATTAGCTTAGACGAAATACAGGAAAAGATCGATGACATTGCAGGAATTCGTATTATTTGTCAATTTGTTGAAGATATTGATAAAGTAGTAGAGCTAATACGCAATCGCGACGATATGGAAATCAAAATGGAAAAGAACTATATCGAGCACCGTAAAGCAAGCGGATATCGAAGCTATCATGTCATTATTTATTACACTGTACAGACATTAAAAGGTGCGAAGACGATTCAGGCAGAAATCCAAATTCGTACATTAGCAATGAATTTTTGGGCTACGATTGAACATAGTCTTCAATATAAATACAAGAAAAACATGCCTAGCCATATCCGAGCAAGACTGTCCAGTGCAGCAGAAGCAGTAATCAGCCTTGATGAGGAGATGAGCCAGATCCGTGGAGAAATCATGGATGCGCAGAATTTCTTTAGTTTAAAAGCAAGTGTAGTTTCGGATATTTTGACAAATATTCAGAATTTGTATAAAGTAGCGAATAAGAGAGAAGTCGTTAAGATCCAAGACGAGTTCTTTAAAATATATGAGACTGGTGATTTGGACCAGTTAGAACGTTTTAACAAAGAACTAGACATTATCTCCGAAGGATACCGTGCACAAAGTTTAAAATAGAATGGAGAATACCTAAGTGTTATTACCAAGTACCTATACAGATCGCATGAAAGAACTTCTTTCAAACGAGGAGTATGAAGCATATATCAAAAGCTTTGATGAGCCTCATCATGCGGGACTACGAGTGAATACATTAAAAATATCTGTAGAAGAATTTATGAAAATTTCTCCGTTTGAATTAAAGAGAGTCCCTTGGACTACAAACGGATTTTATTATGATAAAAGTGAACAGCCGGCAAAACATCCGTATTATTATGCCGGACTATACTATATCCAAGAACCAAGTGCTATGACACCGGCCGCGCTTCTTCCAGTCGAAGAAGGCGACCGTGTCTTAGACCTTTGTGCTGCACCAGGTGGAAAGTCCACCGAGCTTGCAGCCAAATTAAATGGGACAGGCGTCTTAGTTACCAACGATATTAGTAATTCAAGAGCCAAAGCGTTACTCAAGAACATTGAATTACAAGGGGTTCGCAATGCAATCGTTACAAGTGAGCCACCAGAAAAGTTAGGAAGATATTTCGAAGGCTATTTCGATAAGATTTTAGTAGATGCTCCTTGCTCAGGAGAAGGAATGTTCCGTAAGGACAACGCCCTAATCAAGAGCTGGGAAGAATATGGTGTTGAGTACTTTTCAAAAATTCAAAAGGAAATCATTGTGGAGGCAGCTAAGATGCTTCGAGCAGGCGGCCTTATGGTGTACTCGACATGTACATTTTCTCCGGAAGAAAATGAGCTTACGATTGAACATCTTAAGAACGAATTTCCTGAATTCAAAGTGCTAGACGTTGAAAGAGCAGAAGGATTTGACCATGGCCACCCTGAATGGATTGGCAGTGAGGACAAAGAACTTAGTAACTGTGTTCGTATTTGGCCTCATAAAATCAACGGGGAGGGCCATTTTGTTGCACTTTTACAAAAAGGCGAAGACGAAGGAAGACGTAAGGTTAAGACGAAGACAGAACCTGTGAAGTTATCTGAGGAAGCATCTGTATTTTTAAAATCCATGGGTGTGAAATCATTTAAGAAAAATCATGAGATGTTTGAAGAACGACTTACCTCTTTACCAGAAGGTGTCGTGCCATTAAAAGGACTTCGTATCCTTAGAAGCGGCATGTATCTTGGCGATGTTAAGAAAAATCGATTTGAGCCAGCACAGGCATTGGCATGTGCGCTTAAGAAAGAAGAGTTTGACAATCATATTGATCTCCCACTTGATGACGAACGAGTAATCCGTTATCTAAAAGGGGAAACCATTGAAATAGAAGATAAGAAAGCAAGTGGTTATCAGCTTGTATGTGTGGATGGATATTCTTTAGGCTGGGGCAAGCTTAGCAAAGGAACTCTTAAGAACAAATACAATCCAGGTTGGAGATGGCTATAATCCATTTGAAGGAGCAGTAATGAAAAAGTTAAGACTTGATAAGTATCTGGCAGATATGGGCGTTGGTACAAGAAGTGAAGTAAAGATTGCAATCAAGCGCGGTCATGTCAAGGTAAATGGCGAGATTGTAAGGACACCAGAAGTAAAGGTGGACGACAACGACCAAGTATTTTACAATGACCAACAGGTTGGCTATGTGACTCACGAGTACTATATGCTAAATAAGCCTGCAGGTGTTGTTTCTGCAACAGAAGACAAGAGATGTGAAACTGTAATTGATCTAATCGAAACAAAGGCCAGAAAGGATTTGTTCCCGGTAGGCCGCTTAGATAAAGATACAGAAGGACTTCTATTGATCACCAATGACGGTGATTTGGCACATCGCCTGTTATCCCCTAAGAAAAAGGTGGGGAAAGTTTATTATGCTAGGATTCAGGGAAGAGTTACTAAAGAAGACATTGTAGCCTTTAAAGAGGGATTACAGGTAGATGAAGGATTTAAAGCACTGCCTGCTGAACTTAGAATCCTAAAATCCGACGAAATCTCAGAAATCGAATTAACCATTATGGAAGGTAAATTCCATCAGGTAAAAAGAATGTTTGAGGCAGTCGACAAAGAAGTGATTTATCTTAAGCGCTTATCCATGGGGGAACTTGTGCTGGATGAAACACTTGCGGTTGGGGAATACCGACCATTAACAGAAGAAGAAATTAATAAATTTTAGGAACATTTTGGCGGAGGATACATGTTAAATAATATAAATGCAGTTATTTTTGATTTAGATGGCACTCTTGTCGATTCCATGTGGATGTGGAAACGAATCGACATTGAATTCCTGGGGGAACGTGGAATTGAGTTGCCAGATGACTTACAACGAGCAATTTCCGGCATGAGCTTTACTGAGACAGCAACCTACTTTAAGACTCGTTTTAAATTAGAAGAGTCCATTGAAGAGATTAAAGAAATCTGGAATGGCATGGCATATGACAAATATATGAATGAAACGCCTTTAAAACAAGGCTGCCTTGCTTTCTTAAAAGATCTTAAGAGCCGTGGAATTAAAACTGGTATTGCAACAAGCAACTCCAGACATTTAGTGGAAAGTGTTACAAAACAGCTTTCCATCGATACGTATTTTGATACGATCCGTACTTCCTGTGAAGTGAAAAAAGGTAAGCCTGCTCCTGATATTTATGAATTAGTAGCAAGCGAACTTGGCGTAGAGCCAAAACACTGCCTTGTGTTTGAAGATATTACGCAAGGAATTATGGCAGGAAAAAGTGCAAACATGAAAGTATGTGCGATTGAAGATGAGTATTCCGAATTTGAACGGGAAGAAAAGATTCGCCTCGCAGATTATTATATAAAGAACTATGATGAAATCACTAGATAGATGTGAAGATTAGAAATGGAGTTTTAAAATGACAAAAGGTTTTTTACCAATTTGTAAACAGGATATGATCGATCGTGGAATCGAGCAGTTAGACTTTGTCTATGTTATCGGGGATGCTTATGTAGATCATACTTCCTTTGGACCAGCAATTATCAGCCGTGTATTAGAAGCAAACGGATATTCCGTAGGTATTATTTCACAGCCGGATTGGAAGGACAAAAACAGTATCAATATTTTAGGTGAACCAAGACTTGGGTTCCTAGTATGTGGCGGTAACATGGATACCATGGTAAACCACTATACAGTAGCAAAGAAAAAACGTAAGATGGATAACTATACGCCAGGCGGTGTAATGGGCAAACGTCCTGACCGTGCAACCATCGTATACAGTAAATTAATCCGTCAAATGTATAAAGATACTCCGATCATCATTGGTGGTATTGAAGCTTCTCTTCGTAGAATGGCTCACTATGATTACTGGGGTGATGATGTAAGAAAGTCCATCTTACTTGAATCCGGTGCAGATATCCTTTCTTACGGCATGGGTGAAAAATCCATCGTTGAAATCGCAGATGCATTAGCAAGCGGTATTGAAGCACAGTACATTACATTTATTGATGGTACTGTGTACAAGACAAAAGATATCTCTGGCGTGTATGACTATATTATGTTACCAAGCTTCGAGGAAATTCTTGCAAGCAAGCGTAAGTTTGCAGAAAGCTTCTATACACAATATATCAATACAGATCCATTTGCAGCAAAGAAATTAATCGAGCCATATAAAGATGGAACGTATGTGGTTCAAAATACACCTTCTAAGCCACTTACAGAAGATGAGATGAACTGGGTATATTCTTTACCATATATGAGAAATTACCATCCATCTTATGAAAAAGACGGCGGTATCCCTGCGCTTGCTGACCTTAAGTTCAGTTTGACAAACAACCGTGGATGCTTTGGTGGCTGTAGCTTCTGTGCATTAACATTCCATCAGGGACGTATCATGCAGACTAGAAGCCATGAGTCAATTATTGACGAAGCAAAGATCATGATCGAAGATAAAGACTTTAAAGGTAATATTTTCGATGTTGGTGGTCCAACAGCAAACTTTAGACATAAAGCATGTTCAAAACAAGAAACACATGGTGCGTGTCCAAAGAAACAATGTTTAACTCCAAAACCATGTAAGAACCTTAAGATCGACCATACAGACTTTACAGAGTTACTAAAAAAACTTCGTGAACTTCCAAAGGTAAAACGTGTATTTATCCGTTCCGGTATCCGTTTCGATTACCTGATCAATGATCCAGATGATACATTTATCAAAGAATTATGTGAACATCACGTAAGTGGACAGTTAAAGGTTGCTCCAGAGCATATCAGCGATGAAGTATTAAAACTTATGGGTAAACCTGAAAATTCTGTATACGAACGTTTTATGAAGAAATATAAACAAGTAAATAATCAGTTAGGCAAGAAACAATACGTAGTTCCTTACCTTATGTCCTCCCATCCAGGTTCCTCTTTAAAAGAAGCAGTAGAACTTGCAGAGTACATTCGTGATCTTGGTTATATGCCAGAACAGGTACAGGATTTCTACCCAACACCTTCCACATTATCTACTTGTATGTACTATACAGAATTAAATCCAGAAACAATGGAAAAAGTGTACGTGCCTAAATCTCCTCATGAGAAAGCTATGCAACGTGCATTAATCCAATATCGTAATCCAAAGAACTATGATTTAATCATTGAAGCATTAGTAGCAGCTGGCCGTGAAGACCTTATCGGTTTCGACAAACATTGTCTAGTTCGCCCAGCATATAAAGATAAAGATCGTTTTGGTACTAAGAGAAATCCTAAGACTGGTGTAAAAACTGCACAAGGCAAAAACGCCAAGTCACAAAACCCTAAATCAGCAAGAAACGGCAAGACTTCCGATCAAGGAAGGGGAAGAAAAGGCAAGAGCGATCAAAACAGTAAATATGAAAAATCCGGATTTGGCCCAAGACCTACCAAAGATCAAGGCGGCAAAAAGAAGAAGGCAATTCGTAATTTACACAAAGCTAAGAAAGCCTAAAAGCCTTTCAACCAATGAATAAAGATTACTAAAAGTTACGTAAGAAGAAAGGATTGGTAGTATGGACACTTCAAAGAAGCAACAAAAAAAGAAGAAGTCGATTATGCCCGGTGCATTCGGCTATATCGCGACAAAGAAAAAGTCCTACCTATGTAGGGTAGGCATCTATGCCGCAATTGGTATTGCAATTTTTGTTTTTGGTTTACTGGTAAATAAGTTTGATCATGCAAACATATTTACGATTTTAGCTATTTTAATGGTACTGCCTGCCGCAAAGGCAATGGTAGCCGTTATCGTTTTCGCTAGATTTAAGACAGTATCATCGGACCGTTATCAGGCCGTATTTGAAGCAACAACTGCCAATCTTTCTGATTATCATTCTTTGAAAGAAGTAATGGCTAGTACAAGCGTAATCGATAGTAAAGTAACACTTCTTACAGATGTAGTGTTTACTTCCGTTGATAAAGTGATGAACCTGGATTTTGCCCTCCTGACCGAGCACGGCTTCTACGGCCTTGTAGGGAAGAGCAACCAAGACGTATCCTATATGACGAACTACCTTAAGGATACCCTAAAAGAACATCACAATTCCTGTGAAGTAAAGCTCACTGAGAAAGAAGATAAGTTTTTATCCTATGCAAGAGCCATAGGAGCAAATGGGGTAGACGACGATGCCTATAACGAAAAAGTCGTTAAGACCATAGAGACGTTAATCGTGAAGTAGAAGGAAAACTATGAGAGAATTAAAAATTGGAAAACAGGAAGCAGGTCAGCGTCTTGATAAATTCCTAGAGAAATATCTGGATACTGCACCAAAAAGCTTTTTCTATAAAATGCTTCGTAAGAAGAATATAACCTTAAATGATAAGAAAGCAGAAGGAATTGAGCGTGTCCAAGTGGACGACGTGGTAAAGCTGTGGCTTTCCGAAGAGACCATTGAGAACTTCCGCAGCAAGAAGGAAGAGGCAGCCAAAGTCCTAGAAAACATCCAAACGGAAAAGCTAGATATCATTTATGAAAATGAACACGTGCTTTTGATCAATAAGCCAGCCGGCATGTTATCCCAAAAGGCACAGAAGGACGATGTTTCCTTAATCGAGCATCTTACCAACTACCTTCTTGAGTCCGGCCAGTTAACCTATGAACAAATGGCAACCTTCCGCCCAGGGATCTGTAATCGACTTGACCGTAATACGTCGGGCATCATCGTTGCAGGAAAGTCCTTATACGGCCTTCAGACTATGGGTGAAATCATCAAGAACCGTGATATCGACAAGTATTACTACTGTGTTGTAAAAGGAAGAATTGCAAAGAAGCAATTAATCGACGGTTATTTATATAAAAATAAGAACCGTAACAAAGTAACGATTACAAAAGAACCAGTAGAAGATGCGGACTATATCAAGACAGAATATGAGCCAATCAAGTCTAATGATGACTTTACACTGCTTCGTGTAAAATTAATCACAGGCCGTTCCCATCAGATTCGTGCCCATCTTCAAAGCATTGGCCACCCAATTATCGGTGACGGTAAGTACGGTGATGTCCAAGTAAATAAGGAAATGAAGAAACAATACAAGTTAAAACATCACCTTCTTCACTCTAGGGAATTACATTTCAAAGAGATGCCAGAAGAATTAAGTGATCTTCAAAATAAGGTGATTTATGCACCGCTTCCAGACTATTTCGAAAAGATCATCAAGTATGAGTTTTAGAAAGTAACGGGGGAGGAAACAAGCATATGCCATCGTGGAATTCTAGGGGGCTTAGAGGTTCTACTTTAGAGGAACTTGTAAATATGACAAATGAAAAGTATCAACTAAATCATCTGGCATTAATTCAAAAAATTCCGACACCAATCAAGCCAATTCGCATTGACCAGCAGAGCAGACATATCACCCTTGCTTATTTTGAGCAAAAGAGTACGGTCGATTATATCGGTGTAGTCCAAGGCGTGCCCGTCTGTTTTGATGCCAAGGAATGTGCAACCGACACATTCCCGCTTCAAAACGTCCATGCCCATCAGGTCGAGTTCATGGAAGAGTACGAACGCCAGCATGGCGTGGCCTTCCTGCTCATTTACTTTGCCAAAAGAAATGTCTTCTATTATCTGACGTTTAGGGATCTGAAAGTCTTCTGGGACCGCGCCCAAAATGGCGGTCGCAAAAGCTTCACGTTTGCAGAACTGAAGGAAGAATACATTATAAGCTCTAAAAACGGCGTATTCGTCCACTATTTAGAGCCACTAAGCAAGGATCTGGCTTCGAGAGAATAAAGAATAGCAGAGAAAGCTGTCGCAGATATGTGGCAGCTTTTTTTACGCGAATTACGAGCCAAAGTCATGTGAACATGACCTTGGCGACTGGCGCGATAACCAGAGAAACTCGCAAAGTGTGTTTCTTCTGGTTGAGTAACTGGCACACCACGCCGTCCTCAAAAGGAAAAGATAGAATAATTTGTATAATATGTGTATAATAGAGAGTATATGTAGCTCAAGACAAAGGAGGAATTAGTTATGAAATTAGGATTTATTGGTTGCGGAAATATGGCAACAGCAATTATTAATGGAATAGTTACTAATCAAATTGTAAAGGCAGAAGAGATCATCGTTTCCGACAAAAGTGGTTCTGCTGCTAAAAGAGTAGAGAAATATGGCATTACAGCAATCACAGACAATCGTGAACTTGTTAGGCAATCAGATATCATTGTATTCGCAGTAAAACCTCAATATATTGGAGAGGTAATGGCTGATATCAAGGATCTTATTACAGCAGACAAACTATGCATCAGCATCGTAGCAGGAAAAACAATCGAATGGTTCCATGAACACCTTACAAAAGAAATAAAGCTAGTTCGTACAATGCCAAATACTCCAGCATTAGTAGGTGCCGGCATGACAGGTGTCTGTGCAAATGAGAATGTAACCAAAGAAGACATGGATGAAGCATTAAGAATTCTCAAAGGATTTGGCAAGGCAGAAGTAGTTCCAGAAAACTTAATGGACGTAGTAGTAAGCGTAAGTGGAAGCGCTCCAGCCTATGTCTTCATGTTTATCGAAGCAATGGCCGATGCAGCCGTAGCCGACGGCATGCCAAGAGCCCAGGCCTATGAATTTGCAGCCCAAGCTGTAATGGGCAGTGCCAAGCTTATGATGGAAACCGGCAAGCATCCAGGCGAGTTAAAAGACATGGTATGCAGCCCAGGCGGAACTACCATTGAAGCTGTTAGGGTACTGGAACAGAAAGGGTTTAGAAGCGCTGTTATTGAGGCTATGAAGAGTTGTGCTGAAGTGGCTAGGAACTTATAATATATTTGAAATGTGAAAAGTCAGACTTTTGTAGTCTGGCTTTTTATTAAGTTTAGGTGATATCTTTTTTGCGATCCCTAAATATGTGCTTGACTAAATCTAACTTTAATAATTTACTTATTTGTACAAATATGATAAAATATGGTAAAAAATACACAAGAAGGAGAAAGTATGCAAAAAGAGAGAGAGTCTAACTTTGAATTATTACGAATACTTGCAATGGTTTTAATTATTACTTATCATTATTGCTTACATGGAAATGGCGGGACTATTTTTAGCGGAGAAATATGTGGTAATCAAATAATATCAGTTTTATTTGGATCATGGGGAATTGTAGGAGTATTTTTATTCGTTTTTATAAGCGCATATTTCTTGATAGATTCAAAGCACTATAAAATTGAAAAGGTAATATTAATTGCTCTTTCAACTAGTTTTTATGCTGTGTTAATTCTATGCATTATGAAGATGAGTAAGACAGCTGATTTTGAACTGAAATATATATTGAAATCATTTCTTTGTCCGCTGACAGATCAATATTGGTTTATTCCGTCCTATATAATGCTTTTTTTATTCTATCCTTTTTTAAATAAGTTTATTAAGTCGGTATCAAGAACAACATTATTATATTTAGTATTATTACTTACAATGACAATCCCATTATATAGAAGTATTATAAAAGTTGCTCCTGTTCATTTATTTAGTTTATTTATTTATTTAGGTCTAAAGAAACAAGCAATTATATATTTATCTTTATTTATTAATGGGATATCTAAAAGGGTCATCGAATAACTTTTTTGAAAGAAATGCTAAAAGAGGATTTTGTATAACGATATCTTTATCAGTCTTAACCTATATTTTATGGCTTGTAGTAGAACAACATATACATCTGGGAATTTATTATGATTTATATAGAGTATTTTTTATAAATAGATTTTCACCAATATCTATTCTAATTGCTATATTTTTATTCTATATTTTTAAAAATATGAAAATTCCAAATTCAAAGCTAATTAATAATATTGCAAAGTCAACATTAGGAATTTATCTAATTCATGAAAATCCAAGTTTGTATTATGTTTTATGGAATAAATGGTTGCATGTTAACGTAGCATACTATAAGCCAATATATTTATTACATATGTTATTATCCGTCATTTTGATATTTATTGTTTGTTATATGATTGATTGGTTTAGATTAAATATATTAGAGAGATATGTGGTTATTCCTTTAATGAAACAAAGTAAATTGATTAAAAAGATAAATATAATATACAATGAGCAGATTATGAGAACTACAGTGCCAAAGGATAGTATTACGATCACAGAATGATTATGTTGAATAAACAGAATGCAATTTCAATCAGTATGGTTTGATGGTATATAAATAAATATGTGATATAAAAAAGACGAGAGTACAAAAAGAAAATGTACTCTCGTCTTTATGTTTCTTTTTTAATTTTGTGTACTTTTAAGGGTAATCAGTACTACCTCAGGATTGTTATTATATCTTGGTATGTCGGCATCTCCAAGTCCTCCACTGGAAATCATGGTCATATTCGGATTATCCTTATTTACGAATTTACCATAATCATATTTAGGAAAGAGGACGCCGTTGTTTCCAAGGACGCCTCCAACAAATGGAAGTCTTACAATTCCTCCATGGGCATGGCCGGATAACACTAAATCATAATTGAATGAACTTAGGTAATCAAAATGATTGGAATAATGGTAGAGCAAAATATTAAACTTATCCGGATCAGCTTTGGGAAGTAGATGAGAACTATTCGTAATGTTTGCACTTGCACCTAATCCTTGTAGGAGTATGGAACTATTCCCTTTATTGATTATGACACCTGCAGCATCAAGGTCACAAATATTATATGTAGTATAGTAGAACTTTAGTTTTTGATAGATGCTTGTACTATCGTAATCATGGTTACCGGTAACAGAATAAATAGGTGCTATGGATTGAATTCCGTTTAAGAACTCTTCTACGGGAGTAAAGTCTGTATGATCGCTATCAAGCATATCGCCGGTCAGTACGATTATGTCAGGGTCTAGATGTTTAACTGTATCAATTAGATTTTTATTACCTGTCCCAAACTCAGCACAATGTAAATCGGAAATCTGTACAATTCGAAAGCCGCCAAAGGATGGAGGTATCTTAGTATTTTCAATCGTGTATTCTGTGACTACAAGTTTGGTAAAAAAGCCTTTTAGGATAATAAAAATCATTAGGATAGCAATGAGATAAATAAATGGTTTCATATGCTTTTTCTTCATTAATGTCTCCTTGATTTTTTATTTCACTTATAGTTTCATTATATTACAATATAACGGAAAAAAATACAAGCAATTTTAATTTGGCTAATGGTCTGATATTAGGAGAAAATTAACTAACGTATTATGGAATTTATATAAGAGCTTGACTTTATGCCGGTTAAGTGTTAATTTTAATGTTAGATAATGTAAAAATATACCATAAAAACATACATATTGATAAGAAAAGACAAAATATACTAAAAAGTTGAAAGGAGTTATGAAATGAGAAAACCAATTGAGCTGTATCGATGTGACAATCAATTAATGAATGATGCAATTGATCGTATCATCGTTGAGATACATAGCCATAAGAAACAAGAGGGGAAGAAAAGCCTGTTGCTGTCTGGATGCAGCTCAGCAAGCGGAACAACCATGATTGCAATTGATATTGCAATAGCCTTAGCAATGGCTGGATGGAAGACCTTATTTGTTGATTGCGATTTTAGAAAAGGCACTGAATATAAACGTCTGAACAATATCGTCGAGTCAGGACTCACAGATTATTTGTCTGGTAAGACTGAGGAGAACAAGGTAATTCAAGAGACGAATTATGAAAAACTTGATTACATTGCAAGTGGAAATGGAAAGGCAAGTCCGACTCAATTGTTATGTTCTACAAGAATGGAATCGCTTATTAAGACAATTTCTCCAGAGTATGACTATATCATATATGATTTTCCATCACTGAACATTGTTTCAGATGCCATGATCTTTTTGCCATATATGGATGGTATCATGCTAGTAGCAGCACTTGAAAAGGCAACTAAAAAGCAGCTTCGTGATGCAAAGCGTAAAGTAGAAAAGTATAAAGAAAATTATTATGGATTAATTGTAAATCAGGTAGATATGCCACAGTATCGAAATTACATTAAGGATTTTGACTATTTTAAAGAACAAAACCTGTCACGGCTTCTAAAAGAAAATTTAAAAAAGAAAAAAAGAATAGAAAAATAGAAGGGAGGTACATGATGAAAAGAGTAAGTAAAAAGAAATGGAAAGCTGCCATACTGTGTTTCTTATGCTGTATGACTGTGTTTTCAATACCTGTACGGGCTGACAAGGATACTGATACTCAAGTAAAAGCGGATAAGATTACAGAATCTGCGGGCAATATATTAAACAAGGCAAGAATTATAGTAACAGAGTATACGCTTGATGATAAAGAAATTCTTCCAGGAGAAGAATTTAAGCTGAAGATTAAATTGAAAAATCAAAATAAGAAGAACGCAGCAAACAATATAACTTTGACATTTACAAATAATCTGGATACCATTTTTACTACCTATGGTATGTCAAACCAAGTATACATAGAACGGCTGAAACCATTGGAGGAAAAAGAAATCACTTTGAATTTAAAGACATCTGAAACATTTAAGTCTGAAGGTGCTGGTTTTGCCATTAATATTCTTTATGCAGACAGCGATAGTACATTCACATCAAGTGATGTAACATTACAAATTCCAGTTAATCTGAGTAGCCACTTGTTAGTACAAGGGATAAGTATTCCACAGAATATTCAGCAGGGATCCAATACAAGGGTAAGAGTTACCTTAAAGAATGCTGGTGGTGAAGACTTAAGAAATATTACAATGAATGTGACGGGAGACGGATTAGAGCAGCAGCAATCGGTTATGTTGGGACAGTTATCGGCAGGAAAAATCAATTATGTGGACTCCTATATTAATTTTAAAAATAGTGGAAAAAGTACGGTGAATATCAGCTTTAATTATGAGGACATTAACGGAAATGTACATACAAAGAAAGTTGATCCATCAGAGGTTACTGTGGTATCTGCAAATATTGGCGGACAGACCTCCAATACACAATCAAGTCAGATAATATCTACAGACAGTGATGCAACAATAAGTTCAAAGACAATTGGTGGATACGGCTTAAAACAAATCCTTTTGATCGGTTCCATTGCATTTATGTCAGTGGTAGTTATTGTACTAATCAGAAGATATAGAAAGTAAAGGAGCATAATACATGAACGATGAAATAAGAATAGAGGATGTCAGGATTAGCCTGTTGGAACTTTGGAAGAAAAAGTGGTTGATTATTTCTGTTACGGTCCTGGCAGGACTCGTTGGGCTGTTATTTACTATGAACAAATCAGTTACGAATACTTATGTTGCCACCGCTTCGGTATACAGTACCTCAAATAGTTCCAATGAGAACGGAATATCAGGAAATACGGCAATTTTATCATATACAGATATTGCAACCAGTAAAAAGATATGTGAGAGTGCGGCTTCTCTACTTAGTACAAAGTATTCTATTGATGCAGATACGATTCAGTCCATGGTAAGTGTTACACAGGCAAGTGATACCATTGTAAATATCTCTGCAGTTTCAAAAGATTCCGAAACCGCAATTGAAGTTGCCAATGCTATGTCAGATGCATTTGTCAGAGAGGTAACTACCATTACAGGGCTAGACTCTATACAGATTTTAGATACGGCATCAATTGCCTATTTGAAATCCGATGGAAAAAAGGCATTGTTGGAAACTAGGCTTTTGTTTGCAGCCTTTGGTTTTGCAGCAAGTGCTGGAATAATTTTTATCAAGGAATTGTTTTCAAATCGTGTCCGTACGATTGTACAGTGTATTGATGAGAGTGAAGAAGAGATTATCGGCATATTGCCAAAGATAGAAGAACGGACGAGGTGAGAGTGTGATTAAAGTAAGCGTCATAGTTCCTGTATATAACGTTGAGCCATATTTAAAACGATGTCTGGAGAGCTTGGTAAATCAAACACTGAAGGAGATAGAAATCGTTGTGGTGAATGATGGTTCTACAGATCAATCAGGAAAAATAGCGAAAGCATATGCGGACAAGTATGAAAAAATCAAGTATTATGAAAAGAAAAATGGAGGATTATCAGATGCCAGAAACTACGGCCTCCAATTTGTAACAGGGGAGTATTTAGGATATGTAGATTCGGACGATTTTGTTGATGATACGATGTATGAGCTCCTGTATCATAAGGCAAAAGAGGATGACAGCGATATTGTGGAATGTAATCTTAGGCATACATATAAGGAGTATGAAGATATCGAGATTGGCAAGAAAATTCAAGATAAAAAAGAATTACTCATGTTTGGACGAAGTGTTGTATGGAATAAGATATACCGAACAGATTGGTTAAAAGAAACAAAGGTGAAATTTCATAAATCTGTCTATTATGAGGATATTGAATTTTATCTTAAATTAATCCCATATCTAACTTGTTATTCTTATATTGATGAGGCATCTATCCATTATGTACAGCGCAGCAGCTCAATCAATAATCAATCATCTTCCAAAACCCTTGATATCTTAAAGGTATTAACAAGTATCTATGAGTATTATAGATCCCATGGATTTTTAGAGGATTATAAAGATGCTTTGGAGTTCTTTTATACTAGAATTCTATTATGTAGCTCATTTAAAAGAATGTGCAGGATTAAAGATAGAAAGCAAAGAGCAGATGCATTAAATCAAAGTATTGGACTTTTATATTCTACATTTCCTGATTGGAAAAAGAATAAAACACTAAGAAGTAGGAAATCAATTCAGAATTATTATATGCGTACCATAACTCCAACGACCTATAAGATATATTCAGCAATTTTTTCAGTAATATTTCGTATGAAGATAGCAGTAAAGGCTAAAAAGGTATGATGAAAGAAGGATGACTATGGAGTTAAGTATCATTATTCCAGTATACAATAGTGAGAAGTATATATCCCAGTGCCTAGATAGTATTATTTCAGTAGAATGGGACGAGATGGAATGCATTATAGTTAATGATGGAAGCATGGATAATTCAGCAAAGATCATCTCTTTGTATGAACAAAAGGATTCAAGGATACGTCTTGTATCAGAGAAGAATAGTGGTGTCTCTGCTGCAAGAAATATGGGTTTATCCTATGCATGTGGTCGGTATGTAATGTTTTTAGATGCGGATGACTTTATGACTTCGAATTCCTGGACAGTACTACAAAAATGGATAAAAGACAAGCAATATGAGTTTATGGCCTTTTCGTATTATACCTACTACAATACTGGTGAGACAAAAGAAGAGCTGTTTCCACTTGGTAGCACTAGTACAGATGATATGAGCACTGTAAGGGAATATATCATGGCATCATCAAGACTCAATATGTGCTGGGGGAAACTTTTTTTATTAGATTACATAAAGAAATTCAAACTATCATTTCCAACAGATCTTAAGATTGGTGAAGACTATATATTTGTATCAGAATATATTAGACATATTAAACTAGGATTATTATCCAATGAATGTATTGTTAATTATCGTCAACATGGAGACAGTGCCATGCGAAGATATGATATGGATACCAGATTAGGATACCTGAAAAAATTATACGAGTACAATAAGGAGTGTGTGCTGGAAACGAAGGATAAGAAACTCCTTTCAAATATGTATATTTACTATTTAAGAATGATTACAAACATGAGTCTAGAATATGCAAAGTTTAAACGAAAAAAGGAGTTACAGCAAATGTACAGTGGGATGTTGCAGCAGGAATTTGTTGAAGAAATACTTACGAAAATCGATAAGTCATGCATGCCATCTAAGATGAAGGCAATGGAATACCATATGCTGAAAAAGAAAGAAGTAGCGTTACTTTCTTGCTATTTTATGATTAAGGCAAAATTTGCAAGATAATAGGCTGATTGAGAGGAGATAGGTAATATGGAATGTTATGGCGTAATTATGGCAGGAGGCGGCGGGACAAGGTTCTGGCCACTGAGCAGACAATCTAAACCCAAACAACTGCTAAATCTAAGCGGACAAGGATTAATGATTAACGAAACCATTGATCGTATCGTAGATGTCATTGATAAGAAAAACATTTTTATTGTTACTAATAAGAAACAAGTAAGTAAGATGAAAACATTGGTTGAGGATGGCATTTTAGAGTCCAACATTTTATCAGAACCAGTGTCGAGAAACACCTCTGCCTGTATTGGATATGCAGCTATGGAGATTATTAAGAAATACGGAGATGGAGTTATGTGTATTTTTCCATCTGATCATTACATAAAAGACGATAAGAAGTTTACTGAAATACTACAAGCATCTATTGAGGAGGCGAAGAAAAGCGATAAACTGATTACGATAGGAATAAGGCCTTCTTTCCCAAGTACAGGATATGGATATATCCAATATGACCACACTAGTACCGGAATTGTAAAAGATGCTATTGAGTTCATTGAAAAGCCTGATTATAAAAAGGCAAAGGAATATTATGAGAACGGAAATTATGCATGGAATAGTGGAATGTTTATATGGAAGGCTTCTGCTATTTTAGAGAATATTAAAAGATTTCTACCAAGAGTATATTCTGTTCTTGAAAAAATTGGAGAGTCCATGAATACACCATATGAAAAGCAAACCATTGAAGAACTTTATAATAGAATTCCAAGTATCTCAATTGATCATGGTGTTATGGAACGTTCTGATGATGTAGTGGTAATTCCGGCGGAGTTTGGATGGAATGATGTAGGAAGCTGGGATACCTTAGGAGCCCTTTATGAAATGGACAGTGATGGTAACGTTATAAAAGGAAGCCAGATTAACATTGATACAAAAAACTGTATTTCATATTCGGAAGATCGATTTATTGCAACGATAGGGGTTGAAAATCTAATTGTAGTAGAAACCAAAGATGCTGTGCTGGTATGTAAGAAAGATCAGGCACAAGAGGTCAAAAAGGTTGTCGATATGATAAAAGAGAAAAAAGAGTATGAGTATTTATTATAAATTGGGGTGATGAGCATGAGAATGAAATTTTTGAATACTGAATTAGATAACCTAACAATGGAGGAAGCAATTGATCAGATAGAAGTACTTATAAAGAATAAGAAGCCATCTTACGTGGTCACACCGAATGTAGATCATATTGTGAAATTGGAACAAGATGAAGAGTTTAAAAAGATTTATGAGGATGCCTCCTTAATCCTTCCGGATGGAAAGCCATTGTTATGGATTGCGAAACGTATGAATACTCCAATTAAAGAGAAGGTGTCTGGATCGGATCTATTTCCTAAGTTATGCGAAAGAGCAAGTGAGAAGGGATACCGAATGTTCTTCTTAGGAGCCAAGGAAGGGATTGCAAAACAGGCTGCAGAAAATTTGACCAAACGTTTCGAAGGTCTTGAGGTTGTTGGTACCTATTCTCCAAGTTTTGGATTTGAGCAGAAGAGTGATGAGCTTAATGAGATTCGAAATATGATTTGGAAAGCTAATCCGGATATTCTCATTGTTGGATTAGGATGTCCAAAACAAGAGAAGTTTGTTCATGAATACTGTAAGGAACTGGGTGTACCAGTTGCATTGTGTTTAGGGGCAAGCATGGATTTTGAGGCAGGAAATATTAAACGTGCTCCCAAATGGATGCAGAATGTAGGATTAGAATGGTTCTATCGATTAATAAAAGAACCAAGAAGAATGTTTAGGAGATATCTGGTTGATGATATACAGATCTTTCAAATCTATAGAAAGTATCGTTTAGACAACGAATAATTATAGAAGACAAAGGAAAAGGATACGAGATATATGGAACAAAAAAGGACACTGGAACAACAACTATATACGATTGCATTTATGGGTTTGGCAGTAAAGAATATTTTAGATTCCTCCCTTCTGTTTAAACGCCCAGAATGGGTGGATACCATGCTGTTATTACTATTTTTCGGTGTAATCATAGCAAAGTTGGGAATGCAATCATATACGAAGAAACAGATTTTGTCATTTACTTTCTTTGGATTAATTTGTATTTATACATGTTTTAAGATGAAGTATTTTTACTTAATATTCAGCTTTCTAGGAATTATAGCGGTACAGAATGTTAATTTAAAAGACGTTATGAAATATACATCTTATACAAAGACAGTAATGATACTAATTCATGTCATTGGTTATATTTTGGCCACTCTCACTCATTCTAGTAAGGTGTATCTTGTTGTTCGAAATGGTGTTGCCAGGCACTTTTTCTTCTTAGGACATCCGAATACATTTTCCATGTATGTATTATGGGCATCTCTTGAATATCTATATGCCAAGTATGATGAGATTAAGACTCCCAAAATTATGTTCGTGTATGGCATAAACTTATTAACATATTACTTTACTAATTCCAATACAGGATTGATGGTATCTACACTTGTTGTCTTCTTTATACTTCTTGATAAAATGGGAAAGAAAAAAATTGTGTCCATCATCGGGCCCATGTCTAAGTATTCATTTGCCATATTTTCAGTGTTTTTTCCTGGATTATGTGTCATGTATACAAGGTTATCAGGAACAATGCTGGAATTCTATAACAGCTTGAATGAATTCTTTACAGGACGACTATTATATGGTGCCTATGTGTATGATGTTTATGGTCTCTCGATCCTTGGAAAAGTAATTAAATTTCCAGAAAAAAGCCATTGGAGAGGACATTGGCTGGATACTATGGTATTTGATAATGCATACATATGGTTGTTTGTTATGTATGGTTCTGTATATCTTGTCATACTATCAGTAGCATTTATATTAATTGCCAAAAAGACAACGACACAAGAAAAGATATTCATTGTAGGATTAGCGTTATATGGGATTATGGAAGCCTATGTCATCAATGCTTCCAGTGCATTTCCATTATTGTTTATTGGAAAATATATTTATGATCAGAGAAAAAATAATAAAAAACTATGTAGTAATGGGTGGTGAAAAGATGGAAAAACAATTAAGCATAATCATTCCTGTTTATAATGTAGCTGGATATCTGGAAACTTGCCTTTCCAGTATAAAGAAACAGACTTGGAAAGACTTTGAGGTCATAATTGTAGATGATGGCTCTACAGATGAAAGTCCTGCTATCTGTGATTGCTTCTGTAAAGAAGATAATAGATTTCGAGTAATTCATAAAAAGAATGAGGGAGTATCAAAAGCGAGAAATACAGGAATTGATGTTGCAACTGGAAAATACTTTCTATTTTTTGATAGTGATGATTTCGTTGAGCCATATGCTTGTGAGGAACTGATTAAGATGGCAGAAGAAAAAAAGGCCGATACGGTGATTTATGGATATCATCGATATAAAGATGGGAAAGTATGGGAAACAAATTATCCGAAATTTGATCAGGATTTCTATATAGGAGATGAAATCATTGATCAAGTACTTCCAAGGTTTATCGGGTTATCCAATAAATCAGTAAATAGATTTATTGCGAACGAAGAGGGGGCATTGTTTGTTGAAAATCCTGCATTATGGAGAACACTTGTGAGTGGAGAGTTAATTCGAGATAATAATATTCGATTTAACGAGAACTTGAAAGTAGGAGAAGATACCATTTTTATTTCTGAATATTTAAGCTACGCCGAGCGTTGTTATATCCATAGAAAATGTTATTACTATCTAGTGACAAGGGAAACATCGACTATCTATCAATATGAGTTGGATCCGGTTGCAAAGCTAGAAGGAAAATTAAGACTTTTGGATGCAAGGAATGAGCTCACGGATCGAATTAACAAGCAAAAACAAGTCAGCATTGACCATTGCTGGCGCGGAACGATCATTATGTCTTGTATGGAGTTAGCTTTCTTATTTTCAAAAAAGAATAATAAGTTAAGTTTTCGAAAAAGGTATCAGTTGTTTTTGTCCTATATCAATAATAAAGAAGTGAAAGACACCATTAAAAGCTTTGATTTAAAGTTCAGGCTGGGAATAAAGTTAATACCATTCGAGCTTTTAAAGAAAAAATTATATTTTCTCTTGTTTTTGGCTGTTAGCATGCTACAGCTAGTACATTATGAATTTCAGAGAAACTAAGGAGTGAGAATGTGAAAGTAGCATTTTTAAATTTATGTCATTGTGAACCGGAGATTGTAGCAAGGGTAGCCAATAAACTAACGAAAAATCCTAATTTTGATATGTATATTCATGTAGATGCAAAGAAGGAGATTGCACTATTTCAAACGCCACTTAAGGGAAATGATCAGGTTTATTTTATTTCTAACCGTCAGAAGGTTTACTGGGGGGGATATAATGCAATTACTGCAACGATGGAATTATTAAAAGAGGCATTGAAGAGCAGTAGAAAGTATGAGTATTTTGTTGTGTTACAGAACCTTGATTATCCAATTAAGTCAAATCAGGAGATTGAAAAGTTTTTCATTCAAAACCAAGGAACGGAATTTATTAGAGGTTGCAAGATTGGTAGGACGAAGGACTGGCATTATGCAAGAAAATACAAAATCTTCAATAAGCGTGATGATGAGTTTTATCTTATGCAACACAACAAGTTGCGTAAATATATGCACTATGCATGGTTAGCATTGCGAAGCGTCCAGACTATCTTCTTTAATGGTGTCATTAAAGAAGGAAATCGGGAGTTTGTACTACATTATGGGACAGCACAATGGGCGGTTACAAGGAAGTGTGCGGAATACTTTGTTAAATTTGAAGCTACACATCCAAAGTTTAATAAATGTATGCAGCATATTCAGTTTCCAGATGAAGAATATTTTCATACCATTGTACATAACTCGGAATTTAAATACCATTGTGTTGCGTATGACGAACCGGTGAAACGCTGGCTGGTTAACTGGAGGAACCTGCATTATTTTGAATATCCAAGAGAGGTTACTGTTTTTGATGAAAATGATTATAAGAAGATCATGGATCAGGATTGTCTGTTCTGCCGAAAGGTAAAGACGAAAAAATCAGAAAAGCTTATGGACTTGATTGATAAAGCAACATCAAAAGAGAGTGCATAGGCATTAGTATACGAAAGGAGTATGACAGATGCCTGAAGATTTAGTTTCTATTATTGTGCCTATTTATAATCAGGAGAAACAGTTAAATGATTGTCTAAATTCTATAGTAAAGCAAACATACTGTCATACAGAATTACTATTAATTGATGATGGCTCTTCTGATAGTTCTGGAAGAATTTGCGATAAGTATGCCTTAGAGGATAAACGAATTAAAGTATTTCATACAACTCATAAAGGCGTTGGTGCAGCACGAAACCTGGGGCTTTCCAAAGCAAATGGCACCTATATTCAGTTTATTGATGGAGATGATTTTGTTATATCAAAGGCCACAAAAACCCTTATAAATACAATGAAACGAACAGAGGCTGATTTAGTTGTCTGTGGTTATACAAAATTAATCTATCACTTAAAGGTATATAATGAGAGGTTAGAACAAGCGGGGGCTTACAGTAATCAGGAGTATTTATGTAATACATTAATAGATCCCGGAGATTATTACTACGGAGTGGTATGGAATAAGCTATATAAGGCAGAGGTCATAAAGCAAAATCAAATACTGTTCAGCCCTACTGTCACGTTAGGTGAAGACTTTATTTTCACATTAGAATATTTAAAGCATATAAAGAAGGTCCAGGTAATTCAAGACAAGCTATATTATTATAATTGTGAGAATGAGCAATCCCTTTCAAGGAAGAGGAAAAAGACCATTGAGGATTGCAAGGAAGAACTGAGAAATCGCAAGGAAATCTATAAATACTACAAAAATTGCTTTCAGCAGCTAGGGCTTTATCAGGAAAAGAAAGCGCAGGTAAACCAATATTGGCTAATGTATTATATTCGGAACTTGGGGTATCTTCGAAGGGAATTTAAAAATTGGCCGGATCCAATGAAAGAGGAATGGAAAAAGATACTGAATAATGACAATGATATAAAACTTTGTTTGAAATACATATCAAAGGAGAAATATCTCATTATAAAGATACGAATTGAACTAAGGACGAGTGTTGTATCCGTGATAAAGAGGTTTTCTAATTAAGTGAAAAGGGGAAGAAAAATATAATGAAAAGTGAAAAGCAACTGAAAAAGCAACTGGAAAAGCAACTGGAAAGGAAACTAAATCTTGGATTATTTATATTAGGGATTTTAACATTAGGAATAGTAATTATATTAATTACAAATAGGGCAATATGGCTGGATGAGTCTTATTCATTACAACTCATCAAAAAGTCAACAATAAATTTATTAGATATAACATCACATGATGTACACCCTCCTTTATATTATCTTATTCTGAAGTTAATCACTAGTATTGCTAGTGTGTTTGGAGTAACTACAATCTATAGTGCAAAACTTGTATCATTTATTCCTTTTTTACTTCTACTGCTAGTTGCATGTACAAAAATTAGAAAAGATTTTGGAGTAGGTTGTAGTACTATTTTTTCTATTTGTATTTTATTTTTTCCAAGAATGTTGCAATATGGAATTGAAATACGTATGTATAGCTGGGCAATGTTTTGGGTAACTCTAGCGTTTTTAGAATTATATGAAATAACGGAGTTCGAAACCAATAAACACTGGGTCTTTTTCACTATATTTAGTTTATGCGCAGCTTATACACATGATTTTGCTTGTTTAGCAGTAGGATTTTTATATTTAGTCTTGTTAATTTGGATTATTCGTTGTAAGAAAATATATTTAAAAAAATGGTTTATCTGTGTTGTGGTTACAGCAGGTGTATATCTTCCTTGGATGCTTGTTGTTATTAGACAAATCATGAAAGTGAAAGAAAATTATTGGATTGAACCCCTTACTCTTAAGACTATTGCTAAGAATATTGCATTTATTGTGTGTCAGGCTAAATCTATAGCAAGTGTAGGAGTGGGCGTATTAATCACGTTTTTATTTCTTTGGATTTTATACCGTTATATAAAAAAGGATAAGACTGCAAAAGATTGGATCATTATTACTGGAATAGGTAATGTAATATTTGTTGAATTAGTAGGTATAATTGTATCATTATTACTTAGGCCAATATTTACAGACCGTTATATTTTCCCTACACTTGGATGTCTATGGCTGGCTTTTTCATATTTATTAGCAAAAGAACTAAGAGAAAGAAAATCTTTTTACATTTGTCTCGTCGTATTTCTTATTTTTGGGGTAATCAATACAAGTATTATGATGAAGTCCGAAATGACTCAGAAGAAAGAGATAAATCAATTATTGGAATTTGACTCAAATAATAGTAGCAGTGATATATATATATTTGGAAATATGCACTTTGAGTTAAGTATGGCCTACTACGATAATAAACAAAATTATATTATACAATCTCAGCAAAACAACTCCATTGTGAATGACGTGTTTGATAATTTAAATGGAGCAGTTTCAAATGAGGAAATAAGAAAATTTGTACAGGAGAAGAAGACAGTTTGGCTATTCTATGAAGGTGACATTGAGGCATTTAAAAGAGATTTACAGTTAACTGATTTACAGTTCGATTTACAAGGAACATATGGATTAGAAAAGTACTCATTCCAAGTTTATAAGATTTATTAGTACTTTAGAATACTTACGGGAAAGGCGGAGATAAAGCGTGAAAAGAGTTGCAATAATAACGATTACAAATAGTGGATTAAATTTTGGAAACAGGCTTCAAAACTATGCATTACAGGAGAGCTTGAGTAAATATGGTATTAAAGTGGAAACTATTTTTTCTTCGAATGAATGTTGCCATTCTTTAATTCTTTCAATCGGTAGAAGGATTGCTAAACGCATCGTTAAGAATGAGAAAAGACGTAGAAAATTCCGTGAATTTAATCGTAAATATATAAATAATGCAAAAAAAGTGCGTTATGGGAAAATTAATGAAAAGATATTTAATAACATGTATGATGCATTTATTGCTGGTAGTGATCAAGTATGGAATCCGAGTTATAAGTTTAATTCGAATTTCGAATATATGGCTTTTGCACCGAAAGAAAAAAGATACTCATACTCTGCTAGTTTCGGAGTTTCTGACATACCAATTGAGAAACAAGCAAGTATTAGAGCATTACTAAATGATATGCATGCGATTTCAGTGAGAGAAGAAAGTGGTGCAAAAATAGTAAAAGAATTAACCGGAAGAGAGGCTGAGATACATGTTGATCCTACAATGCTATTAAAAAAGGAAGACTACTTCCGGATGGAAAAAGGAGTGGAAAGGCCACTACCAGAGCATTATTTGTTAGTATATTTCTTAGGATACATTACAGATGAATATAGAAAGTTTATAGATGAATTAGCGAATAAACTGAAGTCAGAGGTTGTTGAACTTAGTGAAACAAAAGGTTCAAAATTCTATAATATTGGTCCACAACAGTTTTTGTACATGATTCATCATGCTAATTATATATGTACGGATTCCTTCCATGGCTCTGTATTTTCTGTATTATTTGAAAAACCAATTACGATCTTTGTGAGAAAAGACCATGATGTACCGACAAATTCTAGAATTGAGACATTAATGGACAAGCTAGAGATAAGAGAACGAGAGTTTGGTTCTCTTGATGTAAATAATTCAATTAAAAAAATTAATTATAATAGAGTAAATGAGTTGTTGGAAGAGGAACGGAGGAGCGCCTTTAAGTATTTAAAGAAAATTTGTAAGGAGTGGTAAGGATATATGCTAAGGAGGAAATATGATTGATATTTTAAATAAGTCTAATTGTACTGGGTGTTATGCTTGTGTAAACAGTTGTCCTGTCCAATGTATTACAATGAAAGAAGATGAAGAGGGCTTTGAATATCCCACTATAGATATGAAAAAGTGCATAAACTGCAATATTTGTGAAAAAACGTGTCCAAGTTTAAATAAGGATCTGTCTAGCAATACAGAAGCAGTATACGCTGCAAAGAATAAAGACGATCAAATTAGAAAATCTAGTTCATCAGGAGGAGTTTTTACACTAATAGCTGAATACATCTTAAAAATGGATGGTGTTGTATATGGCGCATCATATGATGAGAAATTTGAAGTTAGGCATATACGTATAAATTCCCTGGATGAGATAGCATATTTAAAAGGGGCAAAATATGTACAAAGCAAGATAGATACAATTTATCAGATGGTTAAGAAGGATTTGGAGGCTAACAAAATTGTATTATTTACTGGGACTCCATGTCAGATTGCTGGAGTAAGAGCCTTTTTAAAGAGACCATATGAAAAACTATATCTACAGGATGTGTTATGCCATGGTGTTCCATCCTATAAAATATTAAAGAAATATCTAGATGAGACAGGATTTAAAGATATCAAATCGATTTCGTTTCGTGATAAGAGTATTGGATGGCAAAAGTCATTAGTGCGAATTGACTATAAGAATAAGACGTACAAACAAAAGTATAGTCAAAATCCATATACAAGGGCATTTTCTTCGGGAGCAATTTTAAGACCTTCTTGCTATCAATGTCATTATAAGAATATGAGGTATTACAGTGATATTTCTTTAAGTGATTTTTGGGGAATAGAGAATACGAACAGTAAACTATATGATCAGCTTGGAGTATCTCTTATGTTTATACATACTGATAAAGGAATGGAATTATTTCATAATATAAAATCGTTTATGGAATACGAAGAGGTCGAGCTAGAAACTGCAATTGCATCAAATAAGACAGCAATTTATGGTGCATATAAACAGAAAAATAGAGATGTAATATTTGAACAGCTAGATAAGAAATCGTTGCGATGGCTTACTAATAGATATGTAAAAGGATCGATTTTAAAGAGAGCATACAATCTGTTTCATCGAAATTGCTTAAGAATTTTAAAGAGAGGATAGGAGTATGAATAATTATTTGAAAGGATATGTGGCAGTCATTATACCTTGTTACAATGGTGCACCATTTTTGGAAAGCTGCTTAAAATCTATCTTAATCCAGACGTACAGTATGATTGAAGTGATTATAGTAAATGATGGGTCTACTGATGAAAGTGAAAGCATAATTCTGAGTTATAAGAAGGAAATTGAAGAAAAGGGGTATTTTTTTACATATATAAAACAGAAAAATGAGGGTGCTGCTGGTGCAGTTAACAAAGCACTAAAACAAGTTAAGAGTGAGTTTATTATGTTGTATGACGTGGATGATTTTTTAATGAAAGATGCAATTAAAATTAAGGCAGAGTTTTTACTAAAAAATAAAGAATATGGTATGGTGCGAAGTAATGGATATTATGTTTCTCCTGATGATTTACAGAATAAAAGTAAGTTATTTACAATATCCGAAAATGAAATGAAAAATGAGCATATTTTTGACGATATTTTATTTGAACGAACATATAACTGGCCATCAACATTTATGGTAAGGACAGAATGTCTTTTTAAGCATCTAAAGAATAAAAGTATATATGTATCCAAATATGGACAAAATATGCAAATTATGCTTCCGGTTGCGTATCATTACCGCAGTTCATTTATAAATATTCCACTTACTAGATACTTAATTCGAAATGGTTCGGTATCCCATTCAAGTTCTATTGAGCGTAATTTAGAATTACAAAATGGATTTTATAAAAATAGAATAGAAATTATAAAGCAGCTTGATATTCCTGATAAAATAAAGAAGGAATATATTGAAAAAGTTGATATTTATTATTTGAAACGGAAAATTGCATTTGGATGCGAGTATAAACAGAAAGACTTATTAAAGACGGAATATAAAAAGCTCAAAAAAATAAACAGCGCATCAAAAAAAGATACCGTATATTATTTGCTTGGAGTAGTACCGGGATTACACGTTTTTTATGGTGTTGCAAAGTGGATTTATCATAAGAAACAGAACTAATAGGAAGGAATGTCTACGGATGAACAATAAGAGTCGTACTTATAATTCTACTCAGAATATTATTTTAGGATTTGTAAATAAATTTGTAACTATTGTCTTAACATTTGTTAGCAGAGCTATTTTTGTTAGAGTTTTAGCAGCAGATTATTTAGGAATCAATGGTATTTTTTCGGATGTTTTGACAATGCTATCATTAGCAGATTTAGGATTAAGCACATCCATGATTTACAGTTTTTATAAACCAATTGCTGAGAAAGATGAAGATAAACTCTCAGCATTATTGAATTATTATAGAAAGCTCTATAATATCATAGCTGTAATAATCGCATGTATAGGTGTTGCACTTATACCATTTCTAAAATATATCATTAATACAAAAACAAGTATTCCACATATAAACTTATATTATTTAGTTTTTTTAACGAATACAGTGGTATCTTATTTATGTATATATAAATCATGTATGATATCAGCAGATCAAAAAGGGTATATCATTTCAAAAATCAATGTGTGGATAGGAGTCATTAAACTTGTTGCTCAGACTGTAATTTTATACTGCACACACAATTATTTTTGGTATATCGCTATTACTATTTTTGTTACAGTTGTCAACAATCTAATAATCTCTAGAAAAGCAGATACAATGTATCCTTTTATTAAAAAGAAGTTACCCTTACCAAAGGAAGAAAAATTTAAGATATTCAATGATATGAAATCGGTATTTATTTATAAGTTTGCAGGAGTAGTAATGGTAGGGACGGACAATACTTTAATATCTATATTGGTGGGAACCGCATCTGTAGGTGTCTATTCCAATTATAATACAATTACAAGCAACTTAGGTTCCATTGGTTTCCTTTTGTTTTCATCATTAACAGCAAGTCTTGGAAACTTATTAGTGGTAGAAAAGTCAGAGAAAAGATACCAGGTGTTTAAAATGATGCAGATGATCAGCTTTTGGCTTGGAGGACTATGCATTTCTTGTCTCTGGTACTTAATGGATGATTTTTTAGATTTATGGGTCGGCAATAATTATGTATTTGATAAAGTGGTGTTAGTTGCAATATTAGTTAATTTGTATTTGACATTAACTTTACAGCCAATACTGGCCTTTCGTGATGCTGCAGGTATCTTTTTTCAAACAAAGTATATTATGGTATTAACCGCAGTTATTAATTTAGTATTATCTATTATTTTGGGAAAACAATATGGAGTTGCTGGAATAATAATATCTACATTTATTTCAAAGATTGTAACATATTTCTGGTATGAGCCAAGAATTTTATTTCATAGTTTCTTTAATATGAAGGTAAGGAGTTACTATTATGAACATTTAGGAAATGTTGTACTAACATTTGTATCTATTTTAATTCTAAGTTTTATTCTTCCTACTTTTGCAAAAGTTACATACATTAATTGGTTTTTAAAAGCTTTATTAGCGGGAATAGTAGTTACAGCTATTTATGTACTTAGATATTTTAAAACAGATGAATTTAAACTAGTAATAGATAAAGTTTTACAGATTAAATTAGCAATAATGAAAAGAAACAAGGAATGTACTAATTAGTTGGTGAAAGGGGGAGTAGTATGAGTTTATCTATTCATAACTTACTTCATTTTGTTAAGCAGGAGTGCGTGTTATATCCATACTTTTTTTTTAGAAACAGCATTATTAGGATGAGGACGCCGAAAGTTAAAATTATGTCAATTGAAGATACAATTGAAGCTGTCGTTAATCAGGGATTGTCCGTTAGCCGTTATGGGGATGGTGAGTTTTCATGGATGGTAGGTATAAAACAAAAGACATTCCAGGATAGCTCTGAGGAGATGAAAAAACGTTTGCTAGAAATTATTAATTCAAATCAAAAAGGACATATTGTATGTTTGTCAGATGCCTTTGGATCATTACGGCAGTATAATCACTTTGCAAAGCGCTTCTGGATGGAGTTCATGGTTAAATATCGTAAAAATTGGATAGGGCTACTGGATCTTAATAAGACATATTACAATACTAATATGACAAGGTTTTATATGGACTATAAGGATAAGTTGATATGTAAGAATAGGTTTTGCTTAATTAAAAGAGTATGGGATGCTAGAGATATTATCATTGTAGAAGGAGATAAGACTAGATTAGGTATTGGAAATGATTTGTTTGATAATGCTAAAAGTATACATAGGATACTTGCGCCTGCAACAAATGCGTTTTTTAAGTATGACGATATTATGGAAAAGATAAAAAAACATAGTAAGGATAAGTTAATACTAATGGCGTTAGGTCCAACAGCAACGATTATGGCATATGATTTACATCAGTTGGGGTATCAAGCTATTGATGTAGGACACATAGATATTGAATATGAATGGTTTTTGATGGGTGCAAAAACAAAAGTACCTGTTCCAAATAAATATGTTAATGAAGCTAAACAATTTGGAGGAATACCTAAAAATTCTTTCTACAATGAAGAATATATAAATCAAATATTAGATGTTGTAGAAGATAACTAGAAATATATAAAAAAGAAGAGTAGGGAAAGATATAATTTATTTTTGTTAGTTGAAGTTTTAATAATATCCTGGCGTCTTACTAATTAGAATAAATATTTGAAGATACTCTAGAAAAATCTTCGCATAGTGAAAAAAAGTCAAATTATCACAGCAACTAAAAATACATAATTATAGGAGGAAGTAGGAATGAATGAACTGATATCCGTAATTGTACCTGTATACAATGTAGAAGAATATCTAAGAAATTGTTTAGACTCAATACTACAACAGAGTTATAGCGAATTACAGATTATATTAATAGATGATGGTTCCACTGATAATAGTGGTAAGATATGTGATGAATACGAAAAAAAGGACTCTAGAATTGAGGTTATACATCAACAGAATAGTGGAATTGGAAGGACTAGAAATGTCGGTTTAGATAGAGCAAAGGGACAGTATATTGCATTTGTAGATTCTGATGATTTCATTCATAAAGATATGTATCGTGATTTAATTAAGTTGGCAAAGAGAAATAAGGCTGATTTAACGGTTTGTAAGTTCCAAAGGTTTAAAAATCCAAATTTTAGTGTAAAATGGGAGGATTGTCCTACGGAAAGAATACTACGTCCGTATGATGTATTGGCAAAACTACCTGGAGATCAAGATGAAGTTGAATCTGTTCTTTGGAATAAGCTTTATAAATCTTCATTATTTAATAGTATTAGATTCCCAGAGGGGCTGATCAATGAGGATGCAGATATTATTTATCTTGTAATAGATGCTTCTAATATAGTTATTGTTACAGATCAGGTATATTATTACTATAGATTTAACGAAAATAGTATAACTAGATTGGACACATATTTATATAATATGGACATCTTTAAAATTTATGACAGACAACAACGCTATTATCAAGAAAAAGGGTATTCAGAATTATCACGATCAACGAGAAGGACGTATCTTGATAAAGTAATATCAAAGTATAAATTAATAAAAGCGCAATCAGGGAAAAAAAAGATTTTAAAACAACTTAAGGAGAGGTATAACGCAAAGTATATGGAAGGAAATAGTCCAATAAAAGGAGCAGGCTACCGATTGTTTTATGTATCACCTAACTTATACTATGTATGTAGAAATATAAAATTAAAAATAGTTAGCCTAACCATAGAAAGGAAAATGAATAGTGAAAGAGAATTTAGTTTCAGTAATTATACCCATATATAATGCTGCATCTTATCTGGAAAAATGTATTGAAAGCGTAATTCAACAAACATATGAAAAATTACAGATAATTTTAATTAATGATGGATCTACAGATAATTCGCTTGAGATATGTAATAAATTTAGAAAAAAAGATATAAGGATAGAAGTAATATCTACGGAAAATGAAGGAGTTTCTGCAGCAAGAAACAAAGGTTTAGCATCTGCCAAAGGTCAATATCTTTGCTTTATGGACAGTGATGATTATATTGAAACCAACATGATTGAGCGTTTATATAAAAGGTATGTAAATACTAGTGTACAATTATCAATATGCGGATTTTATGAAATTATTGGATATACTAAAATACAAAGAACAATTGGAAGAGTCCAGCAATTAGATAAGGAACATGCAATTGAGCAGCTTTTAGAGGAGGAAAGTTATAGGGGGTACCTATGGAACAAGATGTTCGATGTAGAGATTATAAAAAAGCATAAAATATGTTTTGATTCGTCGATAAAAGTATGGGAAGACGTACTATTTGTAGCAGAGTATTTAATGTATTGCAATAAGATTGTATATGATCCACAACCGTTATATTACTATTGTTTTAATGGAAATTCGGCTTCACACAAATCAAATGAAGTTGAAAGTGCTTTTCATGTTATTTTGGCACAGGAATATATTGATACAATAATTCCAAAAGAATTTCAAAAAGCACATCAAATATTAGCAATGCGAGTCTTAAAAAGTGCAATGGATGTTTGCAGGGTATCTAGCAAGCAAAAAAATGATAAGTTCGTTAAAAAAACTAAGAGTATAATGAAAAAGTATAAAAAGTCTGGACAAGAATTGTTAACAAGGAAGGATAAGGCATTATGTTCAATATGTAGTACCTCGACTAATGCATTTTGTCTTTTGTACGAACTTACTCATAATTGAATAAAAAGGAGAAGTGTATTAATGAAAAGAAAGAAAGTATTATTATCAGCTTATGTAAATCAAAATCTTGGGGATGATTTATTCGTAAAGATTGTCTGTGAGAGATATCCAAATGTCATATTTATATTAACAGGGGAAATGGAGCATAAGAGAGCATATAGAAGCATACCAAATCTTAAATTTGTTTCGGACAATACACTACTTATAAAGGTAATATGTAAGTTTACAAATATTATAAAAAAAATTAGAAAAAAACCAATGATATATAGAAATAAGTTACTTTTAAATATCTTATCAGCTCATTATAAGATAAATATTTTAATTGGAGGTTCTATTTTTAATGAGACATCAACCCGATTAAGTGAGTTAGAGATGGAGCAGAAATGGTACAAGCGGCATCCCTATATAATTGGATGTAATTTCGGACCTTACAGTACAAAGAGGTTTTACGAGTATTGTGTACAGTCATTTCGAGAAGCAACACAAGTAAGTTTTCGAGATCGTTATTCATATGAACTGTTTAAAGAATTAAAGAATGTTTCATTGGCCACGGATGTTGGCTTCAGTCTTGTACATAGAACTAAAGATTTGGGATATTATGTGTTTTCTGTATTAGATCTTTCTATTGTAGATTATGGAAGAAGTAAGAAGTTTCATAAAGATTATCTAGAAAAAATACTAGAAATAGTTAATGTTTTATTAGCTAGTAATAAAACAGTTTATATTGTATCTTTTTGCAACCCACAAGGAGATATGAACTCAGTAAATCATATTGTAAAGACAGTGAATTCATCATCAAGAGTTAAACCATTTAGTTACGAGGAAGAAGGTATGGATAAGACATTGGAGTTGCTTGCAAATGCGGAAGGAATTGTTGCAACTAGATTTCATGCACTTGTATTAGGAATATTATTTCAGAAGAAGGTATTACCCATTATGTATAGCAATAAGATGAAGCATTTACTAGATGATCTACAAATTAAGGATAAGACTTATTCGATTCCTGAATTTACAAATGAGAATACTGATAAATTGATGAAAAATTTCTTAGATATGTCAAAAATTGATGTAGATAAGTTAAAACAGTTATCATGTAGTCAGTTTAATAAGCTTGATCAAGTATTGTTAGAATGAAAGGAAGACTGAGCATATGTTAACAAAAGGAAAAGGAATTATCGCTATATTACTTATATGCGGTCTAGTATTGACTGCATGTTCCAATAACTCAAGTAATCAGAACCAAAAGTCAAATAAAGCTGACCAGACTCAGCAGACTGAGAGTTTTGATTTTGTAAAGCAATTGGGGATTGGTTGGAATCTTGGAAATTCATTGGATTCCAATGATTATAAGAAAACTAGTAGTCAAGAGATAAATAAAGGTATAAATAACTATCAGATTATGGGAATATATTCAACAAAAGAATGGAGTGGATGGGATGCATCGTCGACTCCATATTTTGATGCACAAGGAGAAGTTAATTTAGTGTGGAAAATAGAAAGTTTAAAATCAGACCTATCTAAACAATGTGGAAAATTCTCATTACAGATAATCAATAACATGATTGGAGATGTTGGAACTGAAAAGGTAGGGGTTCAGGTTACAGACGCCTCTTTTATAAAACAAGATGGAACAAAGATTGAATTAGAGGGATTGAAAAAGAGTTATTCACTAGCACTAAAAAAGGGAGTTTCAGAAAATGCAGATTTAGATATTAGCCATATAAATGGTTTAGGAACTTCCAAGGATCTTATTGGTGGAACACTTACAGTAAAAGCAAAAATCACTAATTATCCGAAAAAAATGGAGAGTGGAGAGGAAAATTCATCGGTAGCGTATTATGAGACTTCCTGGGGAAACCCGATTACGACAAAGGCAATGATTGACAAGGTGGCCGAAGAGGGATTTCAAACGGTACGTGTGCCAGTAACTTATTATGATCATATGGCAGATGATTTTACTATTGATACTGCTTGGCTTGACCGAGTAGAGGAGGTTGTAAAATATGTGTTAGATGATCGTATGTATTGTATCATTAATATTCATCATGATGTAGGAGAACGAAGCTGGCTAAAAGCAGATCTTTCCACAGTAAATACACAAAAAGTACAGCTTGCAAAAGTCTGGAAACAGATTTCGGAGCGATTTAGTGAATATGATGAGCACCTTATATTTGAAGGGTTTAATGAGATATTGAATTCTGACAAGCAATGGACAAATGCAGGTGCTGATTCGTACAAGGCTGTAAATATTCTAAACCAAGCATTTGTAGATGCGGTAAGAGCAACTGGTGGTAAAAATGGTAGCCGATATCTTATGTTAAATACATATGCGGCTGGAGGTTCAGAAGATATTCTAGATGCATTTACAATTCCTAAAGATACGGTAAATAACAGGTTGCTTGGATCAATTCATTACTATGGTGAACTGGACAAAATGGAAACCGTGTTTAATCGGCTAAATAAAACATTCGTTTCAAATGGAGTTCCTGTAGTAATTGGAGAGTTTGCATCCTATACAGATATGGATGTTCAAAAAAGTCTCTCATATGTGAAAGAGTTTTTAACAACGGCAAAACAAAATGGGTACGCTGTAATCTGGTGGGATAAGGGATTAAATAATGATAGTGAAAAGGCCAACACCAGAACATTATTGGATCGATCGAAACTTGAATGGTATGATCAAGTACTTGTAGATGCCATTATTAAATGTTATAAAGAAAATTAACTAATATATGCACCATAAATATGATTTCATCATATATTATATTACAGTATAGTGCAAAATTAGACATTAATCTAATTTTATGGGGGCAGATAATGAACGTTAGTTTTAATTTAGATGATAACGAAGTTGAACTCATTGCAAAAAAAGTATTGGAATTACAACAGGCAGATAGTGATTTAATAAACGAAAAGCTTGATAAGATATATGAGGCGATTTTAAATATTGATTCAACCTCTAATATTGATATAGAGCAACTTGCGCAAGCAATATCTGAAAAGATATCCTGTAATAATAGCGAAAATCCAAATACGCCAGAATTACCACAAACGGAAGATATTAGCATTATACCAGCTACAAGTCGTTTTGCGGGATTAAAGACAGCAGCAGAAATAGTGAATGCTATTTCCGTTGGATGGAATTTGGCTGGAACTTTAGAAGCGGTAGGTGGCGGTGGAGATCTTGCACAAGAGACTTCCTGGGGGCAACCTAAAGCAACACAGGAGCTGTTTGATGCAGTAGCAGCAAAAGGATTTAACGCAGTAAGGATCCCAGTAACTTGGTCACAGCATATTGATTGGTCAACGGGAACAATTTCATCAGCATGGATGGCAAGAGTAGAAGAAGTAGTAAACTATGCTTTAAAGAATGACTTAATCGTTATATTAAATACTCATCATGATCATTCTTCTTATATGCATGCAAATGGAAACTTTAAGCAATGGTTAGTATTGGATCCAGATAAGAATACAGATGTATGCAATCGTCTTGCAAGTGTATGGACACAGATTGCAGAACATTTTAAATCTTATGATGGTCGGTTAATCTTTGAGGGCTGGAATGAAGTACAGCATACAAACCAAGACTGGGTAACTGCAACCGATGAAGAATGGAATAGTCTTAATACAATGGCTAAGGTATTTGTTGATACAGTACGTGCGACAAAAGGCAACAATAGTGTGAGATGCTTACTTATTAATCCACCAATGACAAGCGACAAAAACATGGTTGAGAAGATGGTGTTGCCTACCGATGTAATAGAGAATAGAATTATAATCTCCGGTCATCCATATGACTCTCGCTATGGGGAAGAATTAGAAGATCGGTTCCCTAACTGGGATAAGATGATTGAAAAAGGTATTCCTGTTATTTTTGGTGAGGTTGGTACTACGGCAGAAGTTGCTCAGCTTACGAGAGAGAGAAATGCACTTAACTACACAGCACGGGGGAAAAAGCATGGAATTCCTATGTTTTGGTGGGATGATGAAGATCGTATGTTAATCAATCGTGGAGATTATACTTGGTATCAGGAAAGTATCGTAGATAATTTAATCAAAGGAGCTACAAGCGATCCAGAAGAAATCATGTATACCGCGGTGTATAATCTTAATGACATCAGTTATTGGGAAAGTGGAAAGATTGACCCTGATACAGGTGAAAAAGTTACAGGAAAGAATAATTCCAAAGTTTTAAAAGAGCGTGTTAAAACTTCAGAAGGCCATGTAGAAAATATCACGGTAAAATCTTATGATAATGGTTTTCAATTATGGACCATTGCTTTTTATGATAGTGATGGAAACTACGTGTATGGAATTTATAAACCATCTATGTATAATGTATCGTTTGTATGTCCTACGAATGCTGTAAGTTTTAATATTACAGTATGGAATCCATGGGGCGTCCGCTCTGATAGTCAATGGAGTGATTATTTTGCCAATAGCCAATTATCAATTATCATAAAAGAAGAAGAGACGACGTTACCATGGGAAGATGAGAGACTTCATGTATATGATTTTGCTGAGGTGGATTTAAATGATTTTTCTAATTGGAGAATTGGTGAATATGAGATGTCTGGAAACTATAGTAAATCAGCCGTTGCTAGAATTTGTGTAAAGGGTCATTTAAAAGTAGACAGCGATTTAATCATTGAAAATGAAATTACCAATGCAGATGGAACATCCAATCAAGATGTTAGATTAGTTCTACGTACTTATGATTCTAATCATGATATAGTAGAAAATCTAGGAGCATGGCAACAAGGGGTCATGATTACTAATGGAAGTCACGGAGTTGAGCTTGGAGTATCAATGTATTATCCAAAGAATTCCACTGTTGTGATTGACAATTATAAAGCCTTATTTGAAAGTGGACTTAATATTAAGATTAATACACATGATGAATTTAAATTCTTAACGCTTAGTGGATCGGACTGTTTAAAAGGACGTTCTGTAAATAAGCTTGGAAATCTTATTGAAAATGCAAATTCTTATCGTGCATTGCCTTTGTTCGATGTTTCAGATGCTGGTCGTGAACTAGCAGTAATTATTAAAGATAATACTTGGAGATTTTGTGAGTTCAATGAAGATATGAACGTCATTAAATATCAGGAAACTGGTGCTGTAAATAAAGTTATAATGCAGGAAAACACAAAATATATCAGAATTAGTGGTAGTAGTATAGATGCAGCTAGTTCGATAAAAGTTGCTTATACTGGAGAAATTGTAGCAATATCAGAAGAAACAGCATAACAATAGAGCTCCGCACTATATCCATTTAGTGCGGAGTAATAATTATGGGGGACTTTACCAATTTGTGAAATTCATATATAATGAATAAGTAAAAAAATACAAAATATTATAAAAAGCCTTTTGTTATTGTGATGGGAGGATTGGGGAGGTTGAACGAAAAAAATACAGTAGAGATTTTTCTAATATATAACGGTTAAAGTAATATATCAAATGAATTATCTAGAGGGTAACAAATTAATGAGTGAGAAACAACATTAATAAGAGGTTAGGAGAGTCACATGAAGGTTGATAAGAATGTAAACGTATTTCTAACAATTACAAAAGAGGCCATAAAACAGGAAATCGAATTGGGGGAATTTTCTCAATATAAGGATGCAGACTGGATGGAAGTATTGCAGCTTGCGGTTCGGAATAAATTATTAGAGGTTATGTTTCCTGTAATAGATCAAATATATCAAAAGAACTTAATACCTGATGAAGTCTATGCAAATTGGAATTCTATAACGAAAATAAGCACGATTTATCAGTATAGGCATTATTATGCCATTCGTCAGGTCATAGCTGCTTGCAAGGGAAAAGACATCCTTCCTATCCTTTTTAAAGGCTGTGTTCTGGCAGAGCAGTATCCCAAATATGTATTAAGATCCTCCAGTGATACTGATATATATGTTTATGATTGTGATCGTAAGAAAATGGAAGAAGTATTTAAAGAACTGGGATATGACTATCTCGAGGAAGAGTCTAAACATAAGGTACAAGTATTTAAATCAAAGGAATTAAATCATATCATAGAGCTTCATACATGTTTGTGGGAGGATTATAGCGGACCTAAGATGACATTATTAGAAAATATGAATTTGACAAGCAGGGATTCCCTTATTACGATTACTGCATGCGGAATTGAGTTAACCACATTAGGTCATACAGAGCATCTTATTTATCAAATGTTCCATATTATTAAACATTTTTCGATTGAGGGTATTTCGATTCGTTATCTTCTAGATATTACATTATTTATACATAAATATCATAATCAAATTGATTTTGAACGATTTTGGGACTGTATGGAAAAACTACAATATACAAAATTTACACAGACTTTATTTTGGATTTGTATCAAGTATTTTGATTTGAATAAAGACGTTTTTTTAGGACAAAAGATTACGGAACCAGATAATGTAGAAGATTTGCTAAAGGATCTGCTAGCAGTGGGGATTTCGTTTGACGATTGTTCTGCTCAATGGCAAATTCTCGGTATCATGACACCTTATCTAGTTGGTGAAGAAAGTTATTCAAAATCAAAACTGACGCGTAAGTTAAAAGTACTGTTTCCATCCAATAAGGCCTTATCTGAAGACTATGCATATGCAAAAAGACATAGGATTTTAGTTCCAATTGCATGGATTCATAGGGATATTAAATTCATAATAAAACGACATCAAAATAAAAAAGATTGGTATGATGCGTCAGACAAGCTAAAGATTGCAGAACACCGTATCTCCCTTATGAATGATCTTGGATTGATTGGTATGAAATAAAGGAGTGAGAGGAATGTTTGGTACTCATTTATTAGGATTTATAAAATATAACAAGCATAAACGTCTGACGTTGAACGCATATCTCTACACCTTTTATTATCGTATTCGTATTCGTTTTGGAGACCGTACTAAACTGGAGAAGATAATGGGGATAAAAGGCGAGGAGTCATCTATGGAGATAGCTGATGAAAAATTATACATAGCGACGACCATCGCATATCATGTAAATAGATTGACGCAGCATATGCCTTGGAAGGAAAAATGCCTCGTTAGAGCATTATCTGTGCAAAGGCTTTTAAAGAAACGCAAAATCCCGTCCACTCTGTATCTTGGAGTAGGTTTAGAGGATGGAGTCATGGTAGCACATGCGTGGCTTAGATGTGGAAATGCCTATATAACAGGAGGTACTGGAGAAGGATATGCAACGGTTGAACGTTTTCGAGCGTAAAGAATAAGAAAGAAGGGATAAAATGTCAGCAATATGGGGCGCTATTAGCTTAAATAATAGAGTAATTACAGAGGAAGAACGGAATGGATTAGCAAAGCCATTTGAAAAATGTGTAATTGACCGCACAGAGACCTTGTCAAAGAAAGATATTTATATGGCAGCAGGCATTCAATACTTTACAAAGGAGGCAAAGAATGAAAAGCTTCCCAAAGAAGAGGGGGGATGCTTTTATGATGCAGATATTATTTTAGATAATCGAGAGGAATTATACGAACAGCTTAAGTTAAGTGAAAAAGAAAAACAGCTTCCAGACGGTGAATTACAATATCGAATGATTCAGAAATATGGAAGAGAGTCGTTAAATCTAATGCTTGGTGCATTCGCATTTGTTTATTATAATAAAGGCAAGAATGAGATTACAATGGCAATCGATGCACTTGGAAATCGCTGTGTTTATTATATGATACAAAACGATACACTATATTACTCCTCACTATTAGAGCCTTTAATTAATATTACGGAGCAGAGAAAATTGAAAGGGGAATGGTTCTGTGATTTCCTTGGAATTGATTATCTAATTATGTTTTCTGAATTGGAGAATACGCCAATAGAGGGGATTTATCGTATCGCTCCTGGACAAGTTGTCACAATTAATGTAGAAGGTGTAAAAAAAGAGAGCTATTGGAATCCAGAAGAAAACCGAAAAGAAATTCATTATAAATCGGATGAGGAATATAAAAAACAGTTCTGTGATATTTATAAAAAGGCTGTAGAATCTGTAATGCGATCAGAAGATGAAATCTCCATACTGCTTAGTGGCGGACTGGACTCAACCTCTGTGGCTTGCCTTGCTTCTAATAAACTAAAAAAGCAAGGGAGAACGTTGCATTCTTATACGGCAGTGCCTGAAAAAGGATATGAAAGTGAATATTCTAGTGATGTTGTTGTTGATGAGACAAAGGATGTGTTAAAAACAAAAGAGTTTTTAGGTAATCTACAGTGTAACTTTGTCCCTCTTGAAACAATTAATCCATGGGATATCCATAAACAAGAAATGCAGACACTTGAGCTACCATATAAGTCAGTGGAAAATGCTTTGTGGTTAGAAGAGGCCATGCGGATGGCATATAAAAATCATTCCAGGGTTATGTTGACAGGATCATTCGGAAATACTACGGTCTCTTTTTCAGATCTTCCATTCTACATGACAATGTTATTTAAACATGGGCGTTTTATTAAATTCTATAAAGAGTTTGATCTATTTTATAAGAATATCGGTTTTAGTAGAAGAATGGCATTAAAAGATGTATTTACAAGGATTACCAGGAAGAAAAAACAATCCGGAGAAGACAGTATATTTAGGGAGTCCTATTTAAATGAAAAGACAGCAAGAGCTTATAATTGTGAAGAGCGAATTCGAGAAATGTATCAGCTGTTTGATGATGGAAATATCGACTATGCACATGCCAGAAAGGCTATGTGTAATAAGAGGTCCCTCAGACAAATGGGAGAATTGGAAACAAAATGGTCGTTGTTTACCGGTGTAATTCAAAGGGATCCCACAAAAGACAAACGTGTCTTTGAATTCTGTTTAAATCTTCCATTGGAACAATTTGTGAAACATGGTGAGCAGCGACGTTTAATTACCTGCTATATGAAAGATGTCATGCCAGAACATGTAATGGATTTAAACAGAAGAGGAATGCAAAGTGCAGACTTGAAGTATCGAATGAGAAAAGAGTGGACTCGTATTCGAAAAGAATGGATACAGATCTATCAGGGGCATAAAAAAAATGAATATGTCGATTGTGAAAAGGCTATTAAAGAACTTGAAGGTAATTCTACAATTGATAAATTAAATGTTTTTAATTTGACTAGACATATGTATACGCTTATGTGTCTAGAGTATATGGAAGAGTTTGAATGAGAAAGTAATTAAATAATCAAGTTGTTACAATGCTGTTAGGAAACTTGTGCTACATATTCGGAAGTACTATACTATGACTCGTAAGGAATAAGAACTTACGAATAAAAAGTAAAAGGAGATGCATAGTATGAAAAAAACTTGGAATGCGCCTATGATGGAGGAGTTAAGCATTACTGCAACAGCTAATGGTATCGACGTAACAGCTGATCCAGATGGATCATATGTTGATGTTCTTACTCCATGTGGTTGGAAACATGTAGCATTACGTGGATCATGTAAATAGGTAAAATTGTGAGAAGGAGCTGTCGCACTAAATAATTAGTGCGGCAGCTCCTTTTCAATTTCTGGAAA
>JAUNJY010000115.1 GCA_030535455.1 bacterium
AAGAATAAGGATTATATTTATCACTCCATAAACCCTTTGCATACCACTTTTCAAAGTTAATGCCAAATGTTCTCTTAGCCAAAGCACTGAAACTTTGACGAATTTCTTCTTGATTTCTATAGTCCTTAATAAAAGTATATTTCATGCAAAATCTCCTCCTCAATATCTTGTATTGTTATGCAACACCAGTATTTATATTTAAAATATTCAATATATTTAACTTCAAAAAATCAAGTCATTAATGTAAATTACTATTTTCCCTTAATTGTAATATTAACTTCTTCCACATCTTCAGAAGTCCTAAGTATATGTAACGCCCAGCTTAAAATAATGTTATGATACTTTTTATTCTGCTGTTCATCTTCCTTACAATTTATCAATTCACTAGGCACAATATCCTTTCTCCTATAAATGCTTAAGAATAACCCCATCAAAGCAAAATCAAACACTATTCTGCTGCCGCCGTAAGACATGAAAGGTATGCTCACAGCTGTTACTGGAACTAATGATAAATTCACAAGTAAACTCATCATATATTGTGCTGCAAAGAAGAGCGCTATCGCACTTAACATCATTCTTCCATATTCATCATTAATCTTCCTTCCTGCCTTAAAACATCTAATAAGCATTATGCCGATAACTAACAGCACGCCTGCAGCTGTTAAATACCCCAATTTCCCAATAATAAATGTAAATAAAAAGTCTGTATTTATCTCAGGGAGGTATTTATCCATATGCTGAATTTTGACGTCCTCACCTGCCCCCACCAAAGTCGCACAACTTAAAATTCCCCTTATGATGTTTGTCATATACCCATTATCCAAAGGATCTCTACTAGGATCAATCCACCCCATGATACGTTCTGCCCTCTGTGGTGCATGGCAGACATACCAAGTGATAAATCCTATTCCTACCATTCCTCCACTTAATAAGCCTCTTACAACCTGCTTCCTATTTCCTTTAAATGACCTGCTCTTCATATAACCCATAAAAATACCGAGACACAAGATGCCCATATAAAGTCCTTCTAACGGCATTGTTACCATACATAAAGCAGTAGCAAAAAGCCCTGTTCCACCTAAAATGCCATAGCCAATGACTCCTCTATTAGCCCATTTCCTCACAAATCCTACATAGCTCACCGTAAATAAAGGTATCGCCACACTGACTGTCCTTATCATGATTGGGCCTACATTCAAAAATCTTTTTACACCATTTACTTCTCTTCCAATTCCAAGTGTAGCCATGAGAATTCCACCCGCTGCAATATAAAATAAAACTGACAGTTTCTCCAGCTTACGATAATCTATGAAATACACTATCAAAAAACTCACGAGTCCTACGCCAATAAATAATCCTTGTTTTTGAATATATCCAGCCTCTGCATATCTTGTACTACTCGTGGCCAGCATTTCTAGTAAAAATACTCCTATTCCAACGACCACAATCATTGCCAGTATTATACTCCACTCTATCTTAGGCTTATGTATTTCATGCAGCCTCTTCCCAATCTGCTCTGGCTCTCCCATTTCTTTCACAGCTTTCTCATAAGCCTTTTCTTCATCTAATCCCTCGTTCATCAGCTCTTCTTTTAACGATTTAATATGATCATCAAGTTCCCTAGCTAAATAAGGATGTATCTTTTTATACTTAACTGGCTCCAGTGCTTTTTTAAGAAATTCCTGAACATACTGATTCACTTCTAACACCTCCTTGTATAACCTTTTTCACCCCTTGTGCATATACCTTCCATTCCTTCTTACGTTCTTTTAGCTCATCCCTGCCAGCCTCTGTTATCCTATAATATTTCCTTTTTCGTGCCGACTCTGTCTCCTCCCAATAAGCTTCTATCATCGACATGCTTTCCAAGCTATGCAGAATAGGATATAACGTTCCCTCCTTAAGTTGAAACAATTGCCCCGACCTTTCCTCCAACTTCTTGCTCAATTGATAACCGTATTTGTCCCCTTCATCTAATAACTGTAAAATTAATAATGTCGTCGTTCCCTTAAGCAGCTCTTTATTGATTTTCATGACTTTTCCTCCTCCCTAATACCTCGTAATGCTATGCATATATTAACACTTTTGTTTAAAATTTTCAATATATTCATTCAAATTAAACTAAAAAATAGCTAGTTATAACATTACTTTTTAAATGTTATAACTAGCTATTGGCTAAACTTCTTATTTTAGTTTTTTATTCCTATCCCTTATGATTCATAATCCAATTAAAAATCTCTTCTTCATTTTTGTTACCGCTAGCAGCTTCTAAACCTAACTCTATACTCTTCACTATTTAGCTAGCTCCTTTAAGGCTTCTTCATTCTCTAATATAACTTCATCCATAAGATTTTCTATCATTTTATCATTTTTCTGCTTTAAAAATTCCACAAAATCTATAACTTCCATTTTTTGATTTTCAGTTAAGGTCTCAAATTCATACATCAGTTTTTGAGCAATTGTCATGTTTTTTCCTCCTTATGTTTATCATTTATTCTTATTATACAATATGGACTTAGTTACTGTTAACTATTCACCTTAACTATTTATTTTTCTTTGCTTTACGCATGCTCTCCTCTTCTACCTTTTCCTACAATATAATCGAATTTCTCATCATTTCCACGTCTTTTGCCTCTAATATGATA
>JAUNJY010000116.1 GCA_030535455.1 bacterium
TGACAAATGGCTTGCTTTGGCAAGACAATGAATTCGTAAGCAATGTGTAGTTTTTTGGGTATAAAGAAAAAAGCCTCTATATGACTAGTAGTTATGTAGAGGCTTTTTTGCTACATATAAAAGTATTTATTATAGAATACTAAAAAAGGAGGAAAAATTATAGGAGAAAAAGAAAATAAAACCAATCTGAATAGTACATATTAATGATTAAAAGAAAAAACGTAATTAAATTTATTTTAAAGTGCTAAAAAAACACGTAAGGAGTAAATTATTGAAGAAAAAAGTAGAAGAACACGTATACAAAGCATCAAATGTAATCGAATTTCTTATGTCTGTATTAATTATTATTGTAGTAATCATATTTGGAATTGATTTAATACGATTTACAGCAATAGAGATTATAAGTAATCCTACAGATGGCGTATTCACTGACTTTCTAGAAAAAGCGCTCAATCTTTTAATTGGTATTGAATTTGTTAGGATGTTGTGCAATCATAATCCAGCTACGGTAATAGAAGTACTGTTATTTGCAATTGCCAGACAGATGATTGTAACACATCTAGAGATAACACAGATTTTTGTTGGAGTAGTGAGTATTGCAATTTTATTTGCAACACATAAGTTTTTAAGTGTTAGAAAAAATGAATAAAAGAAAGAATGATTGGGCAAACGTAGTTTAGAGAAAGATATTTAGTCGAACCTTTCAGTATGGCTTTGCATATATTATAGAGAAGTAAAAAAAAGAGTGGTTCATATGGCTAATAACTTTAAAAATAATAGAGGTATTGATGAAAATCCAAAAAATAATGAAAATGTAGATCCAGAAGTAGAAGCAATGGTCTGCAATCAAAATTATTTACAACAAGGTCCAGGACCTGCTTATGGATGCCCTGATCCAAGAATGGCACAATCAAGAATGCAGAGATGCCCTTCTACTAGTTATGCAAACTATTCGATTTCAACAACGGCAGTTACCAATGGAACATTTTTACCATTAACTCTAACATCTACAGGAACAACCAACTATAATTTGTCTTCAGGAATTACAGTGACATTGCCAGCAGGTTGTGTATATTTAATTACTTACACAGTGCAGGCTGTATTACCAGATATCGGCGTATTTACAGTTGTACCAGTAATTAATAACACATTAAATAATAATTTGTCATCAACGGTGAATTCTTATACAGGAGGAACTGGAACATTTAGCGTTTCCGGCAGTTTCCTTGTAACAGCAGAGCAAGCTACAACATTAGCATTACAAGTGGTAACAGATCAGACAACCACAGGTGCCGTAACTGGAAATCTTTCAATTGTTGCAGTTTCTAGTATTTATCAACCTACTTGTTTCTAATATGGGAAGATATTATAGTTAAGGGAGTATCTTGTTGATACTCCCTTAAGCTTGTCGAAAATGTGGCCAAGCTTTGGAAAAATCAAGGTTTTATCAAGTATCTGAGAAAAAGGATTAGTGCCTATTCAGACATGTACTTATAGGAGATATACTTTATTCTGCATACGAAAGGTAGGAGTACTCATCATAGTGCATAATAATAGAAGTGAATAAGTGTAAATAGAAAGGAAAGTTATGAAGGTTACGTATATATATCATAGTTGCTTTATCGTAGAGTTAGGAAATGTCATCTTCGTATTTGATTATTTTAAAGGAGAGTTACCACTGTTTGATGAAAAGAAAGAAGTCATATTCTTTGCAAGTCATAAACACCAGGATCATTTCTCTTTGGAAATACTTAAGTATGCACAACAGTATAAAAATGTACGATATGTGTTATCTAATGACATTAAGCTGAGTCCTAATTATTTAATAAATCATGGAATCAATCCTGCAGTAAAGGAAAAGATAATATCAATTGGAAAGAACAAGTCAGAACAAATACTGATACAAGACGAAGTATTAAACATAGATACACTTCGCTCGACAGATCAAGGAGTGGCATTCCTTATTGAGTATGATGGAAAGTCAATATATCATGCAGGTGATTTGAACTGGTGGTCCTGGGAAGGAGAAACAAAAGAAGAGTATGAAGAAATGACAACAGGATACGTGCAGGAAATTGATAAACTTCAGGATAAACATGTTGATTGTGCATTTGTAGTACTTGATCCAAGACAGGGTGACCGTTTTTGGTGGGGCTTCCACTATTTTATGAGAACAGTAGATGTGGATCTTGTCTTCCCAATGCACTGCTGGGAAGACTATAGTGTCATTGAGCGATTACTAGAAAAGGAGATATCTGTTTTATATAGAAATAAGATAAAGTTGATTACTGAGGAAGGACAAATATTTCATATATAAGTACAGCTTAAATAAAAAGTAAAAAATAGATATAAAAGGGTTGACATCCGTTTTTTTGAATGGTATACTAATCAAGGCTTTTGAATTGGTTCAAAACAACAAAAAACTTTTTAAATTGTCAGACAAATTAAAAAGAAAAAAGTTGTTGACAAGAGACCAACAAAATGCTAAACTAGTCAAGTCGCTTTTGAAGTGGTGACACAGAACATTGATAACTGAACAGTGAAACAACCTTGAAAATTCTAAATAATA
>JAUNJY010000072.1 GCA_030535455.1 bacterium
TAGTTTTGAAGATATAAACGTGAAAAGAAAATCGCTAGTGATAGCGGTTTTTTTTATGCCATAAAGAACAAAATGGCATAAAAAACGCTCCGCTCAGGATGCGCACTTACGCGAAAGGAGTTTATCACTTCGTGATCGCGTTCGGCGCGGAGTGTTTTGCAAGCAAAACACTTTATTCTGCCATAAAAATGAAATGGTAGGAAAGAACTTTCAAATCTAATATTCTAAATAAAAAAAGATGTTATCAACATCTCAGACTGTAGACAGATGAAATCTTACATTCACTCCAGCGCACTGCTTAGAGGAAAGTTTGAAAACCTGGGTTTTCATTGAAATCGATATCCGGAAACCACGCTTTTCGGATATCGGATTAGTGCGAATAGGTCCTGCTTTATAAGGACTTGCACGAATGAGCACTAATCATTTCCTCCGGCACTGGATGAAAGCCTGATTTCCTCCAAAGCTTGGCGACTTTGTCGACAAGCTGAGATGTTATCAACATCTATTCAAACAAAATCTGATTTAATAAACAAATTCAAAAAACAATCCCCTATATATAAAAAATAAAGTGAGTAAAATAATAAAAAATTTGGCTTGTTGTGGATAAGCACTTTCTTGCGTCAATGTATTCAACTGGATATAATAGAACAGTAAGAAAGAAAACATGACAGGAAGGAAGAAGAGATGGCATGTCTAAGATAATGGTAATCGAAGATGATCGGGCTTTGGCAGCTCAAGTAAAGGAAGTATTAGAGAATTATTCCTATAAAGTGGTAATGATAAAGGACTTTCAGAAGGTGGAGGAGCAAGTCCAAAAAGAGAGGCCTCAATTAATTATTCTGGATATTAATCTGCCGTATTTTGATGGAAATTACTATTGCAAAAGAATACGTAGAGCATCGAAAGTACCGATTATCATAACTTCTGCAAGAAATTCTGAAATGGATCAAATCCTAAGTATGGAATTAGGAGCAGATGATTATATTATAAAGCCATTTAGCATGACTGTCTTATTGGCAAAAGTGAATGCAACCATGCGAAGATTATATGGAGAATACGCAAAACTGCCAAACACAGATTATATCAGCCAAAAGGGGCTGCAACTGAATGTACATAGTTTTCAACTTCAATATAAAGAAAAAATCATAGAACTGACGAAAAACGAATATCGGCTTATGAAAGAATTTTTACAAAATCCTGACCAGGTCATTTCCAGGGAAGTACTGCTAGAGGCCTTATGGGATAGTGATTTATTTGTTGATGATAATACATTGACTGTAAATGTAACGCGTCTTAAGCAAAAGCTAGCTGCATTGGGAATTAAGGGCGTGATTAAGACGAAACGTGGAGTCGGTTATTTATTCGATTTACATGAAATGGAGGATTAAGGTGAAACATATGATTGTAAGTTTTCTTAGAGATCAGTGGAGAACAGCCGTAGCATTTGCCGTATCCGATTTTTTGTTAATTTCATTTTATTATCTGACCATTGATAAGGAAATTGAATTTTTATATCCTATCCTTCTTAGTATATCCGTTTATGCTGTGTATTTATCTATAGAGTTTTATCGATACTATGGTTTGGTGAAGAAGGTAGAATCCCTTCGCAAATATGAAGAGAGCAACCGTCAGGTAAAAGGATGTTTTGGAAACTATGTTAGCCAAAGCATGGAGCAGTTACATAGAGAGTATCAGAACAAGTTATATAAGCAGAAGCAGGAAAAGAAGGATGCGGAGCGTTTTATATCTACTTGGATCCACAATTTAAAGACGCCTTTATCAGTGAGCAAGCTTTTACTAGAACGATATGAGCAAGAGGAAGTGAAAAAGAATGAGTTTATCCATCAGCTTAGCCAAGAAAGTGAGAGGATGAGTAGGCAGTTGGACCTTGTATTAGAAATTATTAGGCTAAATGAATTTGTGGCAGATTATACGCCAAGCAGTATTGATCTGGGCAAAGAGATAAGTCGTATTTTAAATGAGCAGAAGCGTCTGTTTATCTATAATCGAGTATATCCAAAGTTGGATTGCAACCTTTTTGGGCTATCTATATTATCCGATAGCAAGTGGAATGACCTGGTGCTTACACAGATTATATCCAATGCGGTAAAATATTCTGCAGGGGAAAAACAAAAGTACATACATTTTGATATAGAAAGAGAGGAAAAGACAATCATATTATGTATTAGAGATGAAGGAATTGGCATACCTGAATATGACCAAAGCAGGATATTTGATGCATTTTTCACTGGAGAGAATGGAAGGTTAGGAAAAGGTTCTAGCGGAATAGGACTTTATTTTTGTAAGCAGGTCTGCAATAGGTTAGGACAAGAGCTGAGCGTGGAGTCCAAAGTAGGGGAGGGCACCACAGTAAAAATCAGTTATCTTACCAATTTGAAAGGTTAAGTAAGAGAAATCAATGGAGCCTCCCCCACAGGATGACTACAATGATAGTAGAAAAGGAAAAGAAAAACTTTAGGAGGCTATCATATGGGATTAGTAAGAGCAACCAATATAACAAAAGTATATGGAGAATATAAAGCAGAAAATGCAACAAGGGCATTAAATGGAATCTCCCTTCAGGTTGAGGAAGGAGAGTTTATAGGAGTTATGGGACCTAGCGGAAGCGGAAAGTCAACGCTTGTAAATATTCTTAGCGGTATTACTGCTCCAACAACAGGCAGTGTAGAAATAGAAGGAAAAGAAATTAACAAAATGAGTCAAGATGAAATGGCAGTATTTCGAAGAAGGAAGCTTGGCTTTGTGTTTCAGGACTTCAACTTGTTAGAACATTTGACAGTAAAAGAGAATATTATGCTTCCAATGGTATTAGAAAAATGCCAGAAAGAAGAGATGGAACAAAAGACAGAAGTCATTATGAAGCAATTTGGAATTGAGGGACTGGAGAATAAGTATCCATATACAATTTCCGGAGGACAGCAACAGCGAGTGGCAGTAAGCCGTGCCTTAATCAATGATCCCCTCTTAGTATTTGCAGATGAGCCAACCGGTAATTTAGATAGCAAATCGGCTAATGCAGTAATGAAATGTTTTTGCCAGATCAATGAGGAAGAGAAGACGACAATCCTTATGGTAACCCATGATGTATTTGCGGCAAGTTTCTGTAAGAAAATTATTTTTATAAAGGATGGGAAGATTGCCATGGAGATTGTTCGAAAAGGGACGAGAAAGGAGTTCTTCGACTACATCTTGGATTGCCAGGCAATCATTGGAGGTGTTAATAATGACCTTTAAAGATGTAATAAGGAAGAATTTCTTTGGCAATGTAAAGCAATATTTATCATTCTTTTTATGCAGTACATTCTCTATTGTAATATTTTTCAACTATACAACGCTAATTTATAATAAGCAACTGATTGAAGGCGATAACCAGGATATGTTTCGCTATGTAATGCCTGTCACTGTGGTTGGAATTTTATTATTCAGCATCTTCTTCTTAACATATGCAAGTTCGGCATTTGTAAAGGGCAGAAATAAAGAGCTTGGAGTATATATGAGTCTTGGAATGACAAGAAAAGAGATTAAGACACTGATAAATACACAGAATGCAGTGATAAACGGAACCAGTCTTGTTGTGGGGCTGCTGATTGGGACGGTGCTTTCCAGGATGTTTCAGCTTGCCATACTAAAAATCCTGGAGATTAAAAATGTTTCATTTCATCTGGATTATAAATCATTTTTAACAACAGCAGTTACATTTTTCTTGATTTGCCTATTTATCCATGTGAAAACAACAAAAAGAATGAACCATATGGATATCACCATGTATTTAAAAGAAGATCAGGCAGTAGACGCAAAACCTTATCAAAGACGGGATGGAATACTTGGAGTGGCAGGAGTTGTACTTATGGTGGTACAGGTAATTCTTTTAGTCCTCCTGACGTCCAATGAAGAGTTAAGAAAAAATATGGGATTTCTAGCAGGCTATGTGCTGATTTTATTTTTAGCAATTTATCTTATAATTGCAAAGGGTGGAAGGACTCTATTGGAGAAATGTAAAGGCACGTCTTACTATACAAGGCATATGCTGGAACTATCTGTTATACACAAAAAATATGATCAAAATAAGAGGATATTATTTGTCCTAAGTATATTAAGTACATTAACCATGATCTTTGTTGCCTCTCCAATCTCCTTGTTAAAGTTAAGTGAAGAAATTGCCATGATGGAGCCAAATTCAGTGGAATATGTTGAGACCGTAAGAGAGAATCAGATTTGCTCCTCTGCACTCAGTGATATCTTGGAGAAAGAGAAGATAAAAGAAAAAAGAGAAATTCCATTTGTATACTTGAGTACCATAGATAAGGACCAACGCTTAGAGAACGCTATCCCTATTGTCTCATTGCAGGATTACAATAGTAAGACAGGAAAAAACATAGCGTTAAGACAAGGGGAATGTGCGAACTTAGGGGTAGATTGGATTCCAGGAAATAATGGAATGGATGCAGGAAGTACGGTTACCCTCTATGGAGAAAGTAAAAGTTATACATTACAGGTTGCCTACGCAGCACATGACGACAGCTTTGTCTCAAAGACATTTCCAAGTGCTTCTGTATTTATTGTAAATGACGCTGAGTATAAGAGTATTTATGAGGAGAACAAGAAAACAAGGAGTGGTATCTATCATTTAATTTCTTATGAAGAATGGAAAAAGACAAAACCAATCGTAGAGGAACTATCACAATACTGTACAGCAAAAGATTTGCCGGTCAACTCCATGATTGAGCAATACGAGATGTTAAAAAAGTCTTATAGTACCTTTTTATTTGTCAGCATTGTTCTGGCAATGCTGTTCTTTATTTCTGGTGGAGCAGTACTTTACTTAAGGCAGATGGGAGAGTTAGGTAAGACAAAAGAGATGTACCAGAAGCTAGTTGGAATTGGTATTACTACAAAAGAAAGAAAACAGGTAACCCGTAAAGAGCTGCAGCTCATTTACTTCCTACCTGTTATCTTCGGTGCCTTTGCAGGCACATGCATTATTTATTATCTGACAAATCTGTTTGGAGGCAGCGATATTCTTTCACAGTTTATGCAGACGACCGGTAAGGTGATCTTAGCATATCTTGCTTCGCAGACAGTCTTTTATCTGATTACTAAACGGAAATATGATGAGGAGCTAAATATGTTTAAGAAATAATCAGTGGTAAGTGAATGACAAATTGAGTAGACCGGTTATCAGATTGTGCAAATATGCTGCCATGGTGTCCCTCAATTACAAGTTTTGCTAAGTTCAGCCCAATGCCAAAGCCTTCCTGATTCTTTGTCTGATCGGAACGATAGAAACGGTCAAAGATATTAGGAAGGTCTTTTGTCGAAATACCGATGCCATGATCCCGTAATATAATCTTAATATAGCTGTCATATTTGGTAAGCTCTAGCTCAATTCCTTGATTATCATATGAATATAGATAACAGTTATGTGCGATGTTGTTAAGAGCCTCATATAGCCAGACAATATCATAGCTAAAGATATAGCTGTCGTCGGGATCATAAGAGAGTGTAATTTTTTTCGTGGAGTACTTTTCTTCTAATGAACTACAGAGCACATTGATGGTATCTAGTAGATTATGTTCTAAAAACTCATAATTAATCTTGCCGGATTCTAGTTTTCCGATTTTTAAAAGGCGGTTGATCAGAGCTTCAATATGGTCAATCTGTGTGTAGCATGAGTCAGTATAAACAGAGAGCTTATCCGTCGTGTTAAGGTTAGACAGTAACTCTAAATCAAGGGAAATGCAAGTAAGCGGTGTCTTAATCTGATGGGAAATATTTTCGATAAACACGGTACGATCTGCCTGAGCACGTTTCAATAATTCTATTTGATGATTGAGCTGTCCAACTAAGGAAATAATCTGTGAGTTTAGCTCATTAATCACAGGAATGTTGGTAATGGTTGTCTCTAACTGGATGGGAAGGGTATTCATGGAATACTCTATATTATGTATTAAGTCATAAATGATTGTTATGACCTTAGTTGCGGGCCGTCTGGTATATATTCCAAGCAAGGTAAGGCAGATTATGATTACAAAGATTAAAGAAACATAATAATAGGAAGCTGTGTTACTTGCTTTAATGTAGTTCATGCCTTCCTCACCATAACCAAAGGCAGCAAAGGCCTCTTTTCCTTTGGCATATGCTTGAGATTGATCAATATTTTGATACTGATGCAACTGGTTAATGATTTTGCCGGCCTTTTCAGGGCATTCTTCATAGATTATGCCTATCTGGCAGATAAAGTTATGCATTGTACTTTTACTGTAGGTGATAAAGGCCACTGTCTGAGAAAGACAAATCACTATAGTACAGGCAAGAAAGGATAGTAAGACTCTTCTTTTGTAATTGAACATATTATTACTCCTCTTAATAGATGATTTTATGAATCCAACGGTAGCCTATGCCCCAAATGGTTTCAAAATAACGTGCATTGTTGTAGGTGCCTAAATTATTTCTCAGTCTGCTAACGTGGACGGATAGTGTGTTTTCATCTACGAAGTTATTGTTGGCATCCCAAATATTCTCTAATAAGATATTTCTATGTACGATACGGGTATCTGCTTGCACAAGCTGACTTAAGATTTCGAACTCCGTCGGACGCAAGTTAATCGGAGTATTATTTCTAAGGACCGTTTTGCTTTCAAGATCAAGTACCAAATCAGCAGTGTAAATCAGCTGGCTTGTCTGGTAAAGCTGGCTTCGGCGTAAGAGGGCTTGGATACGAGCAGTCAGTTCTCCCATACGAAACGGCTTGGTAATATAGTCATCAGCACCTGATTGAAGTGCTGTAATAATCATATCTTCTGAATTGGTAGCTGTAAGAAAGATGATAGGAGTATGATTAGAACGACGAATAATCTTACAGACATCCAGCCCATTTCCATCTGGTAAATTTAAATCTAATAAATATAAGTCAAAATCATTGTTTCTATGTAAGATTGAGGTTGCTTCAGATACGCTGCATGCGGTAACACACTCATAATTATTTGCTTCTAACAGTTGGCATAAGCTTTGTAGCAGCGCATGATTATCTTCAACGATTAATAGTTTATTCATGAAATCCTTCTTTCCTATAGTCATTTGATAGACCATTTTCTTTAGCTATTGTAACAATATGCGACAAAAATATCAATTTGAAGTGTAAATAAAATCGTCAAAAAAAGGACTGCTTGGCTAGAGCAGTCCTTTTAATGGAGTAGAAAATCCGAAAAGGATTATGTAATTAATATAGCGACCTGCTATATAGGATGAATATTAAGGAGTAGAACTTATCTGTAACTCCCCTCAGAATACGGTAGGTTCTATCGCTTACGTATCAACCTTTACTTAAAGTATAACTACTAATTCTTACATAATTCTTACATGCAGAAAGATTTTATGTAAGAATTAAAAACTATTTATCATCTTATGTATGTATTTGTATGATTTAAGAAAATACAGTATAAGATAGCAAAGAATGTACAAGCCACCAAAGTAAATACATCTTGGCCTGGAGAGTAAAAGGTTAAGTGTAAATGGCAGTGGAACAGCGCCCGGGTTATACAGCAATACGAAGTATAATGTAGTAAAAATCAGGGCAATAGTAAATGAAACGCTAATTAAGTAAAAGTAGAATTTTACATACAGCTTTATGATTTCTTTTTTTGAAAGCCCTAAATACCAAAGCACATGAACATGGTGCTCCAGGTAATCTTCTACAATAGAACGCTGGCTGTCTTGGAATGCCACAGAGAGCAGAATAGCAAATAAGGCAAAGAGTACTTGCAGCGTCAGTTTTCTACGAAGAAGCGTTACATTTGTAGTATTTTTTGTATTTAAATGACTGGTAGTTATACGGGACTCTGAAAAGAGTATGCTGTCTATAATGTTGGTGGTTACAGAGGGATCGGTAATATCGTTATAAATAATGGAGGAATAGTTATAGCAGCTATATTCAGAGGAGTTGGTAATACGGTTGAATGTATCAAAGTCAGCAAAGATACAAGGAACATTACAAGCTTCACTATTGGTCAGTGTCTTAAACTCCGTTTCATCTAGAATGCCAACAACCTTGAGATTATATGTATCAGTAAGATAGCGAAAGGTTATGGTATCCCCAATATGCGGGAGTGTTTCTAATAAATCATTTGGATCAGAGGAACTAACCTGGTTTGGAACATAGAGAATACAACTATTGCCTGGATCTTTGTCCAGCTCTGTAAATACATGATATTTGCTTAGTGTCTGCCTTGTCTGTGTAACTTTATCATAATTGTATCCTTCTTGTTCAGGAAGCTGAATTATGGTAAGTGAATCGGTCAGGGCATATCGGTACTTAATTATATTTTGAACTTCATCCAGTTGAGAAATCTTCTCAAGCGAGTTACAAGAAATCAGCTCCTCCTTGTTGGAAGTACCCGATAAAAACGGAGATGCTCCTATGGTATAATCAATAATTTGGTCCGTATGTATATACAGTATATTTTTTAAAATATAGTTTGATAAGACTCCAAGTATGCAAAGCAATAAAATCGTGAACATATTACATAGCAAGAAATACAGAGTCTTGAACTTATAGACATTGACTAATCGATATAGAATAAATGTGTTGCTCTTATGAATTTTAGGTTCACATGATTTACATTGCGCAGGCAGTGTTAGCTTTGGAAGCTTGCCAACGGTAAATGAAGCATACAGACATGGTGCAAGTACGCCTAAAATCAGAGTGGCCAGTGAAAAGAAGATGGAATAGCCAACCAGGGTATAATTAATAGTCAGGTAAACCTTAATTTGAAGGAGGGTCAGGACTCCACAGTAAATCGGCATAATCATGGCGGCAAGAGCGCTTCCACCAAGAAACGAGCTAATGATGCAGAACAGACTTTCTTGTAAATGAATTCGAAAAATCATCCTATTATTCATACCCATAAGCTGAGAGCTTTTCAGTGTATGATGACGTTCACTAAAATAAAACAAAAACGAGTGATACAAAGCAACAATCAATAGCAGTGAGGCTGCAAGCAGATACATAATTGGCTGATATGACAGGTCCATTGAGTTCTCAATATAGGAGTTATAGTACCATTGTTCATCTGTAGAAGATTGCTGTGTCAGGGCACCGGCTTTAATTTCGTTCATAATGGTCTGGGAGTGGTAGTCCTTTTTTAACTTAATAAACGTATTGATGTACTCCGTATATTTAATGGATGAGTCAAAGGAATTACTGACAAATGCAGTAACCAGGGGGCCTTGCTTTAAATAGGTATTATGATACGAGTTTACAATTCCACATAAGATATAGCTAATTCGCTCGGTCTCTCCAAGAGTGTTGGTATAGGTTACCGTTATAGGTGATCCAATCGTGTAATCAAACCCTAATTTCAATAACAGGTTTTTTTCCAGCGCGATTTCATTATTTGCCTTGGGAGCAGCTCCGGCTTCAAATGTAAGTCCGGTCATGTCCATGCCTATGTCATCTAAGGAACCAATATAATTGGCTTCTTCAGTGGAATCTGAATTGATCGTACCATAAATGGTCATGGTGCCAATTTTATCAATCAGAATATTTTGATTTAACAAGTCTCTTGTTTTACTGGTAGTCTGGTAAACGGAGAAGTTCCAGCTACCATATGTTTTTTTTAAATCTTCATATTCCGTATTTTCTATGATAGAATATACGGCAGTAATTAAATGGATGCAAGTAACCGAACACAAACATAAAAGAAAACGAAGCCCCCAATCCTTTCGTCTTCGATATATACTTTTTAATGTAAAGGATTTAAAGAGTGAATTCATATTAATCCTCCCATTCCTTTCGGAGCTGTCCATTGCTTAGATAAACGATCCGATCCGCCATTTGGGCCAGTTTTAAATCATGGGTAACCAAGATAATGGTCATATTATATTTTCGGCCGGAGAGAAGCAAAAGATCCAATACTTCCATGGAAGACTTTCGGTCTAATTGTCCGGTCGGTTCATCGGCAAAGATAATGGTAGGTTTTGTAGCAAGGGAGCGTGCAATTGAAGCACGCTGCACTTGTCCGCCGGATAGTTGTTTGGGATAGAAGTTACGCTGTTCCCATAATCCAAGGGTATGTAATAAGTCATCGATGTAGGCTTTATCGATTGGATGCTTGTCAATAATACAGGGGAGAGTGATATTTTCATAGATTGTAAATTCATTTAACAGCATGTATTTTTGAAAGACAAAGCCAATATGGTTCCGCCTTAAGGCAGAGAGTTCGCTATCAGTTAGACAAGAAATCTTTTGCCCATGAAGAAAGACTTCTCCGCTTGAAGGCTTTGTCAATGAGCTAAGAAGGTGCAGTAACGTTGTTTTCCCGGAACCACTGCGGCCAATAATCGCAGTAAACGTATTTTCTTCAAAGCCAAGGGAAACGTTGTTGACTGCCATTATATCTTGATCTTCATGACGGAAGATTTTTGTTAGGTTTGAAGCTGATAAAATAATACTCATAGTTGTTCACCATCCATTAGAGTGTAATATAAAAAAGTATAACATAATGTAAAAATATATCAAGATTGCAAATATTTTGTAAAAATAAAGGAGATTAGAATGAAACTATTAATCGTAGAAGATGATGCTGTCATTGCAGCAGGGATTGAATATTCCTTGGAACAGGAAGGATTTACAACAACGATTGCAAGTTCCATTGCGGAGGCAAAGGAGAAGATGAAGGCGACTTCATTCGACTTCTATTTATTAGACCTAACCCTTCCGGATGGAACCGGCTATGAAATATGTAAGGAAGCAAAGCAAAAGGGAGATGTGCCAGTAATATTTTTGACAGCTATTGACGATGAGGGAAATGTGGTCATGGGACTGGATATGGGAGCAGATGACTATATTACCAAGCCATTTCGCATCCGTGAGCTGATTTCAAGAATTAAATCGGTATTACGACGTTACGGTAAGAGTGCCCAGGCAGAAAACAAAGTCTCTATTGGGTCTATTGAAATTCTGATTAATGAAGCTAAGGTTTATAAAGACAGACAGGAGGTAATCCTTACAGCTATGGAGTATCGCTTGCTGCTTGTATTTATCAAGAACTTAGGGAAAGTATTGTCTCGTAACCAGCTATTAGAGGGGATATGGGATGTGACAGGTGACTTTGTAAATGACAATACGTTAACGGTGTATATCAAGCGGTTACGTGAAAAATTAGAGGACGACCCACAAAATCCGACAGTAATTAAGACGGTCAGAGGACTGGGCTACATTATGGAGAAACAATAATATGTTAAAGAATAAAGAGTTTTTAATTACCGTGCTGTTACAGGGAAGCGTCCTTATTCTTGGTGTGATTTTCCTGTCTATGGAGATTGTATCACCGACCTGGTGCTTAGTCCTTACTGCAGCAGCCATAATACTGGTAAATATAATTGCAACAAGAAGAAGGTATGCGCAGATTAAGAAGTTAACCGAATATATTTCAGACTTTCAATATGGAGAAGAGAGTCTGGACCTGTTAGATAACAGAGAGGGAGAGCTTAGTATATTAAAAAATCAATTATATAAGCTTTGCCTGACCTTGCTTCATCAAAAGGAGCTTCTAAGGAAAGATAAGATTTTCCTGGCAAATGCTATTTCTGATATTTCCCATCAGTTAAGGACACCACTGACGTCGATTACGGTGATGGCAGATTTATTAGAGCAGCAGGACTTATCGGAACAAAAGCGAAAGCAGTTTACAAGAAACATATTAAATAGTCTGGAACGGATGCGATGGCTGATTGAGTCACTATTAAAGATTTCCAAGTTAGATGCAGGAAGTGTTGTGTTTAAGAGGGAAACAGTAAAAATCCAGCAGCTGATTAAGAAGGCATGCAGCAGCTTCTTAGTACAGATGGATATTCAGGATCAAATGTTGGTCATTGAAGGAGAGGAAGCACTAGAATTTGACTGCGACATAGCATGGACGTTGGAGGCCATCAGCAATATTGTAAAGAATTGTATGGAACATACGGGCCCTGGCGGAACCATCCGAATTTCTTATTCAGATAACCATCTGTATACCAGCATCGTGATTGAGGATACAGGAGTTGGTATTGCAAAAGAGGACTTACCTCATATTTTTGAACGTTTTTACCGTGGAAAAAATGCAAGTATCGATAGTGTAGGAATTGGACTAGCATTATCAAAGAGCATTGTGACAGAGCAAAAGGGTGTCATCGAAGTGGAGAGTGAGCCGGGAGTCGGTACTACATTCAGACTTAAATTCTACCGTTAAGGTTAAGTGACGATTTTGTCACAATAGGAGTCACTTAACAGTCATGTTGCCGTGCTACACTAAATACAAGTTAAAAAAACAGGAACGAATAGGGAGGCAATATGGAAATTTTAAGAGTAGAAAATCTATGCAAAGTATACGGCCAAGGCGAAACCGCAGTAAAGGCGCTGGACAACGTTTCATTCTCAGTAAATAAAGGCGAGTTTGTAGCAATCATTGGACCATCAGGATCCGGTAAGTCAACATTATTACATTTATTAGGCGGGGTCGATCGTCCAACAAGCGGAAAAGTATATATTGATAATACAGACATTTATAATTTAAATGAGACAAAGCTTGCAATCTTTCGACGACGTCAGATTGGACTGATCTATCAGTTTTATAACCTGATTCCAGTACTGGATGTGACAGAGAATATTACGTTACCCCTATTATTGGATAACCGTAAGGTAAACAAGAAACAGTTTGATCAGGTTATTGAGACCTTAGGGTTAGAAAAGAGACTTGACCATTTACCAAACCAGCTGTCCGGAGGGCAGCAGCAGAGAGTATCTATTGGCAGGGCCATGATTACCAATCCGGCGATCATAATGGCAGATGAGCCAACCGGTAACTTAGACCGTAAGACTGGTACAGAAATTATGGAACTGCTTAAGGTGGCTAATGAAATATACAAAGAGACATTGATCGTAATTACCCATGATGAAAGTATTGCCCTTCAGGCAGACCGCGTGATTACCATTGAAGACGGCAGAATTGCCAAAGATGAAGTAATCAGAAACCGTGGTGTGGGGGTGTACTAAGATGAATATCATGAACAAGCTTACCCTAAAGCATATACGAAAGAATAAGACAAGGACTATCGTTACGATTATCGGCATTATTATCAGTGTTGCCATGTTAACTGCAGTAACTACCGGAATACAGTCGGGTATGGACTGGATGTGTGAGGTCATGTATCAAAGTGATGGAAAATGGCATGTGCAGTATAAGGATATTGCAGCAGACAAATTTAATGAGTTTGTAGCGGAAGAGGAGCCAGGCCAGACATTTATGATCCAGACAATTGGCTATTCAGCACTTACTGGTTCAAAAAATGAAAAGAAGCCTTATGTCTATATTCAGGCAGTAAATGAAACTGCATTTACAAATCTTCCTCTTACATTAGAAGAAGGCCGTTTTCCTCAGAATGAAACTGAGATTGTCATCAGCAGAGAAATGCTTGAAGATGGCCAGAGTAACATAAAGATTGGGGATACCGTTACTTATGAATTAGGAGAACGATATATCAAAGGTATTACGGATCCCAAAGCAGCAGAACAGAATGGGTTATCCTTAACAGAGCCATTAAAAGAGAACAGCTTTTATTTAGGCAAAGAGGTGGAGCTTTCTTATTATGATGAAAATGATAAGCAGCATATTGCAACAGCAACCGAGGAATTACGACCTACTGGAGTAAAAAAGACGTATCAGGTAGTAGGTATCATTCATAGACCCGAATTATATTTGGAGAGCAGCAGTGCTCCAGGTTATTCAGCATTTACCTATATGGAAGCAGACTCAGTGATGGCAGATACAAAGGTAAATGGCTTTGTGTATTATAACAACGTAACTAATAGCATTTATAAAGATGCAGTAAAAGATGCCCTTCGTCTGGGCTTAGAAAAGCCATATGCAGATGCAAACGAAGAAGATCTTATTATTAGTGATATCAGCAATACGGAAGTAAACCAGGGAGTGCTTTATTATGAAGGGGTTACCCCGGATAAAGGACTTACAAAGTTTATTCAAGTAATGTATGTGTTATTAATCGCAATCATTATGGTGGGATCCATTACACTGATTTACAACAGCTTTGCTATTTCCATTTCAGAACGAAGCAAGCAATTAGGGATGCTGTCTAGTGTGGGTGCAACCAAGAGACAGAAAAGAAATACAGTATTTTTTGAAGCATTTGTTTATGGCGTGATTGGTATTCCTGTAGGGATCGTATCCGGTATTTTTGGAATGTCAGTTGCATTTAAGATTGTAGGCAAGATGTTATTAAGCGGTTCGAGCCTGACAGTTCCATTAACATTGCAGGTATCCATAAAGACATTAGTTCTTAGTGTAGTGGTAGCAATCATTACAATTCTAATCTCTGCCTATATTCCAGCAATCCGTGCTTCTAGAATTTCACCAATTGAGGCAATTAGACAGAGCAGGGACATTAAGATTACGAAAAAGAAAGTAAAGACATCAAGACTCAATCGTCTGCTTTTTGGATTTGAAGGCGAGCTTGCCTTAAAGAATATGAAACGTAATAAGAAACGTTACCGTTCCATTATCTTTTCCTTATTTATCAGTGTAGTGTTATTTATTACGGTTTCTGCATTTATCTATTATACAGCAGGTGCTTATACAGAAGGTGTAGTTACGTCGAACTATGATGCAAGGGTATTTATCGAGGGTAAAGATGCAAGTCAGGACCAGAAAGTGGCAAGTGATTTAAAAGAACTGGCTTCTACTTCTCAGGTAACAAGGGTCAACCGTTTAGGTGTTAGTATTAAAGACGGAAAAAACTATGTATCAGATGAAGTGAAGGCATATGTCAATGAGGATATTGAGTCAGGACTGCTACCCGAAGACTATGAACAAACTCCATACTTTATGCTTTATGCAATGGATGATGAAAGCTTTACAGCATACTGTAAGGCAGCAGGAATTACAATGTCCAAGGATAGAAGTAAGAATGAAGGTATCCTAATCAATAAGCAGCAGCTAAGAAGAAATTATTCCATTGATAACGTAGTTCCTATTACATTATCTGCAGGTGATCAGTTTGTAGTAGAAAATGATCCGTTTCAGACAGGAGATCCAGATGAAACTGCATTCTCTATTACAATGCAAGTGGCTGCTACTACAGAAATCCTTCCAATTGGCATTGTTTCTTATGGGGAAAGCTATGCCAGTACAATCTATTTTATTGTCTCTGAAAGTACATTCAACCATGTAAAAGAACAGATTATAGAACAATCGAAGATGGAGATACCGGTTAGAAAGGGAATTTATCTGAAGTCAGCAACAGACCAGAGTATAGTTAGGGATATTGAGAATGTCTTAGCGAAAAATGAAATTCTAGAATCTTCTTATGAAATCTATGATGTAAAGGCAGATGAACAAAGCGGTCGTCAGTTAGTCTATGCCGTGTCCATCTTTTCGTATGGATTTATTATCTTAATGTCACTGATTTGCTGTGCCAATATGTGTAATACGATTTCTACAAGCATTGCCCTTCGAAGAAGTGAGTTTGCCATGTTGAAATCGGTAGGTATGACACCAAAGAAATTCCACCGAATGATTATGTTCGAAAGCATGCTTTATGGAGTAAAGGCACTAGCATATGGAGTTCCCGTAAGCATAGGGGCTTCCTATCTGATCTATATGTTTGTAACAGATCGTTTTGAAATAGGATTTATGCTTCCGGCGTATATTTATCTAGGCACTTTTGTATTGGTGTTTGCAATTGTGGGATCCGCAATGTTCTATTCTTCAAGAAAGGTTAGAAAAGAAAATATTATTGATGGTTTAAAGACAGATATTGTATAAGAAAAAGTAAGGGAGATCAGTCATTGTGTGAAACAACAAAGGATGATCTCTCTTGTTGTTTCACACAATGATGGAAATAATATTATGAATATAGAATAGGAATTAAATTTGTACATACAATAAGAGTAATACAAGGACATATCTGTGAATATTCGAATACTTTAAAAAATATTCGAGAAAACATGAAAAAACGTGTTGACAGATAGAATTCCCTTTGTTATACTAAACAAGTCGCTTCGACAAGAACGACAAACAGAACATTGATAACTGAAC
>JAUNJY010000001.1 GCA_030535455.1 bacterium
ATAAAGAAACGTTCAAAATCTGAAATTCAATTTTTAAAGTCTTGAAAGACTTATTTTTTAGAATTTTCAGGGTTGTTTCACTGTTCAGTTATCAATGTTCTAATGCGTCGTTTTCACTTCTTGTCCGTGACAGCGACAAGATACATTCTACCATGTCTCGTTCGTACTGTCAAGTACTTTTTTCTAAATATTTTTTTCAAGTTTCGTTAGCCAATTGGCAACGGAGAAAGAGGGATTTGAACCCTCGCGCCGCGTAAACGACCTATACCCTTAGCAGGGGCACCTCTTCAGCCACTTGAGTATTTCTCCGTACTGAACTTGAAGTTCGTATTTAGTTATGCGTCAAACGCAAGACCTATTCTACCAGGGAATAAACAGTTTGTCAACACTTTTTACAAACAATTTTAAAAAATTTTAAAACAATACAAAATATTGAGTCTAAATTGTACTTAATATACTAGGAACAAGGCTCTATTTCTTGTATTTTTTTGGCGCTGTTTCATATAAATTGTTACCTTTAGAATCGATTACTACAATAACAGGTAACTTTGATACTGTTAGTTTTCGTATTGCTTCAGTGCCCAGATCATCATACGCAATCACCTCAGATGCAACAATACATTTACTTAACAATGCGCCTGCTCCACCTACTGCTGCGAAATATACCGCCTTATTCTTAACAATTGAATCAATTACTTCTTTACTGCGTTTGCCTTTTCCAATCATTCCACTTAATCCCTGATCTAATAGCAGAGGAGTATACTTATCCATCCTGCTGCTTGTAGTTGGTCCTGCACTTCCAATTACCTGCCCTTCTCTTGCTGGTGATGGTCCTAGATAATAGATAATTGAGTTTTCTATATCAAATGGTAATTGTTCTCCCTTATTATAACCTTCAAACATTCGTTTATGCGCAGCATCTCTAGCCGTATATATAGTACCTGATATATATACAGTATCTCCTGCCTTAAGAGAAACTGTTTCCTTTGCCGTAAACGGGGTCTTAACTTCTTTTTCCATATGTATTTTAACTATAACTACTTATAGTTAATCCTCCTTTCTGATTTTTATATTTCTCGTACTACATGGCGATTAACATGACAACAGATATTTATTGCTACAGGAAGCCCTGCAATATGAGTTGGGTATGTCTCAATATTTACACCTAATGCAGTATTTGTTCCACCCAATCCAGCCGGTCCAATTCCAAGTCGATTGATTTTTTCAAGCAATTCATTCTCTAATTCCTTAATATAAGGTATATCACTTGGTTTATTTAAATTTCTAGTTAATGCTTTCTTTGCTAACAATGTACATTTTTCAAAAGAGCCTCCGATACCTACCCCTACTATCATTGGTGGACAGGCATTCGGTCCTGCTTGTGATACAGCCTCAAGTACGGCAGCCTTGACTCCCTCGATTCCATCTGCCGGCTTTAACATGTATACTTTACTCATATTCTCACTGCCAAATCCTTTTGGTGCTACTGTAATACGTATTTTGTCTCCTGGAATAATGGAATAATGAATTACACCTGGTGTATTATCTTTTGTGTTAATTCGAATTAATGGATCATTAACTACAGATTTACGCAGGTATCCTTCCTTATATCCTCTTCTTATTCCTTCATTAATGGCATCTTCAATATTTTGACCTTCAATATGTACGTCTTGTCCTACCTCCATAAATACAATTGCCATACCGGTGTCCTGACAAATCGGTATATTTTCTTCTGATGCAATTACAAGATTTTTCTCTAACTGGCTCAGCACTTGCTTACCTGTCTCTGATTCTTCCTGACTTAATGCAGACTTTAAAGCACCTTGCACATCATTTGCAAGCTCCAGATTTGCCTGGATGCACATTTCTTTTATTGTATTAATAATCACATCTGTATGTAATGTCCTCATGTTATTTCCTTTCTTATATAAGAAAATAACAAGCAAATACTAAGAACTAGTATTCAAAGTACATGCTTGTTATTTTATATTTATTATTCTTCTATATCTGAATCCTCTGAGTCTAACTCAGCTGCTTGAAGAAGACGATTAATGTCACGTTCTTCCTGCATTGCATCCAGATCACTATCTCCTTCAGTCTCTGTACTTAAAGTTCCATCTTCTGATAACTCTTCTGTACCTTCTTCATCATTTGAAATAGTTTCTCTTACCTTTGCAATACTTGCAACAAAAATATCTTTTCCAGCATCTATATTAATTAATCTAACACCTGACGTGTTACGTCCGATTACAGAAATTCCGTTTACCATCATTCGAATAATGATACCCTCATTTGTAATCATCATAATTTCATTATCATCATCTACAGCTTTTACACCAACAACATATCCTGTCTTTTCAGTGATCTTATAGCATTTAACACCCTTACCACCACGACGTTGTACTGTAAACTCACCCATAGGAGTACGTTTACCCATACCTTTTTCGGATACAATTAATAAATCAGTTCCCTGAGAATCTAACTGCATACCTACGATTTCATCATTTGGTTCAAGGTTCATACCAATAACACCCATAGATGTTCTGCCTGTCGGTCTTACATCTCTCTCGTTGAAACGGATGCATTGTCCATATTTGGTTACAAGGATAATATCTCTTTCATTATCTGTAGATTTTACTTCAATTAATTCATCATCTTCACGAAGATTGATTGCTTGAAGTCCAGTCTTACGGATATTAGCATAATCCTTAATAGGAGTCTTCTTAACGATACCTTCTCTTGTAGCCATAAATAAGAACTGATCATCTTTGTATTCACGAATTGGAATGATTGCTGTAATTCTTTCTTCTGGTAATAACTGAAGTAAGTTAATAATTGCAGTTCCTCTTGCAGTTCTTCCTGCTTCCGGAATTTCGTAACCTTTTAATCGATATACACGGCCCTTATTCGTAAAGAACATAATGTAGTGGTGAGTTGTAGTCATTAATAATTCTTCAATGAAGTCTTCATCAATTGTCTGCATACCCTTAATACCTTTACCACCACGGTTCTGGCTCTTGAAGTTATCCGTAGTCATACGTTTGATATAACCCATACGAGTCATAGCAATTACAGAATCTTCAACTGGAATTAAATCTTCTGTTGTGAAGTCTAATTCATCGTATCCAATGCTTGTTCTACGGTCATCACCATATTTATCACGAATAATGCAGATTTCTTCTTTGATTACAGCAAGAAGCTTGCTTTCATCACCTAAGATTGCTTTAAATTCTGCAATACGTTCCATTAATTCAGCATACTCATTTTCAAGTTTTTCACGTTCCAAACCTGTTAACGCACGTAAACGCATATCAATAATAGCCTGTGCCTGTACGTCTGTTAAGTCAAAACGTTCGATTAAACGAGTCTTCGCCATGTTACCATTAGCGGATCCACGAATAATGCTGATTACCTCATCAATATTATCAAGTGCTTTTAATAAGCCTTGTAAAATGTGAGCACGTTCTTCTGCTTTATTTAAATCGTATTTTGTTCTTCTAGTTACTACTTCTTCTTGATGACGAATGTAGTAATGAAGCATTTCAACTAAGTTAAGAACCTTAGGTTCATTATCAACTAACGCAAGCATATTAACACCAAAGGTATCCTGTAACTGCGTATGTTTATATAATAAATTAAGAACTACATTGGCATTGGCATCTCTACGAAGTTCAATACAGATTCTCATACCTTGACGGTTTGATTCATCACGTAATTCTGTAATACCATCAATTTTCTTATCGCGAACTAATTCAGCAATCTTTTCAATTAATCTTGCTTTGTTAACCATGTATGGTAACTCAGTTACGATAATTTTACTTTTGCCGTTTGGCATAGGTTCTACTTCAGTAACTGCACGAACACGAATCTTGCCTCTACCAGTTCTGTAAGCTTCCTCAATTCCTCTGCGACCTAAAATAGTTGCACCTGTAGGGAAGTCTGGACCTTTTACAAGTTCTAATAATTCTTCAATTGAAGTCTCGCGTCCTTCTTCAATACGATTGTCAATCATTCTAACAACAGCATTGATTACTTCTCTAAGGTTATGAGGTGGAATATTGGTTGCCATACCTACCGCAATACCTGTTGTACCATTTACTAATAAGTTTGGATATCTTGAAGGTAATACTACTGGTTCTTTTTCTGTCTCATCAAAGTTTGGTATAAAATCAACTGTATCTTTGTTAATATCAGAAAGCATTTCCATAGAAATCTTGCTAAGTCTTGCTTCTGTATAACGCATTGCAGCTGCACCGTCTCCATCGACGGAACCAAAGTTTCCATGACCATCTACTAATGGATATCTTGTAGACCAATCCTGAGCTAAGTTAACTAATGCACCATAAATGGAACTGTCACCATGAGGGTGATATTTACCCATTGTATCACCGACAATACGCGCACATTTACGATGTGGCTTATCGGGACCATTATTAAGTTCAATCATTGCATACAAAATTCTTCTTTGTACCGGCTTTAAACCATCTCTTACATCTGGTAAAGCACGAGCTGCAATAACTGACATGGCATAATCGATATAGGATGTTTCCATCGTTTTCTTCAGATCCACATCATGCACTTTATCGAAGATATTCTCGTCCATTTTATTTCCTCCATTTTTGTAAAATCACAATAAAAAATTATTTTTCATTTATCTTAAGGCTCAAATAACTCTATAAAATAAATCTATATTAGATATCTAAGTTCTTTACAAACTTCGCATTTGCTTCAATAAACTCACGTCTAGGCTCAACTTTGTCACCCATAAGTGTTGTAAATGTAACATCAACTTCAGAAGATGCTTCTTCATCCATTGTTACACGAAGTAAAATTCTCTTTTCTGGATCCATTGTAGTATCCCATAACTGCTCTGCATCCATTTCGCCAAGACCTTTGTAACGTTGGATCTTGTTATTTCCATCACGTCCAAGCTCAGTTAAGACTTTATTTAATTCATCATCACTGTACACGTATTTTACTTGCTTGTTACGTTCCACTTTGTATAGTGGTGGCTGTGCCAAGTATACATGTCCATCTTTGATTAAGTCTGGCATAAATCTATAGAAAAATGTTAATAGTAATGTACTAATGTGGGCACCATCAACATCGGCATCTGTCATAATAATAATTTTATGATATCTTAATTTGCTGATATCGAAATCATCAGAAATACCTGTACCAAACGCTGTGATCATAGCTTTGATTTCGGCATTTACTAAGATCTTATCAAGTCTTGATTTCTCAACATTAAGAATCTTACCACGTAAAGGAAGGATTGCTTGTGTTGCACGACTTCTTGCAGTCTTAGCACTACCACCGGCAGAATCCCCTTCTACGATGTAAATTTCACAATTTCTAGGATCTTTATCAGAACAATCTGCAAGCTTACCTGGTAAACTCATACCTTCAAGTGCTGATTTTCTTCTTGTAAGTTCTCTTGCTTTTCTAGCTGCATCTCTTGCTCTTTGTGCAAGTACGGCTTTCTCAACAATTAATTTTGCAACATTAGGATTTTGTTCAAGGAAGATCATAAGCTGTTCACTTACAACACTGTCAACTGCTCCTCTTGCTTCACTATTTCCTAATTTTTGTTTTGTCTGACCTTCAAATTGAGGTTCTGGAATCTTAATACTTACGATTGCTGTAAGTCCTTCACGAATATCATCACCACTTAAATTTGGCTCGCTGTCTTTCAGAATTTTCTGGCTGCGGGCATAGTCATTAAATGTTTTTGTTAATGCATTTTTAAAACCAGCTAAATGAGTACCACCTTCTGGAGTCGTAATATTATTAACAAAACTATAAGTGCTTTCTGTATAAGAATTATTGTGTTGGAATGCAACTTCAACATAGATGTCATCTTTCTTTCCTTCACAATAAATAATATGGTCATATAAAGCATCTTTGTGATGATTTAAATAAGCAACATATTCCTTAATACCACCTTCGTAGTGGAATGTTCTCTCTTTTTTAGATTCATCACGGGCATCTCTAAGAATAATCTTAATATTCTTTGTTAAGAATGCCATTTCTCTAAGACGTTGTTTTAAAACATCATAATCATAAACTGTCTCTTCGAAGATTTCAGCATCAGGTTTAAAAGTAACCTTAGTTCCTCTTTGGTCTGTATCGCCTACTTCTTTTAAAGGATACATAACTTTGCCGCGTTCGTAACGTTGTGTATACATTTTTCCATCTGTACATACAACAACTTCTAGCCATTCAGATAAGGCGTTAACAACGGAAGCACCTACACCATGAAGTCCTCCAGATACCTTATATCCTCCACCGCCGAATTTTCCGCCTGCATGTAGAATTGTAAATACAACTTCAACTGCAGGTAAACCAGCTTTTTTATTAATTCCAACTGGAATACCACGTCCATTATCAATAACTGTAATGGAATTATCTTCGTTGATCGTTACATCAATTTCACTACAGTATCCTGCTAATGCTTCATCGATTGAATTATCTACAATCTCATATACCAAGTGATGTAACCCTTTTGAAGATGTACTACCAATATACATACCCGGTCTTTTACGAACAGCTTCTAAACCTTCTAATATTTGTATCTGGTCTGCACCGTATCCTGCACTCATATATATCCTCCTGATTTAATAAAAAACGTTTTGTTGTCTACATGTCATGTTCTTCAACCGTACCTTCAACAACGCGAAATGTTTTATTTATAGTTATTCTTTTATTTACAAATTCTTCTAGTCCCGTGCATGTAACAAACGTCTGAATATTGTTAATACTATCTAACAAATAAGTTTGTCGATTGCGGTCTAATTCAGACAATACATCGTCAAGCAGAAGAATTGGCTCATCTTTAATTATACTTCTAACCAGCTCTATCTCAGCAAGCTTTAATGATAGCGCTGATGTTCGTTGCTGTCCCTGTGACCCAAATCGACGAATATCGATATCTTTAATCATAAACATGATATCATCTCTGTGAGGTCCAACGGAAGTCATTTTCATTTGAATATCTCGATCCACTACTTTTTTCAATTTATCTCGAAACACATCGGCATTAACATTTGGCTCATACTTTACAAATAACTCTTCTTTGCCACCTGATAATTTCTTATGTATTTCATAGACAATTGTATTCAGTTGTTCAATAAAACGCTCACGCGTCCTAATTACTTGAATGCCGCACTCCACAAGCTGCTCATCCCAGATCTCTAGCGTATCAATCAATGACCTATTGAAGCTGATTTGCTTTAATAAATTATTTCTCTGAGACACTATTTTATTATATTTTGATAAATTATACAAATAAACTTTATCGAGCTGGCATAATTCAAGGTCAATAAACCTTCTTCTCTCGCTTGGTCCATTCTTAATTATACTTAAATCTTCCGGAGAAAAAAACACAATATTAATAAATCCCAAAAGTTCACTCGACTTCTTAATTGGGATACCATCTATTGCAATTCCTTTTGATTTATTTTTCTTAAGATGCATATCAATCTTATGCGTTACATCATTTTTTTCGGTCAGTAAACGTATATGTGATTCATCTTTTTGTAATTTTATGATTTCACGATCTTTGCTTCCTCGATGGGATTTGGTTGTAGATGCTAAATAAATAGCCTCAAGAATATTAGTCTTTCCCTGTGCATTATCTCCGTAAAAGATATTGATTCCCTTATCGAAGTTTAAAGAAAGGCTCTCATAATTACGATAATCACTTAATTCCAATGATTTAACTATCATTTTTTAATCATAACCTGCTCGCCTTCAAATTCTACGATATCTCCATCATATAATTTTCTACCGCGACGAGTTTCAACTTCATCATTTACTTTTACAAGTCCATCTTGAATGACCATTTTAGCTTCTACACCAGAACCTACTAAATTAGCTGCTTTGATTGCCTGACCTAATTTAATAAATTCTTCTCTAAGATTAATTATGTCCATAATAACTCCTTCTAACCAATTTTTACAAATATTATGCCTGATTTCCATGCATATTATTTATGATTGGCTGCACATTAAAAATTTGGTTTATATACACTAAAACATATCACCCAATACTATATCGGGAGATATGTCAGTTTAAGTTAATCTTTAGTTGTTTCCTGCATTGAAGTTAACAGGAAGAATTAAATAAATATAACTTTCGTCTTTGTCCTTGATAAAACAAGGTGCTTTTGGATTGATTAAATAAATATCAACCTCTTCATCATCAATAACACGAAGTGCGTCAATTAAGAATTTTGGATTAAATCCAATAAGGATATCTTTTCCATCTTTACGAATGTCAATTTCTTCATTCATGGAACCAATGGAAGAATTAATCTTAAGTTCCATATTCACATCATTGATATTAACAATAATTGGTTTTTTATCAGATTCTTTGATTAGTAACGTTGCACGATCAATACAATCTAAAAATTCTCGTTTGTTAACCGTAACCTTTGTTTCATAATCACTGGATAACATTTGCTCTATTTTATAATACTCTCCTTCGATCAATCTGGAAAGTACCATTGTATTATCAAACTCGAACACGATATGGCGATCAGTAAAGAAAATGTTTACTTCTTTTTCCATATCTCCTGATAAGATCTTACTTACTTCGTTTAATGTCTTACCAGGAACGATAACTTTAATATCTTGGTAAGAAGCTTTTAATTCAATATTACGGATAGAAATTCTATGACCATCTAAGGAGACTACTTTTAATCTATTATCTTTAATCTCAAATAATTCCCCTGTCATAATTTTATTACTTTCATTATCTGCAATGGAAAATACTGTCTGACGGATAACTTCTTTTAATGTAAACTCAGAAATCGTCACATGATTTGTTTTTTCGATAACAGGTAGGAATGGGAATTCATCTGATGATTTCCCGGCGATATTGAATTTTGCTTTTTCACTTTTGATTGTAGCTCGATAATTTTCGTCTACTTCTATTGAAACATCGCTATCAGGAAGTTTTCGAATAATTTCTGAAAAGACTTTTGCATTAATAGCTACGGTTCCTTCTATAATAACTTCGCCAGAAACTAAAGTCTCAATACCAAGTTCCATGTCATTACCAATTAATTTGATATGATCTGAAGTTGCTTCAATTACTAAGCATTCCAGGATTGGCATTGTTGATTTATTAGAGACAGCTTTTAATACAATATTGATACCATTTACTAAATTTGATTTTGGACAAATGATTTTCATTATGTGTATAACTCCCTTCGTGTGTTTTTCTCATAAATATAATAATAAATTTTAGCCGCAGTAGTAATAGGGGCTGTGAATTTGTGGATAACTCCTGTAAGTATGATAAAATGTGGATTTAGCCCAAATAACAACAATGTGAATAAATCAAAAAAAATATGTGAGTTAATTCAAAGTTATTCACAAGCGATTTTTAGGCTAAATTTTGTTCACGACAATCCCACAATTGATTAACATTAAGATGTTGATAACTATTGTGGAGAGATTTTCTTACTTAACACAGCAATTGTATTGTCTAAATTGCCGTCTTTTTTCATGTCGTTTTCTATTTTATTAATACCGTGTAAAACAGTAGTATGATCTCTATTTCCTAGCTTTTTACCAATGTCATTTAATGAAACATCAGTAAGTTTTCTGCATAAATACATCGTTACTTGTCTAGGGAATGCAATATTTCTACTCTTTTTAGAAGAAATGATTTCAGTTGGAGTAATGCCAAAGTGCTCAGCAACGATATCAATGATTAACTCAGGGGTAATATCCTTGTGATTGTTTGGAGAAATCAAATCTTTTAGTGCTTCTTCCGCGAGTTCAACGTTCACTTCACGGTTTTTAAGTCTGGAAAGAGCCACAATCTTAGTAACTGCGCCTTCCAATTCACGAATATTGCTTTTAATATTCGTAGCAATATACTTCATAACTTCATCGTCTATCTGAAGACCATCAAGTTCTTCTTTTTTCTTAAGAATAGCCATTCTTGTTTCATAATCTGGCTGCTGAATATCAACAGTAAGGCCCCATTCGAATCTTGATCTTAAACGTTCTTCAAGAGTTTCGATATCTTTTGGTGGTTTATCAGAAGATATAATAATTTGTTTCTTTGACTCGTGAAGCGTATTAAAGGTATGGAAAAATTCTTCCTGGGTACTTTCTTTTCCTATAATAAATTGAATATCATCGATCAATAAAACATCTATATTTCTATATTTTTCGCGGAATTCGGCCGTTGAAGAGTTTTCGTTACGGTTACGAATCGAATCAATTAACTCATTCGTGAAAGTTTCGCTTGTTACATATAAAACCTTGCTATCTGGATTATGATCCAAGATAAAATGGGCAATGGAATGCATCAAGTGAGTCTTTCCAAGACCTACACCTCCGTAGATAAATAATGGATTATAAACTTCTGCAGGGGATTCGGCAACTGCTAAAGATGCAGCATGAGCGAGGTTATTGTTGGTGCCAACAACGAATGTGTCGAATGTGTATCGTGGATTTAGAAAAGGATACTTGTTTTTTGTAGCTGGTTCTGCTTTTTTGGTTTCATTTTTAGTTGATTCTTGTTTTTTTGCTTGTGTGGAAGAAATGAAATCAAGTTCATAGCTTTGCCCCGTTACTTCCTCAATTGCTACCTTTAAAGGAAGACCGTATTTTCGGCTTATAAAGTCAATACTACCGGAACCAAGTACAACATCATCTATTAAAATCGTAATCTTATCGTTATCCACAGAATAAACTGTTAATGGCAATAACCAAGTTCGAAATGAAACATCAGAAATAGCGTGTTCAACTTTTAGAGCTTCAAGTATTTCACTCCACTTTTCTTGAATTATGTTTTTCATCATAATCCCCCTAATTATAAAATTTTCTAGTTATAATATTAAACTAATTAGTTTGTATTTTCAATCTTTATTATCCCTACTATGTGGATATCTTGCCAAAATTCGATAGTTTTGCTAAAAAATAATCACATTTTTCGTGAGTTATCCTCACGATAAACCATAAACATCCTGTACATAGTGTGGATAAAATAGTCGCACTAAAGAGTTATACCATATTATCAAGCTGTTATCAACATATTATTACTGTAAAATTCACATAAACGTGAATTAATTATAAAAATTATGAACATCTGGAGAAATATCGAGAAAATCTAGTATTATCCCAAAGTTTCAAATATCTATTCACAAATCATTCAACTGTTATCCACAAGTTATGCACAATTTGTGGATAACTATGTTTTTAATAATGTGAGTAAACTGATTTTGGTTAAGAAAACTGTGTAAAAATGTCACTTTATACACAAGATCATATTTAGTATTTTCAGATTGTGAGTTTTGTAGTACAATTACCAGGAGTATTTTTTTATTGGATGTAAAAACTAAAGAGTGCCATAAGCAAATTTGAAAAGCTGTTTCTTCTTATATAAAGAAATAACTATAAAAATTACTTATGTGAGGCTTGTAGAGTTTGTTAAATTCATAACAATTTTGAAAAGAAGAAAAGGCAAAAAATCTGTAATACAGTATCGAAAGATACAAGAAAAATGAGAAAAACAAGAGAAAATGGAAAATATAGCGAAAATTAGTAAGAAAAATATAGGTTTTGGAGGGTCAAATTTTGAATAATGACTTGACGTAACCTGACAATGCTAATATAATATAACGTGATATTTCAAACTATTAGAATAGAATAGATACGCTTACTAATATATAGTCGGTGTTTATAAGGAGGTGTTTCAGCATGAAAATGACATTCCAACCAAAGAAGAGATCAAGAGCTAAAGTTCATGGTTTCAGAGCTAGAATGGCTACTAAAAACGGTAGAAAAGTAATCGCTAGCAGAAGAGCAAAAGGTAGAAAATCTTTATCAGCATAGGTCGCAGGTTTGTGGCCTTTTCTTCGCTTATAGGAGAAAATCCTATTATTAAGGAGAAAATCCTATTGTAAAGGAGATATTGTTTTGTCAGAATCATTAAGGAAGACAAAGGAATTTACTCAAGTTTATAAAAATGGCATATCGTATGCCAATCGCTACCTAGTTATGTATAAAGTCGAAAACGGACTAGGGAAGAATAGAATTGGAATATCTGTTAGTAAAAAAGTAGGAAATAGTGTAGTACGTCATAGAGTGACCCGTTTAATTCGAGAGAGTTATCGACTAAACCAAGATAAATTTTTCGTTGGATATGACATCGTTGTAGTCGCTAGGGCTGCAGCAAAAGACAAGCAGTATAAGGAAATTGAAAGTGCCTTGCTGCATGTTGGAAAAATCCATAAAATTGTAAAAGAGATGATTGAATCGTGATCAAACGATTTTTGTTATTTTTAATTCGAATATATCGAAAATTTATTTCTCCTTTAAAGAGACGGCCAACCTGTATATATACACCTACATGTTCAGTATATGCCATACAGGCGATAGAAAAGTATGGTGCACTTAAAGGGTCATATTTGGCGATTCGCAGAATACTGAGATGTCATCCTTTTCATAAAGGCGGATATGATCCCGTGCCATAACTAACACTATTTCAAGGTACTTAACTTCAAAAACTCTTTAAGGAGGAGAATGAATTGTCGCTAATATTTTTAACACAAGAGAATGGCTCAATCCTTGGACCAATTGCTAAGGTTTTAGGAGTTATTCTGAACTGGTTAGCTGAATTTCTTAATATCTTTGGAATTCAGAACACAGGTATTACGTTAATCTTATTTACATTTATCGTAAATACATTAATGTTACCGTTAACAATCAAGCAGTATAAATTTCAGAAAATTCAGTCTAGTTTAGCTCCCGAGTTAGCTAGAATTCAAAAGAAATATAAAAATAAAAAAGATGAGGTTTCCATGCGTAAGCAACAAATGGAAACTCAAGAGCTATACCAAAAGTATGGTGCAAATCCAATGGCAGGATGTTTACCAATGTTAATCACCCTTCCTATTTTATTTGCATTATATCGTGTAGTTTACCATATTCCAGCATATGTTGATTTATTCTACAATCAATATGCTGATTTTGCTGATAAACTTATCAGTATCCCAGATATCGGTACAGTAATTCAGAATGCTAATATTCAATTATCTCAGCCACTTCAGGTTGGATTTGAAAATTGGGCAAATTATAGTGCGAATGATATTGTATTAAAGAATAATGTTGTTGAGTTCTTATCTCAATTAAAGTCAGCAGATTGGAAAACGTTATCAGATCAATTAGGTAATGTAATTCAAAATCCAGAACAGCTTCAAGTAATTAGAACTAGTCTTGAGACTACTCAGGCAGCTGCACATAATATGAACAGCTTCTTAGGATTAAATGTTGTAGAAAGTGTTATGTCTACAGGACCAATCTCTCCAGCAGCAATTGTTCCATTATTAGCAGGTGGTTTACAGTTTATTCAAACTAAGATGATGCCACAAACTGATAATAATCCAGATTCACCTACAGCATCAACATTAAAAACTATGAATTACGTAATGCCTTTAATGTCAGTCGTATTCTGTTTCATGTTCCCAATCGGTGTTGGTTTATACTGGGTTGCAGGTAGTTTATACCGTATTGTACAACAATTATTTGTAAATCGTTACATGGATCGTATCAATATAGATGATTTAGTAAAGAAAAATGTTGAAAAGCAGAATAAAAAACGAGCTAAAGCCGGACTTGAACCTTTAAAGATGGAAGCAGTTTCTAAAGCTAGAACTAAAGATATTCCAACGGTAGAAGAGAAAGCAAAAGCGAGTAAGAAAAAGAATGAACCTTCCGATTACAGTCGAAGCGATGTATCTTACAAAGCAGGAAGTATATCCGCGAATGCTAGACTTCTTAACAAGAAGAATGGGGAGAAGGGAGACAAGTAGTTTATGATGGATTGGGTTGATTTTACAGCAAAGACAGTAGATGACGCGATTACTGATGCACTTATTAAACTTGAAACGACAAGTGATAATGTAGAAGTAGAGGTTATCGAAAAAGAAAGCAATGGGATTTTAGGATTATTTGCAAAACCTGCAAAAATTCGTGTACGCGTAAAAAATGATGTACAACAGATTGCCAGAAACTTTCTTGAAAAGCTTCTTAAAGCGATGAATGTAGAGGCTAATATTGAGATTGACTACGATGAGCTTGAAGGAGTAATGCAAATTGATTTATCAGGGGATGATATGGGTGTCCTTATTGGTAAACGAGGTCAAACACTTGATTCGCTTCAAGTGTTAACTAGCACTGTAGTGAATAAGCATTATAAAGATAGTTACTTAAAGGTTAAATTAGACACTGAGAACTATCGCGAACGTCGTAGAGAAACACTTGAGAATTTAGCAAAGAACTTAGCATTCAAAGTTAAAAGAACGAAAAAACAAGTTGTACTTGAACCTATGAATCCATACGAACGTAGAATCATTCATTCTGCATTACAATATGATAAATTCGTTGAGACTCATAGCGAAGGAGAGGAACCTTATCGTAAGGTTGTCATTACTCTAAAGAAAAATTATAAAACACATAATAATAGGACAAATAGTCATTATAAATCCTACAACAACCAGAATAAAACAAATAAAACTGTTAATACTGTTGTTGATTAACTTAAGGGGACGGCGGATGGATTATTCATTGAATAATCCATCTTCTGTCCTTTTTTAATTAAAGTAGATCATATCAGGTACCAGAGAAAGCCGAGAGTTTTGTGGCTCAGGAGAGATATCAGGACGTTTTGTTGAATAATAGATGTAGAGAAAGACTCCCTATTTTTGAACAAAGCGTCCTAAAAAAGGGTGCAAATCGCACTTCGCGAAAAAGAAAAATAGAAAAATAACTGTTTTTTTGCTCTATTTTATGATAAAAATATAACTAAGATTTCATTTAGAAGGGAAAAATTAACGTGAAAACAGATACAATAGCTGCGATTGCCACAGCACTCAGTAATGCTGGATTAAGTATTGTACGTATTAGTGGTGACGAGGCATTTGATATTATAGACAGAATTTATGTTTCAAAGAACGGAAAAAAGGTGCTTTCTAAGCAGCCATCACATACGATACATTATGGATTTATTAAGGATGGAGAGGAAGTAATTGATGAGGTAATGGTATCAATTATGAAGGCTCCAGCTACGTATACAAAAGAGAATGTTGTTGAGATTAATTGTCATGGTGGTGTAATTGTAACCAAGAAAATACTACAGACAATTATCAAATATGGTGCTAGAATAGCTGAGCCAGGAGAATTTACAAAACGTGCATTTTTAAATGGCCGAATTGACTTATCCCAGGCCGAAGCAGTAATTGACATTATTCATGCAAAGAGTGAATATGCACTATCAAGCTCTTTAAGCCAATTAAAGGGATCTGTACTAGAGAAAGTAAAAGAGATTAGAGATTCTGTCATTTATGATATTGCATATATTGAGGCAGCATTAGATGACCCAGAACACATTATTATAGAAGAATATACAGATGAACTTACAACACATGTGAAAACAACCATTGCAAGTATTGAGAATTTACTAGCAACTGCAGATAACGGTAAGATCATATCTGAAGGCATTAAGACTGCAATCGTAGGTAAACCGAATGCAGGAAAGTCTTCCTTATTAAATAATTTAGTAGGAGAGGATAGAGCAATCGTTACCGATATTGCAGGAACAACAAGAGATACGTTAGAAGAGACCATCCAGTTACATGGTGTTGTCTTAAATATTATAGATACAGCAGGTATTCGAAATACAGAAGATGTTGTAGAAAAAATTGGTGTAGACCGAGCTAAAAAAGTTGCAAATAATGCAGATTTAGTGTTATATGTAATAGACGGAAGTCGTGAACTTGATAAGAATGATTATGAGATCATGGAGTTAATTAAGGATCGCAAAGCAATCGTTTTAGTAAATAAATCAGATTTAAATCAAGTAGTTGATATAGATGAGATTAAGAAGTTAACAAATAAAGAAGTAATTATTATTTCAGCAAAAAATAATACCAATATCGAGACGTTGGAAAAGACGGTAGAGTCCATGTTCATTAATGGCAAGTTAAGCTTTAATGATGAAGTATATATTACTAATGTTCGACATAAGACAGCATTAGAGGAAAGTTTAGTAAGTGCAAAACAAGTATTATATAGTATTGAGTCTGGCATGCCAGAAGATTTTTATACTATTGATTTAATGAATGCATATGCAAGACTGGGCGAGATTATTGGTGAAGAAGTAGGCGAAGATTTAGTAAATACTATTTTCCAAAAATTCTGTATGGGTAAATAGTACAAAAGGGAAAGAGGAATAGTTATGCCAAATGTAAATGAAGAATATGACGTAGTAGTTGTTGGTGCTGGGCATGCAGGATGTGAAGCAGCACTTGCAAGTGCAAGATTGTCATTAAATACAATTATATTTACAATTAGTATGGATAGCATTGCATTGATGCCATGTAACCCAAACGTTGGGGGGAGCTCTAAAGGACATTTAGTACGTGAGCTTGACGCATTAGGCGGAGAGATGGGTAAGAATATTGATAAGACGTTTATCCAGTCTAAGATGCTTAATAAGTCCAAAGGACCAGCGGTGCATTCATTACGTGCACAAGCAGATAAACAAGAATATAGCAGAGAAATGCGCTATGTATTAGAAAATACAGACAACCTTACAGTAAGACAAGGTGAAGTAACTGAAATCTTAGCAGAAGACGGAAAAGTAGTTGGCGTTAAGACATTTTCAGGTGCAACTTATCGTTGTAAGGCAGTTGTATTATGTACAGGAACGTATTTAAATGCAAGATGTGTGTATGGTGACGTAAGTCTTTATACCGGACCAAATGGTTTATCAGCTGCAACACATTTAACAGATTCATTAAAATCACTTGGAATTGAAATGTATCGATTTAAGACAGGAACTCCTGCAAGAATTGATAAACGTTCCATTGATTTTAGTAAGATGGAAGAGCAAAAGGGAGATGAACACATCGTACCATTTTCCTTTACAAATAAAGCAGAAGACTTACAAAGAGATCAGATTTCTTGTTGGTTAACGTATACAAACGAGAAGACACATGAGATTATTCGTGGAAGTTTAGATCGTTCTCCATTATATTCAGGAGATATTGAAGGTACTGGTCCTAGATATTGTCCATCTATTGAAGATAAGGTAGTTCGTTTTGCAGATAAAGAAAGACACCAGGTATTTATTGAGCCAGAAGGCAACTATACAAATGAAATGTATATCGGCGGTATGTCCAGTTCTTTACCAGAGGATGTACAATATGCGATGTATCGTAGTGTTGCAGGACTTGAAAATGCAAAGATTATCCGTAATGCTTATGCAATTGAATATGATTGTATTAATGCAAATCAATTAAAAGGTTCTTTAGAGTTTAAGAAAGTGGAAGGCTTATTTAGTGGTGGCCAGTTCAATGGTAGTTCAGGATATGAAGAGGCTGCAGCTCAAGGGCTTATGGCTGGTATGAATGCTGCATTAAAGGTTCTTGGTAAGGATCCAGTAGTGTTAGATCGTTCTGAAGGCTACATTGGTGTATTAATTGATGATTTAGTAACGAAAGAAACTCATGAGCCATATCGTATGATGACCTCAAGAGCGGAATACCGTTTAATTCTACGTCAGGATAATGCAGACTTAAGATTATCTGAGATCGGACATAAAGTTGGATTAATTGACGATGAACGTTATGCTTATGTAGCTAAGAAACGTGAGATGATTAAGGCTGAAATTGCAAGACTTGAAGAGTGTAAAATTGGTGCAAACAGGGAAGTACAGGAATTACTAGAAAGTTTAGGAAGTCAGCCTTTAAAGACAGGAACAACTTTAGCAGAGCTTATTCGTAGACCAGAGTTAACTTACGAAGATATTGCTGCATTAGATAGTGAGCGTTTAGAACTTCCAGAAGATGTGATTGAACAGGTAAATATTAACATTAAATATGATGGTTATATCACACGTCAGTTAAAACAAGTAGAACAGTTTAAAAAGCTTGAAAATAAAAAAATTCCTGCAGATATTAATTATGATGAGATTAACAGCTTACGTATTGAAGCAAGACAAAAGTTAAGTGCTATTCGTCCAGCTTCGGTAGGACAGGCGTCCCGTATTTCCGGTGTTAGTCCAGCAGATATTTCAGTACTATTAGTGTATTTGGAAGTATTACGTCATAGTAAATAGCAAGCAGCTTAAAGGAGTTACCGTGGAACAAGATAACGTATTTTTAGATGGTTTAAAAGAACTTAATATTACATTAAGTGATGAGCAGATTGCTCAATTTCATAAATACTATGAAATGTTAGTAGAAAAAAATAAAGTTATGAACTTAACTGCAATTACTGAATGGAATGAAGTTGTTCATAAACATTTTTTAGATAGCATTGCAATTGTAAAGACAATGGATATGAGCAAGGCTTATCGTATTTTAGATTTAGGAACAGGTGCTGGATTTCCTGGTATCCCGTTAAAGATAGCATTCCCACAGTTAGAAATTGTATTATTAGATTCTTTAAATAAACGTATTTTATTTTTACAAGAAGTAATTGATGAGTTAGGATTACAAAAAATCACTGCAATTCACGGAAGAGCAGAAGATTATGCGAAGCAGAAGGAATATCGTGAAACATTTGATTTATGTGTTTCTAGAGCTGTTGCAAATTTATCTTCTCTTTCAGAATATTGCCTTCCATATGTTAAAAAGGGAGGAGCATTTGTGTCCTATAAATCTCAGACAGCACAGGAAGAGACAGTAGCAGCAGCAAAAGCTATTCATATTCTTGGAGGTAAGTTAGAAAGCGTTACTGAGTTTGAACTTCCAGGGACGGATATGAATCGTTGTTTTGTTAAAATAGATAAGGTGATTGAAACACCTAAGAAATATCCTAGAAGTGCTGGCAAGCCTACGAAGGAACCATTATAAGGGGGTTAGGTTATGGTAAAGGGAAAGTTCTTAACTAGTAAGGATGATTTATCTGAAGTATTTCGAATTCGAAATGAAGTGTTTTGTAAAGAACAAGGAATCGCAAGTGAATTAGAGCATGATGCATTCGATAATGGGGCTATACATGTATTAATCAATGATCATGGATGTAATGTCGCAGCAGGCCGTTTAATTAACGAACATGGAGTATATTCGATTGGAAGAGTCGCTGTAATAAAAGAAGAACGAGGAAAGTATTATGGAGACTTTGTTGTACGTATGTTAGTAGATAAAGCATTTCGGTTAGGAGCAGAAGAAGTAAAAATCTTAGCCCAAAAAGATACCGTACCTTTTTATAAAAAGATAGGATTTATAGAATCTGGTGAGGAATGCGTGAAAGTTAATATTCCTCATGTACCAATGAGTATAAAGCAGACAATGATGTGTTCTCATTGTCATAAATAAAAAAAAGGCTATCACTATTTAAAAAGTGATAGCCTTTTTTTGTGCAAACAACTAGCCAAAGTCTTGTTTGCACAATCCATTGGCAACTAAGACTTTGGCTCGCTCTATGAGTTTATCTCATTTAAAATGTTTCACATGAAACATTTTAAATATCTTAAAGAAAATTATAAGATACTTGATAATTGATTAATACATTCCATTGTTTTTTCTATATGTGGCATTTCTTTTGAATTATCAATATAGGAAACTGAAATATCAGGATTATAATGTACATAATCTGAAATAGTAGCCTTGATATTAGGTACATCAGATCCGGCAAGTATATATATTGGTTTATCAATACTCTGTAGAGCACGAAGAATATTAATATTTGTGTAGTGACATTTTATACTTGTAAAGAGATATTTTGAGGCAGAACCTTGTGTATGTGCAGAGGTAAAGAATGCTTCACGATATCGTTGGATAGGCTGATGTTTATATAAATATTGTTTATAAACTTTATTATTGATACAACAACGTGTATTACACATATTATAGATAAATGTTCCAATAATAGGTATGCTAAAAAAGTATTGTAATAACTTATGTTTTCTCTTTGGAAATTTTGCAAGTTCATTTAAATCGGTTGGATTAATTAATACTAGCTGTTTAATATATGCTGGATCAATATAGCTAGCCATAATTCCGATGGAACTGCTTCGATTAGATGTGAGTACAGTAGTTTTTGAACCAACCACATTCTTAATAAAGTCAGAAATAAGTTGTACATATAAATAATTTGTATATGTGATTTTTGGCTTATCAGAAAGCCCACATCCGATTAAATCAATTGTGTATACTGTGTTAGTTTTAGATAGACATTTCTCTAAATCTTTGAACTCATAGGAAGAGCCTAGATTAGATAAATCATGTATTAATAAAATGGGTGAACCAGAACCAATTTTATTATATGAGATTTTTCCAAAACGCCAGTTATAAGAATAAGTATTTTCTCTATATAAAGATTCTCTCTTTGTGCTTAGTAAAAATATAAATTTATTAATAGCCTCCATGGCTAATAGTGATAATGCGATAATACCTGCAAATAACGATATCTTATGGGTTTTCTTTTTCAAAAATAATACCCCGCTTTCATAAGTATTTATTCATATCTACTTATATTATAAGGTAAATATTTCATACTTACAATTATTTTTTTCCAATTAAGTAGCCATCATTTGTGCAATTGCCATTGTAGATTTTATCAATTTAGTGTATCGTAGTAATATATGTTATACTTTATAAGTATTTGTAGTTTTTAACAGATTATTCTTAAGCATAATAATAATAGGATGTGGAGTATATGAAATTAGAGGATAAAAGCAGCAGAAAAGAACAAAAGGGAATGAAAGAAATACTGGATGAAATGATACATGAATATGTAAGAGATTACTCACTGGATTTGGACATAGAAGAAGAAAATACAGTTAATAATTGTAAGGGAACTTCAGAATATTTCTCAGTTCAAGTGGATTCTAAGGAGAGTTCTAATAGAAATCAGAAAGTGTCCAGAGAAGAAGCAGCCAGACGTGTAGAGGCTCTAACACAAGCTAAGTATATGATGGAGCAAAATCATAAAAATAAGCAATTGTACACTAGCGAAAAGTATGAAAAAGTCCGATATTCTATATTAGATGTACTAGAACTAGACAGAAAACGTATCTCTCGTGATCTTCATGATTCTACTGTTCAGATTTTAACTATGCTGGTTCATAAGGCAGAATTATGTGAAAAGTTAATAGAAATAGATGCAATTAGAACTAAAATGGAATTACAAGTTATGTCAAATGTATTAAAGGATTCTATTTCAGAATTGCGACAAACAATATTTAATTTACGTCCAATGTCTATGGATGATTTAGGATTGATGGACTCAATTGAACGCTATTTACAAATATTGATACAAAGTAGTGAGGTCGTATTTTTAATAGATGTAAATGATGAGGATGAACTAGATATTGAACAGTTACTTACTCCAGTACAGAAATTATCATTGTATCGAATACTTCAAGAATGTTGTAGTAATATCTTAAAACATTCAAATGCAAATAAGGCATTAATTACATTACAGGTGAAGCGTGATGAAATAATACTTATTGTAGAGGACAATGGAAAGGGATTTAATAATCCACTTGTGGTAAATAAAATCAATGAAATAAATAATGACTCGGCACTAGAACATGATCAGTATTTTCAAGAGTTATCTAAGGCAGTATCAGAACGTACTGATTTTTCAGGATATGGCTTATCTATGTTACAGGAACGAGTATATTTATTGGATGGTAAATTACAGATTAATTCACAAGAAAAAGGCTGTAGGATAACTGTTTCTATTCCAGTAATTACTAAGGAGGAGAATTTAAATGAAACCGATTAAGATTATTATTGCAGATGACCATTGGATGGTTAGGGACGGAATTAAGCAATTACTTGAATTAGATCAGGAGTTTTCAGTGGTAGCACAAGCAGGTTCAGCAGAGGAATGTGTTAAGGCAATTCAGCTTGTTGAGGGACAAGTATTATTGTTAGATATCAATATGCCTGGTACAAGTGGTATCGATATTATTCCTGAAATAAAGAAAATCAATCCCAATATAAAAATTCTTATGTTGACGATTCACAATGAAGTAGAATATTTAAATAAGGCATTTAGTTTAGGGGCTAATGGATATGCTTTAAAAGATTCTAATTCTGATATTTTAAAGAAAGCAATCAAAGCAGTAATTAATCAAGAAAAGTTTGTAGATCCTACTGTGTTGCCATATTTATATTCAGATCGTGCAAAGATTTATGTGGACTCTAGATCTTCAGCTCTTACAGATCGTGAAAATGAAGTGTTGGTATTATTAACACATGGATTATTTAATAAAGAAATTGGATATAAATTAGGAATTAGTGAGAAGACTGTAAAAAATCATGTTTCTAATATTTTTAGAAAGCTTGAAGTTTCAGATCGTACACAAGCAGCTATTTATGCTGTAAAAAATAATATTGTAAGTTTAGATTAAAGAAAAGGATAGTATGTTTCACGTGAAACATGCTATCTTTTTTGATATTAAAAGTTTGTACATATAGCCATTAGATGCTTACAGAATAGTTTTAGTCATGGCAGAGATACTAACAAAAGATAGTTTAGTTGATATGTTTCACGTGAAACAAATTTATACTGTTAAAAAACTATAAATATAAAAAGAAGAGTAGATATACAAAAAATATAATGCTATAATAAAAAGAGCAAAACGTAGGAATATATTACGTTTGGGACACAGTAATTAAATTAAAAATACTATAAATATAAATAAAATTAAAAGGTGATAAGATGGGAAGAGTAATAGCAGTTGCGAATCAAAAAGGTGGAGTTGGTAAAACTACTACAGCTATTAATCTATCGGCAGCATTAGCAGAAGCTGGGAAGAAAGTATTAACGATTGATCTTGATCCTCAAGGAAATACATCCAGTGGTTTGGGAATCGATAAAAATTCTTTAAGAAGTACAGTATATGAGCTAATGATCGGACAGGCTACATTATATGAAAGTATCCAGAGAAACGTACTTGAAAATCTTTCTGTACTTCCTTCAAATGTAGAACTAGCAGGTGCTGAGATTGAGTTAATAGGATTCGAGGAAAAGGAATTTATACTAAAAAACTATGTGGATATTATTCGTAATGATTATGATTTTATTATTATAGACTGTCCACCATCATTAAACACGTTGACTGTAAATGCAATGACAACAGCGGATACAGTAATTGTGCCAATACAGTGTGAATATTATGCACTAGAGGGATTATCACAGTTAATACATACGATTAACTTGGTTAAGAAGAGATTAAATCCTAATCTAGAAATAGAAGGTGTCGTATTTACTATGTATGATGCAAGAACTAATTTATCTTTACAAGTAGTTGAAAATGTAAAAGAAAATTTAAATCAGAATATTTATAAAAGCATTATTCCTAGAAATGTACGATTAGCAGAAGCACCAAGCCATGGTGTTCCAATTACGGAATATGATCCTCGTTCTACAGGAGCTGAAGGATATCGTTCATTAGCACAAGAAGTTATAGAAAGAGGGAATAAATAATGGCACCTAAAAGAGGACTTTCTAAGGGGTTAGGCAAAGGTTTAGATTCCATGATCCCTGATAAGATTCAAGAAACAAAAGAGGTAATTAAGGATACCGCGGAACAAAAGACAGAAACAGTTGTTAATATCAATAAGATTGAGCCTAATAAAGGACAGCCTAGGAAAATGTTCAATGAAGATGCTTTAATGGACTTAGCAGAGTCTATTAAACAGTTCGGAATAATTCAGCCGCTTATTGTACAAAAACATGATAAACACTATTCAATTATTGCTGGTGAAAGACGTTGGAGAGCAGCAAAATTAGCAGGCATTAAAGAAATTCCTGTTGTGATTAAGGATTATACTCCTCAAGAGGTATTAGAAATTGCGTTGATAGAAAATATCCAACGTGAGGATTTAAACCCAATTGAAGAGGCTATGGCTTATCAGAATCTTATTGCAGAGTTTAAATTAAAGCAAGATGAGCTTGCGGAAAGAGTTTCTAAAAGCCGTGCTGCAATTGCTAATTCTATGCGCTTATTAAAATTAGACCGTAGAGTACAGCAGATGATTATTGATGATATGATTACCAGTGGACATGCAAGAGCATTAATTTCTATTGAAGATACAGATGAGCAGTATAATGTTGCTACACAAGTATTTGATTTGAAGTTGAGCGTACGTGAAACAGAAAAGCTTGTAAAAAAACTACTTGAGAATAAAGATTCATCAAAAGAAAAACCTAAGTCAGCATTGAGCGAACAAGAGATTATTATCCTTAAAAATATAGAAGATAACTTGAAGACCATTATCGGAAGCAAGGTTTCTATTACAAAGAAGCAGAAAAACAAGGGAAAAATTGAGATAGAGTATTACTCTAGCGATGAGTTAGAACGTATTATTGAGCTATTTCAAACAATCCATGAATAAGTACAAGATAAAAAGAGAAGAAGGTAGGCAAATAAATGAACATATTTGAAAATCTGGGTATCAATACAGATTATGTGTTATTAGGTTTATTAGGTTTTGTGTTTATACTATTTATTTTAGTCATCGTGTTATTCGTGAAAAATAGTAAGCTAAATAAAAGATATCGTGCGTTTATGCAGGGATCAGAAGCAAAAAGTCTTGAGGAATCAATACAGACTCGTTTTTCAGAAGTTGATATGATTAAGGAATTATTAAAGAAACATCAGAACCATTTAGATCAATTAGAAGAAACATTTAAAGTTACGTATCAGAAGATGGGTATTGTACGCTATGATGCATTTAAAGAGATGGGAGGCAAGCTTAGCTTTGCATTAGCTCTTTTAAATGATGATAATAGCGGTTTTATCATTAATTCAATGCATAGCAGTCGAGAGGGCTGTTATACGTATGTAAAAGAGATTATTCATGGTGAAGCATTTGTTGTACTTGCAGAAGAAGAAGTACAAGCATTAGATCAAGCTATGAAATCCAAAGATTTAATTAAAGAATAAAGTAATTATATTATATAAAAATAGCTACAGTCGTAATTGATTGTAGCTATTTTTTTGATATGTGATATAAATTACTCTCTGGATGTACCAGGTACGCCAGATCTGTTGATTTTTCTATCTATTCTCTATTTTCTCCTTTTTCAAATCTGTTTTTATTAAATACGTAATTAGAATAATTTGTAAGATTGTTAAAAAAAGAATAAAGTAATACTATTTTATAATATTATATAGTAAAAAAAATCTAGTTTATAGAAAAAAATAGAAGCGAATAAAATGATTAGCACAAAAGATAAATAAATATTTAACAAAGTAAAGGAAAGAAAAGGTATTACAACTGGTAAAATTATGTATATAATGTACATGACTGAAGTAAGAAACACGGTAAAACTTATTGAAATATACAAAAAAATCAGAAAACTGGTTGTAAACTTCTTAAAAAATGACAAATAACTCTGTAGAACAGTAGGGAAAATTATAAAGTTGAGTTGTTGACAATTTAACATAAACAGATTACAATATAAACAGTCGTAAGGACATTATTTGTACAACTAATTGTTAAATATTTAACAGTTGTAGAGTGAATGATATATGTAATATTTAAAAATAGGAGGATAATTAAATGGCTAAGAAAGATCAAGCAGTAGAGACAAAAGTGGTAGACACAAATATTGTTGATAGCGTAGAAGCGCTTACAGCAAAAATCAAGGAAGTAAAAGAAGCACAAAGAATTTTCGCAACATATACTCAAGAAAAAGTAGATGAAATTTTTAAAGCAGCTGCATTAGCAGCTAACAAAGCAAGAATCCCATTAGCAAAAATGGCAGTTGAAGAAACTGGAATGGGTATTGTAGAAGATAAAGTTATTAAAAATCATTTTGCATCTGAATACATCTATAACACTTACAAGGATACAAAGACTTGTGGTGTTATCGAACATGATAATTCTTTTGGTATCACAAAAATAGCAGAGCCTATCGGATTAATTGCAGCAGTTATCCCTACAACAAATCCTACTTCTACTGCAATCTTTAAATCATTAGTGGCATTAAAGACTCGCAATGCTATTATCATTAGCCCACATCCAAGAGCTAAAAACTCAACAATTGCAGCAGCAAAAGTTGTTTTGGATGCAGCCGTTGAAGCTGGCGCACCTAAAGGCATTATTGGATGGATCGATGTTCCTTCTTTAGATTTAACAAATGAAATTATGAAAGATGCAGATATCATCTTAGCTACTGGCGGTCCTGGAATGGTTAAGGCTGCATATTCATCAGGAAAGCCTGCATTAGGCGTTGGTCCTGGTAATACACCTGCAATTATTGATGAGTCTGCTGATGTATTATTAGCAGTTAACTCAATTATTCATTCTAAAACATTTGATAACGGTATGATTTGTGCATCAGAACAATCTGTAATCGTTAGTGACAAAATTTATGATGCAGTTAAAAAAGAATTTACGGATCGAGGATGCCATATCTGCTCAAAAGAAGAAGCAGATAAATTAAGAAAAACAATCTTAATCAATGGTGCATTAAATGCTAAGATCGTTGGACAAAAGGCTGCTACAATTGCAAAATTAGCAGGATTTGAAGTTCCAGATGCTACAAAGATCTTAATTGGTGAAGTTGAAAGTGTCGATCTTGATGAAGAGTTTGCACATGAAAAATTATCCCCTGTATTAGCAATGTATAAAGCTACAAGCTTTGACAATGCAATTGAAAAAGCAAAACAATTAATCGCTGATGGTGGTTATGGCCATACATCTTCCTTATACATTCATGTAGGTACGGGTGCTGAAAAGATTGAAAAATTTGAACATGAAATGAAAACATGCCGTATTTTAATTAATACTCCATCCTCTCAAGGTGGTATCGGTGATATTTACAACTTTGCATTAACTCCTTCCTTAACATTAGGTTGTGGTTCTTGGGGCGGAAACTCTGTTTCTGAGAATGTTGGTGTAAAACACTTGATTAACATTAAGACAGTAGCTGAGAGGAGAGAAAATATGCTTTGGTTTAGAGCCCCAGAAAAAGTTTACTTTAAGAAAGGCTGCTTACCAGTAGCTCTTGCAGAACTTAAAGACGTTATGAATAAAAAGAAAGCATTTATCGTAACTGATAGTTTCTTATATAAAAATGGTTATACAAAAGTTGTAACTGATAAATTAGATGAAATGGGTATTCAACATACTACATTCTTTGATGTTGCTCCAGATCCAACACTTGAATGTGCTCTTCAAGGAACGAAAGCAATGAGAGACTTTGAACCAGATACAATCATTGCAATTGGTGGTGGTTCCGCAATGGATGCTGCTAAGATCATGTGGGTTATGTATGAACATCCAGAAGTTGATTTCTTAGATATGGCTATGAGATTTATGGATATCAGAAAACGTATCTATAAATTCCCTACAATGGGTGAAAAAGCTTACTTTATTGCGATCCCTACTTCTTCAGGTACAGGTTCTGAAGTTACACCTTTCGCTGTAATCACAGATGAAAAGACTAGTACAAAATATCCATTAGCTGATTATGAATTATTACCTAAGATGGCAATCATTGATGCTGATATGATGATGAACCAGCCTAAGGGATTAACAAGTGCTTCAGGTATTGATGCATTAGTACATGCTCTCGAGGCTTATGCTTCCATTATGGCAACAGAATATACAGATGGTTTAGCATTACAAGCTATGAAGAGTATCTTTAAATACTTACCAAGTGCATATGAGAATGGTGCGAAAGATCCAATTGCTAGAGAGAAGATGGCAACAGCTTCTACAATGGCAGGTATGGCATTCGCAAACGCATTTTTAGGAGTTTGTCACTCTATGGCACATAAATTAGGTGCTTGGCATCACTTACCTCATGGTATTGCAAATGCAATCTTACTTACAGACATTATGAGATTTAATGCAGTAAGTGTTCCTACTAAGATGGGTACATTCCCTCAATATGAGTACCCACACTGCTTAGACAGATATGTAGAATGTGCTGAATTCTTAGGTATTCAAGGCAATACAGATGAAGAAAAATTTGAAAACTTTATTACTGCAATTGAAGAATTAAAAGCTAGAGTTGGTATTAAGAAGACAATCGCTGAATATGGCGTTGATGAGAAATATTTCTTAGATACATTAGATGAAATGGTAGAACAAGCATTTGATGATCAATGTACAGGTGCTAACCCAAGATACCCATTAATGAGCGAAATTAAGGCAATGTACTTAAAAGCTTACTATGGTAAATAAGAGTTAGAAAAAAGGGAAGCTACATAAATCGTAGCTTCCCTTTTTGTATAAAATACATGTTGAAAAGCAGAAAGAAAAGGCGGGTTAACTAAAATTTAAAAAGTAATAGCCCAATAAAAAAGGCTTGAACATGATTAGTTCAAGCCTTTTTTACTTAAAATATATTATTCGTACTCTACAACATTAATCCATCTTGTAAGTAATTCTTTCTCTTCAGGTTTATTCTTTGTAAGTTGAGCAGCAGCTACAATTGGAAGCCATTCTTGAACATAACGCTTTTTAGTATTCGTCTTTTCACAGAATGTATCCATGTATTTGTTAGCAGTATCAATATTATGCAGAGCAAGTAAAAGATAAGTTCTAGCAACATCAGCACTGGCATTACCTTGTGTAGCATGAATCCAATCTAATGGATAAGCATTATCACCAGCTATAATAATGTTACGTGGTTCAAAATCGCCATGACAAACTTTATCATGAGTAGGCATACCATCAAGTCTTGTTAATAATTCATATTTAACAATATCATTAATTTCAGAAAGGCTTAAGATTTGATTCTTAAGTTTGTCTTTCAGCTTATTAAGTAAAGGTGACTTTTTAGTTTGTATCTTTAGTTGAATATCAACCATCTGATTTATGTACTTGTCCATATTTTCAGGATCTTTTTCCATTAGCGATGCTAATGTTTCTCCCTCTACATAATTCATAACGATTGCCCATTGTCCCTCGATCATGGTTACTTGTGTAATACCAGGAAGGGAAAGGCCGGTTTCCTCTACTCTAGCAGTATTTAATGCTTCCAATAAAACATCTACTTTTGGAACATCTGCGTTAAAAACTTTGACAGCTTGGTCCCCGCAACGATAAACTTTTGATGATTTTCCTGTTGCAATTAAATTTGTTAGCTCCATAATAATCGCTCCTTTCATAGAAGTACATACTGTCCTCTAACCGAATTAATTATACCACTTTTTACCAAAAAAGTATAGGTAAAGCATAAATAAATATAAACTATGAACAAACAACACATGCCGACAAATACTGATTTTTTCATTGTTAAGCTAAAACCATAAAAAATTATATACAAATGTATGAAATAAAACTATAATTAAATTAAATACCATAGATGTATGGATATAACTAGAATTTGGAGGTTATATGAGGAGTTTATCTGTAAAAGCAATCAAGGGAAATGAGATCCTTGCCAAGGACCTAATTGGTGATGGTGACAAGATTTTATTACCTGCCGGCTGCAAATTAAAAATAGAATATAGAGAACACTTGCTACGTCTTGGAATAGATTCGGTTTATATTAAAGATGAAATTTCTGAGGGTGTACTAAATGATCGTATCAGCGAAGATGCCATTAAGGAAGAATGTTTAATGGATGTTAAGAATACATTAGAACGTTTCTCGTATAATGCAGATACTGAGGAAAGTCATATTAGTGGCATTGCAGAAGAAATAATAAATGATGTTTTACAAGAAAGAAATGTAGTGTATTGTCTTGCAGGTGTTAGACAGAGAAGCGAGGGAATATATTCTCATTCCATCAATGTTGCGGTGCTATCCATTTTAATTGCTGTAAATATGGGAGTGGCAAAAAGCAGGATTAAGGATATAGCCATTGGAAGTCTGCTTCATGATATCGGATATAATGGAATTACAGTCAAGATTACAAACGAACCGGGGCAAAGTTATACGGATGAAGAAAAAAAAGAAATTAAAAAGCATGTTCTTTATGGATATAGTATGATCTCCAATGAGACATGGTTATCAAAGACTAGTAAGGATATTATTTTATCCCATCATGAAATGATTAACAGCAAGGGATATCCATTTCGTTTAGATGGGAAGCATATGAGTCTTGCAATTAAGATTGTTTCATTATGTAATGATTTTGATACACTTGTGTATGGCAGATATGGAAAGCCAATTAAAATTCATGATGCAATTGCATATATCATTGCTCAAAGCGGTGTACGTTATGAGCATAGTGTAGTTGCTGCATTTAATGAAGTAGTTGCTGCATATCCAAATGGTACGCTTGTCATTACCAATGAGAAGGATATAGGAATTGTATTACGACAAAATCAGAAGTGTCCAACAAGACCGGTAATACGTTTAATTCAGGATAAAAGTGGGAAGCGTTATAGTAGCTGGGTTGAAAAGGACTTAACAACATGTTTAACACTTTTTATTGAGGATACTTTGGAGACAATTTAATTTTTATAAGTATTTCTGGATATAGATTGTTATAGACAAACGGCAGGTTAGGTGCTATAAATATAAGATGGTTAATAATAATAAAGGGGTAGGTGAAAGCTATGCATAGTTATCTTAGAGCAATTGGATTTAGTAATGTTAAGAATCAGTTAGAACTGGATGATTTAATAGAACATATATTGACTAATCCAACACAAAATAAAATGGTATTTTCAGATGTAAACGCAATATTTGCGGAAATATCAATGGAGTTCGCAGATAATATGGGCTTGGCACTACGCGGAGAATATGATACTGAGGGTAAGTTTAGATTAGAGAGTTATTATCCTTATTTCCTTGGAGATACTTTATCTACAAGGGAAGAGATTTTATTCAATAAAAAAGTAGATTGCACAAGTTTTACAGGTATGTGTGATGATTTACGAATTGGAGTCTCTCTTATTTTTTATTTACAAAATGTATTGGAGTATATGTCAGTAGACCAAAAGAGTACGAAGTTAAATAATTTTCTTGATGTCAATCTGTCTGCACTATCTATGGATGGTAAAGTCCTATTAGGAATTGAAAAGCAGGAGAAGCAAAAGGGAAATGGTGTGTATGAGACAAAGCATCGTACTCAGTTAATAGCAGAAGCAAGAAGAGGAAACCAGGATGCAATCGACAGTTTGACAATTGATGACATAGATCTGTATGCCATGATTACAAAACGTTCGAAAACAGAGGATCTTTATTCCATCGTTGAGAGTTCTTTCGTTCCATTTGGTTCTGAATCTGATAACTATTCCATTATTGGTAATATTGTTGAGTGTAAGTCCATGAAGAACTCAATGACAGAAGAAGAAATCTGCTGGATGTTGGTAGAATGTAATGATTTAATGTTCCCTGTTATTATAAATAGAAAAGATTTGCAGGGTGAACCTGCAGTTGGAAGACGTTTTAAAGGCGTTATTTGGATGCAGGGAAGCGTTGGATTTAGTGAAATATAGATTAGTAAAAGAGCTTGTGCAAAGATGCACAGGCTCTTTTTTTTATACATAAACTTCTTTTCGAGAAGCGTCCTATGCACTAAAAAGGCTTTCTAAAAGACAGAAAGCCAAGATGCACGCTCACCTGACAGGAGAATGTCGCTAGCGCGACCAGGTTCAATGCGAACAACTGAATATATAAAAAACTACATCCACAAAGAGTATAATCCATTTTTAATGAAATAGGTTTGTATTATAATTAAACTAATTTAAAGGTTCAGTAACAATTGTTTACATTGAGAGATGAAATACATGTTATTGGAGAAAGGCAGGGTGTAACACATGTATGATATGACAAAATATCTGAATACGATTGATCAGGTGATAGAGAAGGGTCCGTATAAAGATCATTGGGCATCCTTAACGAAGGTACAAATTCCATCATGGTTCCCAAAAGCCAAGCTTGGAATTTTTATTCACTGGGGATTATATAGTATTCCTCAGAATAGTAATGAGTGGTATTCAAGAAATATGTACATAAAGGGTATGCCAGCATACGAACATCATATTAAGACTTATGGAGAACAGAAAGACTTTGGTTACAAAGACTTTATTCCAATGTTTACAGCAGAAAAGTTCAATCCTAAAGAGTGGGCAGACTTAATCGAGGAATCGGGAGCAAATTATGTTTTTCCAGTTGCAGAGCATCATGAAGGCTTCCAGATGTATAAAAGTGAAATCTCACATTTTAATGCATATGAGATGGGACCTAAGAGAGATATCTTAGGGGAGCTTAAGAGGGAGTTTGAAAGCCGTGATTTAATCTTTTGTACGTCTTCTCATCGTGCAGAGCATTGGTTCTTTATGAGTCATGGAAAAGAATTTGATAGTGATGTGAAAGAACCATTAGTTCGTGGGGATTTTTACTGGCCAAGTATGCCTGAGCCTGACAATATGGATTTGTTTTCAAAACCATATCCAACAGAAGAATATTTGCAGGATTGGCTGGTTCGTACATGCGAAATTATTGATCAGTATCAGCCAAAGGCACTGTATTTTGACTGGTGGATACAACATGAGGCATTTAAGCCATATTTAAAGAAATTAGCAGCGTACTATTATAATCGTGGTGTGGAATGGAACAAGGAAGTCATTATTTGCTATAAATACGATGCAATGGCATATGGGGCTGGCTTAATTGAAATGGAACGTGGTAAGTTTGCGGATGTAAAACCATTTTATTGGCAGACAGATACATCGGTGGCTCATAATTCCTGGTGTTATACCCTTCAGAATGATTATAAGACAACGAAGGATATTATCTTAGAATTTGTTGATATCGTCAGTAAGAATGGAAATATGCTTTTAAACATTGGGCCAAAGGGAGATGGCTCAATTCCTGAGGAGGATGCAAGCATATTAAAAGGACTTGGTGCATGGCTTAAGATAAATGGTGAAGCATTTTTTGATTCTCATGTATGGAAAAAGTCAGGAGAGGGTCCTACTAAAACAAAAGAAGGCCATTTTTCAGATAATGGAAAATTAGAATATACAAGCGAAGATATGAGATTTACGGTACGGGAGGACTATTTATATGCCACAGTACTTAATTATCCTGAAGATGGAACTGTTACGATTACATCTTTAAAACGATTACAGGATCCAAATCAGGCAGTGTTCCATGGCATAATTAATCAAGTTGAACTCTTAGGATTTGAGGAAAATCCAGTTTGGAAGATGGATGAGGAAGGTCTAAAAATTCAGACAACGACGGTTTCTTCTGACCTGCCGGTAGTATTTAAAATTCAGTTTGCTTAAAACAAAAAATTAGAATAATAGAGAGGTGTTTATCATGAAATTTAGTAATGGATGTTGGTTACAAAAAGAGGGTACAGAATGTTTATCACCTGCGGAAGTGTATTTTACAAAAATGAAAGAGAATGAAGTACAAATCTGTGCTCCTACTCATAAGATTAATCATAGAGGAGATACTTTAGGTGGTGCAAATATTACATTAAAAATTAGTACTCCGATGCCAGAGGTTATTCGAGTAAAAGCATATCATTATGCTGGTGTAATTAAGAATGCTCCTGAATTTGAGTTATCTATTGATCCAAATGCAGCAGTTGAGGCAGAGGAGACTAAAGACAAGGTAATTGTTCGCAGTGGTTCTTTACGTCTTGAGATTACAAAGAAAAACTGGTTAATGGCTTATTATCGTAATGACGAGTTAATTACTAAATCAGGAGTTCGTGATTTAGCTTATATGAAGACAGACTGGAAGGGAATCGCTTATGATGATGGCTTAGAGCATGATACTTATATGAGACAGCAGCTTAGCCTTGGAGTTGGTGAGTTGTTATATGGTTTTGGTGAAAAATTCAGCCCATTTGTTAAGAATGGACAGAGTGTTCAGATTTGGAATAAGGATAGTGGGACATCTACAGAAGATTCTTATAAGAGTATCCCATTTTATGTATCCAATAAGGGATATGGTGTTTTAGTCAATAATACAGGAAAAGTTGAGTTTGAAGTTGCAACTGAAAATGTTGCTAAGGTTGAATTTAGTGTTGTTGGAGAAAGTATTGATTACTTCTTCTTTAATGGTCCTACTATGAAGGAAGTCCTGACTCGTTATACTGACCTTACTGGAAAGCCATCTCTTCCAGCACCTTGGACATTTGGATTGTGGTTATCTACTTCATTTACAACAAATTATGATGAAAAGACAGTAAATGAATTTGTAGATGGTATGTTTGAGCGAGGAATTCCTTTACGAGTATTTCATTTTGACTGCTTCTGGATGAAAGATTTCCATTGGTCAAACTTTATCTGGGACTCCAGAGTGTTCCCTGACCCAGTTGGCATGTTAAGCAGATTAAAAGCAAAAGGTCTAAAGATTTGTGTATGGATTAACTCTTATATTGGACAAGAATCTGAGCTATTTGAAGAAGGTATGGAAAAAGGATACTTTATCAAACGTAAGAATGGCGATGTATGGCAATGGGATATGTGGCAGCCAGGAATGGCAATAGTAGATTTTACAAATCCAGAAGCATATAAATGGTTCCAGGATAAATTGGAAGTATTGCTTGATATGGGTGTTGATTGCTTTAAGACTGACTTTGGTGAAAGAATTCCTACTGAAGCAAGTTATTATAATGGTGCAGATCCAGAGATGATGCATAACTACTATACATATCTTTATAATAAATGCGTTTATGAATTATTAGAGCGTAAGAAAGGCAAAAAAGATGCCGTTTTATTTGCTAGAAGTGCAACAGTTGGCGGTCAGAAATTCCCTGTACACTGGGGCGGTGACTGCTGGTCTGATTATGAGTCCATGGAACAAAGCTTACGTGGCGGCTTATCCTTAACAATGTCTGGTTTTGGTTACTGGAGCCATGATATTGGCGGATTTGAAAATCAGTCTACTGCAGATGTTTACAAACGTTGGGCAGCATTTGGATTGTTATCTTCCCACAGCCGTTTACATGGTTCTACTTCTTACCGTGTGCCTTGGGCTTATGATGAGGAAGCAGTTGATGTTGTAAGATACTTTACAAAACTAAAGGCAAGCATTATGCCTTACCTCTATAAAAATGCAATTGAGACAAGTAAGACAGGTGTACCTACTATGAGAAGCATGGTACTTGAATTTACAGAGGATCCTAATGTGTCCTATATTGATAAACAATATATGTTAGGTGATTCCATTATGGTTGCTCCAATCTTCAATGATCAGAGCATGGCAAAATATTATTTACCAGAGGGTACTTGGACAAGCTTCTTAACTGGTGATGTTTATGAAGGTGGAAAATGGTATACTGAGAAACATGGTTACTTAAGTATCCCTATGCTTGTAAAGGAAAACAGCATAGTTGCAGTTGGCGATCATAATGATGTTGCAGATTATGACTATGCAGAGAACTGTACTCTTAGAATTTATGCATTAAAAGATCAAAAGACGGCTGAAACAGTTGTGTATGGCCTTGATAATCAAGTGGAACTTACTGCAAAGGCAGTAAGGGACGGAAACAAGATTACAGTTACTGTAGATACGGATAAGGCATATCATATTGTATTGGTAAATGAGGAGGCTTTAAGCGTTGAGAATGGTACAGCGGTAATGGATGGCAAGGATGCTGTTGTAGCAGCAGATGCATCTGTTGTTACAATTACAGTAAAATAATAAAGGCAGAACAAGAGCTATGCCTGGCAGACAAATTCCTTTGACTGCCAGGCATGTTTTGTTATAATGAACATAAGTTTATTTTCGTGAGGTGGCTTATGATTCGAAAGATTACAAAGCAAGATAAAGAGACGTACATCAAGTTAGCAAGTGAGTTTTATAAGACGGATGCAGTGTTACATGATATTCCTGGAGAACATTTTGAAGCTACGTTTCAGGAATTAATGAGAAGTGAGGAGTACGCAGCAGCATATATTATGGAATACGAGGGTAAGGTAGCTGGATATGCACTGCTTGCCAAGACATTTTCTCAAGAGGCAGGGGGAGTGGTTTGGTGGATTGAGGAGCTATATGTACTTGAACAATATCGTAGCGTGGGAATTGGAAGAGAGTTTTTTGACTTCTTAGAAAATACTAAGGATGAGTCAGTTAAACGTATTCGTCTGGAAGTGGAAGATTATAATACAAGAGCTATTGCCCTATATAAGAAAATGGGATTTGAGCCATTAGAATATATTCAGATGATAAAGGAATAGTATTTTTTTCTGAACGTTGACTTGGCGCTAACTTATCGGTATAATAAATATGTTAGACTTACCACACACACTTATGCATCTATAGCTCAGTTGGATAGAGCGACCGCCTCCTAAGCGGTAGGCCGCTGGTTCGAATCCAGTTAGGTGCAGGAAATTGGAACTGTAAAGCAAATTGCTTTATAGTTCTTTTTTTGTTATGGAGAATATGCAATATAATAATTTGTCTGATTTTGCGGAACATTTGTGGTATAATAATTTTAAATTTGAATAGGTAGTAGAGAGGAGACATCGTGTTACGAAAGATAGCAAATATATTCTTTACTCTTTTTTTTGTAGCATCCATCATTTTCGAAAGCTATTGTATTCGGGAGTGTGGAGATAGTGCATTAATTGTACTATGTGGCGGTCTTGTTGTAATTATTGCTGCATTTTTATTTATAGATGTGTTAGTTAGTGTCTATACTAGAGAAAGAGATTATATTCTAGAAAAACAAAAAGAGCAGAATGAGGCAGCAATGAAGGGACTTAATGAGGAACTTCAAGAACTTTTAAAATACCAAAAGGCACTTTATGTGGTAGCAAAAAAGAATGAAAAATTAGGTGAAAATTAGGAATGGAGACTCTATGGACTATATTATAGTTGACTTAGAATGGAACCAAAGCCCTGATGGAAAAGGTACGGAATTAAAAGAAATACCATTTGAAATCATAGAGATTGGTGCTGTTAAGGTAGATGAAAATAATAAATGCATTAGCGAATTCCATGAATATATCTATCCTACCGTATACTCCGAACTTCATCATCATACCCAAGAACTTCTGCAAATTGATCGTCAGAGATTAGAGTTAGCTGCACCATTTCCGGATGTAATTAAACGATTTTTTGACTGGTGTGGTGAAGAGTTTATGTTTGGTACGTGGGGTGCCATGGACTTAACAGAATTGCAAAAAAACTTGCGATATTATAACTTAAGTGAGTTATTAATGGGACCAATTCGCTTTTATGATATACAGAAATTATTTTCACTACAGTTTGATGATAAAAAGAATGCACATACATTAGAATATGCAGTGGATTATATGAATTTGGAAAAACATAATTCATTCCATAGTGCAATTCATGATGCAAGATATACCGCAGAGGTATTTATTCGTTTAGAGCGTGAATTAAGACGTAACTTCTCAATTGACAGCTTCTGTAATCCGAAGACAAAGAATGAGGAGATTTATGTGGTCTTTGATACGTATTCTAAATATATTTCAAGAGAATTTGATACAAAAGAACAGGCAATTGAAGACAGAGATGTAAAGGGAAGCGTTTGTTATGTTTGCGGCAAGAAGGCTGCAAAGAAGATTAAATGGTTTTCTAGTAATACAAAGAATTATTATTGCCTTGCTTATTGCAGAACCCATGGCTATATGAAGGGAAAAATTCGCATGAAGAAGACCGAAACAGGAAAGGTCTATGCAATCAAAGTACTGAAATTAGTAGATGAAGAGGGGGCAAATGCAATCAGGGATAAACAACGTCTTCTACGTATCAAACGTAAAGAGAGAAGAAACCGTAAGCGGACAATATAAAAAGCTAGACAATGTTAATCATTGCCTAGCTTTTTTTGTACTTTTTATATACATTTGTTACATTACGAGTCTTACGTCTAGAAGCATAATAGTTTTTACGTCTCTTATAGCGAAGTACACGTAGGGTAATATATAGACCAATTATAATCACAACTACAATACATAGTAAGGTAATTACAGTTCTTTTGGTAGTCTTATTGCTAATTTTAAAGATATCAGTAAGAGAACTGGTTGTTCCATTTTTCTCTACAACTTTTGTCTCTGTCTCTAGCTTTGGTACTGTTTTTGTAGTGTCATAAATAATATCATTTTCACCTACAGTTACTTCGTCGAGAGTATACGTAATCTTACCAATAACAGTAGCTGTATTGGGATCAATGGTTACATTATCATAATAGGAGACTGTCTGAACAACGTCTTCCACTTTCTTAGTATTAGGTATAACGACAGTGTTCTTTCCACTAAGTCTGATTGGAGCTTCACTACTATTGAAGAAGCTGTTGAAACGAGTAAATAGCTTATCTTCTTTTATAGTTGGAACGGAGTTGGTATCTCCAACATTATAGACAGAGTAGTTTTCGAAGAAGAAGTTAAACAGACTGATTGTATCTGTATAGACATTCTTTTCTACATAAGAGGATTTCCCCTTTAAAATAACACAGATTAATTCAATACCATCTTTTTTAGCCACAGTAACAAGAGTATTTCCTGCATCGCTGGTATAACCAGTCTTTCCGCCAATCGCATACTCATATCCGTATTTTGGAGCAGAAGTAGGATTGATCATCTGATGATGATTGGATAAGTAACGAATTTCTTTGTATTTATTGGTTGGCTGAATTTGATAACGAGTTGTTCCAGTCACCATACGGAAGTTCTGATTTTTCATTGCAGCTTGCATGATTAATGCCATGTCATGTGCAGTGGTATAATGGTTGTCTTCATGAAGACCATTTGGATTGTTAAAGTGTGTATTAGTAGCACCGAGTTCTTTGGCACGTTCATTCATCATGGTTGTAAAGTTGCTGACACTTCCAGCAACATGTATTGCCACAGCGTTGGATACTTCATTGGCAGAGGCAAGCATGACTGCATAAAGACAATCTTCCATGGTTAACTTTTCACCTACCGTTGCACCGATATGTGTGGCTTGATATTCCATATTATAAAAGCTATCTTGTGTAAAGGTTACGGTTTCATTAAGAGAGCAGTTTTCTGCAGCTAATAATGTAGTCATAATCTTTGTGATACTTGCAGGATAGCGTTTTTCATCAATATTCTTTGAGTATAGGATGGTTCCAGTGCTTGCTTCCATAATGATGGCACTTTCCGCATCTACATTTGGCCCTTTTGGCCAGGATTTATTTACAGTAGAATTGCTTGCATAGGCAGTATTAGAAAATACCAATACAAACAATAAATTTATTATAATAAAAGTTTTTAAATAGTTTCGATTAAATTTCATAAAGACTCCTTTGGTTAACCTTTTTGCTTCAAGGTTAGGCAGTATCTTAATTATAGAGTATTTTTTAAAGGGTAGCAATAAAAAAATGAGGAATTAGTAAGAATTGTTATACAAAAAAACCACCACAAATTATTTGTGATGGTTTCTATCTGCTATCCTTTTGTCTGCATGCGTTTTATTACCTTTAACCTAGTGAATTCTTCACGTTCTTTCTCCTCCAAAGCATTCTGAATGCTTTTAGTAAGGCTTGTATACATTGGGATTGTAATGTTTTGAAGGGCGTTGGCACGTTTCTGTGTCTTCTTAATGTTATTGGCTAATCGATATGCTGAGTTTTCAATGCTGGATAGCCTGATGGTTAACTCTTTCACCTTGTTAAACTCCTGTGTGGCCCGATCAAGGGAAACCTTGGTGTTAAAAAAGGCATATGATGGTGTATCGTCTCTATGTTTGGATTCTACCAGTGGAATTTCAGTACCCATAATAGAGCGATACTTAATGGAAATAGAATCTTCTACGGGGACAGTCTGGGATAACTCTGCCACATTCTTTATGCCCATTTCAATATTGGCAGTCTGAAGGGCCTTATATGCCGTACTGAACGTAACATCGATTTCATTTTGAATGTTTGAGGCTTCATCAATTAACTCCATTAATTCACGAATTAGGATATTACGTTTTTTATCCATCAGTTCAAACCCTTGTTTTGCCAAGGCGAGGGAGTTCTTTGCCAAGATTAGGTTACCTTTGGTAGGAAACATATTTGGATTCATAGAAGCCCTCCTTAAGAGTTCTTATTATCTACGACGGGTTCTGCTTCAGCCTCTTGTTCTGAAGCAGGAGTTTCTTCCTTAGCTTCATGATAGTACTGATCAAGGATCTTTGTATCTACACGGTCAAGCTCTTCTCTTGGAAGTATAGAAAGCAAATCCCATCCAAGATCAAGTGTCTGTTCAATGGTTCTGTTTTCATGAATGCTCTGGCCTACAAATTCTTGCTCAAAGCGCATACCGAATTTTAGATATTTCTTATCGAGAGCAGATAGTTCATCTTCACCAATAACACTTGCTAAGTTTCTGGCGTCGCCTACATGGGCATATGCAGAAAACAGCTGGTTGGATAGGTCGTTGTGGTCTTCTCTTGTATAGCCTTTACCAATACCATCTTTCATCAGACGGGATAGGGATGGCAATACGTTGATTGGAGGATAGATGGCTTTTTGATGTAAGCTTCTTTCTAGAACAATCTGTCCTTCTGTAATATATCCGGTCAAGTCAGGAATTGGATGGGTAATATCATCATTTGGCATTGTTAAGATTGGAATTTGTGTAACTGAGCCTGGTTTTCCTGCTACAATGCCAGCACGTTCATAAATGGTTGCCAGTTCACTGTAAAGATATCCAGGATACCCTTTTCTAGATGGGATTTCGCCTTTGGAGGAGGATACTTCACGCATTGCTTCAGCAAAGGATGTCATATCTGTTAAGATTACAAGAATATGCATTCCTTTTTCAAAGGCCAGATATTCTGCAGCAGTCAATGCTACTTTTGGAGTAATCAGACGTTCTACAACGGGATCATTTGCAAGATTTAAAAACATTGCAACGTGGTCGGATGCACCGCTTTCTTCGAAAGCTCGTCTAAAATATTCTGCAACATCGTATTTTACACCCATGGCTGCAAATACGATTGCAAATTTTTCATCACTATCTCCACCAAGGGAAGCCTGACGTACAATCTGTGCAGCAAGCTGGTCATGTGGAAGACCATTTCCTGAGAAGATGGGAAGTTTCTGTCCACGGATCAAAGTTGTCAGTCCATCGATTGCGGAAATACCAGTTCTAATATAGTTACGAGGATATTCCCGGGCTACAGGGTTCAATGGCTGTCCGTTTACATCTCGTTTATCATCGGAGACAATAGGACCAAGGCCATCTATAGGCTGTCCAAGGCCATTAAAGGTACGTCCAAGGATTGCTTCAGATAATGGGATTTCCATTGGATGTCCGGTTAGCTTGGTATGTGTATTCTTAAGTGACATATCATCGGTATTACCAAAGACCTGAATAACTGCTTTGTCTTTATAGCATTCTACGATACGTCCTAATTTTTTATCTGTTCCATCAACGGTTAGTTCAACGATTTCTTCAAAAGAAGCTCCCTGAACACCTTCTAATACTATAAGGGGACCGTTAATCTCACTTAATCCTAGATATTCAATTGACATTAAAGAATCCCTCCTTATGCGTTGGTGGCCATTACATGGTCATAGTAGTCATCCACCGCTTTTTTATATTCATCAAACTTGTCTAACTCATCATTTGCCACATCATATTTGATGGAAATGATCCGTTCAAAGATATCATTTTCACGAAGAATACGCATTGGCATACCTTGGTTTACAAGATCCTTACTCTTTTCATACAGGTACATGATGATTTCCATCATCTTAAGCTGCTTGTTCATTGGAACATAAGTATCAGATGGATGGAATGCATTCTGTTGTACGAAACCAAGACGAATGACTCTTGCAATCTCTAAGGTTAATTTCTGATCATCAGGAAGGACATCAGAGCCAATTAACTTAACAATCTCATTTAGCTGATTTTCCTGTGTCAGTATGCTGATCATTTGATTTCTTAACTGTATAAAGTCGGCTCCCACATTTTTGGTATACCATGGTGCAAGATCTGAAATGTATTCAGAATAGCTTGTTAACCAGTTGATTGCCGGAAAGTGTCTTGCATAGGCAAGGGCTTTATCAAGTGCCCAGAAACAGCGTACAAAACGTTTGGTATTCTGAGTGACTGGTTCTGAGAAGTCGCCACCTTGTGGAGATACGGCACCAATGATGGAAACGCTTCCTTCGGAACCATTTAGATTTTGCATAAAGCCGGCACGTTCATAAAAGGCGGAAAGTCTTGATGCCAAGTATGCTGGGAATCCTTCTTCAGCCGGCATTTCTTCTAAACGGCCGGATAACTCACGGAGTGCCTCTGCCCAACGAGAGGTGGAGTCGGCCATGATAGCAACATGATATCCCATATCCCGATAGTACTCAGCTAAGGTAATGCCAGTGTAAATGCTGGCTTCACGGGCAGCTACGGGCATATTAGAAGTATTAGCAATCAGGGTAGTTCGGTCTAAAAGTGGATTTCCCGATTTTGGATCCACTAGTTTTGAGAATTCTTCCAATACATCAGTCATTTCATTTCCGCGTTCGCCACATCCTATGTAGACGATGATATCGGCATCGGACCATTTTGCCAGCTGATGCTGGGTCATTGTCTTTCCTGTACCAAAACCTCCGGGAATGGCAGCAGTACCGCCCTTTGCAATTGGGAATAGTGTATCGATGATACGTTGTCCGGTTAGAAGAGGTCTGTCAGCGGCGAAACGTTTGGCAGTTGGTCTAGGAATACGAATTGGCCAACGTTGCATTAGGGAAAGCTCTTGTTCTTCCCCCTTAGCATTTGTAATGGTTACTAGTGGGGCGAGAATGGTATAGGCACCATCTTTTTTCACCTTTGTAACGGTTCCCTCTACATTAGGAGGCACCATGGATTTATGTAGGATGGCAGTGGTCTCCTGGACTTCTGCGATTATGGTACCGCCATAGATTTTATCTCCTGGTTTCACAGTAATGTGGACATCCCATTTTTTTGTTTCATCCAGGCTTGTGACGTTAACACCTCTTGGTATGAATTCACCATTATATTTTGAAATTTCAGTTAATGGCCGTTGAATACCATCAAAGATACTGCTGATAATGCCAGGTGCTAGTAGGACAGACATCTGTTGTCCAGTACCATATACTGTTTCATCTGGTTTTAATCCAGTTGTTTCTTCAAATACTTGAATTGTTGTCAGGTCTTTGGTTAGTCCGATGACTTCACCAACCAGGCGATTATGTCCAACGTAAACCATTTCTGACATTCGAAATCCAGTATTTCCTTTTATGGTTACAACTGGTCCATTTATTCCATAAATTTGACCTGTTATTTGCATAATGGAGCAAACCTCCTTTATTAGAATTGAAAGTTTTCTTTTTCTTCTGCTAGCTTGGTAACAAAGGAATTATCAATCAATATATTTTTTTCGTGGATGACGGCACGAATGCCGCCCTTAAAATCAATTGTACTTATGGTTAGCTTGGCACCACTTTTTTTCTCTAACATTTCTTTTTTAGACGCGTCAGATGTGTTGATATAGATAATGATTTCCTCATCTTTTCCAAAGTCTTTCGCAGCTTTGATCTCACGAATAAGTAACTCATCATATGCAGGTGTCTCCATAAATGTATCTAGTTTGGCTGCGACATCTTCAAATAGGGAGTCTTTTAATTCGGTTTTCTTTTCACTTAACTGTCTGCGGATATTGAGTGCTTCTGAGGAAAGCTGTTTATTCTTTTCACGAGCAACATTATCCGTTTCATTTTTTAAGGTAAGAGCTTGATGCTCTAGCATTTGGGCTTTACGATCCTCATACATCTGGGCAAGCTGCTCTTTATATTCTTTCAGGATCTCAGCACTTTGAGTAGTAGCATCGTCTATCACAGACTTGTAAAAGTGATCAAGCTTTGCATCTAATTTCATGTCCTAGTTCACGTCCTTTCGCTATAGTTTCAAACCGATGGCTTCACTGACATACGAGGTAATAAAGTCGGGGTTTCGACCAGTTCCGTGGCGGTCAGGTATTTCAACGATTAATGGTAATCGACGATTTAATTTGATTTCATTTATAATGTCGGGAAATTCACTGCTTAATTTTTCTGTAATCAGTACAATTCCAATTTCTTTATTTGCCATTACCTTTTCTAGCTGTTGTCTTAGGTGCTTCTTTGAATGGATGACAACGCCATCGACTCCAGCCAGACGCATTCCAGTGTATGTATCAACATTATCGCTGATTAAATACATTTGCATCAGATCACCTACTTTATTATTTAAATAACATTACAAGAGAGATTAATAATCCATATAATGCAATACCTTCTGCAAGAGCTACAAAGATAAGTGCTTTACCCATGATGGTTTGATCTTCGCTTAATGCTCCAAGTGCTGCACTGGCAGCAGAGGCTACGGCAATACCACCACCAATACAAGAAAGACCGGTAGATAATGCGGCACCAAGGTATTTCCATCCTTCTGCAGAGGAAGCAACAGCAGCGGCATCAGAAGCTGCAAATGCTTTTCCACTGAACATTAATACATCAGCGATTACAATGGTTCCAAAGAATAATACGGCATTGGAAACAACGGCAATTTTAAAGTTCCCTTTTTTCTTTTCACTGATTGCAAAATAACCAAAAGGAATGATGATACTTAATACTAAAGCAGCAACTAAAACTAATTTAAATGATGTTAACATAATAAATTCCTCCTTAAAATAACTTAGTAATTTATATTATTTGCTTTGCTGAAAAGATTTGAATTCTTTTCCTGTACCACGGTAGAAACGTCCAAAGATTTCGTAGTATTCAAGTCGAAGCACTTGGATGCCTACAACCAGGCCTTCCATACCGGCAACAATGATATTGCCGATTATGATGACGATCCAGTTAGGGCTGCCACCTTCAGCACCGGCTAACAATAATACTACGCTCATCATACCTGCATGGGATAGAGCAAATGCGCCAACACGCAAGTAAGAAACGGTATTTGTAGCATAAGATAAGAGTATATCAAATAGTTCTACAATTGCCTCAATTACAAACATTGCTTTCCCTTCAGGAAAATCTTGTTTTTTATGTTCAATTAATTTGGTAAGAGGCTCTTTGAAAAACATGGTAACTAAAGGAATACCAAGGATAATGGCAATAATAATGGTTGCAGGAAGTACATGTCCCAGGGCAACAGTAGCAACGCAAGCGATCCCGCCGCCGTAAAAAATAAGGCCTGCAATTCCATTCTGGTCAAACAACAATCGGTCATAGTCTTTTTGCCTTATGGAGTTAATGATGTTAAGAATAATGGCTACTAAGATCATAACGACTCCAAGGCAGACAGAGATGATTAAGATTGACATTACATTGTCCATTGGTTTCATCCAAAATCCTTTGATTACATTTTCAAAACCAAAGAATGATCCATACGCAAAGCCAAAGATGACAGAAAAGATTCCTGCTACAGATATAATTCCTGCAATATCCATATGTTTTTTGCGATAGAGAAGGAAACCGCCTATGACTAGGCATAACCCCTGTCCTACGTCGCCAAACATGGCACCAAATAGGAAGGAATAGGTGAGTGCAACTAGCAGTGTAGGATCAAATTCATTGTAGGCAGGCAATCCGTACATTTTTACAAATAATTCGAATGGACGAAGAAGAGAGAAGTTCTTCAGCTTCGTTGGCGGTTTCATCGTCCCTTGTGTAACGGAGGCATCTGTAATTACAAATACTAAGGAGTCATTGGAGATTTCTTTGATAAACTGCTTGCAATCATCGGCAGACATCCAGCCGCACAAGATATAAAAGGTTGCATTTTCAGAATTCTTATTAGTAATGGCAGCCATTTTACGTATATCAAAGTTTTTCGAATGTGTATTTAATATATTATAAGCATCTAGTAATTCACCAGAATGCGTGCTTATGTACTCATTAATCTTTTTATAGATTTCTTTTATTTCATCAAGGATGGTATCTAGTGATGTATTCATCTTTTGATAGGACTCTTCAGGGGTACCTTCATATTCGTCACTTAAGAAAATTCGTTCAAAGTGGAGGGATGAGTAAATGGCATCTACCTCGTCCTTTGAGGAATCTGGTACGAAATATACTCCCCAGATATAGTCTTTATCGTTAAAGCATTCATAAAATACGGTATTTAGATTATCATAGATGTATTTTGAAAACTTATCAAAATACTCATGTGAAATTCGTCCAAATCGAAACTTGATAAACCGAAAATGAAGAATTTTTCTTAGGTCATAATTCAATAGACGAAATGGTTCGATTTTTTGAAGCAGCTCCCTCATATGGTTTCTTTCATTCTTAAGGGTACGTTTTTCGTTATTGAACTTGTCTAATTCTGTTGTCATTGTTGTGATTACCTGCATTGCCTCTTCTACAGACATTGAGTTACCACCAGGCGTAGCATCATCAGGGACTTTTTTAATTAAGTCACCAGCTTTTCCTAAGACGTCCTTATAGGGATTGGTCTCGATAAAGGGACTTAAATCAGTAACGCCAGACAATTCGGTTAGGGCATTTTCAAGATGGATCTCGTACTTGCTAAGATATGTGTTTACCACACGGTCGATATCTGTCTTTGGACCTGTTATGTTGATAAACTGCATTTTCTCTATCACAGTTAGCACCTCCCGCTTGCTAGATTAATTAATCAATTCTATTAGTGCTTTAGATATTGCATCGTCTGACTTGGTTCAAGTTTATAGCGAATACATTCCAAAGCAGTGGTTAATAAATCTAGTTCTAATTCTTTTTCATACATGAATCGTAAGACTGGAGCCATCGATGTCGAAAATTTTCTACTTAATGATTTATATAGTGTTTGATAACTTTGGTTGTAGAGCCTTTCAATCGTTAAGTCTTGAAAGCCTTGATTTAATTTTGCGTAGTAGGTTGATTGCATAATCTTCAAAAAATCATCGGTAGAAACGGCTTCTACCAATAGCTTAATTTCTTCCTTCTTTAACTTATAGTGAATCGGAATAATGCTTGCTAAGATTTTGGCAGAATCAATATCGAAGTATTTCTTGGAACGATAGATCCAGATAAGATTTAGCAAGTCGGACTGCACTCCATATAATTCGGTAGCAATTTTACGATTGGACCCGGTTAAGATACGATCCTTAAGCTTCCATACTTTTGTGAAGTAGTAGATATCCAGCTGTACTTCATAATCTCTTAAAGTAATATGGCTGGTTGCTTGCAGACGTTTAAATAAATCATAATATTGGGTTCCTTGTAAGTTAGTAATGAACTGATCTATTGTCTTGGAAGCAGCTAATTCTTTTACCTTTAAGTCAGAGTGGCTTGTAAAGAACTCTTCAAAAAGTAATAGGTCAAAGTCTACTTTATCATTAAAGACCATTTGTAGCAGAGACTTTACAATGTTTACTTCAAAACGAAAGAAAATGAAGGATAAGCCTTTTCGCTGTTCCTGATTGGCAAACTTATATAGTTTGGTAAACTCTAAAAGAATTGCGCTGGATAGCAGCTGTTCAATTTGTGCCCTATGTAATTTGCTTTCATCGCAGTTATTAAACACAACAGCATAGCTTTTATTCCCTTTTAAGTAATTTACAAAGTCAGAAGTCGTATCTAGGCTGGCTATTTTTTCATAATCGGCATCTGTTAAAAGGTTGCTTTCTAAAGCTTTCACTTTTGTGATGATGCCACTATAACTTAATAAGCTTATTGACATGATTACCTCCTTTCTGAATTGTAAAAATTCAAAGAAATTAGAAGTTTATACTTCAATAATTTGGGCAAATACCTTGTTGACCAGGGCATTGTGGTCCTTATCAAATGTTTGCTGGAGTGAAGCAAGCTGCTTCTGGCAGTCGGAAATCAGGGCAAGGCGTTCTTTTTCAATGTCTTGTTCCATATCCTCTTGCATGCGATCAATTTTGGATGCTGTATCCGCTTTGATATCGCTGTCCAGTTTAGCAAGGTCTTTGTTAAGTTGCTCATAAAGCTGTTGCTTTTGATCTTGCGTCCGATCGAGGATGGTTGTTGCCTTATCTTCGATTTCAGACAATACATTAATGACCTTTTCCATATGCGACCTCCTATCGATAGTAGTTGTGCAAAATACACACTAAATAATACACCTTTACATAAAAAAAGGAATAGAATTATGACGTACATATTATCCTATCTACGACAAATTTAGTTAGAAACATAAGATTTTTTCAAAAATCATCAATAAAATACTAAAAATTTCCAACTGGTTATATTATAATTTTATTATTTGGAAAATGCTAGTAGTTTATAAAAATTTAAAGTTTGACGTAACCTAAGTATCTCCGTATAATCTACTATGTATAATTTATTGTTTAGCAACTTAAGAATTTCACAATAATAAAGTTAGAACAGATAGAAAAATTCTAAAGGAGAGCATTTATAATGAGACTTAGAAATGTTAAGGGTTCTAGAGAAAAAATCGCAGACAGCGCATTTGTTATCCAAGAACCAAAAGAATATAGAGGAAAATGGAACGAAGTATTCAAGAATGATAATCCAATCCATATTGAAATTGGGATGGGCAAAGGACAATTTGTTTCCACGCTTGCATCACAAAATCCTGAGATTAATTACATCGGAATTGAAAAGTTTTCAAGCGTATTAGTACGTGCCATTGAAAAACAAGATGAATTACAGCTTCCAAACTTATTCTTAATCCGTATGGATGCAGAAGAATTAGAAGAAGTATTTGCAGAGGGAGAGATAGCAAGAATTTATCTTAATTTCTCTGATCCATGGCCAAAAGACCGCCATGCAAAACGTCGTTTAACATCAAGACAATTCTTTGCAAGATATGATAAGGTATTAAAAGAGGATGGAAGAGTAATCTTCAAGACAGACAACCGTATTTTATTTGATTTCTCATTAGAAGAAGTGGTAGAAGCGGGCTGGATCTTAGAAAATCATACGTTTGACCTTCACAATAGTGAATATGTAGAAGGAAATGTAATGACGGAATATGAAGAAAAATTTTCTTCTCAAGGTACGCCAATTAATCGTTTAGTTGCATATCGTAAAAAATAAGAGTGTTATAATAGGAATATTGTAAGGCTAAATTGTAATCATTGAGTTCAAAGTATAATATTATAATATATAGTACTTATATAAGGAGATAATGACATGGCAAATATTAAAGGTAAGATTTCTAGAAAGTTTAATGCAAATGTTGATTTAAATAGAAAAGCATTGAATTTGAAGAGAGCTTGGGATGAGGTTGCCACATTACTTCGTGTCAATGAGAGCAAGTCAAATAACAAGTAATGACAAGGAGGAGTATCATGGCATTTGTATTTACAGGTGAAAATTTTGAAAATGAAGCAGTTAACTCTGAAAAATTAACAGTAGTTGATTTTTATGCAGATTGGTGTGGACCATGTAAGATGATGGCACCGATCTTAGAAAATCTAGCAGAAGAGATGCAGGAGCAAGCAAAGATCGGCAAGATCAATGTGGATCATGCACCAGAAGTTGCAAGAAATTATGGAGTTATGAATATCCCTACAATCCTTTTCTTAAAGGGTGGTTCCGTGGTTGAAAAAATCGTTGGGGTCGTTCCAAGAGAAACATTAGTAGAGAAGATTATTGCTCATACACATAAATAAAAAAGGTGTCGCTTACGCGACACCTTTTTTATTTGATAGGAAACGTCTCTTCAAGAAGCCTCCTATCAATTAAAAAGGCTTTCTAGAAACCAGAAAGCCAAGATGCGCACTTACACGGACGGAGTTTATCACTTCGTGATCGCGTTCGGTGGGTCGTGTTTTGCAAGCAAAACACTTTGTTTTTTAACCTGCTAATCAGGCATTTTCTTTAATTGTAACGCCTTTCTTATTAAGACGACGGTTAATTGCTTTATTTAATAGATAAGCAATTACGGCAACTACAGGAACTCCGATAAACATACCGAATACACCAAAGTAAGCACCACCCACCGTGATACCAAAGATTACCCATAAAGGAGTAAGTCCTGTGGAACCACCTAAAATCTTAGGGCCTAGGTATAATCCATCAAATTGTTGTAATCCAAAGATCATAATAGAGAAGATGAGAGCTTGAATTGGATTAATGAACAGATAGATGATTACTCCAGGCACAGCGCCGATAAATGGTCCAAAATACGGAATCATATTAGTAATACCAACGATTACGCTTAATAGGATGGCATAATCCAGCTTCAAGATATTCATAACGACAAAACAGATGATACCAATGATTAAGGAATCAATGGACTTACCGATAATGAATTTACTAAAGATGGAGTTACATTCACGAACTGTTTGCAGGAATTCTGTAGCGCTATCTCTTGAAAACAGACAAAAGACAGTTCGTTTTGCATTATAGCTTAATGCATTTTTATCTGCTAACATGTAGCAGCTGATTACGATGGCTAACACGATATTGATTAATGTTTTTACAATAGAGACAGAGATAGATAATACATTGCTGAGCAGGTTGGTTCCATAGGTGAATACATGAGGAATATATTCATTGATCTTTTCGCCTATTTTATCAAACTCTACTCCAGGGAAACGATGCTGAAGATTATTAACGATGGCAGTAATCTCTTTCTCGATATCCTTTATATTGATTGAACTATAGTTTTTCTCAATGTCTTTTGCAGTATTAATTAGTTCTGGTGTAATGTAAAGAATCGTAATGGTAATAAAAGCGACTACAACAAGATAGGAAATACCGATACTGACCATTTTACGTCCTTTTACAAATTTATCTTTAAATACATAGCTTTTCAATAAAGAGTCAATCCATTTTACGAACGGATTTAAGATATAGGCAATAAAGAAAGCAATAATAAAGGGACGAAGCGTACCTAGGACGGTACTGATTTTTGTAAGTACTTCATTCCAATGGGTAATTCCCATAAAGATTAATGTTCCGAGGGCTACGAATAATAAGCCATATATAACAACTGTAAAATATCTTTTGTTGGGGATGAATTTCCAGTCATTATGCTCCTCTACGGCAGATACATCAATTTCTATGGTGCTATCTGGAGTCTGATCTGTAACAATTGAATTTATTGTTACGCTATCTTTAGTTACGTTTTGTTCTGAGTTTTCTGAGTCAGTCTTTTTGCTGACCACTTTACTGAGCCGTGGCGTTTTACCTCTTATTGATTTTGACATTGCAATCTCCTATTTATACGTTATAAAGTGATTATATCGGTTATTATTTCGTTATTCAATGGATACAGTCAAGATTTGTTAAAAAAGTAGACCATAAAAAATATGGAAATATAATGATTGTGGATATAGCATGAATTTATAGAAAAAATAAAAAATATAAAGAAAGGGGTTGATTTTTAAAATATTATGATTTATAATAATTCTTGCGTAAAACAAATAGCAAAAACTTAATAACATGCGCTTCTAGCTCAGTTGGTAGAGCACCTGACTCTTAATCAGGGTGTCCAGGGTTCGAACCCCTGGAGGCGCACTAGAAAAGTCTTATGATTTAGGAAAAGCCTAGGTTGTAGGGCTTTTATTTTTGTATTCAAATAAATTTGTACATAAAAAGATGACCTCACTTTACATAAGGGAAAAAATGAAGTAATATAAAACTAAATATTTGTTTTAAAACAAAAATCATATTATAAACAATGAGATGAGGTTAATATTATGGATAAGAAAAGAGTATTTTTAGCAATTCGAAACTTAGTAGATTATGGCTTAATGAACCATATGTTACAGAAAGAAGATCAAGTATATACGATCAACCAACTGCTAGAAGTAATGCAGATGGATGACTATAAAGAGCCAGAGGCAACAGAAAGCCATATGGAATTAGAAGAAATCTTAACGATACTACTAGACTATGCAGTTGAGCAAAAACTCATCGAGGATTCCATTGTGCACAGAGATTTGTTTGATACAAAGCTGATGAATGTATTAATGCCGAAGCCAAGTGAAGTTATCCATAATTTTAAGGAACTCTATAAGAAAAGCCCAAAAGAAGCAACCGATTATTATTACAAGCTTAGTAAAGACTCTGATTATATAAGAAGATATCGTGTTTGCAAGGACGAAAAGTGGGTAGTAGATACTGCATATGGAGAATTAGATATTACCATTAACCTTTCAAAACCAGAAAAGGATCCAAAGGCTATTGCTGCAGCAAAATTAGCAAAACAAAGCAGTTATCCTCTTTGTTTATTATGCGCGGAGAATGAAGGATTTGCCGGAAGGATAAATCATCCAGCAAGACAGAACCATAGAATTATTCCGTTAAGCCTAGGCGGAGAGGACTGGTGTATGCAATATTCACCTTATGTTTATTATAATGAGCATTGTATTATTTTTGACCGCCATCATGTCCCAATGGCAATTACAAGAGAGACTTTTGAAAAAGAGCTTGAATTTATAGAACAGTTTCCACATTACATGGTTGGATCCAATGCGGACTTACCAATTGTAGGCGGTTCCATCCTTACTCATAACCATTTTCAAGGGGGAAATTATGAGTTTGCAATGGCAAAGGCAAAGATACTTGAACAGGTTGTCATTCCAGGTTTTGAAGATTGCAAGGCAGGAATGGTTGAGTGGCCAATGTCAGTTGTTCGTATCAGTGCAGAGAATAAGGACAGACTTGTTGAGCTGGCAGACCATATCCTAAAGAGCTGGCGAGCATACACCGATGAAGAAGCATTTATTTTTGCTAACACAAATGGAGAAGCTCATAATACCATTACTCCAATTGCAAGAAAACGTGGAAATGAGTTTGAACTAGACCTGGTTCTTCGTAACAATATTACAACAGAAGAGCATCCACTAGGTGTATATCATCCTCATGAAGAACTTCATCATATTAAGAAAGAAAACATCGGATTGATTGAAGTAATGGGACTTGCCATCTTACCATCCCGTCTTAAGGAAGAGCTAAGCATCTTAGGCGAATATATGGTGGAAGGAAAAGACATTACAAAAAATGAGATGATTGAAAAACATGCAGCATGGGCAAAAGAGATTATCCACAAGTATGATAATATTTCAACTGACAACGTAAAAGAAATTCTTCATAAAGAAGTGGGAATTGTATTCCTGCAAGTATTAGAGCATGCAGGCGTCTATAAACAAGATGCCTTTGGAAGAGAGCATTTTATGAAGTTTATGAACAGCCTATAAGATAAAACTATTGCTTGCTAGATTATTCTGTGTTTTCTATAATAAAGGAAACACAATAAGGGAGCAAAGGTATGAATAAGTATAGAAAACGCCTGATAGCGATTTTGGCATCCATGATGTTGATATTACTGCCGGGCTGTGCAGCAGCCAATGATGATATAGTACAGTCGTCACAAACCCCATCAGATAAGGTTGAGGCAACAGCGGGTACATCTGCAGCACAAAAGGAAACGGAGCAGCCAAAGAAGGATTCCTCTGATAGTACATCCTCTAAGCTGGAGGTACATTTTATAGATGTAGGGCAGGGTGATTGCATTCTTTTAAAATCCGATGATCAGACAATGCTGATTGATGCAGGTGACAATAATTATGGAAAGGGTGTTGTAACTTATTTGAATAATCTAGGAATTAAGAAATTAGATTATTTAGTAGGAACTCATCCGGACGCGGATCATATTGGAGGACTTGATAATGTAATTCAAGGACTTGATATTGGCAAGATCTATATGCCAAAGAAACAAAGCAATACAAAGACATTTGAGGATGTATTAAATGCCATTTCAAAGAAAGGGTTAAAGATATCCTCTCCAAAAGTCGGAGATACCTTTACATTGGGAAGTGCCAAAGTAGCGGTATTGGGTCCTAATAAGACGTATGAGGATAACAATAATAATTCTATCGTATTAAAAGTAACTCATGGGAATAATTCCTTTTTATTGACTGGAGATGCTGAACTTGAGGCAGAGGAAGACATGGTATCCTCAGGAGAGGACTTATCTGCCACTGTTTTAAAGGTTGGACACCATGGAAGCCACTCTTCTACATCAAGATCTCTTCTAGATAAGGTAAATCCAGCATATGCGGTAATTAGCTGTGGAGTGGATAACAAATATGGACATCCTCATACAGAGACGATGACTTATCTTAAGAAATACAATGTAACTGTATATCGTACAGATGAACAGAATACCATCTTAATGACATCTGATGGAAAAGACATTACGGTAACGACAGGAAATCCAAGCGTAACAGCAAGTAAGAGCAGTTACAGTTCTTCTAACAGCTCAAGTAGTGCCGTAACCAATAATAAGGATACAACACCAACAAAGGCGCCAGTAAGCGTAAGTACATCTTATATTGGAAATACCAATTCAAAGAAGTTTCATGATCCAGACTGCAGCTCTTTGCCAGAGGAAAAAAATCAAATCGCTTTTACATCACGAGAAGAGGCCATAGCAGCAGGATATGAACCATGTAAACGATGTAATCCATAAGGAGGAGTTGTTATGAAACAAGTATATATTGTAGATCGTTTTGAAGAAGGATATGTAGTCTGTGAAGATGAGAAAAAACAGATGCATGACTTTAAGAGGGATGAATTTTCAGATCAGATAAAGGCTGGAGATGTGGTGATACTGACTGAGAATGGATTTATTGTTGATCAGGAAGAGACTGCAAGAAGAGCACAAAAAATTAAATCATTAATGGACTCTTTATGGGAAGACTAACAGATTGTCTTATCTTATAGTAAGAGTGAAAGTGAGGGGAGTCCCTGACAATACTAGATTGTATCGTCAGGGGCTCCTCTTTTCTTTTGTTTGCCTTGATAGTCGTTCATAAATTTTATATAATTGGTATAGTATGGAAGAAAAATATCGAGTATTTATATAAAATAAGACTATGGGAGATAGGGATATGTTAAAACAAAACACAGTGGAAAGCATTGCGCAGGAAGTAAAAAAGGCAATCAAAGGCAAGGATGATGTAATAGAAAGTGTATTAACTGCAATTTTAGCAAAGGGACATATTTTAATCGAAGATATTCCTGGAGTTGGAAAGACCACGTTAGCACTTGCATTTTCTAAAGTAATGGATTTGGAGTATAAACGTATGCAGTTTACACCAGATGTACTCCCAACTGATGTTGTAGGATTTAGTGTGCTTACAAAGCAGAATACATTTGAGTACAAGCCAGGTGCAGTCCTTTGTAATCTGTTTTTGGCAGATGAAATTAACCGTACTTCATCAAAGACACAATCAGCCTTGTTGGAAGTCATGGAAGAGGGAAGTGTAACTGTTGACGGAGTTACAAGAGCAGTACCTAATCCATTTGTTGTAATTGCGACTCAAAATCCAGTAGGAAGTGTTGGTACACAGATGCTGCCAGAATCTCAGTTAGATCGATTTATGGTACGTCTTTCTATGGGATATCCAGATATTAATCAAGAAATCAGTATTTTAAAAGGAAAACAGGATGGGGATCCATTGAAGCTAGTGGAACAGATCGTTACCACGGAAGATATTGTAACCATGCAGACAGAAGTCACAAAAGTATTTGTTCATGATGTGCTATATGCATATATTGCTGCACTTGTGGCTGCAACAAGAAATCATCCAATGATTACATTAGGGGTAAGTCCTCGTGGAAGCATTGCATTAACAAAGATGGTAAAAGCACGCGCCTATGTAAAAAATCGTGACTATGTAATTCCAGAAGATATTACGACAGTATTCTTAAGCGTAGTTGGACACCGTATTGTCTTAAATCCAAAGGCCAAAGTAAATCATGTAAGCGTGGAAGATGTGGTGGGACAGATCTTGTCTCAAGTATCATCCCCAAAGCTATAGTGAATATGGTGGATAACAAGAAAGGATTCTGTAACCAATGTGGATAAATAAATTGATATATTTAGCATTACTTTTGTATGCAGGGATACTGGCATTATTATATACCAACGTCCAAAGCCTATATGCATTTATTATTTTATTGTGTTTTGGGGGATTACAGGCAGTAATGGTTCAGTATTTAAAGAGGCGTGTTTCAGTGAACCTAAGTGTGCAGTCACCTTCTGTCAATAAGAATGAGCCAATCAAGGTTAGTATTTCAATCAATAATCAGGCAGTCATGCCGGTTTCCTGTGCCAAAATCATCGTTTCTTATGAGAATTGTTATGAGCATTTGAAACAATACCAGACATTTAACATTAGTTCCAATTCACGAAGTACCAATACCATAAACTTTACATTAGCATCAGTACATAGTGGTACCATTCGTGTGGGAATTAAGAAGGTCATGGTATATGATTTCTTAAGGCTGTTTCATCGTAACTATAAAAATCCTGATCATGTTACGATCAAGGTCTTTCCTGAGGTATGTATGATGGAAAGCGAAGTCTCTCCAGTAAATAATGACTTATTAGATAGCGAAGTATTTTCAAAGACTAAGAGTGGAGATGATCCTTCCGAAGTATTTGATATTCGAGAGTATAAAGAGGGGGATAAGATTCATCGTATACATTGGAAGCTGTCCAGTAAGCGAGATGTATTTATGGTAAAGGAATATAGCCTCCCAGTTGCCTGTTCGGTAGGTATTTTAGTGTCCCTTGCAGCACCAGAGACAATGGAGGATAAGTTGGCTTATTACGATGCCCTTTTATCCACGGCTGCCAGCATATCATATCAGCTGACATCATACGAACAAAATCATTATATTGCATGGTATGATGAAAAGAAACAAAACTATGTCAATATTCCGATAAATGACTTGGATCAGTTGTATAGTGCAATGAATGAATTATTAGAGGCAGAAGTTAAGAAGGGACCAAATACAGTACTTCAAATACATCATGAGATTGAAACTGCAAATCATGTAGGGAAGCTTTATTATATTGGAGCTGCTTTGAGTGATGCTGAGACAAAGCAGATGGAGACCTTATATGAAAATATACAGATGGAAGTAGTTAACGTAATTCCGAATAATAGTACAATAGCGGATCGTGCTGAAACAGCCATGGAGAATTTTTCGTATCAATTGGTCCAGGTTGCAAACTATAAAGAGAGTATTGAAGCACTGCAATTGTAAGTAAGGAGAAAGTATGATTAAGTCAAGTTGTAAAAATGGGATTACTGTGGAAAAAGACATTGAACTTGTAATGAAAAATACAGGATTTACACCATGGTATTACTACCTGCTTCAGTTTTTGTTTTTAAGCATACTGTGTTCTAGCATCGCATTTTGCTTCTTCTCAGGCTTAGAGATATCCGTAGCAGATGGTATGGTTGTACTTGTATTAGGTCTTTTTGTGGCATTGTTCATGATCCTTTTTTCATATCGGTCAGTTCTTAAATATACGGGATTAATTACCTTGTTTTTGTATGTCATGTTTGGATATATAAATCTAGAACGGCTGCAAGAAGGATCTGCCCAGATCTATAATAGTTTTATTGAGCTGTATAATGCATATTTTAATGGTGACTATGCTAAGATCATAGTGAGCCATAGTGACTATAAAGAGACGGAACAGTTCTTTGTATTGTTTATGATGTTTTTAATCGTAGCGGTAGTATGTTATACGGCCATGTTTGGAAAGACAATGTTTTTCTATATCATAACGACTATTCCAGCTGTATTTTTATGCTTTATCGTTGGATATACGCCAGAGCTGTGGTCCTACATCTTATACATAACAGGTACGGTTGCGTTATTTTCCAGTGTAATTAGTGAACGGTATGGATTATTCTCTAAGATTAACAGGAGGAGGCAGGGATCATTAACCATTATGATTCTTGAGAAGACAAGGATTAAGATTCAGATGATCTGCGCAGTTATACTGTTTGGGCTTATGTGTATACTATATATCTTTTACTCCCCAGAGCGGTATGAAAAGGAGTTTGATGCAAAACAGGTAAGAACAGATCTTCAGGATAAGATTAGAAGTCTGACTTCTAGCGACTTATTAAAGGACACATTCTTTAATAAGATAGCGGAGATTACTGAGGAACATGGAAATAGCGGATTAAGTAATGGGCGGCTTGGAACAATTGGAAAGATTACATACGCCAACAAGACGGCATTACTGGTGAAAACTGATGAGACTAATACGCAAGGATTTTATTTAAAAGGATATGTAGGGGAACGATATGACGGAAATCGCTGGACAACCCTTACAAAAGCAGATCAAAGAGAGGTAAAAAAGCTAAATAACAGTTTGATTTCCATATCAGATGTAGAACAGCTTTCTAGCCAGTTCTCAGCAGTTTATGATAGTTCTATGTATCGCTATTATCCATTGCAGACATTTTCCCTAGAGATTGAGAATAAATCTGCAGATACTTCGTGTGACTATGTGCCTTATACATCAGTATTGGGCTACACTCTAGAGAATGGAAAGGTTATGACGGGTAATAGCTCGTACCAATATTATCGTTATGACATTCCTGTAATAGAGTCAGGTCTGACCTATGAAGAGATGTTTTATAAATACTGTAAGTTTACTTCGATTCTTCAGCTAAATACGTTAAACACAAGCATCCTTAATAAGTATTTAGGCTATAATGTGAATTCTGATACTATGGAACAGACGATGACTGATCTTGACAGTAAGGGAGAACCGGGGAACAGCTATCATTTATCAGATTTTGATAAGAGTATTAATGATGATGATGACATGAACGTAGGACTATTTAGTATAAATGGTTCCGATACGGACACATCATTAGGCGGTATGGTTTATTTAAGTGATTATGCAGCAGATGAAAATGCATATTATAACTTAGTAAAGGATATCTATACAAAGCTTCCAGATAGGGGACTTGATCGTGTAAAGGACCTTGTAAAGGATAAGAAGATAGACTTATCAGTGGTAGACACAAAACATACGGCATATAAGACAATGGATGAAGTGGATAGCACGGCATATGCAAGAAAGGTGTATGAGATATTCAGTGATCATCAAGGAATAGATACGGAAGAATTATTATCTTCTTCTTTTACTTATGATCAAAGAACAAAACAAGATGAAATCTTTGATGCCATAAGCTATGTAAAAGATTATTTAGCACAGAATACGTCTTATACATTATCTCCTGGCAAGACTCCAAGTGGAGAGGATTACGTAGAGTATTTCTTATTTACAAGCAAAAAGGGATATTGTATGCATTATGCAAGTGCGGCAACAGTTATGCTTCGTGCAATGGGTGTTCCTGCAAGATATTGTGAGGGGTATGTAGTTACAGAAAATGACCTTGCTAACGCCAAAAAGGTAAACGATGCTTCATTCTCAGATCCAATTACACAGTTTAATGGAGGTACAGAGTATATTGAAGCAGATATTAAGGATACCAATGCTCATGCTTGGGTAGAAGTCTATCTTCCAGGCTATGGATGGACGCCAATTGAAATGACAGCGCCTTATTCCAATGGTGGGATACTTGAGATACCACCGGTAAATCAGGATCCAAAGGCCACATTAAAGCCAACCGTAAGACCTACGGCAACATCAGATAATAGCTCTAGTAAGCCTTCTCCTACTGCAACACAAAAAGCAAGCAGCGACCCTAAAGCTACAGCTTCACCAGGTGGAAGTGTAGGGCAGAGAGACCAAGGTATCTCTATTATGAGCAAAATCAGTTCCTGGTATGACGGACTTAGCGCAACCATAAAGCGTGTAATAAAAGTTAGTGTAAGCATAGTAATATTTCTTTGTCTTACTATTGTGATTATTCTGCTTCGCAGAATGATATTATTAGAACTTCATAAGAGGCGTCTAACCAGTCTTAATGCAAATCAGAGTATTCTTTATGAGTATAGCCTTCTTAGCAGGCATACGGCAAGGAGGTTGTCTGCATATACCACAGACTCATCTTATGAAGCATATGCAGACCGCTTTGTTGAGAAGTATCCATTTATGGAGAAACAGGATGCCATCACTTATTTTGCAATTCTTCTAAAGGCCAAGTTTGCCATGGGAGAGATGACAGAACAAGAGGTGGACAAGGTTATGGAATTTAATAGCCAGTTTATAAGGTATGAATATAATAGTGCGTCGAGGTTAAAGCAAATATATTATAAATATATTTTTGTGATTCGATAATCAGCATGCTAGAATCTTAATCCAATTCTAATATAGAAGGATTGATTCTAGCATGTTTTCATAATACAATGTGTTTCAAATGAGTATAAAAACAAGTGATATGTCAAAAAAGGAGATTGTATGGCTAAGATATTGATTGTGGATGATGAAACAAAGATTGCGCGGTTTTTGCAGTTAGAATTACTGCATGAAGGATATGAAGTAGAGACTGCATTTGATGGAAGAACAGGATTAGAAAAGGGACTTAAAAAGGAAATTGACTTAATCGTGCTAGATGTTATGCTGCCAGGGTTAAGCGGAATAGAAGTATGCAGAAGGCTTCGGGCAGAAGGAAGACAGGTTCCAATCATTATGCTTACAGCAAAGGATGATGTAATGGACAAAGTTGCAGGACTGGATATGGGCGCCGATGACTATATGACTAAGCCATTTGCAATTGAGGAGCTTCTAGCAAGGATTAGAGTTGCCTTAAACCGAAATGTACATAAAAAAGAAGCCAAAGCCGAGGAGCTTAAAGTTGGTAAGCTTAGGCTAAATGTAACAAGTCACAGTGCTTATTATGGAGAAGAGGAGCTTAGTTTTACAAAGAAGGAATATGAATTATTAGAATACTTAATGGCACATAAGAACATGGCAATTACAAGGGACGAGCTGTTAAATAAGGTTTGGGATTATGAATACCTTGGAGATACCAATGTGGTAGATGTGTATATTCGTTATTTAAGGCATAAAATTGATGATCGTTTTTCTATACGTATGATCAGTACTGTTCGAGGGGTAGGGTATATTATAAAAGATGAGTGATAAAATAGTAGAAACCATCCGGAAAATCTTAATACGGACAGTACTGCCTATGCGAAAAAAGGCAGATGAGTTATTACGTAAGTTTTATCTGTCCATTGCATTTCGTATTGCCTTTTATTATGTCAGACTCTTTATCTTATATGGTGTGTTATTTTTTATCATCATTTATGGACTTTATGTAGGACTATTTATGTCAAAGTATAATAATTTTGCAGACTCCTTAGTAGATAGGCTGCAAAGTGGACAGACAATCCTTGCGTATGAGGAGCCAACAGATATTGATGAACAGTATAAGCCGTATGTCAGAGAGGCTTATGAAGAAGCGGTTAATCCATATCAAAAACAGGGAGTTACCATTCGAATAGAGAATATATCAGAGGGGAAGGACATATATAAGGATATTCATGAGGATGTAGAAGCAGATAAGAATATATTTAATATGCTTTCTTATAACTATAAAGACAACGAAAAAATAATTTTTAAGAAATACCGAACATATTCATATGATCAAGAGAATTATCGTATATATTTGCAATTTGATATTACGGAGCCTATAAATACTCTTCATCGATTTATTCTACTTCTAATCTTAATATATCTGGTATTTATCTGTTTTGTGGGAAGATTTGGGGAACGTGGGATTTCAAGATTATTACAGCCAATTAAGAATATGTCAGCAACTGCTAACCGCTTGACTGTAAATAACCTGAACAGTGAGCGGTTAAGTGTATCTGGGACAAAGAATGAACTTAAGGAACTGGCAGGGACGATTAACTCCATGCTGGATCGTATCGAACTATCTTATGAAAGTCAAAAGCAATTTGTCTCCGATGCATCCCATGAGCTTAGGACTCCGATTGCAGTAATTCAAGGATATGCAAATATGCTTGAGAGATGGGGAATGGAAGACAAAGAGGTATTACAGGAGTCAGTAGATGCAATTGCCAATGAGGCAAAATCTATGAAGGAATTAGTTGAAAAGTTATTGTTTTTATCAAGACATGATAAGAAGACATTGCGTCTTAGCCGAAAAGAGTTTAATATGAAAAATCTTGTAGAGGAGATGGTCCGAGAAACTCAGATGGTGGAAAAGGACCGTGTGGTTTCGGCTCCTATTTTAGAGGATGTATCAGTATACGGTGATCAACAGTCATTAAAGCAGGCACTTAGAGTTTTCATAGATAATGCGATTAAATATAGTAAGCCTGGTGACAGTATCTATATCTCTTGCAGGAATAGAAAAGGAACTTGTATTGTAACGGTAAAGGATACGGGGATTGGAATGAAAAAAGAAGACATGGATCGTATTTTTGAGAGATTTTATCGTGCCGATGCAGCACGAAATGGTGGAGTAGATGGTCATGGTTTAGGCCTGTCAATTGCAAAGCTGATTGTGTTAAATCATACCGGAACAATTAAAGTAAAGTCTCAATATACAAAAGGATCTAGTTTTACAATCATATTACCGGATTATTATAAAAAAGGATTGATAAAGATCGATCGGTAGAAAAAATTAAAAATCCGTCAGCTCACGCTGACGGATTTAGACTGTCGACAAGCTGAAGACACAGAAAGAAGAACTAAAAAACTGCGCGGGCGCAGGCTACGCCTGCGCCATATACAGACGGTAGTATGCACCATGTTTTGCAAGTAATTTGGCTGCGGAACCTTCTTCAATAATTCCACCTTCATCGATAACAAATATCCGATCTGCATTTTGAATAGTAGAAAGTCTGTGAGCAATGACAAAAGCAGTTCTATTTTCTAATAAAGCTTCTATACCTTGCTGGATCAATTTTTCAGTCTTTGTATCTATACTGGAAGTTGCTTCATCTAATATTAAAATCTTAGGTTTAGCTAACAATGTCCTTGCAAATGCAAGCAGTTGCTTTTGTCCAACAGACAGACCACCGCCACGTTCTTTTAGCTCGGTATCGTATCCATCAGGTAATTTGCAGATAAAGTCATGAGCATGTACCGCTTTGGCTGCAGCTATGATTTCGTCTTCAGTAGCATCCAGATTTCCATACCTTATATTATCTCGAATGGTTCCGGTAAAGATATAGCTGTCCTGAGTCATAACGCCCATCTGGCTACGAAGGCTTTCTAAGGAGATGGAGTTAATACTGTGCCCATCAATCTTAATATCCCCATGCTGAAGGTTATAAAATCGACTGATTAGATTAACAATGGTAGTCTTTCCGGCACCTGTTGGCCCAACAAGAGCAATGGTTTCTCCAGGCTTTACATGGAATGACAGCTTATGAAGCACATCAGTCTGAGAGTCATAGGAGAAGGTGACATGGTCAAAGGAAATATCCCCTTTGATATCAGGAAGTTCTTTTGCTTTGGAACTATCGGATATGGTTGGTTTCGTATCAATAATTTCAAAGATACGTTCTGCACCTGAGAGATTGGTAATCAACTGATTATAGTAGTTACTCAGGTTCATAACAGGATTCCAGAACATTCCGATGTAGGAGGCAAAAGCAACATAGGTTCCAAGGCTTACAGCATCTCTTCCAAGTACATAAATGCCAAACAGGTATAACATCATGGTTCCAATACCCCAGCAAAAGTCAGTAGAAGGTCCAAAGGCATTGGAATACAGGACGGCTTTAATCCAGGATTTTCGGTGTTCTTCCACAAGTTCATCAAAGGTATTATTTGATTCTTCCTCAGCATGAAAACTTTGTATAATGCGGATACCCGATAAATTCTCATGAATAAATGCATTCAGGTTGGAGTTTTTCTTACGTACAACCTGCCAACATTTATGAGAAAAGGATTGAATGAGAAAGATTAAAAATATCATAAGTGGCAGGCTGGATAAAGCGGCAAATGCCAGTTTGTAGTTCTTTATCACCATGATTATGACTACGGCGCAAATAGTAATGAAGTCAGGAAGTAGGGTGGTCACAGTATCGCTGATTACACCCTTTAGAGAATTTACATCTCCAATGATACGTGCAAGGATCTTTCCGGTTGGCCTAGAGTCAAAAAAGTCAAAGCTTAATGTTTGGATATGAGTATAAAGTTCCTGACGAATGGTAAGCAGGACCTTATTACTGACTTTAGCCATAATATACATTCTAAGCTTGATCAGAATGACCAGCCCAATATTGATTCCAATGGCAAACAGGCATAAGCCAAGCAAGCCAGAGAAGTCTTTTGGTTTTATGTAATGATCGATTGCAGTTTCCATAATCAATGGATTTAAAATCGATATTGCAGTGGAAATCCCCATCACCACGCAGACAATAATCAAGGAGAGTTTATAGTCTAGCAGATAGTGAAACAGCCGTTTAAAAAGGGCAGTCTTTTTCATTGTGTTGGATTGTTCATCTTGTTTATAAGAATTAACAGCCATGATAAATACACCTCCTAGCTGACAGAGACTTGTTTTGCAATATCTCCGTATTGTGTTTTATAAGTTTCATAATAAAGTCCACGTAGTTTAAGAAGTTCCTCATGGGTACCACGTTCTACAATCTGCCCATCTTCCAAATAGATAATTTCATCGGCATTTCTGACCGCACTAATTCGATGGGCAATGATTAGCTTGGTAGTCTTTTGCAAGGAAGCCAGATTTTTCTGGATATTATGTTCCGTTTCCATATCAAGGGCGGAGGTTGAATCGTCAAGTACAAGAATTGGGGCATGTTTGGATAATGCTCGTGCAATGCTGATTCTTTGTTTTTGGCCTCCAGAAAGTCCGACGCCTCGCTCCCCGATAATTGTTTCATAGTCAGAATCCATCTTACTAATAAAGCTATCGGCCTCCGCTTGCTTGGCAGCTGCCCTTACATCATTTGGATTAAGATTTTTTCGTTTCCCAAGCTTGATATTTTCAAAAACAGTATCAGAGAAAAGGAAGACATCTTGCATTACTAAGGAGATGGATGTTCGAAGCTGTTGCAGCTTTAATTTCTTAATGTTTACCTGATCTAATCGAATCTCTCCGCTATCCACATCGTAAAGACGTTCTAACAGATTGATGATAGAGGACTTTCCGGCACCTGTTGCGCCCATAATTCCAATCGTCTTGCCAGGAGAGATATGAAAGCTTATGTCTTTTAAAATTTGCTTTCCGTTGTGAAAGAAGCATACATGGTCAAAAGAAATTTCCCCTTTTACCACAGGTAAGGTAACGGCATCTTCCGCGTCTTGTATCTTTGGAGCATTTTCATAAATCTTTTCAATCTTCTTATTAGAAGCAAGTGCGGATGAGAATTCATTGGTCAGCCAGCCAAGCATCTCCATAGGCCAGACGATATTCATAGAATACTCAGTAAAAGCACTTAGCTGTCCAAGACTTAGTGTATTGTTAATATAGAGATATCCGCCAAATAGAAGAACAGTAAATGGAAGCAGCTTTGTGACCATTTGAAAATATGGATAGAACCGTACAAATACTTTAGACTGCTTCATATTTAGTTCATAGTAGCGATTATTATGGGATAAGAATTTCTTAATCTCATATTTTTCTCTGGCAAAGGCTTTAACGGTACGCACACCACTAAGATTTTCCTCGGCAACGGTATTTAGGACCGCATTTTCTTCACTGATTTCTCCATAAATCTTACCAAGCTTTCGTTCCATAACAATTGCCAGTGTTCCAACGATAGGAAGAACCAACGTTGGAATAACAGCTAAGGCTGGACTAATTCGATACATGCAGAAAAGTACGAATACGGTGTGGATGGTGACCTCGATTAGGAGCATGCCAACAAAGCCAAGCACATTCCATATCTTATCTATATCGTCTTTGACACGGGCCATAAGTTCCCCAGTGCTAACATCATCAAAGAAGGAAATATCAAGTTTTTGTATGTATTGAAACAGGTTAGTACGTAAGTGAATGCTGATCTTATTACTTACAATGTCAAATGTAGTCTCTTTTGTGTATTGGAAGATACATCTTCCGATTCCGATTGCTAAGATGCCAAGTAATAGCTTGGGAAGTAATGACATGTTTCCACCAACAAGTACGTTATCTACAATTGATTGGGTAATCATTGGGGAGAGCATATCCAAACTGATGCTGATTACCATGCTGGCAATTGCAAAGGCATAGAAATACCAATACTTTTTGATGTAATAGGTTATTTTTTTCAATGGGTTCGCCTACCTTTCTTTCTCTGTAAAAGGCCTAAAAAAGTGCAAAAAAATAAGCTATGGCTGAACCAAAGCTTAAGAGAGTGAAACTAGATGCAATAATAGATAAGAGCATAAGTTTTACCGTATAGTCTCTTTTACAGAGGTAAATCCAAGGGTTAAATTGATTATTAAGTTACCAGTTCTTAATTTCATAAAATGTCTCATAGTTTTACCTCCTTCTTTGTTTTTATTGGTATTTATTAACAGTGCTGTGTTTGATTATAGACTTGAAAATTGGAAATGTCAACCATAAATATGCTATAATTTTTTTATAAGAAAGATTAATTATTTATTAATTTTTACAATTTTCATTGTTTATTCATATATCTATGATATACTTACGAAGTATTTAAAAACAAACATATGCGTATTACGTAAGAATGAGTAGAGGGTGTTAATATGGAGTTACCAATGTTTTATGATACGGTAGAAGAGTGGAATCAGGCATTACTATTATATGATTCAGCATTAAAGGAAGTCGGGACAAAACTTGATATCCTAAGTAATGAATTTAAACTAACTCACCAATACAATCCGATTGAGCATATTACTTCAAGAATTAAGTCATCTCAAAGCATTGCAAAGAAAATGCAGCATAAGGGCCTTGAGCTGACAACCGAAAACATTGTAAAATATTTAAATGATGTTGCCGGAATTCGAATTATTTGCTCCTTTACATCTGATATTTATCGAATTGCAAGCTTGATTGCCAAGCAAAGTGATGTAAAGGTTTTAAAAGTAAAAGACTATATTATGTGTCCAAAATCAAATGGCTATATGAGCTATCACATGATTGTATCAGTTCCTATTTTCTTATCTGAAAATGTAATTGATACAAAGGTAGAAATTCAGATTCGTACTATAGCAATGGATTTTTGGGCAAGCTTAGAACATAAAATATATTATAAATATGAGGGCAATGCCCCAGAACGTATTCGTAACCAGTTAAAAGAATGTGCAGACATCGTGTCGTATCTTGATAAGAAGATGCTTTCTATTAATGAAGAGGTACAGTCATTTAACCATGTAAACGAAGCACAAGTAAGAACATATCAAAGTAATTTGAATGATTTGTTCGGACGAATTGTTAATGAAGCAGAAGAAGTCCAAGAAGTGAAAGTGGAGCCAGAACTTCCAAAAGAGACATTGGAATCAGCACTTACGGCAAATCTGATTGATGACGATAATCAGGAAGAAGAAGTGATGGATGGAATTATTTCAGAACAGCCGAAAGAAAAGAAAGATGGTTTTACCGGTTTTTTCTTCCGCAAGAAGGATAAGGACGTAAAGCAATCTGCGGCTTCAGAGTAGATGTAAAATGAAGAAAAGTAGGTGAAAGCATGCTGAAGTTTCTAGGAACTGGCGGGGCATTTAATATTGCACGTGGGAATACCAGTGCATATATGGAGTTTGCAAACGAACTCTTCTTATTTGATGCAGGAGAGGACGTATTTAAAAAGCTCATCCAGTTAAAGTTATTAGAGAAAAAAGCCAGAGTGAATATCTTTATCACTCATTTACACAGCGATCATATCGGAAGTCTTGGAACGATTATCGCTTACCTATACTATAAAGTGTATAACCAGGATAACAGCAATATCTGCATATACTTCCCATCAGAAGCCATTGTGGATTTGTTGGAGCTGCAAGGTGTACCACAATCAATGTATAACCTATTCTTAAATAAATGGGATGAACTTTACATTCCTACGTTAGGAAGAAAGCAGCCAGAATATAGTTTCTTTGAGACAGAGCATACGAAAAACTTAGACTATAAGGGAGCTTGTAACTGTTATAGCATTGAGTTTATGCTTGAGAATGAGTTTAGTATCTTCTATAGTGGAGATAGCAATACGTTTCATGAGAAATTGCAAAATATCTATTATTATGATCAGATTTATCAAGAAGTTACAATGGTTAAAGAGGCTTCCGTCCATCTTAGTTATGACAAGTTGTTAGAAGCAACGAAGAGTCTTACTAAGGAAGAACGAGGACGTATCTACCTTATGCATCTTGATGAGGATTTCGATGAGGAAATGGCTAGAAATGATGGATTTAGCATTGCCCAAGCAGTTTCATTATAATTGAAAATTATAAAATTTAGATAGAGAATTTCAATAAAAAATTTAAATAAAAAGAGGTGGTAAGCATTTGCTTACCACCTCTTTTGCAGCTTGGCGAATTTGTCGCCAAGCTTTGTATGAAATCAAGCGTTGATCTTCTACAGTTTGAATTTGCTAAGAAGGCTGCCAAGACTTGTGCTGGCATCATCATCGCTGATATATTCAATTGGAGTATGGTCAATATCTTCTACCACGTCTTCTCCTTCAGAAACTGCTTTCATATCTAAGCTGATTTTTCCGTCAACTACATCTAAGATTTTTACCTTAACTTCTTGTCCTTCGCTGACTACCTCTTTTGGAGATTTAATACGTTTTGCACACATGCGGGAGATATGCACAAGGCCAGTAAGTCCATCGCCGATATTTACAAATGCGCCATAAGGCTCAATTCGTTCTACCACACCAGTAGTTACTACACCTTTTTGTACGTGGGATAATTTTTCTCTATGTTCAGCATCTGCTTGTTCTCTTGCAACTGCCTTAGCAGAAAGAACGAGCTTCTTACGATCTCTATCTGCAGTGATTACGATTACTTCAAGTTTTTTGCCAACCCATTCGTCGAGGTTTTCAACATAGGATAAGGAAAGCTGGGAAGCTGGAATAAATCCACGGATTCCATTTACATATGCAACAACACCTGCATTAACAGCACTGTCAACGACTACGCTGTATTTTCTTTGATCCTCTAATGCAGCACCAAATTCTTCCCAAGCAAGTTCGCTGCTTGCCTGTTTCTTGCTTAATAATACATTGCCATTTCCATCATCTACTTCAAGTACATAGGCTTTAAATGCTTCACCTACTGTAATATCTGTAAATACAGAGAAATGAGGGTCATCACTTAGTTCAGATGTATAAATGATACCTTCTGCATAAGAACCGATATCAACGATTGCATGATCTTCTTTGACACCGATTACCGTACAGGTTACAAGGTCTCCTTCTTTAATTCGGCTGAAGGACTTATTAATGGCATCTTCAAAGTCAGCCATTGTTAGGTTCTCTTCGTTTGTATTTACTTCTGACATAATAGCACGTCCTTTCTGATTTTACTTCTTATATAGTATAATTCTATTTTTAAAATGTTAACCGTCTATTCTTTTTTTACACGAAACCAGTAGGTATAAAGCGCCCTAAAACCAAGGGAATGATAGACTCTCTTGGCAATCAGATTGTCATCTACCACCTGTAGATAGGCATGATGAATCCCTTGCTCTTTTGCTCGAAGCAAAAGGCTGCTGACAATGGATTTAGCAAGCTGCTGACCCCGATAATGCTCATCTACATAGATGGCATAAATACCGATATGGTCACGCTCAAGAATGCCAAGTCCTGTAGCAATGGTATTACCATGGTCAATGATACAGGCAGAAATAATATCTCTCGGTATGGCTTCATACATCTTAGGGACAATGGTAAGATGGTTCTCATTGGTTGTCCGATTTAAGTGAAACAGGTTCATAATCCAGTTCTTTGTCAGGCGGTCTTCTACAATTACCTCATAGTGAGGATTAGAAGTCACCTGAATGTCAGAAAGGTTGCAGCAATACGTATCTGTAATATGCTCTTTTACATAGCCTCTTTTCAGAAGCATATGGTCCAGTCCTTCTGTAAAAATGGGATTGATCTTAAAGATACAAGGCGTATTCAGCCTCTTATACTCTTCTTCACAATATCTGATTTTCTTATCAATCGGCAGCCTAGAACTTCCAATGACATGAACACAGTTGGTCCGATGAGTATAGAAATCGGAGTATCCAAGCAGCCAGTCATCATAGAGCTCTGATTTATAGGAAGGCCAGGCATTAAATGAAAGTTCTTCTATAAACTTGATATAGCTTGTGTCCTTCTGTATCATAGTATTCCCCCTAAGTCTCTTACGTGAATAAAACTTAACACGGTATCTTTATTATAGTATAATATGGAATAAGCTTGCAAGTAGTAGGAGAAAATGAACGAATAAAGAAGAAAGAGAAGGTGTTAGGATGTTAAAATTTAGTGAGAACTACAAAGAATTTGTTGGTGATGGCAGTGTAGATGAAAATGGAAGAACACTAGAAGAATTTTTGACAGAATATGATCCTTATAAGTATAAAACGCCGGCAGTGACAGCGGATATCGTAGTATTGAAAGAAAAAAACGATGCGGATATAGAAATAAACAATACTGGGCTTCAGCTACTGCTGATCAAAAGAAAAAATCATCCATGTATTAATGAATGGGCGCTCCCAGGTGGATTTGCTGAACTGGATGAGAGCTTGGAAGAGAGTGCAAAACGAGAGCTAGAAGAGGAGACAACCGTTACAGGTGTGCCAATGCAGCAATTAAGAACATGGGGGGAACCTGATCGTGATCCAAGAGGCAGAGTCATTACTGTTTCCTATCTTGCATATTTAGAACAAGAGGTTGATGTTGTTGCATCGGACGATGCAAAAGAGGCAGCATGGGTAGATGTAAGACTTAATCTAATTCAGACCATTCGAGCAGGACAAGCAGTTACTAAGAAATATTATCTTGAGCTTTATAGTAAAGAACGATCAATGACTCTTAGTGCAGCTGTATCGGTAACAAGAGAGACTAGAGGAATAACAAGACAAGACACTTATACCTTACATGCTAGTAATGGAATTGCCTTTGATCATGCTAAGATTATTTTAGATGCATTGTTATCTTGTTAATATAGAGAAGTGCATATCACTACCATGATTGCTCATATAGTAAAGTATAATCCAGTATAAGCTGGGAATACTTTAGGCAAAACAAATTAGGCGGTGATAAAAATCGTAGAGGCATATGTAAGACTTATACTAAAGGGAGTACGTTGCTATAAAGAGGTACCTGTAGAAGTAAAAGATCAAGTGAAACAAAGGTTAATTGAACTAGGTCGAGAAGACTTAGTATATGTAGAATAAAAAAAGGGGTGTGACACAATCAATCATGTGTCGCAACCCTTTTTGTTTATTTATAGCAAATTCTTTTTCCATCCCCTATAAATAAACGCCCAAAGACCAGGGCGTAAGATCCACGCTTATTCCAGATTTACATCATGTAAGGCTCGAATAGAGTTCATAATTGCAATCAGGCTGACCCCAACATCTGCAAAAATGGCAAGCCACATGGAGCCAAAACCTAAGGCTAGTAAAAGCAAAACAAGTAGTTTCATTCCAAGTGCAAATATGATGTTTGCAGTTACAATTCTTTTTGTATGTTTGGCAATTGCAATGGCCTTTGCAATCTTTCCTGGCTCATCTGTCATCAGGACGATATCAGCAGCTTCGATTGCAGCATCACTTCCCACACCACCCATTGCTATTCCAATGTCTGATCTTGCAATTACAGGGGCATCATTTATCCCATCGCCAACAAAAGCCGTGCCTTCCTTTGGCGATTGATGTTTCATGATTTCTTCTAGTTTAGTTACTTTATCAGTAGGAAGTAATTCAGAGAACACCATATCAATGCCAAGGCGGTTTGCTACCTGATTTGCTGCTGCTTTGGTATCGCCGGTGAGTAAGACGGTCTTAATGCCCTGCTTCTTAAGCGCATCAAGTGTTGCTTTGGCATCTGCTTTTATTTCATCGGAAATAATAAGGCAGCCAATACAGTTACTCCCTTTAGAAAGATAGGTAATCGTGCCAATGGTATTAAGGGATACCGGAATGTCAGTGGCATTTATAGTTTCCATATAGCGTTTATTACCAAGGTAATAAGTAATGCCATTTATATTTGCCTGTACTCCATGACCGGATATTTCCTTGTAGCCGGAAAGCTCTTTTAGATTTGGTTCTGTTTGGAACCGTTCTTTGTAAGCAGTTAGGATGGATGTGGCAATAGGATGGGTAGAGAAGCCTTCTAATAAGGCCGCGGTCTTAAGAATTTCCTTCTCACTCACATTAGAGAAGGACCTGATTTCTTTAACCACAAAGCATCCTTTTGTAAGGGTACCAGTCTTATCAAAGACTATAGTTCTTAATGTAGTAAGACCTTCTAAATAATTGCTTCCTTTTATGATAATTCCATTTTTAGAAGAAGCGCCAATACCGCCAAAGAAGCCCAGCGGAACAGAGATTACTAAAGCGCAAGGACATGATACCACTAAGAAACTGCATGCAGTATAAATCCATCTTTGTAAATCATGGTTTCCTGTAATAATTGGTGGTATTAAAACTAGAAATACAGCTAGCAAAGCTACGATTGGAGTATAAATGCGTGCAAACTTAGTGATAAAGTTCTCAGTTACTGATTTACGAGCACTTGCATTTTCTACAAGATCTAGTACTTTTGCCACTGTGGATTCAGTATATGGCTTGGTAACTTTGATTTTTAAAGTTTGTTCTCCATTAATACACCCGCTTAGGACGTTGTCACCTACAGAAGCTTTTCTTGGAATGCTTTCTCCTGTTAAGGAAGAGGTATCTAAGAAGGAAGAACCTTCTACAACGGTACCATCCAGCGCAATTTTTTCACTAGGCTTTACTACTATGACAGTCCCCACTTGTACTTGTTCAGGAGCAAGCTGCTTTAATCCATCTGCGGTCTCCACAGTTGCAAATAAGGACTTTAAGTTCATAGCATCCGCGAAATGACGTTTGGAGTTGTCTACGGCTAAGTCTTGAAGTAATTCACCAATTTGAAATAATAATAATACTGCAATAGCTTCATTATATTCCCCAATGTAGAGGGCACCAATTGTGGCGAGGATCATTAAAAAATTTTCATCAAATATGGAGCCATGGACAATGCTGGTGAGGCTGCTAAGAAGTACTTCATGGCCTAAGACGATGTAGCCAGCTAGGATCAATAGTAATTTGTAAGCGGGCTGGTCTATAAGATAAATTCCTATGAGGCTGATACAAATGCCTATTATCCAGAAAAGTGCAGTTATTAGAATGTCTTTTATAGAACGGTCATCATTTCCGTGTTCATGTGTATGATTATGATTGTGTTTTTGTGTCCCGTTGACATGAGCATGATTACAGGAAGGTTCATCAGAAGGTGGAGGTACAGTACTTGAGTGTTCTGTATCCATAGTAAGACAGGCCTCCTTATTCGGTGATATGTGCCAATCCTTGATCAAAAATTCTCTTAACATGTTCGTCTGCTAGGGAGTAGTAAACGACTTTTCCCACTTTTCTGTTGTTAACAAGTTTATTTGTCTTTAAGACACGTAGTTGATGAGAAATAGCGGACTGTGTCATATTGAGCAAAGTCGCAATGTCACAAACACACATTTCTGACTCAAATAGTGCACATAAGATTTTAATTCGTGTAGAGTCCCCAAATACTTTGAATAGTTCTGCCAAGTCGTAAAGAGTTTCTTCTTCAGGAAGCTTTGTTTTCACTTCCTCGATAATATTTTGGTGGATACAAGTTATTTCGCAGCATTCATTAGCAGCTGCTAGTTCATCATGAGATTTATGCATATACTACCTCCTAGATATATATTAGTCTATGTTTAATAGATTATTATGTGAATATATGAATTGTTATTCAAACAATAAGCCTGAATTTAATAATTGTCAATGCACCCATGGAAAAATTCTTGAAATTTAATAGAAATGTTTTCGAGTAGATTGACAATTTATTAGTTTTGATAAATGATAGTGACAAGAGGAGGTTTCATATGGACGTATTAGCAAGAGAGGAATTAAAACAACGAGGTGGAATTTACATTGAACAGGTCTTGCCGGCATTTGAACAATATGAAGCGTGCACATGGAAGCTTACGTTAGATGAGTACAAAGCTATGTTTGCAAACCTACAAAACCAGCATATGGTTTATGCAGATTTTTATTATAGTAAGATTACAGAGGAAAATCGTAGCGTTTTTGAAGAACATTTAAATCAGGAGCAAATGAGGCGATTAGATCAGCTTTGTATGAAGTGCAGAGATTACAGGGAGCAAGAGTTTGTAATTTTTAAGCCATCTAGTGAAGAGCTGGACTTGCTTGTTGAAATTAGCTTTAGGGAACTTCTGTTTAGTACTTTTTATGTGCTAGACTTGCCGCTTACCATATGGAGTAACTATGGAGGAGAGTTTGTTGGGTTTGCAGATGAGAAAGAATTGTTAGGAGGGATAACATGCAATTACTAATCGTAATATTAAAACGTGAAAGCAGAATGAAAAAAATGGTGCAGGAGCTAGCTAAGTCAGGAGTTCGAGGCGGAACAATTCTTGAGGGAACAGGAATGGCAGAGTCTTTAGTTCAGATGCAGGATCTACCCGTGTTTGGAACATTAAAGAGAATGCTGTCAGTGGAGGAATTTGAATCTAGCCATGTCATGCTGTTTGCATTAAAGGATGAACAGCTGAAGAAGACGACTACCCTAATCAAAGAAATAGTTGGTGATTTTAATGAACCAAATACAGGAATTATGTTTGCAGTACCAATTTCCTATATAGAAGGATTAAGTTAATCCATAGAGGTATTGAATATTTTGTACAAAAATGGTATACTTAATCTATCGCATTTAGTTAATGTGATGGTATTTTGTATGCGTTGGGGAACGTGAGAGAGCAAAAACTATACAAAAAGACGATAGAAAATGTAATTCCGGAACATTTTCTATCGTCTTTTTTAGTACATAGGAAACTTCTCTTCGTGAAGCCTCCTATGTACTAAAAAGGCTTTCGAAAAACAGAAAGCCAAGATGCGCATTCACTCGAAAGGAGAATGTCGCTGTCGCGACCGAGTGTTTTGCAAGCAAAACACTTTTTTATGCTAAATTTTCAATTACTACTGTAAATGGCCCATCATTGGTGAGGGATACTTTCATATCTGCTCCAAATTCACCATGCTCTACCACAGGAATGGTTTCTTTACATCTCATAATAAACTCTTCATAAAGCTCATTTGCCATATCTGGTTTTCCTGCATTCATAAAGTTTGGACGGTTTCCTTTACGACAGTCTGCATATAGCGTAAATTGGGAGATAATCAATAATTCACCGTTTACATCTTGAATGGAAAGATTGGTCTTATCATTTTCATCTTGAAAGATACGAAGCTTTAACAGCTTGTCTACATATTTCTTAACTGTCTCTTTTGTATCTTCAGCACCAACGCCAAGAAGGACCATAAGTCCATGGTTGATTTTCCCGATACAGTTGTCATCCACAGTCACTTGTGCGCTTGTAACTCTTTGTACCACTAATTTCATTGTATGCCCTCATTTCTACCTATTTTTATATATTATAATAAGTTCCAGCAACCGTGTCTAGGAAGGAGCCAGGGAATTAGTCCTAGATATCTAATATTTTTTGACTTTATCTAATGAATTTCGACATGAAAGCCGAAATAAAATGTGACAATATAAGTAAAGTGAGTGTGAAATCAATGGATCGAATAAATGTGAATACAGTCAGCACCAAGGATGCGTGCTACTTGGCCACAGAGGAAACTGCCAATGAACAATTAGCGAAAGGGCAAGTGGTTGAGGGTGTGATCACGAAAGTATCAGATAAGATTTCCATCACCTTGAACGGCAAAGAGTTACAAGTCTCTCAGTCGGCAGTACAAGACGCCAAGGAAGGTCAAGTAAGAACATTTGAGATAACGGATATATCGAACAAGAGTATTGTATTAAGGGAAGTTGGAAACGAAACGGAGCAAATATCGTCACAAGAAGTAAGACAGACAAGTATTGTGATGAATACGGCTACATTTGTTGAAAAACCAGAGGATACAAAAAATCAACAGTCAGTGAACGAAACAAAGAGTCAGGTGAAAAAGCAGATTACAAGTACATTAAACCGTCTTAGTGAAGAAGACTATAATGCACTGTCAGAGAAGCAGACACCTATGGAAGAATACGAAGAAGACCGACTTGAGCGTGCAATTGACCGCATCAAAGAGCAGAGGGAATTTAAAGAGCAGCATCTTCAAAATGCAGTAGATAAAAAGCAAGACAAAAGAGAAGATCTTGAAGAGGGAAATTCAAAGATTGAAAAGCGATTGGCAGAGCAAAATCTTCCGGTAACAGATGCGAATATAGCCAAGGTAGCAACGGCAATGGAGCTTGTATCAATGGCACCACAAATGACGGATTCGTCAAAAGCGTATTTGATTGATCAGTCTATGGAGGTGACTCCTGAAAACATTTATAAATCAATTTATAGTGGAATGGGAAGTAAAGAGCAGAGTATATTATCAGAGGCTACTTGGAATGAGTTAAAGCCGCAGGTGGAGGAACTATTGGCAAAGGACGGGCTTCAGGTAACTTCTGATACGTTAAATGAAGCAAGATGGCTGATTTCTAATAATCTTACGATTTCAAAGGAAAGCATAAGTACGTTAGAGCAGTTAAATCAACTTCAGAAAACGGTTGACAAGGAACTTATGATGGACCTTTGTTTAAAAGGGCTTAGCCAGGGAACGGAACCAAAGCAGACAGACCTTATGGAACAGCTAGAAGATTTAGATTACAGGCAGAAGGCACTTCAATCTATGGAACTTTTAGAAAGTATACACGAAAATGCCGTTAATTCAATTGATGAGGGAGAGGCAGTTACCTTACAGTCATTATCAAATGCGCCAAAAGTTACAACAGCAGGTGAAGCGGGAATTAAGGCAATTACTGCAAGAAGACAGTTAGAGGAAGTACGTCTAAAGCTTACAATGGAGAGCTCCTATCAGCTATATAAACAGGGAATTCAAGTGGATACAACAGAGCTTACAGAGCTAGTAGGACAGTTAAGGGCACTAGAAGAGTCATATTATAAGGGGCTTGCAAAGGACCTGGGAGTTACTATGAATGAGGATGAGCTTACAGCCTTAACAGCAACTGATAAAGTAGTAAATGGCTTAAAGGCAATGCCAGGAAATATCCTTGGAACCACATATGACAAGCGTACAGCCATTACATTGACAGAATTATATGAGGCTGGTGAGACAGAACTCGGTAAACAGGTCAATAGGGTAGCAGAATACGAAACCCTTATGACAGCACCAAGAAAAGACTTGGGAGACTCCATCCAAAAAGCATTTTCCAATGTAAATGATATTTTAGATGAGTTATCGCTAGAGCAGACAAGCAGCAATCAGCGTGCAGTTAAAATCCTTGCATATAATCAGATGGACATTAATGAAGAGTCTATTACAAATATAAAGAGCTATGATTTACAAGTAAATCAGTTATTGGAACAGCTAACGCCGGAAGTAGCGTTAACATTGATTAAAGAAGGTGAAAATCCTCTTTCTATGTCTGTTTCTGATTTAAATGATAAAGTAAATGACATTGTATCCGCCATGGATATTACGTCAGAAGAGAAATTTAGTGAGTACCTATATAATCTTGATAAAAGAAATGAGCTAACAAGCGATCAGCGAGAATCCTATATCGGAATTTACCGTTTGCTTCATCAAGTGGAAAAAAGCGATGGAGCAGCCGTTGGAGCAGTTGTAAAGGCAGATCAGGAGCTCACATTAAATAATCTTCTTACCGCAGTTCGAAGCAGTAAGAAGGCAGGCATGGATATTGAGATCGATGAGTCATTTGGAGGAATAGAACAGGCAGGTAATAATAAAGCATCCATCAGTGAGCAGGTAAACAAGGCATTCTATGGATCCAAACTGGCAAGTCAGACCTTTAATGACCTTACAGTAGATGCAGTAATCACATTGGATCAGACCCATGACCAGCTGCTTGATGCTACACTAGAACAACTCTATGAGGCAGAGCAGAAGGTGAATGAAACTGTGGAAAATCAGTACTCAAGTATGAGGTATGAGGAGTTAAGGGACGTATTGGCACAGGCAAAGGCAGATGTGTTGATTGCAGCGGACATTCCGGTCAGCGTAAATAATATGCAGGCAGTTAACTATATTGCGAGTGAAGCATCTAGCTTTTATAAAGATATGAAAGAGAAGACAGCCAAGGTAAGTGAAGACTTAGCAGACCAAATCCATTCCATTTATGATGGGTTCGTAAATAATCTTGGAAATGAGGATGCAATGGCAAATAGTTTTCAAGAGTTAGTAAATACAATGAACCAGGTATTTGAAGAATATATGAACAGCAGCCAAGTATCTTCAAAAGATATGGAAGAGTTAAGACTTTACAAAAATTCCATCCGTTTAGCATCACAGATGAGTAAAAGCCAGATGTTTGAAGTCCCAGTCAATGTGGGAGACGATGTGGTAAACCTAAAGGTACAAATGGTCCCTTCTACAGATGGGCAGGCTAAAGTTACAATCCATATGGCGCAAGAGGCATTTGGAACATTGGACGTGACGGCATCCATGCAAGGAGAACAACTATCTGCATTTTTAGTATGCGATAATCGTAAAGTGGTTGATTATTTCAATACAAGGCAAGAAGAAGTAACCAAAGAGCTAGAACAGTCAGGAGTAAAAGTGAAGCAGCTTGTGGTGACGATGAATCGAAAACAGACAGAGTTTTATGATACATCAAGCAATCAGGGAGCTATGACAAAGACCGAGGCGCTTTATAGTGTTGCAAAGACATTTGTAGCATTAACAAAACTGGCATGTGAACAATAGACAGGGAGAACGAAAGGGAAACACAGAATGAGAATAAATCATAATATTGCGGCATTAAAAGCAGCAAATACGTTAAATAGAAACAATAATGCAATGGTAAGCGCAACGGAACGTTTATCCAGTGGATATAAAATCAATAAGGCAGCAGATAATCCAGCAGGCATGGCAATCTCACGTAAGATGAAGACACAGATTGCAGCATTAGACCGTGCATCAGGAAATGCAGCGGATGGTGTATCAGTGATCCAGACAGCAGAGGGAGCAATCAGCGAAGTACAATCAATTGTGCAACGTATGAGAGAGTTAGCAGTTCAGGCAGCCAATGGAACAAATACACAAGAAGACCGTCAGACAATTCAACAGGAAATCTCTCAATTAAAAGAAGAAATCAACAGCATTTCCACAAAGGTTGAATTTAATACTAAGAAATTACTAGATGGTTCCGTAGACCGAGTATCCTACTCCTCCAATGATAATGTAAACCTGATTTATTTATCAGATGAGGTAGATGTACAGGACTACAATATTACCGTTACAAAAAATCCTGAAAAGGCTAATTTAGAAGCGGAAAAAGCAATTAGCACAACAGGAACATGCCCAGGTGGTAGTCTTACAATTAATGGAGTAACTGTTACAATCGAAGCAGGAAGCTCAGTATCTGACATTTTTGAAACACTTCGTAATGGGGCAGAAGCAAGCAATATCGAAGTGAGCATGGTTGGAGCAGATGGAGCACCTGCAAGTGTGGACACAGCTGGTGCAAAACTGCAATTTTCATCCATTGAATATGGATCCAGTAAATCAGTGGAGATTTCTAGTGGTTCCAATGAATTATTAGAGTATTTAGGATTAACCAATACATCCTTAACAGCAAGAGGGGAAGATGCTGGTGTATCGTTAGACAGAGCCAACGGTTTCTCTTCTACGGCAACAGCAAAGGTAAATGGTGATATTGCAACGATTACGGATAGCAATGGATTTACCATGAAAATTCGTATTAACGAGTCTACTGTAAAGGTTGATGCTGAGACAGTTACAATCAGCGTAAAGGATGCAGGCACAATGAAATTACAGATTGGTGCTTCTGAAGGCCAGACAATGGAAGTGAGAATTCCGGCCATTACAACAGAGACACTAGGAATCACCAACCTAAACTTATCTACTCAAGATGGTGCGCAAGAAGGGATTCAGCAATTAGATGATGCATTGACAGAAGTGAGCAAAGTTCGTGCAAAACTTGGTGCATACCAAAATCGTTTAGAGCATACAATCACAAATCTTGATAGCTCAAGCTTAAATCTTACTGATGCCTTATCCCGTATAGAGGATACTGATATGGCAGCAGAGATGACAAAATTCACACAGTACCAAGTATTAGTACAAGCAGGGACTTCCATGCTTTCTCAGGCAAATGAATTACCTCAGCAAGTACTATCCTTATTACAAGGCTAATTGTAAGGGCTTCGGAGGCGTATTATGGATAAAGAGACATTACAGGCATATACAAGACGTGTCACACAGGCAAACCGCAGTGAGTTAATCGTCATTTTATATGAATTAATTCTTAAGGATTTAGAAGAGGCAAAGCAGCTCGAAGAAGAAAACAGCGAGTATAACAAAGTGCTTGATCATGCATGTAAATGTGTAAATGAGCTAATAAATGCACTTAATTTTGAATATGAACTTTCCTTCCAGTTAATGCGATTATATCGTTATGTAAATGAATGTATTGCAAAGAACAAGGTTAAGAAAAATCTTATTTTAATAGATAGTGCTGTAAATACAATTCAAGGGCTTTGCACTTCATTTGCAGAAGTCGCAAAACAAGATATGACAGGCCCTGTTATGAGAAATACAGAGCAAGTTTATGCTGGACTTACGTATTCAAGAGGAACTCTTAATGAGTCACGCCTTATGAATGCTGGAGAAACAAGAGGGTTTCAAGCATAAAAAGACAGACTAAAAAGGGATAGCCAGATTTGGCTATCCCTTTTACTATTCCTCCAGGGAATAATCAGAATAGAGAAATAGTATCTCCCGTATTATTTGTTGTCAGTAGGATAGGATGAGCTATCCTTTGTTACTGTAAGCTTAGCTATTAAGTAAGAGTATCTGAAATACATGAATAAAATGTATTCAGACTGCAGAGAATAATCTATGTCATACGGTAATCGCTTACATTTGTATCCTTTGTATTTACCTATTAGGCATAGTTTTCTGTATCCAGTGTCTTTACTTGCTTTAGTAAGAACTTATACCGTTTTTGAGCCGCATTCACTTCATAGATATAACAATCAATAAGATCTGGATCTAAACAGTTTTGAAAGTTAGAATAGGCAGTTTCTAATGCCATTTTAGTTCGTTGAATCTCTTGAATAAGTGTATCTTCTGGTAACTCTTGTTTTTTTCTTATACGCATCATATGACCAAACCTTTCTTCCTACATAATTATTCTACTGATTAAACTGCATATTATATTATAGTCACGAAAGTCCAATAATATTCTAATTATTTTCCAAAATTTAGAAAAACTTTATATTACCAAAGCGATAGACAAAAATCTGCTTTGAAACGCTAAAAAAGGATTATTTTCTTAAATCATCTATTCTTAGGGAGTTAAGAATTAGATGTGAACTAGAGATTGAGGCAAAAGAGCCAGTTTGTTTTCAATTTTAAGAATAAAACTTTGGACAATGTATATATTGTATAAACAATAGCTTGTCACAGGGGGATGTGTAGTTGGATAAGTTTATATGGATCATAATTGCAGTGTTATGTGGTATTACCTTGGTAATCTCTTTGTATGAAAAGAAGATGGAAAAGTTTCTGAACTGGATGTTGCGGTTAATTGCAGGAGCAGTGGGCATTTATCTGATTAATACGATCTTAATGACCATGAAGATTACTAGCCTTGTTGGACTAAATCCTCTAAATATACTAGTAATAGGTGTATTGGGACTTCCAGGCTTTGCATTATTATATGGATTAAGCGCCTACTTTCTGTTCTTTTAATAATTTACAAAATTTGTTAAAAATATAGTTGACATGAAACTTCACATGTACTATTATTAAATACAAGAAAAGGAAATAAATTACAGGAACTTCACAAAAAGGGGTGGTAATATTTTAAAATGTGTAATTACCTGCTTGCTTCTCATTGGGATCGTAATCAATGACTTACATAACTATCACGTGAACAATAAAATGATCCTAATGGGAATTATGGCAGGACTGGTATTTCAAATAGTGGATTATGGAGCATATGGGATTTGGAAGTTCTTCATTGGATTTATGACACCAATCTTAATTATGTACATATTTTATCTGCTAAAGATGTTTGGTGCAGGCGATATAAAGACGTTTGCAGTTATTGGAGGCCTGTTTGGGCCAAAAGTTGTAATGAGCTGTATGATATACTCCATATTTGCTGGTGGAGTGTGTGTTATTCTAGTAATGATCAAATCTAAAACTCTATTTTTTCTGTTTTATCGAGTTCGTTCTTTTTTTCAATATGTATCCAATTGTATTTATACAAAAAAAATAGTGAGTTATAACATGGAAGGTGCAAAAGGCCAGGGTGCTGTTGTTCATTTTACAATAAGCATATTTTTAGGCTTTTTGATTACCATGATTACTTATTATAGATAGGGGAGGTTAAAATGAAGGAAGCAAGCATCGTCATTTGCGATGAGGATCTGCAGTATTCCAAGACATTAGTACAAGCATTCCAGCGTGCCAATCAGTTTATAGCCAGCTACATAATTATAAGCGAGCAGCACAAGGTCATAAAGTACATAAAAGATGAGACAGTAACACTGCTTTTAGTGTCAGAAAAGGCATACAATCAGGTAATAAGAGACGCATTCGAAGAACTAGAGCAAAGCGAGAGAGAGCAGCTACAAAAAAAGCTAATCATAATTACAGAAATAAAAGAAAATCGCTATGAGTCAATTCTTTGTATTTATAAATATCAGCCAATAACTGCAATAATTGAACCAGTTAGCAGCTGGATTAATGAACATGGAAGGAAGCAGGATGGCATAAAGGGTCATGCAAAAATCATAGGCGTACTTGCGTTAGAAGGCAGTGACAGTACCAGTTTAATAGGGCATATGATTGCTAAAGCATATTCAGAATATCAAAAGGTAATGTTTGTGAACATGGAGGTATTTCCCTATTCTTATGGGTCGTTGCAGACGCCCTATAACTTATCTGACTATATCTATGCAGTGACTACATCCAGTGAGATGACAACTCAGATTGCCAATGGCATGCAATATAAGAATGGAAACCTAACCTGCATCACACCAATTGCTGATTTCTCAGATTTATATGAACTGGAGGGAAACATGGTTCCTGCATTTCTTGAGCAGTTACGTGGCAGTACGGAGGTAGAAATCATCATTGTTGCAATGGATTTTTTAAGACCATTTGTTTTAGAGATGCTGACTGTTTGTGACACCATCGTAATGAAAGAACCGAGTAACAAGATCGAAGATGGAAAACGAAATCAGTTCTACAAGCTATTAGAGATCGAGAAAAAGGAATGGCTTCAGGATAAGATGACATACTGTAATGTTTCAACTAAGGACCTGGAAGCCAATATATTAGAGAGTGGTGAATTAACAGAGCAACTGAAAATGACATATCATGACTGGCTGTCATCATTACTGAATTGAGGTGAAGAGTTTGAAGGAGGAAATACTTCAAAAGGAATTACATAAGCTGGTGGTAGGAAGACTGGATCTGACAAAAAACCTTCAGGATGAGGAAGTATATGTTGCGATTGATCAGACATTGCTTAGCTATAGTCAGACATCGTATCTTCCAGTCAAGATAAGAAAGCGCATGCGTATCTACATATTTAACCGTATTCGAAGGCTTGACGTGTTACAAGAACTATTAGACGATAACACGATTACGGAGATTATGATTAATGGTCCCAATAATATCTTTGTGGAACGGAATGGCAGACTGATACAGTGGAATAAGAAGTTTGAGTCAGAAGAGAAGCTCAATGATGTCATTCAGCAGATCGTTGCAAAAGCCAACCGTGTGGTAAATGAAACAAATCCTATTGTGGATGCCAGGCTGTTGGATGGATCACGTGTAAACGTGGTATTATCACCGGTTGCCATGGATGGTTCCATCCTGACAATCAGAAAGTTTGGTGACCATAGCATGACTGTGGAAGACTTGATCGCCTATGGTTCTATTACAGAGGAGATAGCAAAAACACTTCAAAAGCTTGTCAAAGCAAAATATAACATCTTTATTAGTGGCGGAACCGGTTCAGGTAAGACCACGTTCTTAAATGCAATGTCTAATTTTATCCCATCCGATGAACGAATTATTACAATTGAAGACTCTGCAGAATTGCAGATACGAAGCATTCCAAACTTAGTTCGATTAGAGGTTCGAAATGAAAATGTGGAAGGAAAGCATGGAATTAGTATACGTGACCTTATTAAATCATCCCTTCGCATGAGACCTGACCGAATAATTGTGGGCGAAGTTCGTGATGCTGCTGCCATTGATATGTTAACTGCTTTAAATACTGGGCATGATGGAAGCCTTAGTACTGGACATGCCAATTCCCCAGCGGACATGTTAAGCAGGTTAGAGACAATGGTCTTATTAGGGACAGAAATTCCCCTTTTAGCAGTCCGCAAGCAAATTTCCTCAGCAATTGATATTATCATTCATCTGGGACGTCTACGTGATAAGTCTAGAAAGGTATTAGAGATTGTAGAGGTGCTAGATGTAGTGAATAATGAAATTCAGACAAAACAGTTATATAAGTTTGTCGAAACAGGAGTAGATGAGCAGGGAAGAATTATTGGAAGCTTAAAGCAGCAGGGAGAACTTGAAAATAAAGAGAAGTTAGTGAGGGCTGGTCTATTATGATTGATTACAGTGTATACAAGATGACAAAAGAAGAATGGTTTAAGGCAATTCTGCTTTCATTGGCTGTTGTCTGGGGACTCACATATTTGTTTTATAAAAACATATTAATAATGTTGCTTGCAAGTCCCTTTTCACTACTATTTATTCGATTTCAAAAAGAGCAGTTAAAGGAAAAGCGAGCCTGGGAATTAAACATACAGTTTAAGGAAGCATTGTTAAGTCTCAGCACTGCATTAAATGCAGGATATTCAATTGAAAATGCAGTATATCAGGCAACCAAGGACTTACTTCTTCTTTATGATGAAGATGCTTATATTATAAAGGAGTTTCAATATATGTTATATGAGCTTCAAGTAAATAAGACGATCGAGGAAATCTTCCTTGAGTTTGCAGCAAGAACTCATCTGGAAGATGTAACGAACTTTGTAGATGTATTTATTACGGCCAAACGCACTGGCGGAAATATAATGAAGATCATTGGAACTACAAGCAAGAATATCAATGATAAGATAGAGGTTCGAAGAGAGATACAGACAATGATTACGGCAAAGCAATATGAATCCAATATCATGTGTATCGTACCACTTGGAATTATCGTATATATGTGGATTTCATCTCCAGGATATATGGACGTCTTATATAATAACATATTTGGAATTCTTGTTATGAGTGTATTACTTGCAATCTATGTAGCAGCCTATTTGCTATGTAATCACCTGACAAAAATCAAGATATAGGAGGTGATGCCATGATCTATATTAGCTTAGGAATTTATCTAGTATTCTTAGTAGGGTTTCTTCTTACAAGAAATTATGAGAAGAAATTTACAAAGTCTCTTAATAAAAAGGAGCATTCGCTTCATCTATTTTATCCAATGGCACTATATGTTGCCCATTTCTTTGATAGACCCAAAACAGAACGTTATAAAAATCGATTGGATCAAATGAAGGTATTACATGTAAATGAGGATCCAATGACACAGTATAAAATATTTCGGGCAAAGCAGGTGTCCTTAGTAATAGTATGTATTCTTGCATTTAACGCCTTAGCAATTTGCCTGACGCTTACTAGTGAAAAGGAAAGTATTATAAAGGATGGGACAATTACTCGGCCGGCATATGGTGAGGAGAGTTCAGAAGTGGAAGTAGATGTGGTATTTGATAATTCAGAGGAAAGTATTAAGCAGCATACCACTATATCAGTAGCTCCAAGAGCATATACAAGAGAGGAATTTGATCAAGCAGCAGAGAAGGCAAATAATTATCTTGAGAAAGTAATTTTGGGTAAGAATGCAAGTTTAGATAAGATTTATTATCCTCTTCATTTAGTAAATTCCATCCCAGATACCGGAATTAGTGTGGATTGGGAATTAGATAAGGAAAAGTTAATTGCCTATGATGGCACAGTAAATCATAAAGGGCTTACAGAGTCAAAGTTTATAACTATTACTGCGGTGATGAAGAGTGGTGAGTTTGAACTGCAACATATGATCAGCATGACAATTCTTCCGGAGCAGTTAAGTAAAGAAGATAAACTTCTATATAACTTTGAAAGCTCTCTAGATTCTGCCAATGAGGAGAGCATAACCAATGATAAGATTACGCTTCCAACATCCATTGACAATCATAATGTGTATTATCAGGAGAAGGAAGATAACAGCTATGGAACGTTTCTAGTATTTGCAGCATTAGTATTAGTGCTGATCTACCTTATGATGGAGCAGCAGCTAAACAAGCAAAAGGAAGAACGTAATATTGAAATCATGCTAGATTATCCAGAGGTAGTTAATAAGTTTACTTTATTGATTGGTGCTGGAATGACTATAAAGAAAGCCTGGGAGAGAATTGTCTTTGAGTATGAGGAGCAAAAAGACAGTAATAAGACAAAACGAAGATATGCCTATGAAGAGTTAAAAGTAACGTTATTTGAACTAAACAACGGATTAAATGAGGCAAAGGCTTATGAGAATTTTGGAAGGCGGATGCAAGTGCTTCCCTATATGAAGTTTAGTTCGTTGCTTTCTCAGAATAGTTCGAAAGGAATGGATGGCATTTTAGCCGCATTAGAATTGGAGTCTTACAGTGCCTTTGAGGAACGCAAGGAATTAGCCAAACGGCTAGGAGAAAAGGCAGGAACCAAGCTTCTGCTGCCTATGGGAATTATGTTACTGTTAGTATTCATTATGATATTGATACCTGCATTTATAAATTTTTAGTAAATAGCAAGGTATTCAGTATAAAAATAAAATAAGGGAGGATTCGACTATGAATCAAGTGAGAAAAGGATTAAATATGGTAAAAGAAAGTGTGAAAGGATTTGTAAATGAGGAGGATGGTGTTGGAATTGTTGAGATTATTTTGATCTTAGTTGTATTAGTTGGCCTGGTTGTAATATTCAAAGATCGAATTTCAGGAGTTGTTAATGGTGCATTAGGTGACGTTGAGAAGGATGCATCAGACTTATACGATTAAGCGGGAAATAGGTTAAGGGGGAGTAGAAAGTGGTACATAAGGTGCAGGGAAGCATAACGGTATTTTTAAGCTTTATTTTAGCAATTATATTAGCGTTAATTGGAACATTGCTAGATGTGGCAAGAGTGGATATGGCCCATAGTTTTTCATATCGAGCTTTAGTGTCTGCGGTAGATACGGAGTTTACCAAGTATTGCAGTGAGCTATATGAGGATTATCATATCTACATGTTGGGAAATGGGCATAGCCTTAATGATGTGAGCGGCGAAGAGTTTATAAGTTCGATGACCAACTACCTTATGTACTCTTTTGACTCAGACTCAGATCTGACATTTCTTCATACTCCATTGAAAGTAAAAGGAGCAGAGATGCTAAACCTATCTGTAGAAGATTGCAAGGTAGATCAGACGACATCGTTAGCAGATTATGACGGTAAGATTTTTGAAGATCAAGTTGCCCAGTATATGAAGTATTATGTTGCAGGAGAGGCAGCAGATGGAATATTAGAAAAGCTCAATTTATTGCAGCAGTCGAAGGACACGATGACAGTGGTCCGCAAGAAAAACGAGTTAGATGAAAAGGTTGCAAAGATTGACAAGAGCATTATGAAGTTAATGCAGGAAGTGGAGGGAATTACATTTAAGAATAATTCCTTAGTTGTAACCAAAGATTACACAATTAAAATTCAAAGCAGCTTTGCAAAGAAATTTTGTACGACAGAAGTGAAGCCAAATAACGTTGGAATTAATCATAATGTAGTTTGGGACTCTTTAAAAGAACAGTACATAAATCCAGTAAAAAAACTAAATGAGATCAAAGATTTACTGACCAAATACACGAACAGTGAGCCCGAAATTCAACAGTTGCAAGATCAGATTGATGAACTGAATAAGCAGATTGATGCATTAGAAAATCCAGTTGCTACGACTGCACCACCAACTCCTATTGCAGCATCTTCAATTCCAACGCCAAGCACTACACCAATAATAACTCCAGGACCTGATAATGAGGAGATTAAAGGACAGATTGCCAAGTTAAAAGAACAGGTTAAGGAGAAAGAAACAGAAAAGAAAAACAAAGAGCAGGAGCAAAAGAAGTTTCTTCCTGATGTCAGAAAGGAAGCCGGGATATTATACGAGCAGGCAGAGGGTGTTCTTACACACACACGGCAGGCAATAAAGGAGATTGATAATGTTTATGCAGCAAAACAGGAAAGCATGTCTTCAATCAAGGACTTTGAGTCAGTGCTAAATAATAGTAAGGATAAGGTAGGAAAGGACACTTATAAAGGACTACAGGATGATTTTAATGATACAAAGGATTATGTAGATCAGCTAGACGAAGATGGATATGATAACTCAGTGGTAGGAAATGCCTTAAATATGAAATCAGCTTTAGATACCAATAGCAAGATATTAGAGAGCACAGTGACAATTAGCGATCAGGCAAAAAGTCTTTCTGTAAATAAAGTCGAGGATGTAAAGAACTTAGTTGAGCAGCTAATCAGCCAGTATGATGCATATTCTATCAAATCACTTCATTTTGATTATAGTACCCTTACGGTTCAAGAAAATTCAGAAAGTCCACTTACTGCATTTAAATCATTGGTTGATGGAGGCCTACTAGAGTTAGTCCTAGATGATACGGACAAGCTTTCCGACACCACACTAAATAAATCAAGTCTTGTAAGCAAGAATGTATGTATAGATAGTCCGGATACCAATAAGGATGAGACAGAAAATAATAAGCTTACAGATAATCTTGGAGAAGGAGAGCCAGGAAACAGTGGGGTATCAGACAGTCTAAAGGGATATGAGGATAATTGTGAGAGTGCCAATGTTACAAATAGCTCCACCAATGATGTAGCCAGAAAAGTACTGATCAATGAATATGGAGTCACCAGCTTCCTAAACCTGATGAATGATTTACAGGAAGATAAATCGAAGGACACGAAGGGACAGAAAGAAACAAAGATTAAGTATGAGCAGGAGTATCTGGCAATTGGAAGTTATAACGAGAAAGATAATGTTAAGAGTATTGTTATGAGGACCATCTTTATGAGGACTGCAGTCAATTATATCTCTTTACTGACCAATTCCAAATGCAGGGCTCAGGCAAAAGAGACAGCAACCTTGCTGGTTGGATTTACAGGGCTTGCACCATTGGTTCTTTTAACATCTCAGTTAATCCTGATTGCCTGGGGATTTGAAGAGGCTTTGGTGGATACAAGGGCACTGCTGGATGGAAAAAGCGTTGCATTTCTGAAACAGGCAAGCCAATTCAGCGTAGAGTATAAGGATCTATTACTAATTAATAAAGAGATCATTAAGAAGAAGGCAAGTAAATATAGTGATACCTCTAAGAGTTTAGTTTCATTATCTTATAACGATTATCTTAGAATTTATATGCTGATGGTACCATCGGATACGCTATCGTATCGAATGATGGATCTGATCCAGGAAAACATGCGACTTCGTTATGATGATCAGTTTCGACTTTTAAATGGTATTTTCGGAACCAGAATTTCTCTTACCGTAAATATGCCAGGTAAGTTCTTAAACATTCCATTTATTAAAGACTTTTCAGGATATGATGGATCCAGTGCAACAATAAAAGTCAGTACAGACTATTCCTATTAGTTTAGATACCTTTCAGGGTGCAATAAGATGTCCATTCTCAAAAAAATATGCCAAATAAAAAAATAGTTCTCTCTTCAAGCAATCTGTTGCCCCAGAAAAGCGTGAAAATCGAGAGTGGACGTCTTATTGTACCCTGAATGAGGGAAAGGAGATTAAAATGACACCAGTAAAAGAGTGTAAAGGTTCCATTACTGTAGAGGCTGCATTCATTATGCCGTTTTTCATTTTTGTACTTCTTTCCTTTTTATATTTCTTTCAGTTATTTACACTTCAGGAACATATTCAAGAAAGTATTACAAGAGTTTCTAAGGAGGCGTCACAATATGGCTATGTATATAACTATATAGAAGAAAAAAAGGGAGGAGAGCAGGAAGAAAAGGAGACAACTTCAGCAAAAAAGGTTGTACAGGGATTTGTAGATGGAACTTTATTTCGAACCAAGTTTCTTGAGAATATGGGAAGCAATGTGAATGATAGTTGTATCATGGGAGGAATTCAAGGAATTAGCTTCGTAGAAAGCAGTTTTATGAAGCAGGAGAATAATATTGAGGTAGTAGCCATTTATGAAGTTAAGATCCCTGTCCTATTTTTAAATCTACATCCCTTTACTGTGGTACAGAGAGTCCATTCACGAGCGTTTGTGGGAGAGCGGTTGGTGGATAATGATACAGGGGATGAAGATGGAAAGTTGGAGCAGGAAGAGGATAGCTACGTATACATAACAAGGACAGGAACCGTATTTCATAAGGATAAAAATTGTACTTATCTTAATATTAAGTTAATAAAGGTGGCAGGAAATGAAATATTAACAAAACGCAATTTTAGTGGTGCAAAGTATTATCCATGCGAAAGCTGTATGAAAGAGAAGTTAGACAATGGAAAAAGTTATTATATAACAGAATACGGAACAAGATATCATTCTTGCAGCACATGCAATAAGATTGACCGGGATATTACAAAAATAAAGCTTAGCCAGGTTGGTTCAAGAAGGCCATGTTCAAAGTGTGGAAAGTAGAAAGGAAGGTTTAAGATGGAGATAACAGAGGGGATCAAGATGCTAGTCATAATTGGAATACTGCTTATGTGTTCCTATACGGATATTCGTGAGAAGAAAGTTTCAATATGGATAATCATTGCGGGAGTACAGGCAGTACTCGTGTTAAACATCATTGCAAGGGATATAACAATGGTAAATGCTTTATTGGGAGCAACCATAGGCATACTTCTAATCGGAGTAAGCAAGCTGACTAAGAATGCCATTGGAACAGGGGATGCAATGCTGATTATAATGATTGGACTGGCAATTGGAATGTTTCACACACTGCTGGCATTATTCTATGCACTGCTGATTACAGCTGTTGTCTCTGCAATACTGCTAATACTAAGAAAGATTAAAAAAGATTCTCAGATGCCATTTGTACCATTTATCTTACTTGGATATTTGGGGGTGATATTCTCGTGATAACAGATAAGAAGGTAGAGGGAAGCATTACGGTAGAGGCAGCATTTGTAATTCCCATCATAGTAGTTATCTTAATGGCACTTATTTATTTCTCTTTCTATCTACATGATCAGACAGTAGTAGCCTGTGTAATCGACGAGGCAAATGAGCGATTAAACCAGGCGGTAAGACAGCCAACGAATTATGAAACTGGTGAAATCAGTTATGAGCAGTTAACGAGTCAGAGCTTATTATGCAGAGTCAATGGAGACTATAGTGTAGAAATAGACAGCATGAGGAAGTTTATAAAGGATCGTCTAAATAAACGACTAATGATTGGAGAGATAGAAACAATTGACATAAAGAAGGAGCAGACATTGATAACGACTACAGTTACAGCAAAAAATAGGATTCATTTTTTTCCAGCATTAGAGTATTTGAAAGACTATCATGTCAGTGTAAATGCAGCAGACTGTGAAGTAAACAATGCTTCAGAATATGTGAGGGCAGCAAGCGTGACATTGGACGTGGTATCGCAGACAAAGGCATTTGATAAGGTAGCTGATGTAATTAATAAAATAGACAAAGTATTAAAGTAGATAGATGGGTGATGTTATGGTGGAGCATGAGGTGAAAAGAGGAGGATCCAAGACAATTGTAAGCATTACAATTAAGGAGGCCTTGCAGTTTAATGAATTTCAGTATCGTATGCTGAAAGAAAACAAAGTAAACGGTATATTGGAAGTGGACAGGTCCATTCAAAATGAGACAGTGGTTTATGATTATGATGTATCAGGAATGCAGTCCTTTGAAGAAAGAAGTCAGGGGAGAAAGTTAAATAGTATGGAGATAAAGGAGTTATACAGCAAGCTGTTATCAACTTTGTTATTTGCCGAAGAGTATTTTTTAGAGAAAGATAGTTTTATTATAGGAGAAGAGTTCATTTACTTTTCAGCAACAGATCAATCTTATGGGTTGATGTACTGTCCTGAATATAAAAGAGAGGTAAAAGAGCAGTTTGCTGACTTAACAGAATATATTATAAACCATATTGGATATGAAGATCAGTCGGGAGTGGCAATGGTATATGAGTTATTTAAAATGTTTCGTGATGGGCATTCTACCCTAAAAGATATCCTGATCTATCTTAAGCAGGGACAGAGAAGGCCTCAGATGCAAAATCAGATACCAAACCCTAGAAATGATCAGGAGGGAGCACCTAGGATTAATCAAGGTCAAATTACAGAACCCTCTTTAGCAGTAATGCAACATCAGCTACAGACACCGGAAACGGAAAATGGACTTTCTTCAAAAAAGCTATTGCTATACTGTGGAAGTGTATGTATCGGGCTTGGTGTATTTTTTGCACTTTATTTGTCAGGAACGCTATTTGCAGGGCACACAAGGAAATTAGAGACTTCAAAACTGTTAGGAACATTATTATTAATAGGAGCCGTGGTTGGATACATGTGTTACCGAATTAGTCAAATGAAGACTGAGGAGAAGCAAGAAAGACCAATAAATCAAAGTAAAAATCAAGTTTTAAAATCGAAGCAGGAGCCAGTCCAGGCGGTGAAACCAATGCAGCAGGAGGTACCAGTGCAGCCAGTGCATCCGACCACAGAACCATTAATGCCGCCAAAACAAGTGCTGCATCAAGTGTATGAAGGATTAAATCATAAACAGTATTGTCTGGTGGATGCAGGACCTAATCATGGGCAGCAGTATATCCTTTATAAGACACCATATTTAGTGGGCAAGTCTTCGGAACAAGTAGATGGTGTCATCTATAGTGAGGCTGTGAGCAGAGTGCATGCAGAGTTTATTATTGAGAATAATCAGCTTTATGTGATGGATATGTCTTCTACCAATGGAACTTATGTAAACAGAAGAAGAATTGGAAGTAATGAGCGGATTGCAGTTAACCCGGGCGATGAAATTCAGATTGCAGATAAGCAGTTTCAGTTAATTTCTTAAGAGACAGTTAAGAAAAGATTTACTAACGATATCTAGCACTTTATGCTATAATAAACGCAAAGAATGTCATAAAGGTAGGAGGCTTCTATGGTAGTTGAGCTGAAGCATTTCTTTATGAAAATGTCTTATAAAGAAATGAACACAAACAGCAGTTTGTTAACAGTATTATATAAGCCGAGTGGCAGGGATGTACTGGTGCTTGTGTTAAATGATTTAATATCTGGAATAGAGGCAACAAAAGAACAGTATGATCATGTATTATGGCAGGTTGAACAGGCGTTTTATAAAAACGGATTTACAAATGTCAGTATATTAAGTTTGATTTGCACTAAAAATATAGATCGAGTAAAAGCATTTTGTTCTGCGAACTCATACACCCATTGGGTAATAGATCAGAATACCCATCGATTATTAATATATGAAAATCAGCAGCGTAGTTACTGGGAGATACAAAAGCAGACTGAGCAGTTTTTACAGGGAAATGAACAGCCTGTCAGGGAACCAGTGTACACAAATCACAGACACACAAAAGCAACATTGAAAGTTAGGGCAAAGCAAATGTATAACAAGTATCCGGTGGTTACCATTGGACTTGTAGCAGTTAATGTGATTGTTTTCCTGCTGTGTGCATTAACTGGATCAACAGAGGATACCATGCATCTATATAATTGGGGTGCAAGTGCTTATGATGCAGTTGTGTATGAGCATGAATATTATCGATTATTTACAGCAATGTTTTTACATGCAGGTCCAGAACACTTGATTAATAATATGTTTGTTCTAATTATCATTGGTGAACGATTAGAAAAGATACTTGGAAAGACCAGATATGCGTTTGTTTATATAGTTACAGGACTGGCAGCATCCGTGGGATCTATTATTTATTATCAGATGCTTGGAGAAAATGTTGTTGGTGTTGGTGCATCCGGTGCAATTTTTGGTGTGATCGGTGGTATTTTCTATATGGTAATTCGATATCGTGGAAGGGAAACCGGAATTACGACTGGTCGAATGATCCTGTTTTTAATGTTAAGCTTGTATAGCGGAGTCAGCAATGCCTCACAGGTTGATAATACAGCTCATGTGGTGGGTTGTATCTCAGGTATTGTTTTGACATTTATTTTAGATGAATTACAAAGAAGAAAAGGGACTAGGTGAAGTAAATGAAGATAAATGTTTATTATGGCGGAAGAGGAATAATTGAAGATCCAACATTATTCGTAGTAAATAAGCTGATTGAGGTATTAGAGGAACTTCGAGTAGAAGTGGAACGTTTTAATCTTTATGAAGAAAAGAACACAATCAGTATGCTGCCTCAGACATTAAAGGATGCGGATGGAGTAATCTTGGCCACAACAGTGGAATGGCTGGGAATTGGCGGCTATATGCAGCAGTTTTTAGATGCATGCTGGTTTTACGCAGATAAGGAAAAAATAGAAAAACTGTATATGCTTCCAGTTGTATTATCTACTACTTATGGGGAACGTGATGCAGAAACTACACTAATTAAGTCATGGGAAATGCTTGGTGGAAAGATTCAACCAGGATTATGTGCTTATGTAGAAGATCACGTAGAATTTGAAACAAATAGTGAGAATGTTGCACATATTGAAAAATATGCAGAAGATTTATATCGTGCAGTGAACAAGAAAGCCAAAGTATTTCCAAATAGCCAGATTGCAATGAAGCAGAATGTGTTACGTAACATTTCATTAGAGCTGACGCCACAAGAAAGTGAACAGCTATCCATGTATGTTTCAGATGATACGTACATTAAAAAGCAAAAGGAAGATATTCAGGAACTAACAGAGTTATTTAAAGGCATGCTTTCAGAGACTAAGCCTTCGGATACTGAGTTTGTAAAGGAATTTGAAGCAGCTTATAAGCCTTTAGAAGGATTTAAGGCGATATATTCAATCTTTATGCAGGATATTGATAAGAATTTATTGATTGAGGCAGATAATGCTTCTATTTCTGTATTTTATGGAGAAGCAGAGGATGCTGATGTAATTGCAAGAACGACACGCGATGTAATCCAAAAAATCGTAACCGGAAATGTATCGTTCCAAAATGCCTTTATGACAGGAGAAATTGCTGCAAAAGGTAACTTTAAGACATTAAGAAATTTCGACTCTATTTTTGAGTTTTAAATAAAAATATTTAAGTTTATCACACATAGTAAATTATATATCTACCAATACTACCAATATATAATTTACTAGTGAGGTGATAGCTTGAAACTGAATAACATATCTAAATTGCAAAGACAGCTTCTTTTAATTGCCATTACCTCCATTGGGGTATTTATTGCATTTCGGTACTTCTTACCATTAATCTTCCCATTTATTTTTGCATACCTTATTATGAGGCTGATCCTTCCCATTGTTCGTTTTTTAAAGGAGAAGTTACATTGTCCGGTAATCTTAGGCAGCATTATTTCGCTGCTAGTGACGGTCGGAGTGCTTGGAAGCGGTATTTTTTACGTATTATGTGTAGTATTAGAGCAGCTGAGAGGGTTTCTTAAGAACATACCAATCTATACTCAGATCGTTGTAACAAATTTAGATTCGATCTGCTGTAAGTGTGATTGCTTATTGGGATTTACAGATGGGACGGCATATAACTATCTATTTGATAATATGAGTTCGGTTTGGGGTGTGGTGAAGCAGGTTACAATTCCTGCAATTTCAGAACATACATTAAATATCTTCTGGGGAATTATCGGATTGATCTCTATACTATTCATTATCATCATTGCCGTAATCAATATGATTTTAGATTATGACACCATACGAACCAGCTATTTACAAAGTGATTTCTATAAGGCAATTTCTCCGGTGACTAGCAAGCTAGCAAAAGTGGGAGTTGCTTATGTAAAGACGCAGTTAATAATTATGTTTATTAACAGCGTTATTTTGGTGAGCGGATTTTACTTTATCGGTTCTCCATATGCATGGCTCGCAGGAATCGGAATCGCTATAATGGATGCATTCCCGGTATTGGGAAGCGGTTTATTCTTAATTCCAATAGCAGCTATAAAACTGATCGGAGGAAAGTATTTTGCAGCCGCAACGTTAATTTCACTGTATGGAATTTGTGAATTTATCCGTTCGCTTATTGAACCAAGACTATTAGGAGACCGAATTGGATTAAAGCCAATCTTTACATTGATCGCCATGTATGTGGGCGTACAGTTATTTGGCGTAATTGGATTTTTATTGGGACCATTAGCACTAGTAATTATTAAGACAATTGTTGAGGAAACAAAGTGTGTGGAAAAGGAGCAATCAGATACAAAGCAGCAGGACAAAGAGCAGGAGTAAGCGATTTTTGACTTAATTCTTGACAAACGTGAACACTTAACTTAAAATCTAGCTATATAAGGCGTCGATAAGGACCAGTAAGATATTTATGCTTTTAAAGAGAGAGAATCACATGGTGAGAGATTCTTAAAGAACGGATATTTGAACCTACCTTGGAGCTCTGTATGAAAATACAGCGTATTTCCTGCGTTATTGGAGAAAAAGAGAGTAACAGATAGTTACTAAATAGGGTGGTACCGCCGAGTCTTTCGGTCCCTTGTGGACGTGAGGGCTTTTTTTTATGCCTAAAACAGGGTATGCTCATGTCCGAAATGTGAAACTATAGTCTGCTGTCGCAGACTGTTGAGCCAACAAGAAAGGAAGACATTGTTATGGGAAATAATAATAAAAAATTAGTAGAAGCCATTACACCTATGGCTGATGATTTTGCACAATGGTATACAGACGTTGTTAAAAAAGCAGAATTAATCGATTATTCAAGCGTTAGAGGATGTATGATCTTCAGACCAAATGGTTATGCATTATGGGAAAACATCCAAAAGAACTTAGATGCTAAATTCAAAGAAACAGGCGTAGAGAACGTATATATGCCTATGTTCATTCCAGAAAGCTTATTACAAAAAGAAAAGGATCACGTAGAAGGTTTCGCACCAGAAGTTGCCTGGGTAACTCATGGTGGTTTAGAACCACTACAAGAAAGATTATGTGTTCGTCCAACATCTGAAACATTATTCTGTGATTTATATTCTAATATTGTTCAATCATATAGAGATTTACCTAAATTATATAACCAATGGTGTTCTGTTGTGCGTTGGGAAAAGACAACTCGTCCATTCCTTCGTTCTATGGAATTCTTATGGCAAGAAGGCCATACAGCACATGCTACAGCAGAAGAAGCAGAAGAAAGAACAGTTCAAATGCTTAACTTATATGCTGATTTCTGTGAAAACGTACTTGCAATCCCAATGATTAAAGGTCGTAAGACAGACAAAGAAAAATTTGCTGGTGCTCATTCCACTTATACAATTGAAGCACTTATGCATGATGGTAAAGCACTTCAATCCGGTACTAGCCATAACTTCGGTGATGGATTTGCTCACGCATTTGGTATCCAATACACTGACAAACAAAACAAGCTTCAATATGTTCACCAAACTTCTTGGGGTATGTCTACAAGAATCATTGGTGCAATCATCATGGTTCATGGAGATGATTCAGGTTTAGTATTACCTCCAAGAATTGCTCCAACGCAAGTTATGATCATTCCTATTGCACAACATAAGGAAGGTGTACTTGACAAAGCAGCTGAATTAAAAGAACAATTATCTAACAAATTCCGTGTAAATGTGGATGCAACAGATAAGAGTCCAGGCTGGAAATTCTCTGAACAAGAAATCAAAGGTATCCCAGTTCGTATTGAAATCGGACCAAAAGATATCGAAGCAAACCAAGCAGTTATCGTTCGTCGTGACACAAGAGAAAAACTTGTTGTTTCTTTAGATGAAATCGAAGCTAAACTTGGCGAAGTATTAGAACAAATGCAATCTGACATGCTTGAAAGAGCAAGAGCTCATAGAGATGCTCACACTTATGAAGCAACAACTTACGAAGACTTTAAGAAAACAGTGGAAGAAAAACCTGGTTTCGTTAAAGCTATGTGGTGTGGCGATGTAGAATGTGAAAACAAGATCAAAGAAGATACAGGCGCAACTTCTCGTTGTATGCCATTTAAACAAGAACAATTATCTGAAACTTGTGTTTGCTGTGGAAAACCTGCGAAAGCTATGGTTTACTGGGGCAGAGCATACTAGGAAACGGTTCTTTATTGGGAAAAGCCCTCTGGCAGTTTTAACTGACCAGGGGGCTTTTTTGTATATGCAATGCTTATAGTAAGTGTCTTCTTTTCTGCAAGATGTAAAAAGGGGAGTGATTTATTTAGAAAGAAGACACTTTATTGTATGTTAACTATGTAATTTCTTAACTCCTACCGAATAAACGAGGCGTTAATCGGCAAGAATTAAGAGGTAGATTCCTTTATTATTCTCGAATTAAGGAGAACACATTTGATTTCTTAAGTGCATTGACCAAGAGATAAATGATTAGTGTATTAAGCACTAACATAATTAGTTGAACTGGAAGGCGGATGCCTAAATAGCCTATAAATGATGTACCATACAGACATGCTAATACATAGGATTTTAATAAAAAGTCAACGAAAAATGTGTTGCATAATACAGTGAGTGATAATCGGATTAGTGTGAAGTTCTTACGATATAAGAAGAACCCATAAATAAATCCAGTAAGGATTGCACATAGGGTAATTCCTGGTGCGAAGGATCCGCCTGGCTTAATTACGAAATTTAATAAATCCACTGCACCAGCAGTACAGGCTCCAACGATAGGACCATATAGGATTCCGATAATTGCAATAGGGACATAGGTAAAACTGATACGAATGCTTTCTGTAAGATAGAAAGACATATAGCCTAAGATAATTGATAATGCCATAAGCATGGAACATGCAGTCAGACATTTCACGCTCTTTAATTCTTTCGAGCTTGATTTAAACATGGTAATCGTATTTCTCATAAAAAAATGACCTCCTTTGCAGACCGAGCGCTACAACAAAGAGGTATTGATATCTATGTGTAGCAGCGGGATGCGAATGTTGTACCGCAAGCAATGGCTTTTCGTCCGCCCAGCAACTCCCCGTCTGGATGGCACTTAACGCACAACATTCTACTCTGCTTACTCTTTTTAATTTTTACGACAGAAACTTACAAAGCACGTTCCTTCTCGTTTTCGTGTTAAAGTATAACACAAGTAGGTAGGAATGCAATATCTTTTTTAAAAATATTGTTTTACAACGTCGAACACATTATAATGATAGCAACTATGAAATATATGAGAATAATACTAGAAGTAGGTAAAAATATATGAAAATTAAGGTTCCAGAACATGTAGAATATATTATTAATACATTAATTGAAAATGGATATGAAGCGTATGCGGTTGGAGGCTGTGTACGTGATACGATACTTAATCGCATGCCAGGCGACTGGGATATTACGACATCTGCAAAGCCAGAACAAGTAAAGGCACTGTTTAAACGAACAATCGATACTGGGATTGAGCATGGGACTGTTACAGTTATGCTTGATAAGGTGGGTTATGAAGTAACAACATATCGTATTGATGGAGAATATGAGGATAACAGACATCCAAAAAGCGTTGAATTTACTAGTAATTTGGTAGAAGACTTAAAACGAAGAGATTTTACAATCAATGCGATGGCTTATAATGACAAAGATGGCATCGTAGATGAGTTCTGTGGCCTTGAAGATATTAATCGAAAAGTTATCCGTTGTGTTGGAACAGCAGGGGATCGTTTTGATGAGGATGCCCTACGCATTATGCGTGCGGTTCGTTTTGCTGCCCAGCTTGGTTTCTCTATCGAAGAGGAGACAACAAAGGCAATCGAAGAGAAAGCGGTACATTTGAAAAATATTAGTGCTGAAAGAATTCGTGTAGAATTAGTAAAGCTGTTAATATCAGAGCATCCAGAGTTATTGGTAACAGCATACGACCTTGGTATTACAAAAGTCATGCTTCCGGAATTTGACCTGATGATGGAGACGGGACAAGCAAATCCACACCATATTTATAATGTGGGAATGCATACGATTAAGTCAATTGAAGCAATGAAGCAGATTGCAAAGGGAAACTATTCAGATAAGGAATACACAATTCTTTGCCTTACTATGCTGTTACATGATGCAGGGAAGCCTAAGATGAAAGTGACAGATGAGACTGGAAGAGATCGTTTTGTCGGTCATCCGGAGGAGAGTGCAATAATTGCAAAGGATGTATTACGTCGATTACGCTTTGATAATCACACGATTGATGTAGTAACCAAGCTAGTACTTAATCATGACTACCGTATTGAGCCGAAAGCAGTAGCGGTTAGAAGGGCATCCAATAAGATTGGGCTGGACTATATGCCATATCTGTTTCTTGTTCAAAGGGCAGATGTAATGGCGCAGAATCCAACGACTCAGCAGGAGAAGCTAGAGAGAATTGCAGAAGTGGAAGTTCTTTATAAAGAGTTATGTGAAAAACAGCAATGCGTGCAATTAAAGGATTTAGCAATAAGCGGAAGAGACTTAATTGAACACGGCTTAAAACCTGGAAAAGAGCTAGGTGAAATTTTAAATAAACTGCTTGTCATGGTAATTGAGCAGCCAGAGCTTAATACAAAGGACCAGCTGTTAGACATTTCAGAAACAATTAGAATGTCATAGTTTTTAGGAATGAAACCATTTAGAGCCTCATAATATAAAACAAGACATCCATACCGTAATTATTGTCATGCATGTAGCATGACTACTGTAGTGTGCACAATTGTTGTAGGATGATTATTTTGATTGGAGGCAATCGATTTGGACGACAAACATGGTGAAATTTTTAGACAGTATGACCTAAAAGTGTACAATACGTATCGTGCTAGAGGTGCGTTTCTTTTAGAAACCAATCAAGGGCTTAAACTGCTTAAGAGCTTTGAAGGGTCCAAAAATCATCTGATATATGAAAACAAAGTAAAAGACGTACTAATAAACAAAGGCATGTTGAATGTAGATTTATTAGTACCAAACAAAGTAGGTGAATATATATCAGATGATTCTTCTTCTAGCAGCTATATCATTAAGAATTGGTTTTCAGGAGAAGAATGCAATCTGAAGGAGTTAAAGGATATTCAGAATGCTGCAAAAAATCTAGCAATGATACATATGTATATGCAGAACATTGATACGACGCAAGAGGAAAAGACCTATTTCTTACAACAAAACCTGTCTATAGTATTTGAAAAGCATAATAAGGAATTAAAACGGGTACGCACGTACATATGGAATAAGAAGCAGCGTAATGAGTTTGAAAACAATTTCTTGCTTCTATTTGATGATTTCTACAAAGAGGCCTTAAATGCCACAAAGCTATTGGGTGACTCAGGGTATGAACGTCTGTATGTTCAAAGCTGTGAGCAGAACATGGTTTGTCATGGAAATTATAACTATCATAATTTGTTAGTTTCTAAAAATATAATTGCAACTACCAACTTTGATAAATGCTGTATTGGAGTACAGATTAGCGATCTCTATCAGTTCCTTCGCAAGTGTATGGAAAAGAATAATTGGTCGACAGATCTGGGCAGGGCAATTATTGATAGTTATAATGAAATAAAACCACTAAGTAAAGAAGAGACACAGACATTGTATCTGTTGCTTCTTTACCCAGAGAAGTTTTGGAAAGTTACAAATTATTATTTTAATAATAAAAAGTCTTGGATTTCCAAGCGAAATATCCAAAAGCTTATGAGTCAGCAACAGCAGGCTCCTTTAAAAGCCCAGTTCTTAAAAAAGTTGTTCTCAGAAGTAATGAATTAGGAAGAGGATCATTGATTTGATGGAAAGCTATTTTTCCGTCAATCAATGGTCTTTTTTCTTTTACTTCTTTTTCTGCTAGTGTATAATTACCATGAAACATGTCGAATTATAGAAAAGCCAAAGAGGTGACATATGAGTAAGAACACTTTTATGAAAAGACCTTTTGTACAAAAGTGTATTTTAGGGCTAATTGTAGTGGGATTTATTGCAATCTTAGCCGGTACGCTTATAAACATTAAGGGAACGAAACAAAGTGGGGGAACAAATCAGACGTTGAATGTTACGAATACACCGCTTCCACAAAAGGAAGTTACGATTATGGGCATCGTTAAGAAGATTGATACTATGTCCAATGTAATGACGATTACAGATATTAATACAAAGATGGATACTGTATACAGTTTTACCGGTGGGACTAACGTAATCGGAAGATATGGAAAAGTACTTATGGTAAAAAACCTAAGTCTAGGTGAGATTGTGAAGGCAACCTATGACTCAGCAACCAACAAGCTGCTCCAGTGTGAGATTACACAAGACGCTTGGGAATATAAAGAGGTTTCCAATTGGAGCTTGGATAAGGAAACAAAGACATTATATGTGGGATCAAAATCGTTTAAATATGGAGATTTGCTCCAGGTATTTAACAGCACGGAGAGCATTGACAGCAATGCGTTAAGTACAAAGGATGTGCTTACGGTAAAAGGCATTAACGGCCAGGTATATTCCATAATCGTATCTAAAGGGCATGGTACATTTCAGCTTGCAAACTACACTCAGTTTATCGGTGGTACAATTGAAATTGGCTATGATGTGATGACTAAGGTGGAAGAGGATCAAGTCATTACACTAACAGAGGGAGATTACCGTGTAACTGTGAAAAAGGGATCACTAGAAGCAGTAAAATATGTTCATGTGACGGCAAATGATACAACCACACTAGACTTATCAGAATATAAAAAAGAAGCGGCAAAGCAAGGAAAAGTAAGATTTATAATTTCACCGGAAGGTGCAGATTTATCAATTAATAACGTTGCAACGGACTATGATTCTGATATCACATTAGAATATGGGCAGTATACGGTAAAGGTAAGCTGTGCAGGATATCAAACATTTACAGAGAGCCTTACAGTAGGAAAAGATTTAGAAACATTGTATATTGACCTGGTAGACTCCTCCTTGTCAAAGGCAACAGCAACACCAACGCCAACAGAAGAGGCAACGACTGATACTGCCACAGCAACAAGTACGCCAATTCAGACAGCAGCACCAACAGCATCAGCAAGTGCAACGGCAACACCATCAGCAACGGCAACTAGCACGCCGGCATCTTTGGCGACAGACTCAGACCATACGATTACCATTAATGGACCTAGCGGAGTAAAGGTGTATATTAATGATGAGTATAAGGGAACTATACCATTAACATTTACAAAGGTAATTGGTTCAAATATTAAATGCACCCTTAAGAAAGATGGTCAGACGGATAAGACATACCAGTTAACGGTGAGTGATGATAATGCGGATGTTAACTGGCAGTTTAGTCAGTGGTGGTAAAAAGAAACTTGTATCATATTTTATACCTCTCTACTCATAAAATATAAATAGAGAAATTATTAAAGGAGTCGTTGTCTTGAGCAAATTCAAATCTATTTTATGTTTAATCCTAGTTTGTGTATGCATGCTTATGGTTTCCAATGGATGTCATACAAAGGAGAAGGACATAGAGCGTATAAAGGATTTAGAGTTTACAGTGGTTCCGGATGAAAATGTACCACAGGAGCTAATGAAGATTATTGAGGAGAAGAAAGAGTCTCCTTTTAAGCTAAAGTTTACCAGTACGGACAACGAATACCTATATATCGTGGTAGGGTATGGAACACAGAATACAGGTGGGTATAGCATCAGTGTAGATGACTTTTACCTTGCATCGAATGCGATTTATATTGATACCAATCTAATTGGGCCAACCAAGGATGAAGTCGTAACAACGGCATTAACCTATCCATACGTGGTTGTTAAGACTCCATTTAGAGATGAAAGCGTAGTGTTTCAGTGATGCTTTATTTTCATTACAATAAAAGAGATGTTCAGAATAAATGGGAGGTTTCATAACAAATACTGTTATGACCTTCCATTTGTTTTAGTCAGCATAAGATATAAAAGATAATTATTGTGAAAACTGCTTAATATAGAGAGCAGAAAAGTAGCAATTACTCATAGATGAGGAGAATGAAATTAGTCCAAGTTAAGAAAAGTCAATAAACTAAGAGCCGAATCGGATAGAAAACTAGCTATTATTTTATATCGTAAATAGAAAGAATAACAATGCAAGCGTACCTATATTTGACATTTTTGGTACAAGATGTTATTATATAGCTAATGCTATGAGATGAGGTGGTAATCATTATGCAAAACGATCTAAATAAGGTTCGACAAGCAGTAGTAAGTCACATTGGTAGTAAAGTCAAAATTAAAGCCAATAAAGGAAGACATAAGATTGATATTACGGAAGGTGTTATCTCTGAAACTTATCCAAGCATTTTTCTAGTTCGAGTAGATAACGAGGTAGAAGAAACTTCAAGAATGGTATCCTTTAGTTATACAGATGTATTAACAAGGGATGTCCGAATGACACTTTGTAGCTAATCATAACTACTGTGTTACAATTAAAGTACGGAAATGAATTATTGACTAATAAAAGATAAATCTTAGAATAAATCCCTCTAGGTCTGAATATTAATGTTATATACAGACAAGGAGGGATTTTTTGTGGAGTTAATTAAGAAGAATATCCATATGAATAAATTGAAATGTAGATGCAATACACAGTTAACCCTCGATGATGATTTCAATGTTCCAGATGTAAAGCCTGATATTGAGCGAATTGTTAAGGAACAGGGAATTATTACGTTAACGGAAGTAAAACCTCTGAATGGCAAATTAATCATCAAAGGTGAGTTGAACTTTACATTATTATATGTAAGCGAAGACAATGAGAAACCAATTCATAACATCGTTGGTAAGTTACCATTTGAAGAGACTATCAATATGGATGATGCTACAAGTGACAACAATGTGAATGTGAAATGTGAAATTGAGGATCTTAGCACATCTTTAATTAATTCCAGAAAGCTTAATGTAAAATCCGTTGTCTCATTTAACTGTATGGCAGAAGACATTTATGATGAGGAGACCGCTGTTGGTGTCGAGGACTGTGAGGATGCACAATATCTGAATAAGAAGTTAGATATTACCCAGCTGGTTATTAATAAGAAGGATACCTATCGTGTCAAAGATGAGGTAATGCTTCCATCCGGAAAGCCAAATGTATTCGAAGTATTATATAATGAAATAGACCTTAGAAATATTGATACCAGGTTAATTGATAATAAGATTAACATTAAAGGCGATATGCTTCTCTTCGTATTATATTCTGCAGATGATGAAGAGCAGCCAATTCAATATTATGAGACGGAGCTGCCATTTAACGGATCTTTAGATTGCAGTGGCAGTAATGAGAATATGATCTCTGATATTGGAATACATATTTTAAGCAAGAACTTAGAGGTAAAGGCAGATACAGACGGTGAAGAGCGTGTTTTAGATATGGAAGTCGTATTAGATCTGGATATTAAAGCATATCAGGAAGAGGTTGTGGACCTATTATGTGATGTATATTCGGTTTCCAAACACATGGTACCTGAGTATGAAGAGACTTATTTTGAAAATATCATTATGAAAAATAATTCTAAGGCTCGTATTGTAGATCATGTATTGATTGATACAAGTGCACCAAGTGCCCTGCAGATTTGCAATGCAAATGGTTCCATTAAGGTTGATGATACAGAGATCGTAGCTGGTGGCATTCAGGTAGACGGTGTGATTTATGTGCAGCTATTGTATATTACGGATGATGATACTAAGCCTCTTGGCTGTGCAAAGGGAATTATTCCATTTTCACAGATTGTAGAGGTTAAAAATATAAAAGATGGATGCCAATATAATATTACTCCAGGAATCGAGCAGCTTAGTGTTGTGATGTTAGACAGCAATGATATTGAGGTTAAGGCTTCGATTAATCTTGATGCTATCGTATTTGACCGCATTAAACAAATGATCATTCGTAATGTGATTGAAGAGGATATCGATACCAATCTCCTTCAGCAGATGCCAAGTATGACTGGTTATGTTGTGAAAGCAGGGGATACGTTGTGGACAATTGCAAAAGAGTATTACACAACGGTGGATAGCATCATGGAAATGAATGCATTAGAAGGCGATCAGATTAAGGAAGGCGATCATTTACTATTGATCAAGAAAGTGGATGCCATCTGTTAGAAAATAAATAAAAAGGGCTGTCACGTTATGCGACAGCCCTTTTTATTTATTTTTTGTTGTTTGCTTTTTCTTCTTCTTCTTCGATAATTCGGCTAACAGTCATTGCCTGATTATAGATATGGGAAGTGATATTTTTCTTAGCAGAAGCAATATTATGAGTACATAGTGCATCATAGATTGCTTCGTGCTCAGCAATTAAGCTAGGATGTGATTCATAATCTTTTAAATACTCAATACGGTAACGGTAAAGCTGTTCGCGTAAATTATTTAAGATTACGATCAGACGCTCATTTTTAGTTGAAGTATAGATGATATCGTGGAATACCACGTCTGTTTCTGCAATTAGAGAAAGATCTTTGCTTTCAACCGCTTGATTAAACTTGAGCAAAGCTTCTTGAAGAGCATTAAGCTCTAAGTTTGTAATACGGTCGCAAGCTAATTCTACAGCAAGCTGTTCTAAAGAGGAGCGAACTTCTAATACGTCATTTAATCCTTTTTGATTAATCTTAGCAACTTGTGCTCCTTTTCTTGGAACCATTACTACAAGTCCTTCAAGTTCTAGCTTTCTCATAGCTTCACGAATAGGAGTACGGCTAACTCCTAATTGATTTGCTAATTGAATTTCCATAAGTCGTTGCCCTGGCGCAAGTTCTCCCATTAATATTGCTTGACGGAGTGTCTTAAATACGACATCACGTAAAGGTAAATATTCATCACTGGTTACATTGAAATAATCTTCCATTGTGTAAGCCAACCTTTCTTAAATCCTATTTGTATTTTCTTAATTTAAAACATGTAGTGAGTACAATGTCTTTTGCAAGTCCTGCATGTTTTAATTTTTGTTCTGCACGTCTAGCGGTTTCTTTATTATTAAAGATACCGTAAACAGTTGGACCACTACCACTCATTAATGAGTTGAGTGCCCCTTCATTTATAAGGAACTGTTTGATCTTATCAATGACAGGGTAGGACGGTACAGTTACCTCTTCAAGCGTATTTCCGATTTTCGATGCAACATCGGACAGGTTTCTGTCTTTAAGAGAGTCAACAATGCCATCAATATCTGGATGATACGTTGTGTGATCTAATTTTAAATGTTCGTAAACAAATTTTGTGGAAACAGAAAGGTCTGGCTTGGCGATAATGATATGACAGTTTGGCAGAGGAGGGATAGGAGTAAGTACTTCGCCTATTCCTTCAGATAAGGCAGTGCCTCGCATAATGCAAAATGGAATATCTGCGCCTAAAGTAACACCACGTTCCATAAGTTCATTTTTTGTTAAGCCAAGACGGAATAACTTATTTACACCAATTAAAGTTGCAGCAGCATCAGAACTACCACCAGCTAATCCAGCAGCAACTGGGATATGTTTATCTAAGTTAATTGCTAGCCCGCCTTCAATATGAAATTCATCGAAAAGCAATTTAGCTGCTTTATATACCAGATTATTTTCATTGGTTGGCAGATATGGTAAGTTGGTTTTAATTGTGATCCTGTTGTTATTTACTTTTGTAAGTGTTAGATTGTCATAAAGATAGATACTTTGCATGATCATTCGGACATCATGATAACCATTGGGACGTCTTCCAACAACATCAAGTCCAAGATTGATTTTGGCCATAGCCTTAAGTTTGATTGAATCCATAGAGTTAAACCTTTCTTACAAAATAGTTTCTTTTGTCTACTTGTATTTTGTACTTTGTATACATAATTATACACAGATGTCGTCAATTTGACAAGATAATGTAAAAACAGCATGAAAATAAAGTTTTTATGCAGAATATAATCAATGAAATGTCCATTTTATAGGGTTTAACTTTCTTTTATATGGCCACAATTAAGATAAAGTGAGTACATAACAAGGGGAGGCAATCCTATGAATTATATAGATTATTTTGTAGCAGAGGCAGATCAGATTTATAGAAGGAATAAGAGAAGAGTTAGGGTTTTACAGGCGGTTTCAGCCATCTTGATTATTGGAGCTGTAGTGTTATTAAAGGCTTCCTATGGAGAAGCAAAGGTTGCTGGACAAATCCAGGAAGAGATTGCGGATCAGATTGTACGTTTTCATGTTTTAGCAAATAGTAATTCCAAAGAGGATCAGGAAGTAAAGTTAAAGGTAAAAAATCAAGTTGTAACATACATGCAGGGAAAGTTAAAGGACTGTAATTCCAAATCAGAGGCAATCACCATTCTAAACCAAGAGCAGGAGAATATCAGAGGACTGGCAGTTCAGGTATTGCGAGACAATGGATATTCTTATGAGGTAAAGTGTGAGCTTCAAAAAGAGTATTTTCCAGTTAAGGTGTATGGAGATTTGACATTTCCAGAAGGAGACTACGATGCATTTCGTATTTTAATTGGAAATGCAGAGGGAAAGAACTGGTGGTGTGTCATGTTCCCAAGTCTTTGTCTTGTAAATGAAACTTATAGCGTAGTACCACAGGAATCAAAGGATAAGCTGAAACAAGTTTTGCCGGAAGAGGATTATGAAGCCATTGATACATCAAAAGATACAGTAAAGGCAGATGCAAGCGGAGATATTATAGAAGAGGAGACTGAACCTGAAATCGAATACCATTTTTGGCTTTATGATGCATTAAGTGAATTATTTTAGCAGATACTAAAGAATAAACTCAATATGATTAGATCAAATCCTTTTATAAGTCATATGATTTATAAAAGGATTTGTTTTTTGTTTCATCTCCGATGAAACAAAAAACCGCTCCGCTAAGGATGCACACTCACCTGAGAGGAGATGTCGCTAACGCGACCAGGTTCGGCGCTTTGTTAAATTAGCATTTTTAGCCTATTTAGTAAGTACTTTTAACAATGTGCTATGGGTTGAATATTCATGGTAAAAAGAGTACAATAAATCATATTAAGGATTAGGAAAGGATTTTAGCAATGAGTAAATTAACTGTAGCAGTATTATTCGGTGGGCAGTCCTCAGAACATGAGGTTTCTTTAGTCTCCGCTAATACAGTGGTTACAAATATTAATAGAGATTTATACGACGTAGCACTTATCGGTATTACAAAAGATGGACGTTGGTTACATGTTGAAAAACAAGAAGATATCGCATCTGGAGAATGGTTAAACAGCAAAACAACTGCAGTTATTTCCCCAGACACTAGTCAAAAAGGTATCCTGCTTATTAACGGAAGTCAAGTTTCTGTTCAAAAAGTAGATGTTGTATTCCCAGTATTACACGGACTAAACGGTGAAGATGGAACTGTTCAAGGCTTATTAGAATTAGCTAAAATTCCATACGTAGGCTGCGGAGTATTAGCTTCCAGCGTTTCTATGGATAAATTATATACAAAGATTATTGTAGACACATTAGGTGTACGTCAGGCAAAATTTGTTGGAGTATATGCAGAAGAACTTGATAAGATGAATGAAGTAGTCTTAAGAGTAGAAGAAAAGATTGAATATCCAGTATTCATCAAACCTTCCAATGCAGGAAGCTCAAAAGGTGTTTCCAAAGCACATAACAGAGATGAACTTGAAAAAGGTTTATTTGAAGCAGCAAAACATGACCGTAAAATTCTTTGCGAAGAAACAATTACAGGCCGTGAAATTGAATGCGCAGTTCTTGGAGGCCGTGACGTAAAGGCGTCCGGTATCGGTGAAATCAAAGCAGCTGCTGAATTCTATGATTTCGATGCAAAATATAATAATGAAGAAAGCAAGACAATTATTGGACCAGAACTTCCAGAAGGTGTGGAAGAACAGGTTAGAGAAGCTGCAGTAAAGATCTTTAAGGCAGTGGATGGCCATGGCTTATCAAGAGTTGATTTCTTCTTAGAAAATGGAACCAATGAAATCGTATTTAACGAAATCAATACATTACCTGGATTTACTCCAATCAGTATGTATCCAATGCTTTGGGAGAATAAAGGATTTAGTAAAGAACGTTTAGTTGAAAAGTTAATTCAGTTAGGATTAGCGCGTTATCAAGAGTAGGAGGACGATACGATGAATCGTAATGCTCCCATCGGTGTCTTTGACTCTGGGGTAGGTGGATTAACTGTCGCAAGAGAGATTATGAGACAGATTCCAAATGAGTCAATCATTTATTTTGGAGACACAGCAAGAGTTCCTTATGGTAGCAAGTCCAAGGAAACGATTATCACGTACTCTCGTCAGATAGTAGAATTTCTATTAACGAAGCAAGTAAAGGCAGTTGTGGTAGGTTGTAATACTGCAAGTGCCTTTGCTCTTGAAACGCTTCAAAGAGAATTTGATATTCCAATGATTGGTGTTGTAAAGCCCGGGGCTAAGGTTGCAGCAGAAACAACAGTGAACCATCGTGTAGGGATTATTGGCACGCTTGGAACTGTAAACAGTGATATATATAAGACATATATCCATGAATTAAATTCCGAAGTAGAAGTGTTTTCCAAAGCTTGTCCATTATTTGCACCATTGGTGGAAGAAGGATGGCTGGATGATCCTGTTACGTACGAGGTGGCTACTCGTTATTTAAATGAGTTAATGAAGCATGAAATTGATACGCTTGTACTTGGCTGCACTCATTATCCATTAATCCGAAAAACGGTGCAAAAGATTATGGGTGACTCAGTAAATCTTGTAAATCCTGCATATGAGACAGCAATCAGTCTACGTGCAGTATTAGAAGAAGCGAATCTTACCAATATTGATACTGAGGTAAAACATAAGTTTTACGTTAGTGATGGAGCTGAGAAATTTAAATCCTTTGCAAATACTATCCTTCCTTGTGAGGTAGAGGAAACAAAGGATATTAATATAGAACAGTATTAGAGAGGAACGTTTATGACAAAAGAAGTGCTAATCTCCATAAGTGGATTGCAGCTTGAAATCGACGAGCAAGAAGCCGTTGAGGTCATTTCTGTAGGCGAATACTACAAAAAGAATGAAAAACATTACCTACGCTATGAAGATTTAGCTATGGATTGTGAGGACCTTGGCATTAATAATGTCAATAAGAATACAGTTAAGATTAGCGATACCCAGGTAGATATTATTAAAAAGGGTGCCAGCAATACTCATATGATCTTTGAGAAAAATAAGAAAAATGTGACGTATTACAGTACTCCATTTGGTGAACTTCTAATTGGGATCTATACGACAAAGTTAGATATTACGGAGACAGAAGAAGAAATTTTAGTAAATCTAAAATATGCTTTAGATGTGAATGCAAGCCATGTATCGGATTGTGATATCACAATAAAGGTATCTCCCCGCGAATAGGATTGGCGAAGGCGAGAATGCCTTCTTTAAGTAAAAAGCAGTCGCTTAACTGGTACTGCTTAGACCTTTTAAAAAAGAGAATAAAAAAAGCTGTCGCATTAGCGACAGCTCTTTTTTTATTTAGAAGCTTGTTTAGAAGCTTTGTTTCTCATACGTTTGAAGAAACCTTGTTTTTCTTGTTTTGTTTCAAGTCCGGAACGAAGACCTTTTACTTCCATAATGTAAATACCGCTTAAAACCGCTTTTACTTCTTTCTTCACTGGAATTGAGTCGTAAATTTTTTCATCACAGATTAATGTCATAATCTTTGGACCGATTTTAGCTTTTACTAGAGGTACTTTAGAATTACGAAGATATCTTGGAGTTTGGTCAATTACCATCTGAGGTAAGCCTGATTCCTTCAACTTCATTCGCTTTTTATCAATAATCAATAATGATGTTGCTTGAGCACTTGCTTGCATTTGAGCTTGTGCAGCATCGTTTTTCTTTTGCATTTTTGTTCCAAATTTGTATAAAACAAATAGTAGTATTGCAGCTACTACGATCATTACTCCGAGTACAATTAACACTGTTCTTAACATGTATGTACCTCCTTATTATTTTTTTCCGTTGTTAACGGTTCTATTGTAGCACTTTATTCTTTAAAAGAAAATAGAAAAATATCCTAGTTTAGTTCACTTGCATCTTCATCAAGCATGCATTGGATCTTATTCTGTACATAAGAACTTAGTGCTTTTTTTGTATCTTTATCTAAGTCACTAATGATGACTGGTTCACCATAATGGATTACGACTTTAGCTCGTTTGATCCATGGTGCCTGTGTTTCATAACAGGATTCTGTATTAGTGAGGGCAATCGGAATGATTGGACATCCAGATTTTTCAGCTAGTTTAAAACTTCCAGCCTTAAAAGGAAGCATTTCCTTTCCTTGATTTCTTGTGCCTTCAGGTGCTATATACATAGAGTATCCATTTTTTATATTCTCAATACCTTGAAGTATTGTCTTTAAACCTTCACGGATATTTTCACGGTCTAAGAATAGACAGTTTAGATTATTCATCCAGCGAGAGATGCATGGAATGTGTCTCATTTGTTTTTTTGCAATGAAGCCTGTAAGGTGCGGAACTGTTGCATAGGAAACTAGAATATCAAAGTAGCCCCTATGGTTTGCCACAAATAAAACAGGTGTGTCTTTTGGCACATTTTCAAGACCCTTTACGACCATTTTGGTACCGCTTAAAAATAGAATACATCGTAATGCACAGGATACGATAAATTGTGAAGAACGAACTTTTGCGCGTGGATTAAATTTACCGATGATATATTCTACTAAATATAAAGGAATACTAATGATGTAAAAAATAATTAGAAATAGTATTACTAATATTGTTCTCATTTTTTCCTCCGTCATATAAAAAAATACTAGATTATTCACTCCATTATATCATAATGTGAGTTGTTAATCTAGTATTTGTATTCTATCTAATGCTTATTCGGTTAATTCCCCTCTGACTCACTGGATACAGAATTGTCATCTGTTGAATCTTCCTCTGTGTGTTCTGGCGTATTTGCTGGAGCACTTGGAGTTGGTTTCACAGTAGGTTTAGCTGTAGCTGTAGGTTTCACAGTTGGACTTGCCTTTGGAGTACTAGTAGCTTTGTTAGTAGCCTTCGGAGTACTTGTTGGCGCTTTAGTGGCCTTTGGAGTACTAGTAGGTGCTTTCGTAGCTTTAGGAGTACTAGTTGGTTCGTCAGTTACCGTTGGAGTCTTTGTAGGTCTTGCTGTTTGAACAGCATTTGGTGTCACAGTCGGTTTAGCTGTACGGACTGGAGTAGATGTATATGAAGCTGGCGTTTGAGTAGCCTTTGGAATATCATCTAAATCATAGTCTTCTGTAGTCTTATCAGGTGTACTTGTTTGAGATGGAGTGTAGTTATAATACTCATCTAAAGTTAAGTTATTTTCTGTAAGATATTTGGCAAGCTCGGTTCCGACATAACGAATATGCCATGGTTCATAAGAATATCCTGTAATCTGTTCTTTCCCTTCAGGATAGCGAATAATAAATCCAAATTTATAACAGTTTTCAGCCAGCCATTTTCCTTCAGCGGTAGTACCAAACTTAGCAGTCAGGCCGTATCCGGCTGAACTGGCACTGACATCAATAGACAGACCCGTTTGATGTTCGCTGTATCCAGGCTTTGCAGAGTACTGTTCAGTATGTGCCAAGCCTTGTGTTCGAATATTATTATTATAAATTGTTTTTTGTCGGGCATAGGAGCGGTATCCACTTACGCCTTTAATTGTTAAGCCTTCTTCTGAGGCAGCACTCACAAGTTCCTCAAGAGCAGCCGCAGGTACTTTTCGTAGCTGTTTCTTTTCATCATAGTAAGAAAAGGAATAGGCGATGTCAGGAACAACCAGATCTTCTGGGATGTAGTCTTCTGGCAACCCGTATTCTTTATTTACTAGAACAGTATAGCTATCCGGAGTAGTATCGATCTCTACATTATTTTTATGTATTGTAGCATCGTCTGTTGTAGAAGGTTTTTGTGTTTTGTCTGATTTGCCTTTGGCTGTTTCTGAAGTACTATTGGCAGAATTAAAATCTATATTAGATAAAATATCTTCTGAGTCATGTTTTCTAAGACCGATTGTAAAGACTGTCGCGAAACAGACACAAAGAAGACAGAATAAGACAAGTATTTTCTTTTTCAAACAACGTTCCCCCTTTTGATATGAATTATACCATAAAAGAACATAAAATCTATATGTACAATATGTAAATAATTATTTTTTTGCATAAAAATAGCAGATAGGGGAAAACTATCTGCTCAGACTGTAGACAAATGAAATCTTGCATTCACTCCAACGCACTGCTTAGAGGAAAGTTTGAAAACCGTAGGTTTTCATTGGAAGCGATATCCGGAAACCGCGCTTTTCGGATATCGGATTAGTGCGAATAGGTCCTGTTTTAGAAGGACTTGCACGAGTGAGCACTAATCATTTCCCTCGGCACTGGATGAAATCCTGATTTCATCCAAAGCTTGTCGACTTTGTCGACAAGCTGAGCAGATAGGGAAACCTATCTGCTATAAAGTAGTAGCTGTTTAGTTATGATGCTCTGAATTAAAGTTATCTAATAATTGATTCTTAAGTTCCCATAACTGATTGGATAAGTCCACATGGACAATATGTGGATTTACAAAACGTCTTGTTTCGTCCCAAAGAGTACTGAGTTCTTTCATACAGTAATCACGTATATCTAAAACGGAAGGAGACTCATAGACACATTCACCATTTAGGAATACAGGAACAAGAAGTTCGCGAATTGTATATGTGCCTGGTTCCAAGTATGTCTTTTTCCATGTATTGATTGGATCAAATAATAGAAGTGGATTGCTTTCAGAAAATTTTTCTTCTGCTAAGGCAATTAAGTCTGCTTTGATCTTTCCGGTAGCCTTATCGTAAATACGGAATACGGTCTTATTACCAGGGTTAGTGATCTTCCATTGATTTTCACTTAGTTTAATCTTTGGAATAAATTCACCATTTTGTTTTACTGCAGCCAGTTTGTAAACACCGCCAAAGGCTGGGCAGTCTTTGGATGTAATAAGGTTTGTACCAACACCCCATACATTAATTTTTGCTCCCTGCATTTTTAATGAGTCGATTAGGTATTCATCTAAATCACTGGACGCACAAATAGAAGCATCAGGGAAACCGGCTTCATCCAGCATCTTGCGTGCTTTTTTGGAAAGGTAAGCAAGGTCACCGCTATCAAGACGAATTCCATATTGTTTTGGCATATTGTTTGCCAGCTTTAATTCTGTAAATACCTTGATGGCATTTGGAATACCGGAACGAAGCGTATCATAGGTATCAACGAGAAGGGTAGCATTGTTTGGATAAAGATTTGCATAAGTACGGAAAGCAGTAAGCTCATCGTCAAAACTCATAATCCAGCTATGTGCATGGGTACCTAAGGCAGGTACGCCAAATTTTTTTGCACAAAGCACATTGCTCGTACCAACACAGCCACCAATAACAGCAGCTCTGGCACCATAAGTACCGGCATCAGGACCTTGTGCACGGCGCAGGCCGAATTCCATAATAGGGTCTCCTTGTGCGGCAAAGCAGACACGAGAGGCTTTGGTTGCAATCAGACTTTGATGGTTGATTATGTTCAAAAGCGCAGTCTCTACCAGCTGTGCTTCAATTGCAGGCGCAACTACTTTTACTAAAGGCTCCATTGGAAATACTACAGTACCTTCTTTGATGGCATAGATGTCACCTGAGAATTTGAAGTCTTTTAAATAAGCTAAAAAGTCTTCACTGAATGTTTGATAGCCTCTTAGGTATTCAATATCTTCTTCTGAGAAGTGTAAATGCTTAATATATTCAATTGCTTGTTCTAAGCCACAACATACAGCATACCCGCTGCCTGATGGATTGGTGCGGTAAAACACATCAAATACGACTGTGTCATTTTGCTGTGTCTCAAAGTATCCCTGCATCATTGTGAGCTCGTAGAAATCGGTTAATAATGTTAAATTATCGTTCATAGTATCTCCTTTTTCACGGCGTCCTTACTATCTATTTTTTACTATTATACCATACTTATGTATAGAACAGATGTATACATATTTAGAAACGGAAGCTAAATCCTGTACTCACCTGGAAATAAGTTAATAGTAAACATTTGAAAAGAATATGTCAATAATGGAGTGACGAAAAAAGCACCCTAGTAACAGAGTGCTGTTGCTTTCTTCTTATTAAATAGATGGAATAATTTTAATAGAAATCCTGTATTTCCTTTGTAAGGCTGTCCAGAGTCTCTTTCTCCACCTGAATATAGCGTATGCTGCGGGTTCGTAGCTCATCATTGTCTGAATAGGTGTTAAGAATGACCTCTACTGTATACATATCTTTTTTAGCTAAATCAACGGCCCCCCCGTCTAAGGAAATCAACAGATCAAGCAGTGCCTTTTCTTGATCATTATGATCAAGAGGTAAACTGAATGAGCGGGTATCAGACATACTGTAAGTTACATTAGAAGTTACTTTGTTTGTAGATGCATCCAATACATGCATCTGTAGATATCCAGAGTCTTCAATCTGGGTTTCGTTTATATGTTCTTGCATTGTCTTAGTATTGTTTTTGTTAATTAGGTTTAAATACTTTTGATAGGATGCAGGAAGTACATTAGGGCTTATGGTAAGCTGGCTTCCTATATATCCATACATACTGTTTACCGCAAAGGAGAGCGTTGGCCAGTTGCCACTATTGTAACTGAAAACGGATGTCTGTAGGAGATCAGTATCTATGGCAGCAATTTCTTCTTGTACAGCAGTGTATAGCTCTGCCAAGTCAGAGCTTGGTAGGGAGATATAATTGTAGTTAGATGAAATCGACAGATTTTCTTTGCGTACAGAAGGGAGCTCGCTGTAAATGCGAGTAAAGTTGGTATCGTTAAGTACAATTCGTCTTAATTTGTTATAGTCATCATAAGACAAACGGATATTTCTAGTAGCGGTCCGGATACCGGTATTAACATATACATGAAGCGATACATCTTCATCATAGTTGTTATAGTAATGTCCCACTCGATTAAGCGCATTTGCAATGATCTCTTTTACTTCATCATCATTAGTGCTATATTCATTGAATTTATTAAGTAAGTAATCGTTGGAGTCAGTAACATCATAATAATCAGTTACCCCCGCAGAATATGCATATAACAATGTGCTATTTATACGATAAAGGAAGAGGCTGTCATCGACATAAGGATCAAACTCAAAGGATACACTTTTAATCTCTTCTTTACCCGGAGAATAGGAATATACAGCATGTTTTCCTAAAGACAATCCACCTATGATTAATAGATTAATAACAAATAGAATTAATGTTCGTGGAATGATATGAACAAGATTACGAATACGTCTAGTTGTAAGTAGTTCATACATGCCCATTCCAATTACAATCAGTAAATACATGGTGATTACATAAAACATGATTGGACTTGAGGTACCGATAAATGCTCTAAGTCGGTAGGAAACCATTAATGCAATTGGGAATACAGAAAATGCAGTTCCAAGCACGATACAGAGGAAGGCCTGAAGGCGCTTTCCAAGGGTTGGCTTCATTGCAATCTCACTCGGTCTTCGTTCAAACAAAACGACTGCAATTATAAAGTAAAGGATGCTAAGAATAAGGCTATAAATTAGTGGCTTATAATTATAAAGGTAGTAATAAGGATTTCCTAGATCCAAAATAGATTGCACTATCAAATTACACTTTGTTCCAAATAGGAAGGAATTCCTTGCAATAGCGCTGCTTGTGTATACAGATAACAGCAGACGAAACGCATAGAGGAGTAAGCGAGGTATAAATAAAATAATAGCAGTTGTAATAATATTGGTAAGGATAGTACCAGTCACTGCACAAGCAATACAAATAACACTCATAACGAGTGCAGCCGCAACAAAAATATGTAGCAATACAGTGAGAAGGCTAATGATTGAGAGCAGAGTTCCTGATGCAATGCTGTTGATGATATAGGAAAGCAGGCATGGGACAACGATACAGATGGAAGTCCATGTCAGGATGGAGGCACCAAATGTAGCTAACAAACATTTCTTTGTATGGGGAATGGAGTGGTAAAAATCACTTCCATTTCTAGTTGTTAAGAAGTAAAACGTCTTTAGTGTAAAAATAGGAACGATTAAGATGATTATGATAAAGTAAATGACTGTGTAGTGTAGTGTAAGTATATTAAAGAGTTCCATAGCACTAGTATAATAGTTAAAATAGTCATTTAGGATATAGACCATGGAAAAGACAACTGAGAATACACATAAAAGCCCAAGAGCAATACAGCCTAATCCTCGAAGTCCTCGTAATCCTTCTTTATATAAGTGTTTATCAAATATTGATTTATTGTTCATTAAAATTCCTCCAATGCTTCGCTGAAGTTATAGCCTAAGGCTTCCATTTCATACATAAATACTTCTTCTAATGTTAAAGGAAGTACATCAAGTAAGATTGGGTTTAGTGCTTGTAATAGCTCAATTGTAGCATCATGATTTCCTTTGATAATCAGATTGGATACGGAACCGGACTTCATAAAGTACTTTACATCAAGGTCTTTAAATAGTCTGGAGTCATATTCGTAAGGGAAGGCAATCTGTATCTTAAATTGGGAAGTCTTCAAATTGTCTACGTCGCTTTGAAGTACAAGACCACCCTTATGAAGCAATGCTAATTGATCGCAAGTGTCTTCTAATTCTCGTAAGGAGTGAGAAGTAATGATTACAGTGGCTTTTCGTTCTGCAACATCTTCCATAAGAATTCCTTTAATCAGCTTTCTCATAATTGGATCTAGCCCGTCAAACGTTTCATCAAAGATCAGATAGTCAGGTTTGGATGATAAAGCTAAGATAATGGCTACTTGTCGTTTCATTCCTTTGGAAAAACTATGTATATTCTTTTTCTTATCAAGTCGAAAGGCCTCTGCTAAGAAATCAAAACGTTCCATGGAAAAGTTACTGTAGATGCTTTCGTATAGCTTGGCCATACGAACCATGTTTGCTCCAGGAAGAAAGTAAAGTTCATCTGGTACAAAAGCAATACGTTCTTTTGCCGTAGGATTTTCATATACAGGAAGCTCATCAATGGTAAGCATCCCTTCGTTCGGTTTATAAATACCTGTGATTAAACGAAGAAATGTGGACTTACCAGCACCATTAGAACCAACCATGCCGTAGATACAGCCTTTTGGAATGGTACAGGTAACATTGCTTAGCGCAGTATAGTCTTCAAATGTTTTTGTTAGATTTTCTGCTTTGATCATACTAGTCCTCCTTTTCATCCTGGAAAATCATCTGTACGCATTCTAAAACTTGGGATTTGCTAATGCCTGCAAGTTTTAATTGCTTCATTTTTTCTACTAATTCAACTAATTCTGATTGTTTTGCTTTCATAATTCGTGATTTCGCCTCCTCATGGATAAAACAGCCTTTTCCTGGAACCGAATAGATGATGCCTCTGTTATCAAGTTCAGAATAGGCTTTTTGTATAGTATTAGGATTGATGCTTAAGGTAGCAGACAGATTACGCACTGAGGGTATCTTGTCGCCAGCATTCATAATTCCTGTTAAGACAAAGTTCTCAAGCTGCGAGATGATTTGTTCATATACAGGTGTCCTGGACATAATGTCTATTTGAAACATACTCCACCTCCGTATTAAGTGTACTATTTGTCGTAGTACACTTAATATACCCTACAAAAATATGGTTGTCAATCCAAAATTTTGTAATTTTCCAACGGGTCAAACCGTTGACAAAGAAGAGGGAATATACTATCATTAGAAGCAATAAAGCAAAAAACCATGATGGAGACAGTAGAAACCGTAATGAACGGCCAAGCGAACCGGAGATAGTGAGAGTCCGGTCCAAGTAATCGATTTTGAACATCACTCCTCGGTACCTTTGTACCAGTTGCAGACAGAAAGGAAGTAAGTCTTCTAAGTAAGCTAAGCCGGCATTCCACCGTTATCCGGAAAACGTATAAAGCCGCATTATGCTGGCTCGTATGTAAATAGGTGGTTAGTGAATCCTTTTGTAGTTCATCCTGTTTTCGCAGGTTGGGCTTTTTTTTTACGCAGCTCCGGAGGAGCTGCTTTGGATAAAAGCAGACTTGCACGAGGAGTCGGGAGTTCGAAATCGCAAAAGCGCGGTTTCACGATTTCGATTTAAAATAGGAAACTACGTTTCCCATACCCTTCCTTAGTAAGCGTTTCGCTTCTGAAGAAGCGGTTAAAGATAACCAGCTATTTTTCAATAAATAATAACTAAAGTAGATAAAAGTACAGCAATCATGGTAATACTGTAAATATTAAGGAGGCAGATACAATGTACGAAAAAGTGTCAACGAATCTCAACTTTGTTGAGAGAGAGAAAAACGTCGAAAAATTCTGGGAAGACAATAACATTTTCCAAAAGAGTATGGATTCCAGAAAAGAAGGGGAAACATATACATTTTATGATGGTCCTCCAACAGCTAACGGTAAACCTCATATCGGTCACGTATTAACTCGTGTAATCAAAGATATGATTCCAAGATACCGCACAATGAAAGGGTACATGGTACCTCGTAAAGCTGGTTGGGATACTCATGGACTTCCAGTAGAACTTGAAGTAGAAAAATTATTAGGATTAGATGGTAAAGAACAAATCGAAGAATACGGTTTAGATCCATTTATCACAAAATGTAAAGAATCTGTTTGGAAATACAAAGGCATGTGGGAAGATTTCTCCGGCACAGTAGGTTTCTGGGCTGATATGGAACATCCATATGTAACATATGATAACAACTTTATCGAATCCGAATGGTGGGCTTTAAAGCAAATCTGGGAAAAGAAATTATTATATAAAGGATACAAGATCGTACCTTACTGTCCTCGTTGTGGTACTCCACTTTCTTCTCACGAAGTAGCACAAGGCTACAAAGACGTAAAAGAAAAATCTGCAATTGCAAAATTCAGAGTAACAGGAACAGAAAATGAATACTTCTTAGCATGGACAACAACTCCTTGGACACTTCCAAGTAATGTGGCTCTTTGTGTTAACCCTAAAGAAACTTATGTAAAGGTTAAAGTTAGCGTAGATGAACATAACAACGTTGTAAAAGAAGGCGAAGAAGAAAACGCAGTAAGAGAAGAATTCTACTACTTAGCAGAAGCTTTAACATCTGTAATCGATGGTAAATTCGAAGTTGTAGAATCTTACACAGGTAAAGATTTAGAATACAAACAATACGTTCCATTATTTGATTATGCATTCAACAATGCAGACGGAACAGAAGGCAATCCAGGAAACCGTGACAGCGTATATGGCAAGAAAGCATTCTTCGTAACTTGTGCAGATTACGTAACATTATCGGATGGTACTGGTGTTGTTCATATCGCTCCTGCATTTGGTGAAGACGATGCTCAAGTTGGACGTAACTACGACCTTCCATTCGTACAATTAGTTGACGAAAAAGGTGAATTAAAAGCAGAAGTAACTGATTTTGCAGGTGTATTCTGTAAGAAAGCAGATGAAGGTGTTCTTAAGAAATTAGGTCAGGAAAACAAATTATTCAAAGCACTTAAATTCGAACACAGCTACCCATTCTGCTGGAGATGTGATACTCCATTAATCTACTATGCAAGAGAATCTTGGTTCATCAAGATGACTGCAGTAAAAGATGACTTAATCAGAAATAACAATACAATCAACTGGATTCCAGAAACAATCGGTAAAGGTCGTTTCGGTGACTGGTTAGAAAACGTTCAAGACTGGGGCGTAAGCCGTAACCGTTACTGGGGAACTCCACTTAACGTTTGGGAATGTGAATGTGGATGCCAACACTCCATCGGAAGCATTGAAGAATTAAAATCTATGAGTGATAACTGTCCAGACAATATTGAATTACACCGTCCATACATCGATGCTGTAACAATCAAGTGTCCAGACTGTGGTAAAGAAATGCACCGTGTACCTGAAGTTATCGACTGCTGGTTCGATTCAGGATCTATGCCATTTGCACAGCATCACTACCCATTTGAAAACCAAGACTTATTTAAACAACAATTCCCTGCTAACTTTATTTCAGAAGCAGTGGATCAAACTAGAGGATGGTTCTACAGCTTACTTGCCATCTCCACATTGTTATTTAATGAAGCACCATACAAAAACGTTATTGTATTAGGTCACGTTCAAGATGAAAATGGTCAAAAGATGAGTAAGTCCAAAGGAAATGCAGTAGATCCTATGGAAGCATTACAAACTTATGGTGCAGATGCAATTCGCTGGTACTTCTACATTAACTCCGCTCCATGGTTACCAAACCGTTTCCACGGAAATGCAGTTATGGAAGGACAACGTAAGTTCATGGGTACTTTATGGAACACTTACGCATTCTTCGTATTATACGCAAACATCGATGAATTTGATGCAACAAAATACACATTAGATTATGACAAGTTACCAGTAATGGATAAATGGTTATTATCTAAATTAAATACAGTTGTTAAGACAGTTGATGACAACCTTGCAAACTACAAGATTCCTGAAACAGCAAGAGCTCTTCAAGAATTCGTAGATGAAATGAGTAACTGGTATGTAAGACGTGGTCGTGAACGTTTCTGGGCTAAAGGCATGGAACAAGACAAGATCAATGCTTACATGACTTTATATACAGCATTAGTAACAATCTCTAAAGCTGCTGCACCAATGATTCCATTCATGACTGAAGATATTTATCAAAACTTAGTAAGAAGTATTGATAAGACAGCTCCAGAGTCTATCCACTTATGTGACTTCCCAGAAGTAAACGAAGCATGGATTGATAAAGATCTTGAAAGAGATATGGAAGCAGTTCTTGATATCGTTGTTCTTGGACGTGCTTGTCGTAATACAGCAAACATCAAAAACCGTCAGCCAATCGGAAAAATGTATGTACGTTCAGAAGCTGCTGAACTTTCGGACTTCTACAAAGATATTATTGCAGATGAATTAAATGTAAAAGATGTTGTATTTACAAGTGATGTAAGAGACTTCACTTCATACAGCTTTAAACCACAACTTCGTACATTAGGTAGAAGATTTGGTAAACAATTAAATGCATTAAAAGAAGTGCTTACAGACTTAAATGGTAATAAAGCAATGGACGAAATCAATGAGACAGGCAAACTTACAATCACATTAGATGGTAAGGAAGAAGTTCTTGAAAAAGACGATTTATTAATTGAAATGGCTCAAATGCCAGGTTATGAATCTATGTCTGATCGTGGTATCACTGTAGTTCTTGATACAAACCTTTCTCCTGAATTAATCGAAGAAGGTTTCGTACTTGAAATCATCAGTAAGATCCAAACAATGCGTAAAGATGCAAACTTCGAAGTTATGGATCATATCGTTGTAAGTGTGGAAGGAAACGAACACATCGAAAACGTTATGAAGGCTAATAGCCAATCAATCATGTCTAAAGTATTATGCGATGAAATCGTATATGATAAAGCAGATGGTTTCGTAAAAGACTGGAACATCAACGGCGAAGCTGTTAAGATGGGCGTAAAAAAAGTAAACTAAGATCGATAAAAAGATAGGAAAGGCAGATACTTATGATAAGATAAGTATCTGCCTTTTTATGCGATTTGGCAGATATCTAATTTACAGTTCCAAATGCCCAAAATCATAAGTTGAAAGTCAAGAAATAAAGGAGTTTGGGCAAAAAGGCTGATAATGCATTTTGTTTAAATTATAAAGCCATTACCTGGTATTATAGCTAATGAAACAGCTACAGGAAATACTAATAAGCATTTATCAGAAAACAAGTATAATTGTACGACTTTTATGAATAGTATTATATTAACGATAAAAGGGTATGGTGACGTTGGTATTGTTTTACAAGTTCGCCCAAATATATTAAAAAACTTTTAGAGACATTATCTATAGGAAAGGTTCAAAATATGGTATATAATGGTAGTGCAATTACCGTTGGTTGGGAGGGCTATTTATGCAAATAGTAAGTAAAGAGGAATTTAAAAAGAACGTTACAGATAATCTAAAAATTTTGTATAGAAAATCATTAAATGAAGCATCAGAACAGCAAATATACCAAGCAATATCCTTTGCTGTAAAGGATATGATCATTGACCGCTGGATTGCAACACATAAAGAATATGAAAAAAAGGACGTTAAGACAGTATACTATTTATCCATGGAATTTTTAATGGGCAGAGCATTAGGAAATTGTATCATTAATTTATGTCAGGACCAGGTAATAAAAGATGCGCTTAACGAACTTGGGATTGACCTTACCAACATAGAAGACCAAGAACCTGATCCGGCCTTAGGAAATGGTGGGTTAGGAAGATTAGCTGCCTGCTTTTTAGATTCCCTGTCTACTCTCGGATATGCAGCATACGGATGTGGAATTCGTTATAAATATGGTATGTTTGAACAGAAAATAGAGAACGGATATCAGATTGAAGTACCGGATGAGTGGCTGAAAAATGGCTATCCTTTTGAAATGAAACGAGCAGAATACGCAGTAGAAGTAAAGTTCGGTGGCTACGTTCGATATATGAAAGATGAAACAGGAAAAGAAAAATTTGTGCAGGAAAATTATCAGTCTGTCATGGCAGTCCCATATGATATTCCGATTATAGGTTATGGTAATAATGTTGTAAACACGTTAAGAATATGGGATGCAGAGGCAATCAGTTCGTTTAATCTAGACTCCTTTGATAAAGGAGATTATCAAAAGGCTGTGGAGCAGGAAAATCTAGCAAGGACCATTTGCGAAGTGCTATATCCAAATGATAATCATTATGCAGGAAAAGAGCTCCGTTTAAAACAGCAATACTTCTTCGTATCTGCAAGTATTCAAAGAGCAGTTAAAAAATATATGGAGCATCATGAAGATGTTCATAAACTTTATGAGAAAGTATGTTTTCAGTTAAATGATACTCATCCAACAGTTACAGTAGCAGAACTTATGAGAATTCTTATGGATGATTACAATTTGTCCTGGGAGGAAGCTTGGCAGGTAACCACAAAGACATGTGCATATACAAATCATACAATCATGTCGGAAGCACTGGAAAAATGGCCGGTTGAGCTGTTTTCAAAACTTCTCCCTCGTATTTATCAGATTGTAGAGGAAATAAATCGAAGATTTGTAATTGAAATTCAGAATAGATATCCTGGTGATTATAATAAGATTGCAAGGATGGGGATTGTATATGATGGTCAGGTCAAGATGGCGCATCTTGCAATTGTAGGAAGCTTTTCTGTAAATGGAGTTGCAAGGCTTCATACGGAGATACTGAAAAATCAGCAGTTGAAAGACTTTTATCAAATGATGCCTGAAAAGTTTAATAATAAGACCAATGGCATTACACAGCGCAGGTTCTTATTACATGGAAATCCATTACTAGCAGAGTGGGTGACTTGCAAGATCGGAAATGCATGGATTACCCATTTACCAGAGATGAAACGATTAGTACCATTAGCAGATGACGAGCAGTGTCAAAATGAATTTATGGAGATAAAATATAAGAATAAGGTCCGTTTGGCCGAATACATAAAGAAACATAATAACATTGATGTGGATCCAAACTCTATTTACGATGTACAAGTAAAACGTCTTCACGAGTATAAACGTCAATTATTAAATATCCTTCATGTCATGTACCTTTATAATGAACTTAAGAAAAATCCAAATATGGAGTTCTATCCAAGGACCTTTATATTTGGTGCAAAAGCAAGTGCAGGCTATCGAAGGGCAAAGGCAATCATTAAGTTAATTAACAATGTGGGCGATGTTATCAATAATGATAAGTCAATTAATAATAAGATAAAAGTAGTGTTTATTGAGAATTATCGTGTATCTAATGCAGAGCTGATCTTTGCGGCATCAGATGTATCAGAACAAATCTCAACGGCAAGCAAAGAAGCATCTGGTACAGGTAATATGAAGTTTATGTTGAATGGTGCAGTGACGATTGGTACGATGGACGGTGCAAATGTTGAAATCATTGAAGAAGTAGGCAAAGAGAATGCGGTCATCTTTGGTCTGTCTTCGGATGAGGTAATTAACTATGAAAATCATGGTGGATACAATCCGAAGGATATCTATAACTCGGATGTTGAAATCAGAAACGTACTGACGCAGCTGATCAATGGATTTTATTCTCCAGAAAATGCAGAGCTGTTTAGAGAGCTTTACAATTCATTATTAGAGCCAATCGATGGTGCAAGAGCGGATCAGTACTTTATCTTAAAGGACTTCAGGGCTTATGCAGAAGCGCAGCAACAAGTATCAAAGGCTTATGTAGATCGAAGAAGATGGGCGAAGATGGCGATGCTAAATACAGCATGCTGTGGTAAGTTCTCATCTGACCGAACCATTGAAGAGTATGTAAGGGATATTTGGCACTTAGAGAAAGTAAATGTAGAATTATAATAAATTGGGGCATTTGTCTACACTATTTTTATGTAGGCAAATGCCCTTTTTAAAATGTCAAGGGATGTCGTATTTAGATAAGAAAATATAAACAAATCATATGATAATACAGTCTAAAATATGGTATTATAGAAGTAATAAAGAGTAAATAATGTAAAGTAATCGGAGAGGAGGTTATTGCATGTCAGAGCGAAGAAAGAAAAGACTGTCGGCATCAGAAATTTCTAGTTTTTGCGACCAAATCGCACTGCTGCTCAATGGAGGAATTTCTATTTATGAAGGTACACATATTATGTATCAGGAAATGGAGCAAAAAGAGCTAAGGAAGTTGTTAAAAGAAATCGATACTTATGTAAAGGAGAACAATTCTTTATATGAAGCACTGGAAAAGACAGAAGTATTTCCAAGTTATATGGTACATATGGTGAAAATAGGAGAAACAACAGGAAAGTTAGAGGAAGTAATGCTCTCTCTTGCAAAATACTATGAACGAGAGGCCTCCGTAAAAGCAGGGATTAAGAATGTCATATTCTATCCAGTTATGCTGTTCGCAATGATGGGAATTATCTTGTTAGTGTTAGTGATGAAAGTTCTTCCTATGTTTCAGAATGTTTTTAAAGAACTAGATGCCAATGTTTCAGAGTCATCCAGTAACATGATGTGGGTCAGCATGTTTATTGGGAAAGCAGTAGCATATGGTGTATTAATCCTTTTTGTAATAATAGCAGGGATTTTAATCTTAAATTGCACGAGAAAGGGAAAGGAGCTTATTCGACAGGCTGGAAATCATATTCCTTATGTTTCAAGGATTATGTATCGTATCGGAATAGGTAATTTTGTGTCTGCCATGTCATTAATGGTAGGAAGTGGTCTAGAAGAGGAAGCATCCTTAGAACTGGCAGGAGGAATGATTTCACATCCAACCTTAAAGAAGCGTATTGAGGGATGTCTTGCCAATATACGAGAGAATGTAAGCTTAGAAGATGCTTTGAGAGAGAATAGGTTAATAACCGGAATGAATGGAAGAATGATAAGCATAGGGGCAAAGACTGGTGCACTGGATCTTGTGTTTGAAAAGCTAAGCAAGAAATACGATCAGGAGATAGACCATTCATTAGGTGGAATTGCTAATGTAGTGGAAGCCATACTTATAGTCGTGCTCTCAGGCATTGTAGGTATTGTATTGATTTCAGTAATGCTTCCGTTAATAAGCATAATATCATCCATTGGATAGGAGTGGTGCCATGATATGAAAGAGAAGAAAGTTCTGAAGTTTATAATAAGAGCCGTGCTTCCCTTTATAGCCTTGCTGTTTGTTATTATGATTTTACTAAAAGGATTTACCTATTTTGAGTCGATTAATCAAGTACAAAGCAAGGAGTTGCTAGAACAGTCAGTTCGAAGGGCGACGGTTGAGTGTTATGCTGTGGAAGGTGCGTATCCAATTACATTAGAGTATTTAGAAGAGAATTATGGGATTAGCTATGATAAGAACAAATATGAGGTAGAGTATGGATGCTGGTCATCCAATCAGATGCCAACCATTATTGTGAATGAAAAATAGAGTGAAACAAAATAGGAGGAGAGTATGGAACAAGGAAACCGGAAGTCCTTTTTTGTGAATTTCATATGTATCATTGGCATATTAGGCTCCTTCGCTGTATTTTCCTTGGTATTGGCAAATGTGGGAGTGCGTGTATACAAGAACATCGTATTGGAAAATACAGATAATTATAAGCTCAGAACTTCGTTGGCTTATGTAACCACAAAAGTAAGGCAGATGGACGAGGAAGGCAAGGTATACATAGATAAGCGAGAAGGAATTGATATGCTGGTAATGGGACATGTCATTGATGATGTGGAATATGAAACACTGATTTATTATGACGAAGGAAAGCTTTATGAAACGTTACAAGAAAAGGGAAGCGAGCTTCACTTATTACATAACGGTGAAGAAAATGAAATTATGGAAGTGAATGCATTTACAATGCAAGAAAAATCCAATAATCTGTTAATCTTTACTGCTAAAGACAGTAAAGGGAATGAGGAGAGTATTACACTGAATGTAAGGACAAGGAGATAGACAGATGGGGAATAAGATTAGAAGCCGTAAGTTAAATACTACCATGCTAGAAATCATATGTACCCTTGGTATCTTGGTCATAGTCAGCGTATTGCTATTAAAGCTGTTTTTAGGAGCAAATTCTCTTGAAATGAAGGCTAGGGATATCAGTGAGGCATGCATCATATCAGAGTCAATGGCTGAAACTATAAAAGGAAGCAGATCCATAGAGGAAGCCCTAAAGACTTTGAAGGTAAATCAAATTCAGGATAATTATACAACTTCCATTTATGAAAGATATTATGATGCAGACTGGAATCCTGTAAAAAAGAAAAATCGATATCGTGTAACGCTGACTATTGAGCAGCAGACCGTGGGCGAAAACAATATGTATTTGATTGATATTGTGGTCAAGAGCGAGAAGTCCTATCCAATTATTAAAAAGGATGATGGACATATACTAACAACGATACAAATTTCTAGCTATAAATAAAAAACAAGTACTGTTTATAGGGGCGTGTGGAAATCAAGATGAAAAAGAGAAACCAATTTAAATTAAATGTGGGAGGTTCCACCATGATATTAATCATTGTGGTGTTTGCCTTATCCATATTTGCAGTGTTATCAATAAAGGCATCTAACAGTGATTTGGTGCTTGCCAAGAAGACAAGGGATTCTGTGCAGGAGTATTATAAGGCAGACACGGAAGCTGAAAATATCCTGATGCAATTGGACCAGGCCTTAAAACAGTATGAAACCAATGCTAGTGATGAAGCTTTAAAGGTAAAGCTGCAAAAGCTGCTGAATGATAATGGAACGGTGGAAGCAAAGACAGACAAATCAGGTACGGTGAATTATGCTGTACCAATCAACGGCAAATCAAAGTTAGAAGTTACAATAGATTATGACTTGGGAAATTTGCTTGGAAAGCGGTTTAATATTAAAAAATGGAAGGTCAATTAGAGTGAAGTAGTCATAGGACCATAAGATGTCCCCATATAATATATCGATATACTTTGGTGAAAGTAAGGAGAGTATTATATGGGGAAAGTTATTTTAAAAACAGTTCTGGCTGTCCTTGCAGCCATTGTAGTCCCAATTGCAATTACAATGCTCTTTACTGGCAAGATTGCGTTGAATGGACAAGGTCAAGTAGTAAAGCAGGCATTTATGACGGAGAATACATCAAAAAAGGAGTATACAGTAGAGGAATATTTGATGATGGCCATGGCTGCCAATATCGACGTAAACATGAATATGGAAACGTTAAAGGCGCAAGCAGTAATTCTTCGAACATGGATTTATGAAAAACAGCTGGAGTCAGAAGGAAGCACGCTGACCATGGACAAGATCGGTATTGAAACAATATCACTTGAACAGCTGAAAAATAAGATCAGTATAGAAGAGTACAGCACTGCGGTATCGAACCTTGAAAATGCAATTTATAGTACAAGGGGGCAAATCCTTACTTATGAGGAAAAGCCAATTCTTGCGTTTTTCCATTATGCCAATAATGGGCAGACAAGAAGCTATGAAGAAGCCTATGGTGAGAAGATACCTTATCTGGAGCCTGTAGAAAGCAGTGATGATGTAGAGGCAAGCGTGGGAGTCACGACAAAGGTATTAAAAAAGTCTGAGGTGATAAAAAAGCTAAAAGAAAAATATAATGTCCAGGATGTGACAGAAGACACGCTGATTGAAGCCCTCTCGATTAAAGAGAAGGAGGAGAGTGGCTATGTACATATAGTTAAGCTGGCATCATTAGAGATTCGAGGCGAGGATTTTAAATCATTATTTGGCCTGAATTCCACCAACTTTTATTTTGAAGAAAAAGATGGAGATTTACGAATTATATGCAAAGGCAAAGGGCAAGGAATTGGATTTAGCCAGTATGGTGCCAATGCAATGGCTTCCAGGGGGAAGAATTATCAGGAGCTGTTACTGTATTATTACAAGGGAGTAACATTGTTTCAAGTTGATAATATGGACTAAAAGTGGTGTTTATTTCGAAATATAAATAAAAATGTCGGAATTTTTTTACATATTTTTAACAGGAAATGTATAACCATCCTGAATGTGGTGAAAATTACAGTTAGAGGTGATAAAATGAATAAAGATAAATTATCTAGAATCCTAAAAACTAAAGGATTTTACTTATCCCTTCTAACTGGTGTCTTAGCTATAGCAGCCATTTGTTTTGTGTATTTTAATACAAACAACAGTGATAATAAGAATAGTCTAACTGACTTAAATGGAAACCCTATCACTCAACAAGCTGATAGCGACAAAGAAAAAGCTAATGTGCCAGCAGAAGACAAGACAGTTGTTTCTGAGAATGCAAAAAAGAATGAGGTAAACAAGACGACAAAGACTGCCGATCCTGATTTATCAAATAAGGCATTAGCAGAAGACAAAAATGACACAAGTAAGGCTGTTGCAGCAAACAGTAAAGCTACCACTCTTTCATTTGACGAAAATGCAAAGTTTGAATGGCCGGTAAAAGGTGATGTAGTCATCCCTTATGATATGGAACATGGCGTTCAATTCTTAACATTAGGCCAATACAAGTGTAGTGATGCAATCGTTATCAGTGCAGAAGTTGGAACAAAGGTTAAGAGTGCAACTAAGGCAAAAGTATTAAGTATCAAGAAAAATGATGAAACAGGACTTACTGTTACAACAGATATCGGAAGCGGATATCAAGTAATTTATGGTCAACTGAAAAGTGTTAAGGTAAAGGTTGGCGATACAATTGATGCAGGCGCAGTAATTGGTCAGATTGCAAAGCCTACGAAGTACTATGTTGTTGAGGGTCCAAACCTATACTTTAAGGTGGCGGAGAATAAAGAAGCAGTAAATCCTATGTATTTATTAGATTAATAAACCGTGGTTAAATAGTGTGTGTTAAATTAGAAAAATCATAAAGGTCTCAATAATGGGACTTTTATGATTTTTTAGTAACACTTTTGGTAAAACTACATATAGTAAAGTATAACCTTCCCCAAAAAGAGATTCTATACATACAAAAAAAATCGCGACCGAATTTTTTTTTACAAGGAATCTCTTTTTCGGGTGAAGCACTAGTTTATTCGGTTGCTTTATATAGATTTACTTAAAGAGAAGGAATTACGATACAAAAAAGGGACTTCCATTTTTGAAGTCCCTTTTTATTACTTCATAGCAAAATCAGCAACAAAACGATACATCAACATAAAGTGACAGAAGCTTCCGCCCATTACGAATAGATGAAAGATTTCATGCGATCCAAAGTTTCTATGTTTTGAATTGAATATTGGAAGTTTTAATGCATAAATGATACCGCCGATGGTATAGATAACGCCTCCAATTAAAAGCCATAGGAAACCATCAAAGGAAAGTGCATTTATGATTGGGCTGAATGCAAGAACACAAGTCCAACCCATTGCAATGTAAACAACGCTGGAAATCCATTTAGGACAAGTTACCCAGACAGCTTTAAGGATAATGCCGCCAATGGCCATTGTCCAAATCAGGATAAATAAGAATAAGCCAAGCTTTCCACCAAGAACAACAAGGCAGATCGGTGTATAGGTACCTGCAATCAATATACTAATCATCATATGATCAAACTTCTTTAATTTTTTATTGGTTTTCTCAGAAATATCAAATGTATGATATATGGTGCTTGCGGTGTAAAGCAAGATCATGCTGACGATAAATATAGTAAGTGAAATCAAATGTATCTTATCTGGGTTTGTTGCTGCTTTGATTAAAAGCGGAGTAGCGGCAAAGAGAGCCATTAACATACCTATGAAATGTGTGATTGCGCTACCTGGATCTTTTGCTTTAATTTTACTCATATAATAACCTCCTTAATATGACATCTGATATTAATATGCACAAAATAAATATTAATAATACGATATGTAGTTTTAAAAACTACTTGTTACGATTCATATATTACTCTTATTAAATTTAAAAAGCAATATCTATCGTAGAAATATTTTGTTTATTGAAACAGTTGTATTTCCTATGCTATAATAGGAAACAATATATATATTAGGCGGAGGTTTATAATGGAAGTAGCTGTTGGAGATATCATTAAATTAAAAAAACAACATCCTTGTGGAAGCTTCGAATGGGAAGTACTACGAATCGGTATTGATTTTCGTTTAAAATGTACAGGATGTGGACATCAGATTATGATTCCGCGTAAGCAAGTAGAGAAGAATATTAGAAATATACGAAAAAGTTCGTAAGAAGAATATTCTACTTGAATTATTGTAATTGTTATGCTAATATATCTAATTGTGATATGTTAAATATATTCCTTGCTCTTATCTTGTATAAGGGCCAGAGACCAAAAGGAGGTGCACACAACTATGAACAAATATGAATTAGCCTTAGTTGTAAATGCAAAAATCGAAGATGAAGCAAGAACTGCTACAGTTGAAAAAGTAAAAGAATACATTACTCGTTTCGGCGGTACAGTAACTAACGTTGATGAATGGGGTAAGAAAAGATTAGCTTACGATATTCAAAAAATGCGTGAAGGCTTCTACTACTTCATCACTTTCGAATCTGATTCAAACTGTCCAAACGATGTAGAACAAAACGTTCGTATCATGGAATCTGTTATCAGATATTTATGCATTAGACAAGACGCATAATAAGGAGGGGATTCCCTAATGAACAAAGTTATCTTAATGGGTAGATTAACTAGAGATCCAGAAGTGAGATATTCTCAAGGTGAAAGTGCCACAGCTATTGCACGTTTTAGTTTAGCTGTTGATCGTAGATTTAAACGTCAAGGAGAAGCAGATGCTGATTTTATCAACTGTGTTTCTTTTGGAAAAACTGCTGAGTTTGCAGAAAGATACTTAAAGCAAGGTACGAAAGTCGTTGCATGCGGTAGAATTCAAACTGGTAGCTATACGAATAAAGAAGGTCAAAAAGTATACACAACTGATGTTGTTGTAGAAGAAGTTGAATTTGCTGAAAGCAAAGCAGCCAGCGAACGTAACAGTGGAATGGATCATGGTTTCCAACAACCAGCTTCTAGACCAGCTCCAAGCCAAGCGGCAGGAGACGGATTCATGGATATTCCTGACGGTATTGATGAAGAATTACCATTCAATTAGCATTTAAAATATAAGGATTTAAGGAGGTCATGTTGTAATGCCAAGTAATAGAACTGATAGAAGCGATTCTCCTATGAAAAGAAGAGGCGGACGTAGACGTAAGAAAGTTTGCGTATTCTGTGCTGACAAAAATCATACAGGAATCGAATATAAAGATATTAATAAATTAAAAAGATACGTGTCTGAAAGAGGAAAAATTCTTCCTAGAAGAATTACTGGTAACTGCGCTAAGCATCAAAGAGCTTTAACAGTAGCTATCAAGAGAGCTAGACACATCGCTTTAATGCCATACACAACTGATTAATTTTAATCATTTGCGGATCGCATAAGCGGAAAACCCCTTGTGAATGTAAATTTACAAGGGGTTTTTTCTTTACATAAAAATATAATATGGAAATAAAAGTAGGACTATAGGACTATTTGACATTATTTTGTTCGGTACGTTATAATGTCATGAGGAAATATTTGGGAAATAGTGATACTTTTTATTATGAAGTATTGTTATTATCTTAAGAAGAAGGAGTAGGGAAATGAAAAATCTAATTGCTAAAAGCTCAAAAGCGTTAGGCGCATTTTTATTTACTTTAGTGGCTGTATTTACAGTGGCTTGTATAATGCCTAACAATGACTCGACTACAAAGGTTGAGGCTGCTGCTAAAATCAGCAAATCAAGTGTTACACTTCCAATTGGATCAAGTGAACAACTAAAGGTAAATGGAACATCAAAGAAAGCAACATGGAAGACTACAGATAAAAAGGTTGCAACTGTAACAAACAATGGTAAAGTAACGGCTAAAAAAGCAGGTTCAGCAAAGATCCAAGCTAAAGTAGGCAGCAAGACTTATACTTGTAAAGTTAAGGTTTTAAACTTCAAGCTTAACCATAAAAGCGTAACCATGACAAGTGGTAAAACAACAACATTAAAAGTATCTGGAACAAAGAGTAAAGTTACATATAAAACAAGCAATAAGAAAATCGCAACTGTAACAAGCAAAGGTGTTGTGAAAGGTGTTAAAAAGGGCTCAACTAATATCAAGGTTAAAGTAGGAAAAGACACCTATACATTACCTGTAAAAGTTGAAGCGCCAAGCATCTCAAAATCAAGTATTAGCCTTAAGAAAGGAAATACATATACACTAAAGCTTAATGGAACAAACAGAAACGTAAGCTGGTCTACAAATAACAGCAAAGTCGCAACCGTAAGTAAAGGAAAAGTAACAGCAAAAGCGGTAGGACAAGCAATCATTACAGCAAAAGTAAACGATAAAAGTTATACTTGTAAAGTGGTAGTAGGCCATAATGTAATTAACTGTCCGGATTCTATTACTGTAAAGTATGGTGAAACTAAGACATATATACTGACTGCAACAGATGGATTTGAATATGGTTACCATAACTCGAGTATTGCAGATGTTAGCATCAATCCATCTTTATTCTATGCAGGTGATAAACTAACAATGAAGATTACTGGAAATATGGTTGGTACTACCACTCTTAAATTAGTAAGTAAGGCAGGATGGACTAAAAACGTTAAAATTACAGTAGTAGGTAATAAAATAGCAACTGGTACAGTAGGAAGTACCATTAGTAATATTAAAGTTAACAGTCTCGTAGCATATAAGTCTGCGAATTCTTCTTATGACATTATGGTACAATGCAGTTTTACAAACAATATTTCTGAAAAGTTATTGGGTTACAATGTTGAGTTTGGCTTCTATGATAAAAACGGAAAGCTTGTAGAGAGCGAAAAGAAAGGAATTACAAATTCAACCAAGGGTAAGGCATATGCCGCATATTTTATTAATTATGGTTATGGAAGCAATACGATGAAGGATGTAACCAGTGTAAAGATAATATCTATTCAGCCAGTACTTGATAAAACTGTGGTTGGACAGATAAGAACAAATCCTACCACTACAGTTATAAGTGATACAAGTAAAGTAAATGGTATTACTGTTTCCAATATTCAAAAACAATTTAATTATGGAAGCTATTATAATGAAACTTATGGACAATTTGCATTTAGTATTAAGAATAATTCTAATGATACGAAATACATTAACGCATGGTTTGATGCTTATGATAGTGCAGGAAAAAAAATTGGTCAAAGTAATAAATTTAATTATGAATTTATTGCTATAAGTGGAGGAGAAATAAAAACGATTGTATGTGATCCTTACTGTTTTGTTGGAGGTTTTTCAACTGGAACAATTGCTAAAGTAGTGCTCAGATTTGAAAATGACTAAGTAAAACATAGAAAAATGCCCCATATGATTTATTCATATGGGGCATTTTTCTATGTTTTTCATGCATACTAGAAACAGATACAGTAACATTCCGCAGGTTTGTGGTACTAAAATAGTGCTTTTCTAAATTTACCGAAAATGGTATAATGACGTATGGTAAAGAATCATAGCGTATTAGCTAGGAGATGTGGAAATGAAGCAAAAGGTTAAATTGAACGGTACCTTAAAGACATACCTAAGATGGCCGATTTATCTTACAATCATATTACTTGCGATGACAGTAAGTATATTTATGGTAGACACAGAAGCCGGTATTATTATGTCAATGTATTTAGGGATTTATATACTGTTCACAGTCGTTATTTATTATAGAAAACGCTCCACGATCCTACGCGAAATAGTTCAGTATGCTACGACTTATAATTGTGTTCAGAACAAATTAGTAAAACAGATGATAATTCCATATGGGATACTAGATTGTGAAGGACATTTATTGTGGGGGAATGACGAGTTCCTAGATATTATACAGGATGAAAAATCAGCAAAAAGAGGAATTACAACTATATTTCCAGAAGTATATCCTGGAATGTTCCCAAGCAGTGAAATGGACGTAGAGAGACATATTTCGTTAGGTGAAAAGGATTACAAGATTATTATAAGAAGAGTAATCGCAATGGGGGCAGCTGGCCAGGAGTATGTAGAAGAGGCAGCAAATGAAGGCTCTGAAGAATATGACGTGATTTACAGCATTTATTTAATGGATGAGACAGAGATTAATACGTGTATTCGAGAGAATAAAGAGCAACGTCTTATCATTGGACTTCTGTATATCGATAACTATGAAGAGGCTCTTGAGAGCATTGATGAAGTTAGAAGATCATTACTGATTGCATTGGTTGATCGTAAGATTAATAAGCAGATGCAAAGTATTGATGCAATTATCAAGAAGCTTGAAAAAGACAAATATATTGTTATTTTCAAACAAAAGTATCTGCCACAGCTTCAAAATTCAAGATTTTCCTTGTTAGATGAAGTTAGAGCTGTCAATATCGGAAATGATATGGCAGTAACCTTAAGTATGGGACTAGGCGTTAATGCAGAGACTTACTTAAAGGGATATGAAAGTGCAAGAGCAGCAATTGATCTTGCTTTAGGTAGAGGTGGTGACCAGGTAGTAATCAAGGATGGAGATAAAATCCTATACTATGGTGGCCGAAGTATGCAGGTTGAGAAAAATACACGTGTAAAGGCTCGTGTAAAGGCTCATGCATTGAAGGAATTAGTAGAGGCAAAAGATAATATCGTAATCATGGGGCATGCTATAGGTGATGTTGACTCCTTTGGTGCAGCTATTGGTATTTATCGTATTGCTAAGACATTAAATAAGAGAGCGTATATCGTTATAAATGAGGTTACAAAAAGTGTAAGACCATTAAAAGATCGCTTTATGGATAATCCAGAGTATGAAGAGGATATGTTCCTCAACAGTACCAAGGCACTTGAGGTTACCAATGAGAATACGCTATTAGTGGTAGTGGATGTAAACCGTCCATCCTACACAGAATGTCCAGAGTTGTTAGGTATGACACCAACGATTGTTATTTTAGACCATCATCGCCAGACAGGTGAGGTTGTTCAGAATGCAGTATTAAGTTATATTGAACCATACGCATCCTCAACGTGTGAGATGGTAGCAGAAATTCTTCAATATATTGAAGAGGGGCTGAAGTTAAAGCCATTAGAAGCAGATGCCATGTACTCAGGAATGATCATTGACACAAATAACTTCTTGATGAAGACAGGGGTTCGAACCTTTGAGGCTGCAGCATTCTTAAGAAGAAGCGGTGCAGATGTCACTCGAGTAAGAAAGTCATTTAGAAGTGATATGAATGAGTATGTAAAAAAAGCAGAAGCACTTAGTAATACAGAAGTATTTATGGATCATTATGCCATTGCTGTAAGTACAAGTGAAGGCGTGGATAGTCCGACCGTATTAGCTGCACAGGTTGCAAATGAACTGCTTAGCATTACGGGAATTAAGGCTTCCTTTGTATTAGTAAATTATAATAATAAGATATATATTAGCGCTAGGTCTATTGATGAACTAAATGTTCAAATTGTAATGGAAAAGCTAGGCGGTGGCGGTCATATGACAATTGCCGGTGCACAGCTTGAAAATTGCACGATTGATCAGGCAAAACAGACAGTTAAAAATACACTAGAACAGATGAAACAGGAAGGAGAAATCTAAAATGGATATTATTTTACTTCAGGATGTGAAAGCATTAGGGAAAAAAGGCGAACTTGTTAGTGTAAACGAAGGTTACGCTAGAAACTTCATTTTACCAAAAAAATTAGGAGTAGAGGCTACTGCTAAGAACAAAAATGATTTAAAACTTCAAAAGGCAAATGAAGAAAAGGTGAAACAAGAAATCTTAGATCAAGCAAAACAATTTGCTGAGGAATTAAAAGATAAAGAGGTTCAAGTAAAACTGAAAGCAGGTAGTGATGGAAGAACATTTGGTTCTATCTCTACAAAAGAAATTGCAACTGCTGCAAAAGCACAGTTAGGTTATGATATTGATAAAAAGAAAATGGTACTAAAAGAGCCTATTAAGAGCATTGGAACTTATGTTATTACTATTAAGTTACATGCTAAGGTAAATGGCGAATTGCGTGTTAAGGTAGTTGGCGCATAAGTAGGAGTGGAGTAATTCATGGAAGAAGCATTAATTAAACGAGTGCTTCCTCATAGTATAGAAGCGGAGCGCTCAGTTATTGGTTCTATGATTATGGATAAGGATGCGATTACAACAGCATCAGAAATCATTACTGGGGAAGACTTTTATCAAAATCAATTTGGGATTTTATATGATGCAATGTTAGAGTTGTATAATGAAGGAAAACCGGTTGATTTAGTTACATTACAAGATAAGATAAAAGAGAAGGATATTCCGGAAGAGTTATGTAGTATTGAATTCATCCGTGAGTTAATAAGTTCAGTACCAACATCTGCAAATGTTAAGTATTATGCAGGAATTGTAAAAGAAAAAGCTGTATTAAGACGTCTCATTAAGATTACAGAAGGTATTAGCAACGATGCCTATATGAGTAAAGAAAAGCTGGAAGTTATATTAGAGAATGCAGAGAAACAAGTATTTGATGTTGTTCAGAATAGAAGTACAGGTGATTTTACAAGTATCAAAGATGTTGTAATTCAGTCTCTTGCAAGTATTGAGTCTGCAGCACGTAATAAAGGTAGTGTTACAGGTGTGTCTACAGGATTTTATGATCTTGATTATAAGACAGCTGGACTTCAGCCTTCAGATTTAATTATCGTGGCAGCCAGACCTTCTATGGGTAAGACAGCCTTCGTACTTAATATTGCGGAAAATGTTGCAGTTAAGAACGATACGACTACAGTTATATTCAGTCTGGAAATGAGTAAGGATCAGCTGGTAAAACGTATTATTGCCATGAATTCTAAAGTGGATTCTCAGGCAATGCGTACAGGTGACCTTCAGGATGAAGATTGGCTAAAAATTGTTGAAAGTGCTAGAGATATTGGAAGTTCCAACCTTGTTATTGATGATACACCAAGTATATCGGTACAGGAATTACGTTCCAAGTGTCGTAAGCTTAAGTTAGAAAAGAACCTGGGGCTGGTTATTATCGATTACCTTCAGCTTATGTCAGGCGGTAGTAAAAAAGCTGAATCAAAACAACAAGAGGTATCTGAAATTTCTAGAAATTTAAAAGCAGTAGCCAGAGAGATTAATGCTCCTGTAATTGCATTATCACAGCTTAGCCGTGCGGTAGAACAAAGACCGGACAAACGACCTATGATGTCGGATTTACGTGAGTCTGGGGCAATTGAGCAGGATGCCGATGTTATCATGTTCATTTATCGTGATGATTATTATAATAAGGAGTCTAAGGATGCTGGTGTATCTGAGATTATCATTGGTAAGCAGAGAAATGGTCCTACGGGAACTGTCAAGCTTGCATGGTTATCACAATATACTAAGTTTGCAAACTTGGACCGTAGTTACTATGATACGCATCAAGAGGATGAAGAATAGAATATAAAATATGAAAGCAGAGTGCCATTTAATAGGTACTCTGCTTTTTTATAGATAGGAAACTTCTCTTCGAGCAGCCTCCTATGTATAAAAAAGGCTTTCTGAAAAACAGAAAGCCAAGATGCACGCTCACCTGACAGGAGAATGTCATTAAGTCGTTGAGGTTTGTTACAGAGAAAGCATATGTTGGAATGTTATAAATACTCTAAATAAGTTCATAAATAATCTTAAGGAGAAATTCGTTTTTTAATTTGTATTCTGAGAAATGCCGAAGTTTTATAGGAAAGTCAGATAAAAGCTGTCGACAACTTGTTGTAAATATATGGAAAAGTTTATTGCAAAACAATGGTCCTATGCTATAATTATTAGTATGATAAAGGAGGTTGCCGGCATGAGTGAGGGTAGTACATACGTGATATCACAGGTAGTCCAAAAGACTGGTTTAAAGTCGCATACAATACGATATTGGGAAGAAGAATTAAAACTCGACATTCCTCGTAATAATATGGGGCATAGATATTATACGGATAAAGACATAAAGCTATTCTTACGGATTAAAGATTTGAAAAGCAAGGGCTTTCAGTTAAAGGCAATCGCGTTGATGCTGCCGGATTTAGGAGAGATTGATGAACTTGATATGCAGGACATGATGCAACTTAAAGACGAGATGAACTCTAAGGTAATTCAGCTGAGAGAGAGTAGATATAAAGATAGCTTTCAGAACGAAGGGGGGGAGATCTTGGACAAGCAAGAAACCGATCCTGTTGTTACAAATGAGGAAGATAATGAGATTGTAGTTGAGAAGAGCGCTAGTGAAAAGTTAGAGCGTTTTCAACAGGTTATGACAAAAGTTATCGGTAATGCAATGAAGACGAATAATGTTGAAGTTACAGAAGCGATTAGTGAACATGTGACGGACAGTGTTATTAAGGAAATGGATTATCTCTTTCGTATAAAAGAGGATCATGAGGAAGAACGATTTAAGAAGTTGGACGAGCTAATTCGTGATGTTCAGAAGAGCCGACAAGAGGTTGCAGCAACCGTACCTTCTAGAAAGAAGAAAAAGAAAGGGTTATTTCGAAGATCATAGCTGCAATAGATTGAAAAACTTAACATGTTTATGTAGGATAGGGGAGTTTATATAGTTATACATAGATACTAGAAAAGGCACATCATAGCGATGTGCCTTTTATCTATAATCTAATGATTATTTCATATTGAAATTAACCTTCGATTGAACCTGTAGGGCAAGTTGCAGCACAAGCTCCGCAATCGATACATACATCAGCATCGATTTCGTAGTGAGCAGCGCCTTCAGAAATAGCTCCAACTGGACATTCTGCTTCACATGCTCCACAGCTTACACAACCATCATTAATTACGTGTGCCATAATAACTTCTCCTCCTTCTTTTTAGTTTCTTATATTTTAATATAATTGGAACGAGATTACAATAGATAAGCCAAGGTTTTTATAAACAAGATTATATTTCCATTTATGCTACATATTGCCTTGACTAGATAAAATAATTAGAATATAATAGATATATTTACAAATAATATGTATTAATATAGTGCTAGGAGGAAGTTTAATATGGCAAAAATATCAAAAGATATGATTATCGCTGAGATTATTCAAGTAGACCAAGGTCTTATTCCTATTTTAATTGAGTCAGGAATGCACTGCTTAGGATGCCCATCTGCACAAGCAGAATCACTTGAAGAAGCTGCTATGGTACACGGAATTGACGCTGACAAATTAGTTAGTGATTTAAATGCATACTTAGAAAGCAAATAAATTATAGAAAGAGCCTATCAGCATTGCTGATAGGCTCTTTTAATATATTCGTTCTAAACAATTACATTACGGATAATATTTGAACCGCATCTTCTTTTACAATCAGATCAAAGTGTTCTTTATAATATGCAATGGTTGCATACGTACTGCGTTCTAATTTTCCATACTCGGAAGTTAAATTACATATACGATTAAACTCTTGAGGTGTATAATCAGATTGGCTTAATACTAAGTAATACGTACTGTTAGCTGTATTTTTATATAAGTCATTCTTACCTCGATATGATAACACAAGTTCAGCACTTACACGAATGACCTCTTCAAGTGAATTAAAAGAAAAGATTTTAATGATTTTCTCAGCAGGTTTCTTTTCTGCAGTAGCATCCTCTTTTTCTTCGCTTTCTTTGGCAGGTTCGATGCTAAGCGTTTCATTAAGCTTGGAATTGTCTGTATCAGCTGGCTTATCCTCTGGTTTTTTTTCTGAATCTAATTCTAATAGATTATCAAGATCCTGATAACTATTTAAAAGATCATCATCAAACCCTAAGTCGTCATCGTCATCATCATTCTCTTCGAATTCATCAGAGTCAGAGAAGTTTGGAGAGAACTTGGAAAAACGAGTATCTAGTTCATCAGGGTCTTCCACCTTCGTTACGACTAAGATCAGGGTCTCAGGAGAAACAGGAATTGCTTCAATCATTAGTGGGATATCATCCGCTTCAAAGCCAAATTCAAAAGCTGCTTGTTGCATCATATCACGAAATAGTAATTTAGCCTTCTCTGTACCATATGCCAGTTCACTTATTCTGAGTTGTCTGTCAACCAAATCATCTTTGTTTAGGGTACAACGAATCTGATTCTCGTTTATTTTTTCAATTTTCATAGAATCACATCCTTTCTAAATGCTAAATTCTAATTAGATTTCTTACTTTATATTACTAGTTTCAAGTTACTGTACTTAAGTTAGATTTTAGAATTCATGGTATACATTATAGTATATGCTAAAACCTTTGTTATATTGTGAAACGTCATAATTAACATATAAAATGAAATAATAGCGAATTCACAGTTTGTTTTGTGCTTAAAGTATAAGTGAAAATCTTGGTAAAGTCAATATTACCGACTGTAATTTTAGAACAATAAATGTAGAATAGATTGATGATTATGTTATTGTGATACAAGTTGTACTATAGAAATTATATAACGCTACGGTGACAAATATTCCTATGAAATGATTGAAAATAAAAATAAATGAAATAGGTATTATCATATTATATGAGGAAAAAGTAAGTTTGTGATTAGGAAACATGAAATCTACTAAAACCACGAAAATACTTTACAAAGAGATATAAGAAACGATACAATGATATAAACTCTTAGAGTAATAATTGCGGTGAATGAAGTGCGGTAAAGCTGGATTATGAAAAAAGAGTGGAGAGTGGACATAGGTATGAAAAAACAATAATATCGTAATGAAAATAAAAGAGATATGCCATATTAACAGCATAAGGATTTTTAAAATCAGACCGATATTGTATTTAGACCTAGTTTGTTTTATATTATTATGTGACGCAATTTTAATGTCATAAAGATAAAGAAAGTGATTTATATGGGAAAAGAAGAAAAGAAGAAAAAAAAGAAAAAGGTAATTAGTCCTCGTAGACGAAAAATAAAGTTAGCCTTTAAGATTTTTACCCTTGTGTTTTTATTGCTTATTTTAGTCACTGGCATTGTATTTTATTTTAAATATGGGAAAGACATTTTCAAGCTCCAGTCGGAAGCGAAAGAATTAGTAGCCCAAAGTTCGGAAGAGACTTTTAAGATGGATCAGACCAGCTTTGTCTATGATAGCAAAGGTGATGTAATTGCGAAGCTTAAGGGATCTAAGGATATTAACTATGTATCAATTAATGATATTCCGAAGTATGCCAGAGAAGCAGTCATATCAGTAGAGGATAAATCGTTTGCCAAACATGGTGGAATTGATATCTCTGCTAATATTAGTGCAGTTGTAACCTTAGTTAAGAATAAAGGTGAGATAAAACGAGGGGCTAGTACAATAACGCAACAGCTTGCGCGTAATATGTTTTTAACGTTTGATCAGACATGGCAACGTAAAATAAAAGAAATCTTTGTAGCAATTGAGTTAGAGAAGAAGTATACAAAGACGCAGATTTTAGAATATTACCTAAATAATATCTATTTTGCAAATGGATATTATGGAATTCAATCTGCCAGTCGAGGATATTTTAGTAAAGATATCGGCGAACTAAGCTTATCTCAGATTACATTTTTAATTGCAATTCCTAATAATCCGACCTTGTACAATCCACTTGAAAAAATGGAGAATACACTAAAACGTCGTGATCGTATTTTGGATCAAATGCTTGCAGATGGAAAGATTTCTGAAAAGGAATGTCAAGATGCTAAGAATGAAGAAATCAAATTAAAGAGAGAAACAATCGAGAAGCAGACATATGTAGATAGTTTTGTATTGTATTGTGCAACTGAGTCTTTAATGGAAGCAAATGGTTTTGAGTTTAAGTATAAGTTTGATTCTGATGAGGAAAAAGAAGCTTATGATAAAGAATATAGTGAACAGTACTCTGAATGCCAACAAGACTTATATTCAAAAGGATACAACATCTATACTTCGATAGACACAGACAAGCAGGGAAAACTGCAGGAGACTTTGGATGACAAGCTAAGTAATTTTACTGATGTTACAGATGATGGTATCTACAAGATGCAAGGATCTGCCGTATGTATCGATAATAGTACAGGACGAGTAGTTGCAATTGTGGGAGGTAGAGAGCAAGAAGACGTAACCTCTTATTTAAACCGAGCATATCAAAGTTATCGTCAGCCAGGTAGTACGATTAAACCATTAATCGATTATCTTCCTGCATTACAGAGCGGATATACACCAGATTCCATAGTTGAAGATAAGAAAATTACGGATGGCCCAAGTAATAGTGACGGAAGATATCTAGGAAGAATTACGCTTCGTACAGCAGTTGAAAAATCACGTAATACTGTGGCATATCAATTATTTGATAAACTTAATCCTTATGTATGTATGAGTAATCTATATAATATGGAGTTTAAGAAGTTAGATAAGAGCGATTATTTAAATACCGCAAGTATTGGTGGTTTTACAAATGGTGTTAGTCCATTAGAGATGGCATCTGGATTTGCAACAATTGAAAATGACGGTAAGTTCCGTAAGCCAACTTGTATTGTTAAGATTGTTGATTACGATAATAATGAAATCGTAAGTGATACGGTAAAGGAAAAACAAATCTATCAGACAAATGCATGTTATCAAATGACAGACGTTTTAGAAGGCGTATTGACAAGAGGTACTGGTAGAGGGTATTCCTTAAAGAATATGTCGAGTGCTGGTAAGACAGGTACTACAAATGGAAATAAAGATGGATGGTTTGTTGGATATACACCATACTACACAACAAGTGTGTGGGTTGGATATGATATTCCAAAGGAACTTAGCGGTTTGGCTGGTAGTTCTTATCCTCTTTATATCTGGAATAAGTTTATGAATGAAATTCATGAAGGATTAGAGAATGTACCATTCCCTGAATACCAAAGTACTTCCTCAAAGAATGATGTAGAGGAAACGAAAGAACCAGAGGAAACTGTTGAACCAACAGATGAAGCAGAGCCAACACTTGAACCAGAGGAAACGTTAGAACCTGAAGAAACTATTGAGCCAAGTCAGCCAAGTGATATTGATGATGATCAAATTGATCATGATCAAATTGATGATGAACCAGAGGATGACGATGATACTCAAGATGATCAGGATATTGCTCCAACGGATGAGCCTGTGGTTACAACAAAGCCAACAGTTGCTCCTACTGTCAGCCCAACAAAAGCACCGGTTGCGACACAGCCACCAGTAGACAGTGGTGAAGATGGCGATGTTGAAGACGCATCGAAAGATCCGGTTATTAATCAGGGAACGAATCCTGAGGATGATCAATAAAAAGCAATAAAAAAAACAGCGGTTACGCTGTTTTTTTTATTGGTATTATTTCTTTTTGTTTGCTTCGTATTGAGTAAGGATACGTTGAATCTTTTCTGTAGGGCTTAATAATTCACTAATAGAATTATCATGATTTAATGTATCAATCAATAAAGCAATGTATTTAGACATATCTACGTTAATATAGTAAGGTTTTGATAATAATTCATCTGGTTGATATACAAGGTTAGTAGTTAAGATTCTGTAGAATAAGCCTTGTTCAAAAGCTTCATCAAATTGATCGAAACCATTTGTAAATAAACCAAATGTTGCTGCAATAAAGATTCTTCCGGCTTTACGGCGTTTTAATTCTTTTGCAACATCTAACATACTTTCTCCTGAAGAAATCATATCATCTACGATGATAACGTCTTTACCTTCAAGATCAGCACCTAAGAATTCATGAGCGATGATTGGATTACGTCCGTCAACGATAGTTGTGTAATCACGGCGTTTGTAGAACATACCTACGTCTACGCCCATTACATTACCGAAGTATACGGCTCTTCCCATAGCACCTTCGTCAGGGGAAATAACCATCATATGCTCAGCATTTATATTAAGATCAGGAACATTCTTTAATAATGCTTTAATAAATTGATATGTTGGCATTATTGTTTCGAAACTCTTAAGAGGAATTGAGTTTTGTACTCTAGGGTCATGAGCATCAAAAGTGATAATACTTTCTACACCCATACTTGTTAATTCTTGTAATGCTAAAGCACAATCTAAAGATTCTCTAGAACTACGTTTGTGTTGACGACTTTCATATAAGAAAGGCATAATAACGGTAATTCTACGAGCTTTACCTCCGATAGCAGCAATAATTCTCTTAAGATCTTGATAATGATCATCTGGAGACATGTGATTTGTTTGACCACATACACTGTAAGTTAGGCTATGATTACATACGTCTACTAAGATATAAACGTCAGAACCACGAACAGATTCGCGAATTACGCCTTTTGCTTCACCAGAACCAAAACGAGGACAGCCTGCATCTACTAAGTAAGAATCACGTTTATACCCTTTAAATACTATGTTCCCAGAGTGTTCGCTTTGGCGATCTGTTCTCCATTGAACGATATAATCGTCCACTTTTTTCCCTAAACTTCGACTACTTTCGAGAGCAACAATTCCTAATGTACCTACTGGAATTGTTTCCAAATTATTATCTTGTTGCGACATGAATGTCTCCTCCATCTATATTTGCTATTTCAGAATGAATTTTGAAAAATTACTTACGAAAAGAAAGTAATTTTTCAAAATAGTCACCAATTTCTTGGTAACAATGTCCATTAATGTTTATACCATTATACTGAATTTTCGTCAAGGACAAAATGCCCCATAAAATATTATATTTTTCTATCCTGTAGATGTTTTGTGAAACGAATATCATCACCATAAATATTTAATAAGGTGTAGTTACCAATTAAACGTGAGCTGATACGTTCACTATAAGTAGCTAGTAATTCTTCAGGAGATAGATTAGTTGAAATGATTGTAGATTTTTTCTTTAAGTGACGTTCATTAATGCAATTGTAAAGCTGTGAGGTCACGAATGTATTATTAAATTCAGTACCAAGGTCATCAATGATTAATAGATCACTTTCATAAATAAAATCTTCATTTAATTGCTGTTCTTGCTTACTATATTGTTCGTTTGAGCGTTGAAACTTATTCTTCTCTAAAATATCAAATAGTTGATAAGAGGTTAAATAGATCACGGTAACTGCTCGATTAATAAGTTCATTAGCAATGGAATTTGCCAGAAAAGTCTTGCCGACACCTGCATTGCCATAAATGAGAAGATTTTGATAATCAGTAGAAAAGTTCTCGATATATTGCTTGCAAATGGAGAGTACGCGGATCATATTATCGTAAGGCGTTAACCCGGTAAGTTCATTTACTATGTCTTTTGAGTAGTACCCTAGACGGAACTTAGAAAAATTCTCATCTTTAATGATTTCTCTAACGGTATCTTGCGAGAAAAGCATATTTACAATTGCCTGTTTAAAGCAGTGGCATTTCTCGTTATTAATGTAACCAGTGTCCTTACAGTCTGAACAAGTGTAAATAGGAGAAAGGTAATCGGCAGGATAACCATTGCTGACTAACAGTTCTTTTTTACACTGGGATAATTCTTCATTTCTATTCTTTAAAGTCTGGATCGCAGAATCATCCCCCATAATTGACAGCTTGGCTGCCTCTACGGAGTAGGTGATGAGTGAGTCGTCCAATTCTTTGAGGGCAGGAATTTTCATAAACACTTCCTGCTCTCTCTCTTTTAAAATTCGTTTATTATGTGATCGTTTCAGATCATAATCTCGTTGTATGGCATTGTACTGCCAGTTATTAAGAACCATTAAATAGTCCTCCTATTGTTTGTTTAATAAGAGTTGTTCCATTTTTCGAAAATCTTCTTTGGAATAATTTCGTTGCGCAAAATTATTAAACTTATTATTAGCATTTGGTTTAGCTGTAGTCTGTTTCTGGGCATTATAAGCAGGTTTAGCCTGTTTAGCATGATTTTCATCTAGTTTTGTTACGTCAGCAAGAGACTTAACATTGTGCTGTGCCCAGCTGGTAATGATCTTGTCTGCATAATTGAAATCTGGTTTTCCAGTCCGCAAAAGTGTGCGATTGCATGCTTCAATAATAAGTTCAAGTGGAAGATTTAAGTGATTTACCCACTTGTTTATAAATTTTATTTCTATTTCACCAGGTGTTCTATTCAGCCCAAATGCCTTGTTAATAGCTTGGTAGGTTTTATTATATTTATTCGTATATTGTTTTGCTTTTTCCTCTGAGTCGATGCCTTCTTTGGCCCAGCCCAGAGCAACTGCTTCAACATAGCTTGCACTCTTTTTATTGATGGAGATGCAATACTCAAATAAGAATAAGATTAAGTCTGAAGAGAAGCCTATATTTTCATATAAATATAGAATTAATTGTTGGTCAGCTGACTTTAGCGGGCGAGCCATATAGCTTTCGACTGCAGCTAAAAGAAGCTGAACATTATCATCTTTGCTTAACAGCTCAATTTGAGCTTTTGTATAGGTCGGTTTGATAATTACATCATTTGACATTGGACTCTCTTTTGCTGAAGTTGTCTGAGAGACAGTATCCGGATGAATAGCAGCTTTATTCTCCTCAATATTTGTTGCATACGGAGGATAGTTCTCTGTCAATGGCGTTGTTGGATTGTTAAATGTAATATTTGTAATTTGATTGTTTTCGTCTCTAGTTACAAGAATTAGATTTACTTTTTCCCAGTATGCAATGGCGCGCATAATATCTTTTTCGGTGTCTTCTAATTGATCTGCAATGGTAGAGATAGATAAATCGAATGTATTACTACTTAGACATCGGAGTAAATAAAGATAAACTTTTACATAAGCACCATTTGCAGTTGGCATATAGCTATCAATGAATATATTCGAAATGATAGTAACGTCGTTGTTATGGTTTGTTCTTAATGATATGGTACTCATATACCCTCCTGATTAGACAATAAAAAATAGTATAAAAACATGGATGCTTTATACTACTTTGTTGATAGTTACGATTATTATATCACAGAAAAAAAATTAAGAAAATAGCGTAATTATAGATGGTTTTCCATAAAAACTCTTCTGTGGATAATGTGGACAAAGTGGATAAAAAATACTTGTATTTTGTAGTAAAAAGAAAAATAACCTGTAAACGTTATTTTTGCTGAAAAAAATACGGTGTTTCTTATCAAAAATAGTTTATGCAAAAATAAAAATATCCACAACCTTTTTTCAAAAATAATGTTGATAAGATTGTGGATATTGTGGATAACTATTTTCCGAGTAAAGATTCACCGATAGAAACTACATCTCCGGCACCCATTGTTATCAACAGATCACCGTTACCGCATTTTTCTAAAATAATGTTTTCAATCTCATCAAAGCTTGGGAAGTAGTAAGCATCTTTCCCTTTTTCTTGTAAAAGATTAAGAATATCTTTTGAAGAGATGTCTCCTGGGTTTACTTCACGAGCTGCATAGATATCTGTTAAAATGATATGGTCTGCAGCTGAAAGTGCATCAGAAAATTCAGGAAGAAATGCTTTAGTTCTTGTATACGTATGAGGCTGGAAGACAACCCAGATGCTTTTTGCAGGGTAACGTCTAGCAGCTTCCAATGTTGCTTTGATTTCCGTAGGATGATGTGCATAATCATCTATGATAGTGAGTTCGCCGATCTTTCCTTTATATTGGAAGCGACGGTCTGTTCCACAGAATTCTTGTAAGCCTTGTTCAGCAACTGCAAATGGAATTTTTGTAATGTAACCAACTGCTAATGCAGCTAATGAGTTAGAAATGTTATGTCTTCCTACTACCGATAAGTGCATACGGTGTTTGAATTCTCCATTTACATATAAGTCATAACAGCCATAGCCATTTTCATCATACTCAATATTGTCTGCTGCAAAGAAATCTTTTTCTTTGTCAAAACCATATGTGATCACGTTGCAAGTTAAATCACTAGTGATTTCTTCATATTGATCGATTTCCCCATTAATAATTAGGGTTCCGTCTTCAGGAAGTCTATGTGCAAATTCTTTGAATGATGCACGAATGTCATTAATGTCTTTAAAGAAGTCCATATGATCTTCTTCAATATTAAGGATAACGCTGATTTTTGGATTGAAGTGCAAGAAGCTGTTTGTGTATTCACATGCTTCTGTTATGAAATTACTGCTTTTTCCGATTCTTAAGTTTCCGTTGATTGCTTTTAAGATACCACCAACAGAGATTGTTGGGTCTTTTTCACCAGCAAGAAAGATGTGAGATACCATACTAGTCGTTGTTGTTTTTCCGTGAGTTCCAGCGATCGCGATTGGTGTTTCGTAATTTGTCATTACCTGGCCAACCATTTCAGCTCTAGGCATCATAGGGATTCCAAGTTCTTCTGCAGCCATAAATTCTGGATTATTTTTGCTAATTGCTGCTGTGTAAACAACTAAATCGATATTTTTAGTAATATTTTGAGCTCTTTGACCATATAATATACTAATGCCCATTGTTTCAAGGTGTTTTGTAATGTTGCTTTCTTTCGCATCAGAACCGCTAATAGTAAAACCAGCACTATGTAACAGTTCGGCGAAACCACTCATACTAATTCCTCCTATGCCCATAAAATAAATATGGCAAGGATGTTTAAAATCAATTTTATACATAATAGAGTACACGTCCTATTCTTATATTTTATATATGATATTATATTGTTATTATAACCATTTGTGTTTAAATTACAATATTATTTCTTTATATAAATGGATAAGGATTACATATCTGTGGAAAATAATATAAAATTGCTTGTTAATAGGAAGAAAACCCCAAAGCATATAAATATTCTGAATAAAAAAAAAGTCAGAAAGTTACTGTTTTTAGATGTTTTGACGGTGAGAATTGACAAATGAGTAAAATTTTAGCAATTTTTATTCACATTTTAGAATAATGATGGTATAATAAAATTATTAAACAACAAGAGGTGATTGCATGATTAAGAAAGAAATGATAGCAATGCTGCTTGCGGGGGGACAAGGCTCAAGACTGGGTGTCTTGACAGCTCATGTTGCAAAACCTGCAGTCGCTTTTGGTGGAAAGTACAGAATTATCGATTTTCCTTTAAGTAATTGTATCAACTCAGGAGTTGATACCGTAGGAGTCTTAACGCAGTATCAGCCATTAAGGCTTAATACACACATAGGAATAGGTATTCCTTGGGATCTTGATCGCAATATTGGCGGTGTATCGATCCTTCCACCATATGAAAAGAGTACAAGTAGTGAATGGTACACTGGTACAGCAAACGCAATTTATCAAAATCTTGAATTTATGGAGTACTATAATCCAGAATATGTGTTAATATTAGGTGGGGACCATATTTATAAAATGGATTATGAGGTAATGTTGGAATTCCATAAAGCTAACAAGGCAGATGTTACTTTGGCAACAATTCCGGTACCTATGGAAGAAGCATCAAGATTTGGTGTGGTAATTACAGATGAGAATAAGAGAATACAAGAATTTGAAGAAAAGCCAGAAAAGCCTAGAAGTAACTTGGCATCAATGGGAATTTACATATTTAGTTGGAAAGTGCTTAAAGAAGCACTAATCACATTAAAAGATCAAAAGGGCTGTGACTTTGGTAAGCATATCATTCCATATTGTCATGAGCGCGGAGATCGAATTTTTGCATATGAGTATAATGGATATTGGAAAGATGTTGGAACACTTGGTTCCTACTGGGAGTCTAATATGGAACTTATTGATTTGGTTCCTGTATTTAATTTATATGAAGAATTTTGGAAAATCTATACGAAGAGTGATATTATACCACCACAATATATATCCAAGGATGCTGTAATTGATAAAGTAATCATTGGTGAAGGAACCGAAGTGTATGGAAAAGTTATTAATTCTGTCGTTGGTTCAGGTGTTGTAATTGAAGAAGGCGTAGAGATTCGTGACTCTATTGTAATGAATGGAGTAAAAATTGGTAAGAATAGTGTTATCAATAAGTCAATTATAGCCGATAATGTAATTGTCGGTGAAAATGTGGAGATGGGAATTGGAGAAGAATTGCCTAATAAACTTCGTCCAGACATCTATGCATTTGGTCTTGTAACAATCGGTGAGAATTCAATAATTCCATCGGGTGTTAAGATTGGTAAGAATACTGCAATCTCAGGAAAAACAACTCTTGATGATTATAATGAGAAAACATTAGATAGCGGTGAAACACTAATAAAGGCAGGTGATCGATAATGCGAGCAATAGGAATTATTTTAGCAGGTGGTAATAGTAACAGAATGGGGAAGTTAACAACCAGGAGAGCCGTTGCGGCAATGCCAATTGCAGGAGGATATCGTAGTATCGATTTTGCTCTTAGTAATATGTCTAATTCCCATATTCAAAAAGTTGCAGTATTTACTCAATACAATGCCAAATCTTTAAATGAGCATTTGAATTCATCTAAATGGTGGGATTTTGGTCGTAAACAAGGTGGATTATTTGTATTTAATCCTACGATTACTGCAGATAATGGTTTCTGGTATAGAGGAACTGCAGATGCGATTGCTCAAAACATTAGCTTTTTGAAGAATAGTCATGAACCATATGTTGTTATTGCATCTGGTGATGGAATTTATAAACTGGACTACAACAAGGTTTTGGAATATCATATCAATAAAAAAGCTGATATTACAATTGTTACAAAGCGTGTTTCAGCAACAGAGGATTCAACACGATTTGGTTGTGTACGTGTTGATGTAGACAATCGCATTACTGATTTTGAAGAGAAGCCAATTGTTTCTAATGGAAATTTAGTTTCCTGTGGAATTTATATAATTCGAAGAAGACAATTAATTGAATTCTTAGAACGAGCACAAGAAGAGGAAAGATATGATTTCGTTCAGGATATTATTGCGCGTTATAAGAATGCAAAGAGAATATTCTCTTATGAATTTACTGAATATTGGAGCAATATTGCTACCATTGAATCATATTTTAAGACAAACATGGATTTCTTGAATAAGGATATTAGAGATTATTTCTTTAAACAGTATCCAGATGTATATTCAAGAGTTGAGGATCTTCCACCAGCAAAATATAATTTAGGAAGCAAAGTCCAGAATAGCTTAATTTCAAGTGGATGTATTGTAAACGGTGAAGTTTCGGATTCCATCTTGTTTAAGAAAGCATACATAGGCAATAACACAGTTATCAAGAACTCTATCATCTTAAATGATGTATTTATAGGGGATAACGCTTACATTGAAAATTGTATTGTGGAAAGTAGAGATACCATTCGAGCTAATTCGAGCTACATAGGCGAACCAGAACATATTCGTATTGTTGTGGAGCACAATGAACGGTTTATTCTATAATTTACAATATAATATATATAAACAATAAGATACTATATCGCTAAAGGGGGTACCAATAATGCAGATTACTGACGTTAGAGTACGAAAGGTTGCCAAAGAAGGTAAAATGAAAGCCGTAGTTTCAATTACACTAGATAATGAATTTGTAGTTCATGATATCAAGGTTATTGAAGGTGAAAAAGGATTATTTATTGCTATGCCAAGTAGAAGAGCTGGAGATGGGGAATATCGTGATATTGCTCACCCAATTAATTCAGAAACTCGTGAGAAAATCCAAAAGATTATTATTGAGAAGTATGAAATTGCATTAGCAGAAAATGATTCTGAAGAAGAATAATAATCATTGTTTAGTTAATAGATTTCGCATCTAGAGAACTAACTATGGTGGACAAGCAATTCTAGGAGAAGAGGACGTTCAATTATGAACATCCTCTTTTCTTTTTCTAGGAGATTGTTCAAATGTTCTTTCACGTGCAGAACGTTAAATACATATGAAAGATTTTAGGCTAGATCATTTTTATATATGTTAGGAGGAGCTATGAAAACTCTTGGTAAAATTGCAGTGTTGCTTGGGACAATTGCACTTCTTACTTATATATTAATTGATAAATATCATGTGAATATGTATTTTACAAGCATGACTCAGGAAGAAAAACAGGATAACGATGAGAAATTTATTGAACAGTTGCGGGAAGGCATGCTAAAAAGGGAGAAAACCATAGAGCTATCTTATAAGGGTGATGCCGATAAGGTGCATGAATTCGTTGGTGATGCAATTAATAAGGTATTTGAAATTGATGATGACAGTACGACTAGTGATTATGATTATTTAAGATATTGCTATTTAGGAACAGAAATTAAGATTAAGGGATTTCTTGATACCTATAGTGTAACCTATACATTTGAATATAATGAAACCAAGGAGCAGACAGAAATAGTAGATAAGAATATTGCATCTGCACTTAAAGTATTAGATATAGAAGATAAGACAGATTATGAAAAAATAAAAGCAATCCATAATTATATTATAAAGAATACATCATATGATGTTAGAGTGGAGAAGAACTCGGCATATGATAATTTAATTAATCGGAGTTCAGTTTGTCAGGGGTATGCATTGCTTACCTATAAGATGATGAAAGAAGCAGGAATAGATTGTAGGATAATAACTGGTCAGGGGAAGGGCGTCAGTCATGCCTGGAATATAGTTAAGCTGGATGGCAATTGGTATAATATTGATTGTACCTGGGACGATCCGGTCTCATCAGACAAGAAGGAGCATTTGGAATATACTTATTTTTTAAAATCGAATAATGATTTTGGAGATCATGTTAGAGATAAAGAATTTAATTCTGAGGCATTTAATAAGAGATATAAAATGGCAGATATCTCTTATTGATAAAGTGCTACTAATTATGTATTATAAGTAAGGATATTGTTTATTATCTAACAATTAAATAGAAAGAGCATCATTCTAATAGAACGATGCTCTTTTTACGTACATTTAGAGAATTTAACATAAAAATGTAAAACTATATTCTTATAGGAAGTGATTTTGTCAAGTGTATGAGAATTAATTCAAGGAAATGATTGAAAAATAATAGAAATTATTGCGTTTCTGTGATAAAATTAACTTTGTGACCAAATAATAGACAAAATTCTCTATTTTTTGGGTGGTTTAATCAAAGAATGATTAAAACTGCCAATATAAAATAATATTTAAGAAAGAAAGAGGGATTACAATGCGAAGGGCAACTTTTAAAGGCGGCGTGCGTCCTAATAATGGCAAGGACATTACAAAGGATCAAGCGATTCAAGTAATTATGCCAAAAGGTGATTTAGTGTATCCTTTATCACAACATATTGGTGCGCCATCAACTCCTGTAGTAGCTGTAGGTGACCAAGTTTTAGTAGGTCAAGTTATTGCTGAAGCTTCTAGTGCTGTATCAGCTAATATTTGCTGTTCCGTATCAGGTAAAGTAAAAGCAATCGAAAAACGTTTAACAAATAGTGGAAGTATGGTTGAAGCTATTGTTGTTGAAAATGACGGTGAATATAAAACAATTGATGGTCTTGGCGAAAAACGTGATTACACAAAATTAAGCAAAGAAGAGATTCGTAAAATTGTAAAAGATGCAGGTATCGTTGGTTTAGGCGGTGCTGGTTTCCCAACAAGCCTTAAAATTACACCAGGAGATGATGACAAAATTGAATATGTTATCGTTAATGGTGCAGAATGCGAGCCTTACTTAACAACAGATTATCGATTAATGCTTGAAGAAACTGATAAATTAATCGGTGGTCTTAAGGTTGTATTATCATTATTCCCAAATGCTAAAGGTATTATCGGAATTGAAGATAATAAAGCTGAAGCAATTGATGTAATTAAAAAAGCAACTGAAAATGATGCAAACATTGAAGTGGTATCATTAAAAGCAAAATATCCTCAAGGTGGAGAACGTACTTTAATTTATGCGACAACAGGTCGTAAGATTAATTCAGCTATGCACCCTGCAGAAGCTGGATGTATCGTAAATAACGTATTCACATTAATTTCTATCTACGATGCAGTATGTGAAAGCACACCATTAATTCGTAGAGTTGTAACTATGACTGGTGACTGTGTTGCAAATCCAGGTAACTTCAGTGTAAGAACTGGTGTAAGCTGTGATGAAATCATCGAAGCTGCTGGTGGATTTACTGAACAACCTGAAAAAATCATTTCTGGTGGTCCTATGATGGGATTTGCATTAGTAAACACTAATGTTCCTGTTACAAAGACTACATCTGGAATGGTAGCATTCAAGAAAGATATCGTTGCAGAAGTTGAAACAAGCAACTGTATCCACTGCGGTAAATGTGTAAGCGCTTGTCCAAGTGGCTTAGTTCCTGCAATGCTTAACCAAGCTGTAAAACGTAACGATATGGAACGTTTTGAAGCATTAAATGGTTTAGAATGTACAGAATGTGGATCTTGTAGTTATACATGTCCAGCAAAAATCCAACTTACTCAAGCATTTAAAGGTGCTAAGAGAAAAGTTATGGATGCTAAGAAAAAAGAGAAATAATTAGAGAGAGGTGCAAACTGTGAGCAATTTATTACATGTGTCTTCATCCCCTCATGTTAGAAGTCAAAGTTCTACAACAACAATTATGGCTGATGTTGTAATCGCTTTAATTCCTGCAACTGCGTGGGGTGTATATAGAAATGGATGGCATGCATTCTGGTTAGTTATGGCATGTATCCTAACATCTGTAGCAACAGAATATGTATATCAAAAATTAATGAAAAAACCAGTAACTATTCATGACTTAAGTGCAATGGTAACAGGTATCTTATTAGCACTTAACCTTCCTCAAACGTTCCCAATCTGGATGGCGGTTGTAGGTAGTGTATTTGCTGTATTAGTAGTAAAACAAGTATTTGGTGGTATTGGCCAAAACTTTATGAACCCTGCATTAGCAGCTAGATGTTTCTTATTAATCTCATTTGGTTCCCAAATGACAAATTATGCAGTTGATACTATTTCAGGTGCAACTCCACTTGCATTAATTAAAAACGGTGCAGCAGATGCTTCCGTTCAAACAATTCTTGCTGGTGACAAATTAACATTAACAGATTTATTTGTTGGTAACATCGATGGATGTATCGGTGAAGTAAGTACTCTTATGATCTTAATCGGTGCTGCTTACCTTTTAATCCGTAAAGTAATCTCTTGGAGAACTCCTGTTATGTACTTATTAACATTTACAGTTTTCATGGGATTATTCGCAGGTCGTGGATTTGACATGACTTACCTTGCTGCTGAACTTTGCACAGGTGGTATCATGTTAGGTGCATTCTTCATGGCAACTGATTATACAACAAGCCCAATCACTCCAAATGGTAAATTAGTTTACGGTATTGTTCTTGGTCTTGTAACTGGTATCTTCAGAATTTGGAGCGGTTCTGCAGAAGGCGTTTCTTATGCAATCATCTTCTGTAACTTATTAGTTCCATTAATCGAAAAAGTAACAGTTCCTACTGCATTTGGAAAGGGGAGAGTTAAGAATGTCAGCAAATAATCAAAACACAACTATGAAAGATACAATTGCCTTATTCTTAATTACCTTAGTAGCAGGTTTAGCATTAGGTTTTGTATTTAAAATTACAGAAGGGCCAATTCAAGCCCTTAAAGATGCTGAAAAAGCAGAAGCTTATCAAGCAGTATATTCTGAAGCAGACAGATTTGTTGAAATCGATGGTTTCACAGATGTTGCTGAAACTTCAAAAGCAATCTTAGAAGGTCAAGGCCTTACAAACACTGTAATCAACGAAGTATTAGAAGCTCGTTCTTCTAGTGACGAAGTATTAGGATACGTATTCAACGTAACTAATGGTGAAGGTTACGGTGGTGAAGTTCCTATTACAATCGGTGTTGCAAAAGATGGTACAATCAATGCAATCGAAGTATTAGCAAACTCTGAAACTTCAGGTTTCGGTTCTAGAGCTAGTGAACCAGAATTCAAAGATCAATTCAAAGGTATCAAAGCAGAACAAATCCAGTTCACAAAAACAGGTAAATCTGCAGATAACGAAATTGATGCAGTTTCTGGTGCAACTAAAACAACTACAGCTGTAACAAAAGATGTAAACGCAGCATTATACTACGTTTATAACGAATTACAATAATAAGGAGGTAATAAAATGACAAAGAATATTGAACGTTTATTTAATGGTATTATCAAAGAAAACCCAACCTTTGTCCTAATGTTAGGTATGTGTCCTACATTAGCGGTTACTTCCTCAGCAAGTAATGGTTTAGGTATGGGTCTTACGACTACAGCAGTATTAATTATGTCCAACTTCGTAATTTCTGCTATGCGTAATATTATCCCAACAAAAGTTAGAATTCCAGCATTTATCGTAATCGTTGCAACATTAGTTACAATGGTGCAATTATTATTACAAGCATATATCCCAGCTTTAAATGACAGTTTAGGTATTTATATCCCATTAATCGTAGTTAACTGTATTATCTTAGGTCGTGCGGAATCTTACGCATCTAAAAATGGTCCAGTAAACTCCATCTTCGATGGTATCGGTATGGGTCTTGGTTTCACATTAGGTTTAACTGCAATCGGTATCTTCCGTGAGTTGATCGGTAATGGTGCAATCTTTGGTTATACAATCTCTGCAATCCAAGATTACAAAATCGGTATCTTTACAGCAGCTCCCGGTGCGTTCTTCGTATTAGCTGCATTAACAGCACTTCAAAATAAATTTAAAGCACCTAGTGCTACAAATAAAAACGGCGGAAGCGAAATCGCTTGTGGCGGTAACTGTGGTTCTTGTTCCGGAGATACTTGCAAAGGTAACAAGGATTTAATCGAAGCTGAGCAAATTGCTGCTCAAGCAGAAAAAGTTAGATTAGCAAAAGAAGCTGCAGCTGCAAAAGCGAAAGCAAAAGCAGAAGCAGAAGCAAAAGCGCAAGCTGAAGCAGAAGGAGGACAAAACTAGATGAAAACACTTATTCTGTTAATTATAACAACATCATTAGTTAATAACGTTGTACTAAGTCAATTCTTAGGTTTATGTCCATTCTTAGGTGTATCTAAGAAGACTTCAACAGCAGCTGGTATGGGTGGAGCAGTAATCTTCGTTATTACGATTGCATCTGCTGTAACTAGCCTTATTAACACATTCATTTTAGAAAAATTAGATGTAACATTCCTACAAACAATTGTATTTATCTTGGTTATTGCAACATTAGTACAGTTAGTTGAAATGTTCTTAAAAAAATCTAGTCCTGCATTATACAACTCTTTAGGTGTGTTCTTACCACTGATCACTACTAACTGTGCAGTATTAGGTACGGCTCTTACAAACGTTCAAAATAGTTACGGTGTATTAGAAAGTACAATCGCTGGTTTAGGTACAGCAGTTGGTTTCTTTATCTCTATCGTAATCATGGCTGGCGTTCGTGAAAAAATCGAGTATAACGATGTTTCTGAATCTTTCAAAGGTTCACCAATCGTTTTAATTACAGCAGGACTTATGGCGATCGCGTTCTATGGTTTTGCGTCATTAACTTTTTAATTTAAGGAGGAGACAAGATGGAATTTATCTTTGGTATAGTTTTAGCTGCCGTAATCGTCGGTGTTACGGGATTATTAATCGGTCTACTTCTTGGATTTGCTGGTGAGAAATTCAAAGTTGAAGTTGACGAAAAAGAACTTTTAGTTCGTGATGTATTACCAGGTAATAACTGTGGTGGTTGTGGATATGCTGGTTGTGATGCTTTAGCAAAAGCAATCGCAGCTGGTGAAGCACCAGTTAATGGTTGTCCTGTAGGTGGTAGCCCAGTAAGTGAACAAATCGGTGAAATTATGGGTGTATCCGCAGACGCGTCTGCAAAAAAAGTTGCATTTGTAAAATGTGCAGGTACTTGTGAACAAGCAAAAGACAAAGATGTATACTACGGTATCCAAGATTGTAATGCTGCTATGAGTGTTCCTGGTACTGGAAGCAAATCTTGTTCTTATGGTTGTTTAGGATATGGTTCTTGTGTTAAAGCATGTCCATTCGATGCAATCCATATTGTAGAAGGTATTGCTAAAGTAGATAAAGAAAAATGTGTTGCTTGTGGTAAATGTGTTGTTACATGTCCTAAGCAATTAATCGAGTTAACAGCTTACGATTCAGAGTATTTAGTACGTTGTAACTCAAACGACAAAGGTAAAGCGGTAAAAGATAATTGTGCTGCTGGATGTATCGGATGTGGTATGTGTCAACGTGCTTGTGAATTCGATGCAGTTAAAGTAGTAAACAACTTAGCTCACATTGATCAAGACAAATGTCAAAAATGTGGTGCTTGTGCTGCTAAATGTCCTACTAAAGTTATTCGCGATATGCTTTAATTTTATAAGCGGTATTGGAAAAGAAATTTTCCGGTACCGCTTTTTGATTCCTAGAATAGATCAATGGATCTTTAGAGAGCAATTAGAAAAAGGTGTCTGAATTACCTTATTTTCATATCTGTATTTTCTGATGGTATCGGAGACAATACTAGTAAAAGACTGTATGGAGATCGAGGTGAAAAGATGAAGTTTCAAAGTCAGATTACAAAGAATATATTTCTGTTTCTGTTAGGCGGATTTTGCTATGGCTGTATTGAGATGCTTTATAAAGGAAGTACTCATATTTCTATGATTATTGCCGGTGGGATTTGTTTTTTTGTAATTGGGCGATTAAATCGATGGAAGGGAAATCCTTCGTTGTTAGGCGAGATGGTAGTTTCGGCTATGGTGATTACCTTGGTTGAGTTTGTGACGGGATTAATTGTAAATGTATGGCTTGGCTTATATGTATGGGATTATTCAGGACTGCCATATAACTTTATGGGGCAGATTTGTTTATTGTTTTCGGTGTTTTGGTTATTTCTATCTTTGGTTGCCATTTTATTTGATGACGCCATACGCTATTTTTTATTAGGTGAGGCAAAACGTCATTATCATTTACTATAAGAAAAATATGTATCAAAGGGAAAATAAAAATGCATATAGTAAATTATTATAATTATTTGGAATATTATATTGAATCATAGGTGTTTCAGCTATATAATAATTTAAGATTAGGTAAATTGAGACAATATGGGAAAAGGTGGTGTTTTGGTTGGCTACAATTAAAGAGCTCTCTTTGAAATGTGGTGTTTCTATTTCTACAGTCAGCAAGGCGTTAAATGGTTACCGTGATATCAGTGAGGAAACGAAACAACGTGTTTTGAAGACTGCAATGGAAATTGGCTATTTATCGGATAGTAGTATAAAGATGTTGAAAAAGAAGAAAACATGTAATATTGGGGTATTATACAGGGATTCATCAAACCAGGATTTACGAAATGAATATTTTGCATACATATTAGCTTCCTTTAAGGAAAAGGCAGCAAAAGAGGGATATGATATTACTTTCATAGAACATAACATAGGAAATAAAAAAATGACATATTTGGAGCATTGCAGAAGCCGTAATTTTGATGGAGTGTGTATTGTCTGCGCTGAGTTTAATGATCCTGAGGTACTTGAGCTGGTAAATAGCGACTTTCCTGTGGTTACGGTAGACCATGTCTTTAATGAAGCGATTTCGATTATGTCTGATAATATACAGGGGATGACACAATTGATTGAGTACATTGTTGGGCAGGGCCATGAGAAGATAGCATATATATATGGAACTAAGTCAAGCGTTACTCATAATCGTTTAGTGAGTTTTAATAACGTGCTGAGTGAGTATCAAATTCATATCCCAGAAGAGTATTATAAAGAAGGAATTTACCGAAGTGTGACAAAGACGGAAGAGTTGACTGAGGAGCTGCTCAGACTGCCATCCCCTCCAACATGCATTATTGTACCGGATGATTATTCTGCATTTGGAGCGATGAATGCAATCCATCGTCTTGGGCTTGAAATTCCTGAAGATGTATCAATTGCAGCGTATGATGGAATATTAGCAGGACAAGCTTTGGAGCCTAAACTAACAACTATAAAACAAGATGTGGACAGGATTGGTGCTGAAGCTGCAAAACAGTTGATTAATTTAATTGAAAATCCAATGGGAACCTCCTTAGATAACATTTATTTAAAAGGCCAGCTTGTTAAAGGTGGATCTGTTAAGAACTTAAAATAACACCGGTTTATATGGGACTATTATAATATTGATGATATAATTCGTCTATGCTATCATAGGTTTATGTTATAGGTAAAATTTTGGGTAATAAGTGGATTTGGGAGGACTGGCAATAATGAGGCTTGTTTCGACATCGATGTTAAGCGCTGATATGATTTTGGCAAAATCCATTTATCATAATGATTGTCTGATATTGAAAGCTGGACAGAAGGACTTAATGAGATATATCAATCATCTCAATAATATGGGAATTGAATATCTATATATAGATGATAAAAAGAGTGAGGGAATAGAGGTCCCGGATGTAATATCGGAAAAGACCAGGGTAAAATGTAAGCGGGTATTACGCGATACCATTGGAAAAGTGTCCAATGGAGCGCTAGGTGATACTGGAGAAATCGGCGGTATCATTAATACCATACTAGATGAAATCTTATATAATAAGGATGTGCAAATCAGTCTTAATGACATATGTGCAACGGATGATTACACTTTTTCGCATTCTGTCAGTACAACGGTATATTCACTTCTTTTGGCAAGCAGACTTAATTATAGCAGGAGTATGCTGGAGAAGCTGGCGATAGGAACGTTGCTGCATGATGTGGGAAAGGTTTTGTTGGATAAAGAGATTTTATTTAAGGAAGAGACACTTACAGAAGAAGAATTTGAATATGTAAAACAACATACTGTATTAGGATACGACACATTGAAAAAATGTACATGTATTACAGAGTTATCAAGGATTATTGCGTTATCTCATCATGAACGTCTAGATGGAAGTGGATATCCAAAAGGAGTAAGAGAAGCGGAAATTCATGAGTTTGTGCGAATTGTGGCAATTGCAGATGTATATGATGCATTGACATCGGACCGCTGTTATCGTAAAAAATGGTCTAATGAAAAGGCAGTCAATTATTTGATTGAGTATGCAGGGACGATGTTTGATACGGAACTGGTTCGTACATTCATACAGGTTATTACTATTTATCCAAATGGATCCATTGTTCATCTGTCCAATGGATTTTATGGTATCGTTAAGTGTCAGAATAAGAATATGTCTGGACGCCCGGTTGTTCGCGTATTCGCAGATAGTCAACGAAGAGAAATCGATATGTACGAAATTGATTTGTTACAAAACCTATCGATTACAATTCTAGAGGGTGAAGTGGAACTTAATAGTGATGTATCCTTTTAAAGAAATAAACAGTATTTGAGGATGAGGTATTGCATGTATAAAGTATTAGTGGCAGAGAAAGATGCTGTTTCAGCAGAAGAAATAACGTCACTTATTGAAACAAAGATTCAGAATGCTAAAGTAGTAGCAGTTACCAATAGTGGTAATGATACAATTGTAGATACAATTAATAGTGAGCCCGATTTGATCCTGATTGGAATCGAGATTGCAGGCATGAATGGAATTGAGACGGTAAGAAAGATCAGAAGGTTTAATAAAAGTGTTCGCATTATCATTGTATCAGCATATGATTATTTTGAGTTTGCAAGAGAGGCTATGATCCTTGGAGTAAACGATTATATTTTAAAACCGATTAATCAAATGGAATTGGTTAAGGCAATTGAGCGAGAATTGCAGGCAGTAAAAGAAGAAGATGATATTGAGAGAGAATATAAAGATGAGGAAAATCAGTATTCCAATGCACTCCGTTATGTTGAGCAGCATTTTATATTTTCGGTCTCATATAATATGAATGTAGATGCTGAGATACATCAGTATCAGAAATTGTTAGGTATTGGATCAAAAGGCTATATTATGAGCGTTTCTGTAGAGCCGAACGTATTGAACAAGCATTGGAATATGGAAAAGGCGGCTGGCAGGATTTATCGTAGGCTGAAGGAAGTGGTAAATGCACATTCCAGCTGTGCGGTTGGTCCAAGAATGTTAAACCGTTATACGATCTATGTGACTTCAGATAAAGAACGTGAGAGTAAAGAAGCTCAGTTGGAGTCAATCACATTGGCGAAAGAAATACTGAGAGTACTTAAGGAAACGTTTGATTTAGAAGTTAAGATTGCAATTGGCGGAATACGAACGATTGTGAATATTCATGATAGTTATTTAGAAATGCTTCGAAGCTGTCGTTATGATGTTGAGAGTCCTATCGTACATTATAAAGAGGTTCGATATAAATACAATATGAAGGAATCCTATATGGAGCTTACAGACCAGCTGATCGATAGTATAAAGTATAATAGATACAATGCAGAAGAAGGTTTGTCAAACATCCTGGAACTTCTTCGCCCGATGGAGGTTACAGAACGGCTTACAAGTATGATTGAAGTATTAACATGTATCTCATATGCATTTCGTAAAGAACTTAAGAATCAGGATATATATTATGATTATGTTAAACAGTGCGACAAGCTGTTGTACTTATCGTTAGAAGAGCAGGAAGCTTGGGTATATCGCAGGCTACATACAATGGTTAAGCTAATGCGTTCTGGAAAGAAGGCAAGAAGGTCGAATGTGGTTACGATTGCTATGGAATATATTCAGAAAAATTATACGCAGGAGATATCATTGAATGAGATTTCTCAGTATGTGGGACTGAGTCCGCAACATTTTAGTAAGATATTTAAAGAGACTACCAATTACAGTTATGTAGAATGGGTAAATGATCTGAGGATTGGTAAGGCTCAAGAGATAATGAAGCAGGAGGATTGCACAATCAAAGAGGTATGCTTTTTGGTTGGATTTCAGGATCCGAATTATTTTAGCCGTATATTTAAGAAACGTGTTGGGATTTCTCCAACAGAATATGCGAAGGAACGAGCTATATAACCATGACTTGTCTAATAAATATGACTAGTTATGGTTATATTTATATGTATAAAATTTGATATGTTGGAAATAATAATATATTGGTATTTTTACAAGGATATTGTATAGTAAATAGGAACATAATACGAAGAAAAAAGAATTAAAACTTTTTAGCTCTTTATGTGGTATATCTTATGTAAAATACTTGAAAAACAGATAAAAGATATTGACGTGTTAGGCAGATTATGATATTCTAGACTAGCGATGGAAGAGGTCTTTTTTTTTATGCCTAAAAATCAATATTAACACGAGAAAAAGCAATAACACAATAAGAATTTATAGCGGAGGTGGAAGCTGTGCGCGTAAAAATTACATTAGCTTGTACAGAATGTAAACAACGTAACTACAATATGACTAAAGAGAAGAAAGCTCATCCAGATAGAATGGAAACTAAGAAATATTGTAAATTCTGTAAATCACACACTTTACACAAGGAAACTAAATAGTTAGATTTGTATAGGCAATAGGTAATTCTATTGAACATTGTGAGCGGATATACGCGATAAAAGCTGTATAGAAGCGGGAAGGAATGTGAAAAGATATGGGAGATACTGTCAATAAAATGGACGCTACACAAAAACAAAGTTTTTGGAAATCCTTAAAGTCTGAATTTAAGAAGATTACTTGGCCTGATAGACAATCACTAGTTAAACAAACAGTCGCAGTATGTGTAATTACTGTAATACTTGGAGCACTAATAGCAGGAGTTGATACGGTTTATAAAATCGGAATTAACTGGCTGCTAAACTTATAGGTGATAAGATGGCAGAAGCAAATTGGTATGTTGTGCATACTTATTCCGGATACGAGAATAAAGTAAAAGCAAACATCGAAAAGACAATAGAAAACAGAAAACTTCAAGATCAAATTTTAGAGGTATCTGTACCTATGCAAGATGTTGTAGAGGTGAAAAATGGAACAAAGAAGAAAGTAAGTAAGAAAATGTTTCCTGCTTACGTTCTTATTAACATGGTAATGAACGATGACACTTGGTATGTTGTTCGCAACACTAGAGGTGTTACTGGATTTGTCGGTCCTGGTTCAAAACCAGTTCCATTATCAGAAGCTGAGATGAATGCAATGGGTCTTAAGAACTCCAGCGAACTTGACATTGACTTGGAAGTTGGCGATGCAATCGTTGTTGTTTCAGGTGCTTGGGAAGAAACAAGCGGAATTATTACTCATATTAACACTCATAAACAGGCAGTAACGATTAACGTAGATATGTTTGGTCGTGAAACACCTGTTGAAATTAGTTTCACAGATATTAAAAAATTGTAATACATCTAGTAAAATACTAGATGGTGGGAGGGAACACTCCCGATAACACCACATAATTCAGGAGGTATGCTATAATGGCAAAGAAAGTTACAGGTTATATCAAATTACAAATTCCAGCTGGAAAGGCTACACCAGCACCACCAGTTGGTCCTGCACTTGGTCAACACGGTGTTAACATTGTACAATTCACAAAAGAATTCAATGCTAGAACTGCTAACCAAGACGGCATGATTATTCCAGTTGTAATTACTGTATATCAAGATAGAAGTTTTAGTTTCATCACTAAAACTCCACCAGCAGCAGTATTATTAAAGAAAGCTGCTAAAATTCAATCTGGTTCAGGAGTACCTAACAAAAATAAGGTAGCTACTATTACTAAAGCGGATGTTCAACAAATCGCTGAATTAAAAATGCCAGATTTAAACGCTGCTAGCCTTGAAAGTGCAATGAGCATGATCGCTGGTACAGCAAGAAGTATGGGTATCGTAGTAGAAGACTAATTCTACTCGAACCAATAATTAGACACTATTAAACATCGTAAATATTGATTTAGCATATAAATAAAGATTTCAGCCGGTAACGGTCGTAATCACGTGGGAGGGACAACTCCCGATACTACCACTAGGAGGTTAATAGAATGAAAAGAGGAAAGAAATACGTAGAAGCTGCTAAGCTTGTTGATAGATCTATGGTTTATGATGCAGCAGAAGCGTGTAGTTTAGTTAAAAAAGCAGCTGTTGCAAAATTCGATGAAACAGTTGAAGCGCATATCAGACTTGGTGTTGATGGACGTCATGCAGATCAACAAGTTCGTGGTGCGGTTGTATTACCACACGGAACTGGTAAAACTGTAAAAGTTCTTGTATTCGCTAAAGGCGATAAAGTAGCAGAAGCAGAAGCTGCTGGTGCTGATTTCGTTGGTGGTGATGAATTAATCCCAAGAATCCAAAACGATGGATGGTTTGACTTCGATGTAGTTGTTGCAACTCCTGATATGATGGGTGTTGTTGGTCGTCTTGGCCGTGTACTTGGACCAAAAGGCTTAATGCCAAACCCTAAAGCTGGTACTGTTACAATGGATGTTACAAAAGCTGTTAATGATATTAAAGCTGGTAAGATCGAATATAGATTGGATAAAACAAACATTATCCACGTACCTGTTGGAAAAGTATCTTTCACTGAAGAACAACTTTCCGAAAACTTCAACACACTTATGGGAGCTATCATGAAAGCTAAACCAGCTGCTGCTAAAGGTCAATACCTTAAGAGCGTAACTGTAACTAGCACAATGGGCCCTGGTGTAAGAGTTAACACAGCTAAAATTGGCTAATTAATACTTTTAAGTATTTTAATAGAAGACGATCTGCTCCCTTGGGAGTAGGTCGTTTTTTTTACGCCGGGCGCTGCAGAGCGCCATCGACTTCGGATGAAATGAAATTTCATCCGGTTTAAAAGAGTTCAGATCTAAAAAACAAAAGGAGTAAAGTCTGGTTCCTCGTGCAAGTCTGCTTTGCGGACCTAGAACCAGACTTTCCAACTCGTAAAAGCGTCGTTTCAGAAGTTGGATTTTAATGAGAAACTGCGTTTCTCATGCTCTTCCTTAAAATCCTAAAAGACATTAGAGTGTTTAGGATAAGAGAGACAAAAATGAGCAAAATAGTAAAAGAAAGAATTTTGTAGTAGAAATAGAAAATATTATATTGAAAAATATCGTAAATGATTGTTGACACTAGGGAATTCTTTTGTTATACTCAAGAAGGTCAAGCGCTTACGCTTGATTATCATATAGCTGCCGAAGACAGTAGGTGCCGCAAGGCATAAGTTGAACACGCCTACCGAGGAAATATAAGATATTCTTAGATGAACTTATAGAACCTTTATTGTCTTACAGTAAGGTTCTTTTTTTAATCAAAGAAACTTTGTTTCAAAGATTACGGCGGTGCCTTGATTGAGCAATCAATCATTATTCTATAAGGAGGTACAGCATAATGGCAAAAGTTGAATTAAAACAACCTGTTGTTGAAGAAATCAAAGGATTCGTAGCACAAGCTCAATCTGCAGTAATCGTTGACTACCGTGGTTTAACAGTAGAACAAGATACTCAATTACGTAAAGCTTGTAGAGAAGCTGGTGTTGTATACAAAGTATACAAAAACACTATGTTAAAACGTGCATTTGAAGGAACTGATTACGCTCAGTTAAATGAATTATTAGAAGGACCTACAGCTATCGCATTTGGCATCGAAGATGCAACTGCTCCAGCTCGTGTTCTTGCTGGTTCTATGAAAACTGCAGACAAATTAGAATTCAAAGGCGCAGTAGTGGAAGGAAACTTCTATGATGAAAACGGATGTAAAGCACTTGCAAGCATTCCTTCAAGAGAAGTTCTTATTTCCAAATTACTTGGAAGTATCCAATCACCTATTACAAACTTTGCTCGTGTTATTAAACAAATCGCAGAGCAAAAAGAAGCTTAGGCTTCAGGTAGCATAGCTATCAATTAAAAAAATAAAAAATAATTATTCAAAAATTATCGGAGGTAATTAATAATGACAACTCAAGAATTTATCGAAGCTATTAAAAGCTTAACAGTATTAGAATTAAATGATTTAGTAAAAGCATGTGAAGAAGAATTTGGTGTTTCTGCTGCTGCTGGTGTAGTAGTTGCTGCTGCTGAAGGTGGTGCTGCTGCTGAAGAAAAAACTGAATTTGATGTAGAATTAACTGAAGTTGGTCCTAACAAAGTTAAAGTTATCAAAGTAGTTCGTGAATTAACTGGCTTAGGCTTAAAAGAAGCTAAAGAAGTAGTTGATAACGCTCCTAAAACAGTTAAAGAAGCTGCATCTAAAGAAGAAGCTGAAGAAATCAAAGCTAAACTTGAAGCTGAAGGTGCTAAAGTTACTCTTAAATAATTATAGCCTAACTCGTTTAGATTATAATATGAGTAATCCTCAAGTAGTTCTTGTAGCTGCTTGAGACACACTTATAGAATATAAAAAGTCTGCTAATAGCCGCAAGGTTGCTAGCGGACTTTTTTAAATTTTAGGAAGAACCTTATTAGAGTAAAGCATTAAAGCTGGTTTCTACTATAATAAGAACCAATTTTGTTTAGGATCGATAATAAAGGGCATAAAAAATACCACATCTTCGTAAGAGGTGGTAGGGGTAGGCTTTTATTTGGTTTTACAGGGATAAATTCATGATTAAATAAAATTATCGAATAATATATGTAGGATACGTTAAGAATAAAAGATATGATATTTTTGCCGATTATGGCAAAAGACCGAAAAAAAGGTAAAAAAATGCTTGACAAATAAAAAAAGACGTCTTTTTACCATTGACATCTTGACAAAATTATGTTAACATGAAAAATGCACTATTGTGGTGTGGTATGCTATTCTCTCTGTTTTAGTAGATTATAGCATATTTGAGAGAAAAAGAAAAGACTTTTTCATTGAAAATGCAACATGCATACATAGATGAATAAAAGTTAGTTTCTATGTGTCAGAGGTTTCTAAGTTGAAAAGCTTAATAAACTCAATAAATTACAATAAATTCAAGGGGTGAAAACGTTAATGGAAAAGAACAGAATACGTCCCATCAAGGTCGGCAAAGGTGTAAGAATGAGCTTCTCTAAACGTAAAGAAGTTTTGGATATGCCAAATCTTATCGAAATACAGACTGATTCTTATAAGTGGTTCTTAGATGAAGGACTCAATGAAGTTTTTGATGACATCTCTCCAATAGAGGATTACAACGGCCATCTTAGTTTACGTTTTGTAGGTTTTACTTTATGTACTGATGAAGTAAAGTATTCTATTGAAGAATGTAAAGAAAGGGATGCAACATTTGCTGCTCCACTTAAAGTGAAGGTTAGACTTCACAACAAGGAAAATGATGAAATTAACGAACATGATATATTCATGGGCGAGTTACCGTTAATGACAGATACAGGTACCTTTGTGATCAATGGTGCTGAGAGAGTTATTGTAAGCCAATTAGTACGTTCCCCTGGTATTTATTATGCTATAGATCGTGATAAAATTGGTAAACAAATGTTCTTCGCAACTGTCATTCCTAACAGAGGTGCATGGTTAGAATATGAAACTGATAGTAATGATATCTTCTACGTACGTGTAGATAGAAATCGTAAACTTCCTGTTTCCGTATTAATGCGTGCGTTTGATAATTGTAAATTCGATTACAATGCAGATCCTGATAAAGGATGGAACATCGACGAAGAGATTAGAAGTGCTTCTAATCAAGAAATTATTGACTTCTTTGGTGAAGAACCAAAAATCTTAGCTACACTTCAAAAAGATATTTCTACAAACTACCAAGAAGGTTTATTTGAATTATACAAAAAACTTCGTCCAGGCGAACCTTTAAGCGTTGAAAGTGCAGAAGCGTTAATCCGTTCTATGTTCTTCGATGCAAGAAGATATGATCTTGCTAAAGTTGGTAGATATAAATTCAATAAGAAGTTAGCTCTTAAAAACAGAATCACTCATTTCACATTAGCAGAAGATGTTGTTGATGAAATGACTGGTGAAATCGTTGCAGAAGCTGGTACTAAGATCAGTGATGAATTAGCAACACAAATCCAAAACACTGGTGTAGGCCATGTTTGGGTTGAAGCAGAAGAAAGAAAAGTTAAAGTAATTTCTAACCGTATGGTTGATCTTGCTGCTTTTGGCATTGATAAAGATGAAGTTGGCATTAAAGATGATGTTTACTACTTCGCATTAAAATATCTATTAGATAGATATGAAGGTGAAGAATTAAATGAACAAATCAAAGCTAACGTTCATAAATTAGTTCCTAAATTCATTACAGTTTGGGATATTTTTGCGTCAATTAACTACAACATGCATTTAGAATATGAAGTAGGAACAAAAGACGATATCGATCATTTAGGTAACAGACGTATTCGTGCAGTTGGTGAATTATTACAAAACCAATATAGAATCGGTCTTTCCAGAATGGAACGTGTTGTTCGTGAAAGAATGACAACTCAAGATTTAGAAGGAATCTCTCCTCAATCTTTAATTAACATTAAACCTGTAACTGCAGCTGTTAAAGAATTCTTCGGAAGTTCACAGTTATCACAGTTCATGGATCAAAACAACCCTCTTTCTGAGTTAACTCATAAGAGACGTTTATCCGCACTTGGACCTGGTGGTTTATCCAGAGACCGTGCCGGATTCGAAGTTCGAGATGTTCACTATACTCACTATGGTAGAATGTGTCCTATCGAAACTCCTGAAGGTCCAAACATCGGTTTAATTAACTCCCTTGCATCTTATGCAAGAATTAATGACTACGGATTCATTGAAGCTCCATACAGAGTTATCGACAAAGCTGATCCAAAGAACCCTCGTGTAACTGATGAGGTTGTTTACTTAACAGCAGATGAAGAAGATAAGTATGTAGTAGCTCAAGCGAATGAAGAAGTAGATGAAAATGGATACTTTGTAAGTAATTCAGTTTCTGGTCGTTATAGAGAAGAAACTACAGAATTCCCTAAAGCTAAAATCGACTTAATGGACGTATCTCCAAAGATGTTATTCTCAGTTGCGACTGCGATCATTCCTTTCCTTGAAAACGATGATCCTACTCGTGCCTTAATGGGATCTAACATGCAGCGTCAGGCAGTTCCATTATTAATGACAGAAGCTCCTGTTGTTGGTACTGGTATGGAACAAAAAGTTGCAGTTGACTCAGGTGACTGTGTTGTTGCTACAGCTGATGGTGTTGTTGAAAAATCTACATCTGCAGAAATCGTTATTAAAGAAGACGAAACTGGCCTTAAGAAATCTTATAAATTAGATAAATTTGTTCGTAGTAACCAAGGTAACTCCATGAACCAAAGACCAATCGTTGATCGTGGACAAAGAGTAAAAGCTGGTCAAGTTATTGCTGATGGTCCATGTACTCAAAACGGTGAAATCGCTCTTGGTAAGAACCCATTAATCGGTTTCATGACATGGGAAGGTTACAACTACGAAGATGCCGTACTTCTTAGTGAAAGATTAGTTCAAGAAGATGTTTACACTTCCGTTCATATCAATGAATATGAAGCAGAAGCTCGTGATACAAAGCTTGGACCTGAAGAAATCACAAGAGACGTACCAGGCGTTGGTGATGATGCTCTTAAAGATCTTGATGAAAGAGGTATTATCAGAATTGGTGCAGAAGTTCGCGCTGGAGATATCTTAGTTGGTAAAGTAACACCTAAGGGTGAAACTGAATTAACAGCTGAAGAAAGATTACTTCGTGCAATCTTCGGTGAAAAAGCTCGTGAAGTAAGAGATACTTCTTTACGTGTTCCTCATGGTGAATTTGGTATCATCATTGATGCTAAAGTATTCACTAGAGAAAATGGAGATGAATTATCTCCAGGTGTAAACCAAACAGTTCGTATCTATATCGCTCAAAAGAGAAAAATCCAAGTAGGTGATAAGATGGCTGGTCGTCATGGTAACAAGGGTGTTGTTTCCCGCGTATTACCAGTAGAAGATATGCCATTCTTACCAAACGGTCGTCCTTTAGACATCGTTCTTAACCCACTGGGCGTACCATCTCGTATGAACATTGGACAGGTACTTGAAATCCATTTATCACTTGCTTCTAAAGCATTAGGATTTAACGTAGCAACTCCAGTATTCGATGGTGCTAACGAGTACGATATCATGGATACATTAGAACTTGCTAATGACTATGTAAATACGCCTCTTGATGAATTTGAGGCTAAATATAAAGATACTTTAGACCCAGAAGTTATGGATTATCTTGTAACTAACGAAGATTACCGTAAACAATGGGAAGGTGTTCCTATCAGACGTGATGGTAAAGTTGAATTACGTGATGGTAGAACTGGTGATTACTTCGATGGCGCTGTTACAGTAGGTTTCATGCACTACTTAAAACTTCACCATTTAGTAGACGATAAGATCCATGCTCGTTCCACTGGTCCTTACTCATTAGTAACGCAACAACCTTTAGGTGGTAAAGCACAATTCGGTGGACAGAGATTTGGTGAAATGGAAGTTTGGGCACTTGAAGCTTATGGTGCTGCTTACACATTACAAGAAATATTAACAGTTAAATCTGATGATGTTGTTGGACGTGTTAAGACATACGAAGCAATTATCAAGGGTGAAAATATTTCTGAACCAGGTATTCCTGAATCATTCAAAGTATTATTAAAAGAACTTCAATCTCTTGCATTAGATGTTACTGTACTTGATGAAAACGGTAATGAAATCAAGATGACTGAAAACATCGATTATGGTGATGAAGACTTAACTCCATTAATCGAAGGAGAAGATAATAAATTTGGCTTCGATGACAATCAATTTACTCAAGCTGGTTTCAGTGAAGTAAAGGATGAAAAGCACGAAGAAAACAATACAATGAGCTTCGATATCTTTGAAGCAGACGAACCAGACTTAGAGCCTGAAGAAGCTGATTTAGAAGACGAAGACAGCTTGACTATCAACGTTGATGATAGTGAAGAATTAAACTTTGACAACTTTGATTTAGAAGACTAAAAAACAGAAGGGAGTGCCATAAATGCCAGAAGTTACTAATGTTGCACCAGAACAACAACAATTAACGTATGATGCAATCAAAATCGGTTTAGCATCACCTGAAAAGATCAGAGAATGGTCCCGTGGTGAAGTTAAAAAACCTGAGACAATTAACTACAGAACATTAAAGCCTGAGAAGGATGGTCTTTTCTGTGAGAAAATCTTTGGACCAAACAAAGATTGGGAATGTCACTGTGGAAAATATAAAAAGATTCGTTATAAAGGCGTAGTTTGTGATAGATGTGGTGTTGAAGTTACTAAGGCCAGCGTTCGTAGAGAACGCATGGGCCACATCGAACTTGCTGCTCCAGTTTCTCATATATGGTATTTCAAAGGAATTCCTAGTAGAATGGGTCTAATTTTAGACCTTTCTCCTAGAACTCTTGAGAAAGTATTATACTTTGCTTCTTATATCGTATTAGATAAAGGTGAATCCGATCTTCAATACAAACAAGTTCTTTCTGAAAAAGAATTTAGAGAAGCATATGACAAATTCGGTAACAAGTTTAGAGTAGGAATGGGTGCGGAAGCAATCCAAGAACTACTTCAAGCGATTGATCTTGAAAAAGAATCTGTTGAATTAAAACGTGGTCTTAAAGACTCAACAGGACAAAAGAGAGCTAGAATCATTAAAAGACTTGAAGTTGTAGAATCTTTCAGAGAATCTGAAAACAAGCCTGAATGGATGATCCTTTCTGTAATTCCTGTAATCCCACCAGATATCCGTCCAATGGTACAATTAGATGGTGGACGTTTTGCAACAAGTGATATGAATGACTTATATCGTCGTATCATCAACAGAAACAATCGTCTTAAGAGATTACTTGAACTTGGAGCTCCAGACATTATCGTAAGAAATGAAAAGAGAATGCTTCAAGAAGCAGTAGATGCTCTTATCGATAACGGTAGAAGAGGTCGTCCAGTTACTGGTCCTGGTAACCGTGCACTTAAATCTCTTTCTGATATGTTAAAAGGTAAGCAAGGACGTTTCCGTCAGAACTTACTTGGTAAACGTGTTGACTACTCCGGTCGTTCCGTAATCGTAGTTGGTCCAGAACTTAAGATTTACCAATGTGGTTTACCAAAAGAAATGGCTATCGAGTTATTCAAACCTTTCGTTATGAAAGAATTAGTAGCAAAAGGTACAGCTCACAATATCAAATCTGCTAAGAAGATGGTTGAAAGACTTCAACCTGAAGTATGGGATGTATTAGAAGAAGTTATTCGTGAACATCCAGTAATGCTTAACCGTGCTCCTACTCTTCATAGACTTGGTATCCAAGCATTCGAGCCTACATTAGTTGAAGGTAAAGCTATTAAGCTTCACCCATTAGTATGTACAGCATTCAATGCCGATTTCGATGGTGATCAGATGGCTGTCCATTTACCACTTTCTGTAGAAGCTCAAGCAGAATGTCGTTTCTTATTACTTTCACCAAACAACTTATTAAAACCATCTGATGGTGGTCCTGTAGCCGTTCCTTCACAGGATATGGTACTTGGTATCTACTACTTAACTCAGTTAAGAGAAGGTTACCCAGGAGAAGGAAGTTGCTATAAGAGTGAAAATGAAGCAATCTTAGCTTACGAAAATAAAGCAGTTGATTTACATGCTCGTATTAAAGTACGTAGAACAACAGCTGATGGACGTTCTAAGATGGTTGAGACTACTGTAGGTAGAATCATCTTCAATGAAATTATTCCTCAAGATTTAGGATTCGTTGATCGTACAAATCCTGAAAATGAGTTATTATATGAAATTGATTTCTTAGCTGGTAAGAAACAATTAAAACAAATTCTTGAAAAATGTATCAATACTCATGGTGCTACTATGACTGCTGAAACATTAGATAATGTTAAAGCACTTGGTTACAAGTTCTCTACAAGAGCTGCTATGACAGTTTCTATTTCTGATATGACTGTACCAGAAAAGAAAAAGACAATCTTAGCAGATGCTGAAAACCATGTAGAAGCAATCAGCCGTAACTTCCGTCGTGGTCTTATCACAGACGAAGAAAGATACAAAGAAGTTATCGATGTTTGGAAGAAAGCCGATGATGATATCACTACAGCTCTTCTTACAGGCCTTGATAAATACAACAACATCTACATGATGGCGGATTCCGGTGCCCGTGGTTCTGACAAACAGATCAAACAGTTAGCTGGTATGCGTGGTCTTATGGCCGATACATCAGGTAGAACAATCGAACTTCCTATCAAGTCCAACTTCCGTGAAGGTCTTGATGTACTTGAATACTTCATCTCTGCACATGGTGCTCGTAAAGGTCTTTCCGATACAGCTCTTCGTACAGCCGATTCAGGATACTTAACTCGTCGTCTTGTAGACGTATCTCAAGATTTAATTATCCGTGAAGTTGACTGTCAGCCAGGTAAAGAAATCCCAGGTATGTGGATTAAAGCATTCATGGACGGTAAAGAAGTTATCGAAAGCTTAGAAGAAAGAATTACAGGAAGATATTCTTGTGAATCTATCTATGATGATAACGGTGAAGTTATCGTTAAAGCAAACCATATGATCACTCCAAAACGTGCTGCTCAAATTGTGAAAACAAAAGCAATTGTTGAAGCTGGCGATCATGCACAACTTAAGATCCGTACTATCTTAACTTGTAAGTCACACATCGGTGTATGTGCTAAATGTTACGGTGCTAACATGGCTACAGGTGAAGCAGTACAAGTTGGTGAAGCAGTAGGTATTATTGCTGCCCAATCTATCGGTGAACCAGGTACACAGTTAACAATGCGTACTTTCCATACAGGTGGTGTAGCCGGTGATGATATCACTCAAGGTCTTCCTCGTGTCGAAGAACTTTTCGAAGCACGTAAACCAAAAGGTTTAGCAATCATTGCTGAATTTGGTGGCGTTGTTGAAATCAGTGATACTAAGAAGAAACGTGAAGTTATCATTACAAATACTGAAACTGGTGAAACAAAAGCTTACCTTATCCCTTACGGATCAAGAATTAAGGTTTCTGACGGTCAAGTACTTGAAGCTGGTGATGAGTTAACAGAAGGTTCTGTAAACCCACATGATATCCTTAAGATTAAGGGTGTTCGTGCCGTTCAAGATTACATGATCCAAGAAGTACAACGTGTTTACCGTTTACAAGGTGTAGAAATCAATGATAAGCATATCGAAGTTATCGTTAGACAGATGCTTAAGAAAGTTAAAGTTGAAAATAACGGAGATAGCGAATTATTACCTGGTACAATGGCAGATATCCTTGAATTTGACGAGTTAAATGAAAGACTTGAAGCTGAAGGTAAAGAACTTGCAGAAGGAAAACGTGTAATGCTTGGTATTACAAAAGCTTCCTTAGCTACAAATTCCTTCTTATCAGCTGCATCCTTCCAGGAAACTACTAAAGTTCTTACTGAAGCTGCAATTAAGGGTAAAGTGGATCCATTAATCGGTCTTAAAGAAAACGTAATTATCGGTAAGTTAATTCCAGCTGGTACTGGTATGAAGAGATATCGTAACGTTAAGTTAGATACTGATCATGCAATTGAAGCTCAAGCTGGGGAAGAAATTGAAGAATTTGAAATGCCAACATTCCAAGAATTCAATGAAGATTCAGATGATACAATCAATTTTTCTGAATTAAACGATACTGATTTTTAATAGAAAGCCCTCTCTTACTTAAATAGGAGAGGGCTTTTATATGAAAATATAGTATATTAACTGTTGTTTTGTCGTTTGAAAAATAGTCGTTTTTACAAAAAACACCTATATACAACAAAACTCACAGGTAATATAATATATTAAGTGTTTAAAAACACGATCATATGGGCATACTAATTCAGTAAAAACAATGAGTATGCTGATTATGCGATAAAAATGATTTATCATGGTGTACTTGACAAATCATGAGTTTCTTCGTATAATAGTCAAGTGCGTAAAAATACGCATCATTAAGCTGAACTTAAACAGCAACCACACAATATCACAGGAGGTGAAAATTAATGCCAACTTTTAACCAATTAGTAAGAAAAGGTAGAAAGACAGTAGAAAAGAAATCTACTTCTCCAGCTCTTTTAGTAGGATACAATTCTTTAAACAAGAAAACTACAGGTGGAGCTGCTCCACAAAAGAGAGGTGTATGTACAGCAGTTCGTACAGCTACTCCTAAAAAACCTAACTCAGCACTTAGAAAAATTGCCAGAGTTCGTCTTTCTAATGGTATCGAAGTAACTAGTTATATCCCAGGTGAAGGCCATAACTTACAAGAACATAGTGTTGTTCTTATCCGTGGTGGTCGTGTAAAGGATTTACCAGGTACTCGTTACCATATCGTCAGAGGTACACTTGATACTGCAGGTGTTGCTAAGAGAAGACAAGCGCGTTCTAAATACGGTGCTAAGAGACCTAAAGACGCAAAATAAAACCTAGGATTCAATAGTAGAATTCACTAATTCAGTTATAAGTGCCGGATTAATTTTTAAAGTCCTGTCGGTTGCAGGTTTTTATATATTAAATCGGGCGCGAACACAACTTGAAATTGTGAGTACCTAAGAATCAATATCATTATGAACATAGTTTTAGAGCTTTTGTTCATATAGAGCTTAGCAATAAGACTAAGTTTATAATAAAATGTATTCTTATAAGGAGGGAAGACACGTGCCACGTAAAGGACATATTCAAAAAAGAGATGTTTTAGCAGATCCATTATACAACAACAAAGTTGTAACTAAACTTATCAACAACATCATGTTAGATGGTAAGAAAGGTGTTGCTCAAAAAATCGTATACGGTGCATTCGAAAGAATCGCTGAAAAATCTGGTAAAGATGCTATCGAAGTATTCGAAGAAGCTATGAATAACATTATGCCAGTTTTAGAGGTTAAAGCAAGACGTATCGGTGGTGCAACATACCAAGTACCTATCGAAGTTAGACCAGATAGAAGACAAGCATTAGCTCTTCGTTGGATCACATTGTACTCTCGCGCTAGAGGCGAAAAAACAATGGAAGAAAGATTAGCAGCTGAACTTTTAGACGCAGCTAACAATACTGGAGCTTCTGTTAAGAAGAAAGAAGATATGCATAAAATGGCTGAAGCTAATAAAGCTTTCGCTCACTACAGATGGTAATCATCGGCTAGTAATTAGCTATATCTTACAAACTAAAAAACAATGGGCATCAGCCAAGTGGGTTTTTCTAAAAGAAGGGCTCAGTTGGCTTGTTCATAAAATACAAATTGACGGTGTTCTATCACTTGTGTGGTAGATACACCACACTAATTTAAGGAGGAATTATCCTTGGCTGGAAGAGAATATCCGTTAGAACTTACCAGAAATATTGGTATCATGGCTCATATTGATGCAGGTAAAACTACATTAACTGAACGTATCCTTTATTACACTGGTGTTAACTATAAAATCGGTGATACTCATGAAGGAACTGCTACCATGGACTGGATGGAACAGGAACAAGAAAGAGGTATCACAATTACTTCAGCTGCAACTACATGTCACTGGACTCCTCAATTTGAGACTAAAGTGGCTGCAGGAGCTAAAGAACACCGTATTAACATCATCGATACTCCAGGACACGTTGACTTCACTGTTGAAGTAGAACGTTCTTTACGTGTACTTGATGGTGCAGTAGGTGTATTCTGTGCTAAAGGTGGCGTTGAACCACAATCTGAAAACGTATGGCGTCAAGCTGACACATACAATGTACCACGTATGGCATTCATCAACAAGATGGATATCCTTGGTGCAGATTTCTACAATGCTGTAGAACAAATCAAAACTCGTTTAGGTAAAAATGCAATCGTTCTTCAATTACCAATCGGTAAAGAAGATGATTTCCAAGGTATTATCGATTTATTCGAAATGCAAGCATACATCTATAACGATGACAAGGGTGAAGATATCACTATCTGTGAAATCCCTGAAGATATGAAAGATGATGCTGAATTATATCGTTCTGAATTAGTAGAAAAAATCTGCGAATTAGATGACGAATTAATGATGGCTTATCTTGAAGGTGAAGAACCTACAAACGAAGAACTTAAAAAAGTTCTTAGAACAGCTACATGTGAATGTACTGCAGTACCAGTTTGTTGTGGATCTGCTTACAGAAACAAAGGTGTTCAAAAATTACTTGATGCTATCTTAGCATTCATGCCAGCTCCAACTGACATCCCTTCAATCAAGGGTGTTGATTTAGATGGTAACGAAGTTGAAAGACATTCTTCTGATGAAGAACCTTTCTCTGCATTAGCATTCAAGATCATGGCGGATCCATTCGTAGGAAAATTAGCGTTCTTCAGAGTTTACTCTGGATCAATCGGTTCTGGTTCTTACGTATTAAACGCTACAAAAGACAAAAAAGAACGTGTAGGACGTATCCTTCAAATGCACGCTAACAAGAGAGAAGAATTAGATAGAGTTTACGCTGGTGATATCGCTGCTGCTGTAGGTTTCAAAAACACTACAACAGGTGATACTATCTGTGATGAACAACATCCAGTTATCTTAGAATCCATGGAATTCCCTGAACCAGTTATTGAATTAGCAATTGAGCCTAAGACAAAAGCTTCTCAAGGAAAAATGGGTGAAGCTCTTGCTAAACTTGCTGAAGAAGATCCAACATTCAGAGCTCACACTGACCAAGAAACAGGTCAAACAATCATCGCTGGTATGGGTGAACTTCACCTTGAAATCATCGTAGATCGTTTACTTCGTGAATTTAAAGTAGAAGCTAACGTTGGTGCTCCTCAAGTTGCATACAAAGAAACATTCACTAAATCAGTGGATATCGATTCTAAATATGCAAAACAATCCGGTGGTCGTGGTCAATACGGACACTGTAAAGTTAAATTCGAGCCTATGGATGCGAATGCTGAAGAAACATTCAAATTCGAATCTACAGTTGTTGGTGGTTCTATTCCTAAAGAATACATCCCAGCAGTTGGTGAAGGTATCGAAGAAGCAGCTAAAGCTGGTATATTAGGTGGATTCCCAGTATTAGGTGTTAAAGCTACTGTATATGATGGTTCTTACCATGATGTCGATTCATCTGAAATGGCATTCAAGATTGCTGGTTCTATGGCATTCAAAGAAGCTATGCAAAAAGGTGGAGCTACATTAATCGAGCCAATCATGAAAGTAGAAGTTTCTATGCCAGAAGAGTACATGGGTGATGTTATCGGTGATATCAACTCCCGTCGTGGTCGTGTTGAAGGTATGGAAGATGTAGGTGGCGGTAAAATGGTTAAAGGTTATGTGCCTCTAGCTGAAATGTTCGGTTACTCTACAGATTTACGTTCTAAGACTCAAGGTCGTGGTAACTACTCTATGTTCTTCGATCATTATGAACCAGTTCCAAAGAACGTTGCTGAAAAAGTACTTGCTTCTAAAGCTAAATAGTATTTTTTATAATAATATGATATTCTAGCAGAATTTCCCTTGTGTCTATTGACAGTAAAGTGAATTTATGCTTGAAAATAATTCTAATGTGAAATATAATTAGGAATATACGGCAATACTCTCAATATGGGAGTATTGCCATACAATAGGACTGGAATTAATCCATAGCTATTGGACAAAAAAATATAAACATTGCCCCAAAGATGGGCTTAATAAAGGAGGACATTACAAATGGCTAAAGCTAAGTTTGAAAGAACTAAACCACATTGTAATATTGGTACTATTGGTCACGTAGATCATGGTAAAACTACTTTAACTGCTGCTATCACTAAAACTCTTTCTGAAAGAGTAGAAGGTAACGCTGCTGTTGATTTCGAAAATATCGATAAAGCTCCAGAAGAAAGAGAACGTGGTATCACAATCTCTACTGCTCACGTTGAGTACGAAACTGAAAATCGTCACTACGCTCACGTTGACTGTCCTGGACATGCTGATTACGTTAAAAACATGATCACTGGTGCTGCTCAAATGGATGGTGCTATCCTTGTTGTTGCTGCAACTGATGGTGTTATGGCTCAAACTAAAGAACACATTTTATTATCTCGTCAGGTTGGTGTACCTTACATCGTTGTTTTCATGAACAAATGTGACATGGTAGAAGATGAAGAATTATTAGAATTAGTTGAAATGGAAATCACTGAACAATTAGAAGAATATGAATTCACTGATTGCCCAATCATCAAAGGTTCTGCATTAAAAGCTCTTGAAGATCCAATGGGTCCTTGGGGAGATAAAATCATGGAACTTATGACTACAATCGACGAATACGTTCCAGATCCACAACGTGCTACTGATCAACCATTCTTAATGCCAATCGAAGATGTATTCTCTATCACAGGTCGTGGTACAGTTGCTACTGGTCGTGTTGAACGTGGTGTTCTTCATGTATCTGAAGAAGTTGAAATCGTTGGTATTCACGAAGAAGTTCGTAAAGTAGTTGTTACTGGTATCGAAATGTTCCGTAAACTTCTTGATGAAGCTCAAGCTGGTGATAACATCGGTGCTTTATTACGTGGTGTTCAAAGAGATGAAATCGAAAGAGGTCAAGTTCTTTGTAAACCAGGCAGCATCACTTGCCATACAAAATTCACAGCTCAAGTTTACGTATTAACTAAAGATGAAGGTGGTCGTCATACTCCATTCTTCAACAACTACCGTCCACAGTTCTACTTCAGAACAACTGACGTTACAGGTGTTATCAACTTACCAGAAGGTACAGAAATGTGCATGCCTGGTGATAACGTAGAAATGTCTATCGAATTAATTCACCCAATCGCTATGCAACAAGGTTTATCTTTCGCAATCCGTGAAGGTGGCCGTACAGTAGGTTCAGGCCGTGTTGCTACAATCATTGAGTAATTAATATCGCCTGATATATAAAAAAGGTTCCTGCTTGCAGGAACCTTTTTTTAATTGATAAGAAACTTCTCTTCAAGAAGCCTCCTATCAATTAAAAAACGCTTTCTAAAAACCAGAAAGCCAAGATGCGCACTTACACGGACGGTGTTTATCACTTCGTGATCGCGTTCGGCGCGGAGTATTATGCAAGCAAAACACTTTTTTATTAACGAGATATATCTTTTGATAAGTCTTTATTTATCTGCTATATGTGATTGTATGAGATATTACATGGATGTTTCCTGTATTCTATGGTAAGGTAGGAAAAATAATACCCCATTATTATAAGGAGGAGTTCTATGAAGTTTTTAAAAGCAACACTGGATGATATAGATCAGCTAGTACAAATGAGAGTTAATTATTTACTTGATGATATGGGATATTTATCTGAACTACAGGAAAAAGCAATAAGAGAGCAATTACCTTCCTACTATAAAAGACATTTAAATAAAGATATGTATGCTTATTTAGCAGTAGATAATGAAAAAATTATTGCAACAGCATACCTGCTTATTCATGAGAAGCCTGCAAATCCAAATTTTATTCAGGGTAAGATAGGTGAAGTTTTAAGTGTTTTGACTCTTGAAGAATATCGGCGTCAAGGAATATCTAAGAAGTTACTGGAACAATTACTTAATGATGCTAAACAGCTGGGATTGGATTATGTTGAGCTGGATGCGACAGAGGATGGATATCCATTATACAAACAGGTTGGGTTTGTTGAAAATATCTCATGTGATGTTCCGATGAAATATAGAATTTTGCAATGAATGAATACATAACGTTTGCGCATAATAAAAGGGAACCAAGTTTTTGACTTTAAGGAGAAATTAAATGGACATCTATTCTATTGGTGCGCTTCCAATTGGTTTTAGTATGAAGCTATCACAGGACCTTGCAGCGATGGAGAAGTTTGCTGCATTGCCAGATACAGAAAAAGAGAACTTGATTGCCTACATTCAAGGAGGAAGCACAGGGGAAGAGGCAGAGCAACGTGTAGAAGAGGCACTTATGCGATTGCATTAGAAAATACAGAGGAGAAAAATAAGTGGGCGCAGGAAAGAACCTAAGAACGATAGGAAAGCAGAACATCCATAATGTTATTAAACTGCTTATTATGGAGAAGTCACTTTCTAGAAAAGAACTTTCAGACCGGCTAGGGCTTACAAAGATGACAGTCGGAAATATTGTCAATCATTTAAAAGAAGAAGGGTATGTAACAGAGACACGAGACACGGGTGAGAATCATACTATAGGACCAAAGCCAACAGCAATAACAATTGTTCCGAAGAGGATATTAGCTGTTGGTGTACATATATCATCAACTAAAATAACCACAATGTTAATTGATATTGTGGATGGAATACTAATCCAGAAAGAGGAGTCTGTGGATAACTTAGAAAGTAACCAGCAGCTTGCCAGTGTTATTAAGCAAATGGTTGGAGATCTGTTATCTGACAGTAATGACCTGGATTTATATGTGGTGGCAATAGGAGTTACATTTGATGGGGCAGTGGATTTAAAGACCGGTAAGATTACAGTAAGTATGGATCGCCTTGAAAAAGAGGTAATAGCAATAAAGTCTATCTTAGAGAAGAAATTTAGACTTCCAACAATCGTAGGAAATGATATTGAGGGAGCGTCTATTGCTGAGTTGATATATGGTGCCAATAGGGGACCTGTCGGGACTTATTATCTAAATATGGGAGAGACAATACGAGGAGCATATATCACTGACTATACGATTCTTTATGGGGATACTTCTAGATGTGGAGAGGTTGGCCATATGTCTGTAAAATATGATGGACCGCTTTGTTTATGTGGGTCTAGAGGCTGCTATCATCTATATGCTTCTACTGAACTTTTACTTAAAAATAGTAACAGTCATTCCATCGATGAGATAAACCTAAAGCTTCAGGATCGTGATCCATTGGTATTACGGACGCTTGAAGACTTTATTCAGATTAGCAGCGTGGTATTTTCCAATATTGTTCATTTGTATAGTCCAAACTATATACTAGTTGGAGGTGAGCTGGCAAAACTCGATTATGCTATTTATAAAAAAATCGAGCGTCTTTTAAACGAACGTATTTTATTTAAAAGAGAAAGATATGTAAAGGTTGTAATTAGTGATGTTAAGACAAAGGCAAACACTATGGGAGCAGCCTTGATCATTTTAAGAGAGTTGTTTACATAAAAAAAGAGTATTCACATTGGTATTGTGAATACTCTTTTTTCTTATAATCAGAGTTGATTACATAATATCGTAGCCTTTAAGCATACGAGCGCGGCTTGGATGACGTAATTTGCGTAACGCTTTCGCTTCAATCTGACGAATACGTTCACGAGTTACATTGAATTCCTTACCTACTTCTTCAAGAGTTCTTGTTCTTCCATCTTTTAAGCCAAAACGAAGGATTAAGACTCTTTGTTCACGTTCTGTTAATGTATCAAGTAATTTAGAAATTTGATCTTGTAATACAGAGTAAGCAGCTGCTTCTTCTGGACCAACGATAGATTCATCTTTGATGAAATCGCCTAAATGACTGTCGTCCTCTTCACCGATTGGGGTATCAAGTGAGATAGGATCCGCAGATACTTTAAGAATTTCACGAATTTTTTCGATTGGAAGATTCATAGCATCAGCTAACTCTTGCTCAGATGGTTCACGACCTAATTCTTGTAACAGGTTACGAGATACGCGATATGTTTTGTTGATTACTTCTGACATGTGAACAGGGATACGGATTGTTCTAGATTGATCAGCAATAGAACGAGTAATTGCCTGACGTATCCACCAAGTTGCATACGTACTGAATTTGTATCCTTTTGTATAGTCGAACTTGTCAACAGCTTTAATTAAACCTAAGTTACCTTCTTGAATTAAATCAAGGAAGGAAAGGCCTCTTCCGACATAACGTTTTGCAATACTAACTACAAGACGTAAGTTGGATTCTGCTAAAATCTTTTTCGCCATCTCGTCACCGGCTTCAATTTTTTTTGCCAGTTCAATCTCTTCACTGATAGATAATAATGGATAACTACCAATTTCTTTTAAATAGAGTTTAACAGGATCATCGGACATAGCAGAGGTTGCAGTTGAGAGGTCCTCTAGAGCTGCAGAATCATCTTCGTGTTCGATTTCTAAGAGAAGATTGTCATCAGGCTCATCATCACTTAGATTAAGAACTACGATATTATGGGATTCCAAATATTCATATATCTTGTCAATCTGATTTACATTTAGGTTCATTTCCTTAAAGAAATCATTAACATATTCAACCTCGATAACACCTTTGTTTTTCTTAGCGATATTAACTAATTCTTTAAGTTTCTCTTCGAATTTTATAACTTGTTCACTCATATTTATCCTCCATATGGTCAGTACCTCATTCTCTAGGCAAAAATACCACTAACTAACAGTATACCACAGAATGCGCTATATTACTAGATTTTTTTCGTCATATACGTATATTTAAAAATATATTCAGCATAGTAGTAAAGTATGTAAGAAACCAGGAAAATAGGCGAGTATTGACAGCCTTATTTTATTAACTTATAATTCATTTTAATAGTAATTAAGAAAAACTTACTATTTAGAATAGGAGATTAATAATATGAGTTGTTCAGGTGAATGTAACAGCTGCTCTAGCACATGTTCTTCGGATACAAGAAAGAGTATGTTAGAGCCAGTTAATCAATTTAGTAATGTAAAAAAAGTAATCGGTGTTGTAAGCGGTAAAGGCGGAGTTGGTAAATCACTTACAACGTCATATTTATCGGTTCTTATGAACCGTAAAGGATATAAGACAGCCATTTTAGATGCGGATATTACTGGACCAAGTATTCCAAAATCATTTGGTATTCATGGAAAAGCACAAGGAAACGACCTAGGTATCTTCCCTGCTGTTTCAGAGCAAGGGGTTAAAGTAATGTCTGTTAACTTATTGTTAGATTCAGAAGAAGTTCCTGTTGTATGGAGAGGTCCTGTAATCGCAGGAACTGTAAAACAATTCTGGACAGATGTATTATGGGAAGATGTTGACTATATGTTCGTTGACATGCCTCCAGGAACTGGCGATGTACCTTTAACTGTGTTCCAAAGCCTTCCTGTAGACGGTATCATCATTGTAACAAGTCCTCAAGAGCTTGTTTCTATGATCGTTGGCAAGGCTGTAAATATGGCAAAGGCAATGAATATTCCAATCTTAGGTTTAGTAGAAAACTACAGCTACATTGAATGTGGAAGCTGTGGAGAACGTATCAGTGTATTTGGTGAAAGCCATGTACATGAAGTTGCTGAGAAATATAATCTTAAGGTATTAAACCAAGTTCCAATCGATCCTAAGGTAGCAGCTGCAGTTGATAAAGGATTAGTAGAGGAACTAGAAGTGAACTACTTAGATGCGACTGCTGATTACATCGAGCAGACTTGTGTTGTAGAAAAAGAGGAAGAAGACGCACCGGGTACAGAAAGAATTGCTGTAATTGTAACAGATAACAGTGAAATCGACAGCCATTTTGCAAAATCCAAAAAGATTAAGCTATATACATTGGCATCTGGAAGTCTTGTGAAATCAGAAATATTAGAACACAATGCAACCGATGCAGATGGAATTGTAAGATATCTTTTAATGAAGAAAGCCAATACTGTAATTTGTGGTGGTGTTGCACAGACTGCATTAGAGCAATTAATGGGTAACAAGGTCATGGTATATCCAGGCTGTACTGGTGATGCGGATGTAATCGTTGCGACATATCTTGATAATGGATTATGTTCACAATAGTAGTTTAATAATAAGGAAAATCAATTTGTAAATATACTGAAGTGCCCTTGAAATAATTGTTTTAATTTGAATGCAAATCATGTATAATACAGATGGATATAGATATTAAAGGTAAACCGTGAGGTTCTTTTGATAGTTATACGTATAACTTAGGTAGTATGTGAAAGTATTGCTTTAAGTTATAAATAAAAGGATAAAATGGAGGTCGTACTATGTTAGTATCAGCAAAGGAAATGCTTACAAAAGCAAAAGCAGGTCATTATGCAGTAGGTCAATTCAATATCAACAACCTAGAATGGACAAAAGCAGTTTTATTAACTGCACAAGAACTCAATTCACCAGTAATTCTTGGTGTATCTGAAGGTGCAGGAAAATATATGTGTGGTTACAAAACAATTGTAGGTATGGTAAATGGGATGCTTGAAGAACTTAACATTACAGTACCAGTAGCTCTTCACTTAGATCACGGTAGCTATGAAGGCGCTAAGAAATGTATTGAAGCAGGTTTCTCTTCAGTAATGTTTGATGGTTCTCATTATCCAATTGAAGAAAATATTGAAAAAACTAAGGAATTAGTTTCAATTTGTAATGAAAAAGGTCTTTCTATCGAAGCAGAAGTAGGTTCTATCGGCGGAGAGGAAGATGGCGTTATCGGAAGAGGCGAATGTGCTGATCCTGATGAATGTAAACAAATTGCAGATCTTGGTGTAACAATGCTTGCAGCTGGTATTGGTAACATTCATGGTAAATACCCAGCTAACTGGGAAGGTTTAAGCTTCGAGACATTAGACGCAGTACAACAAAAGACAGGCGATATGCCATTAGTTCTTCATGGTGGTACTGGAATTCCAGAAGACATGATTAAAAAAGCAATCTCTTTAGGTGTTGCTAAGATCAATGTTAATACAGAATGTCAATTATCTTTTGCGGCAGCAACAAGAAAATATGTTGAAGCTGGTAAAGACCTTGAAGGTAAAGGTTTCGACCCACGTAAATTGTTAGCTCCTGGTTTTGAAGCAATCAAAGCTACAGTAAAAGAAAAAATGGAACTTTTCGGTTCTGTTGATAAAGCTAACTAATTTATTTGATATAAATAAAGACCGCAGTGTTTTCAAATGAGAAGACTGCGGTCTTCTTTTTCAACTGAGAGAAACTGTTTTCTCTCCTTATAGGAATAGCTATAAAAAGTATTTTTTAGAAAGAAAGCGCGCTTAAAAACAAGCAGATTTTATATAAAATTGTATTATATGATAGAAAAAATGTAGATAAATATTCATATGATTGTATACGGATAATTCCGGTTGAATTTAGGTAAAATTAGTTTTATAATAAACTCAATAGTTTGACATTATTTTGAAAAACTATTGATGAAAGAACAAAAAAAATAAGGACTTACACAGAGTACCTCCGCTAATAAATTGGGGTATATGAACATATTAAGTAGAAATAAAAAATGTAGAGGTTATTTTTAGACTAATACAGTAGGAAAGAAGGAATAAGGGATCATGACGTATTTAGAAAAGTATGAGTTATGGGCAAATGATAAGGCGTTTGATGAGGCAACTCATAATGAGTTAAAAGCAATTGCAAATGATGATAAAGAAATTAAAGATCGTTTTTTTAAGGATTTAGAATTTGGTACAGGTGGTTTACGTGGTGTAATTGGTGCAGGTACTAATCGTATGAATATTTACACTGTTGGTAAGGCAACTCAAGGCTTAGCTAACTATATCATTAAACAAGGTGGCCAAGACAAAGGCGTAGCAATCGCTTTTGATTCTAGAAGAATGTCAACTGAGTTCGCTACAGCAGCTGCATTATGTTTAAATGCAAATGGCATTAAAGCATATATCTTTGATTCGTTAAGACCAACACCAGTATTATCTTATACTGTAAGAAAATTAGGATGTATTGCAGGTATCGTAGTAACGGCTAGCCATAACCCACCAGAATATAATGGTTATAAAGTATACTGGGAAGACGGCGCTCAGGTTACAGCACCTAAGGATGTCGAAATCATTGGTGAAGTAAATGCTATTACAGATTATACTTCTATTAAGACAATGGATAAGGAAGAAGCTATAAAAGCTGGTTTATTCAATGTAGTTGGAAAAGAGATCGATGACTCTTATATTGAAGAGCTTAAGAAATTAGTAATTAATCCAATTTCCGAAGAAGGTAAAAAACTTAAAATCGTTTATACTCCATTACATGGTACTGGTAATCTTCCAGTTCGCAGAATCTTAAAAGAAATCGGATTTGAAAACGTTTATGTTGTAAAGGAACAAGAGTTACCTGATGGTGAGTTCCCAACAGTTTCTTATCCAAATCCTGAAGATCCTAAGGTATTCGTCTTAGCTAAAAAGTTAGCAGATGAAGTTGGTGCTGACGTTATTCTTGCAACTGACCCAGACGCTGACCGTTTAGGCGTATGTATTCGTGATAACAACAATGAGTGGCAGTTATTAACTGGTAATATGTCAGGGGCAATCATTGCAGAGTATCAATTCTCTCAAAAAGCTGCTCACAATGAATTACCAGAAAACGCAGCATTGATCAAGACAATCGTAACAGGTAATATGTCAGATCAGATTGCTAAGAAATACAATGCTCGTTTAATCGAAGTATTAACAGGATTTAAGTTCATTGGTGAACAAATTAAATTATTTGAAGAAACAAAATGTAATGAATATGTATTTGGTTATGAAGAAAGTTATGGCTGTTTAATCGGAACCCATGCCAGAGATAAAGATGCATGTGTTGCAGTTATGGCATTCTGTGAAGCAGCTGCTTATTATAAATCTAAGGGTATTACTTTAGCTGATCAAGTAACGAATATGTATGAGACATATGGTTATTATAGAGAAGGATTAAAAGCAATCACTCTTAAAGGTATCGAGGGTATGGAAAAAATTAAGAGCATTATGGAAGGCTACCGCACAGAAGTTCCAACATCTATGGGTGGTTACCAAGTTCTTAAGTTCAGAGATTACCAAGCAGATACAATCACTGACTTAGCTACAAAAGAAGTTACTAAGACAGGCTTACCAAAATCAAACGTTCTTTATTTTGAACTTAATGATGATGCATGGTGTGCAATCCGTCCTTCAGGTACAGAACCTAAGATCAAATTCTACTTTGGTGTAAAAGGTACTTCCGGAGAAGATGCACAAGCTAAGCTTGATAAATTAACAAATGATCCAGTATTTGATGCTGAATAAATAATAAACAAAGGAGTCCAGATAAATCCTATCTGGACTCCTTTTGTTTTACGTCAATGCTGAGACATAACCAGGCTAATATATGTATTTATTTTTTATTCAGGCTTCTTTAGACTAGCTTTAAGTGCTTCCAGTTCATCATCTATATTGGAACTGGTAATATCGTATTTGGTGGTAAGTTCAGAAATATCGTTGGGGTTCTTATTTAACTCAGACATGGCATTGGCTTTATCTAAAGCTTTATTAGCCTTTTCTTCCATGCGCTCAAAAGCAGAGATGGAGTTGGCTGCACCTGATAGGGAGGAACCCATGTTGTTAATTCGTTCCTGTGTTCTGGCAACTGCAAGTTTTCCTTTGATCATGTCTTTGCGGGCATCAAGTTCACTTATATCCTTTACAAGCTTGTCATGCATTTCCCGCATCTTAAGTGCATTCGCACGAGCTAGGTCATATGCCTGTTGTAGGCCTTCCTTCTTATTAGTAAGTGACTGCTTTTTCTCTAAGAACTTTCTGGCATCTTCTTCGTTATTTGCTTCTAATGCCTTGATTGCATATTTCTGCATCTTCTCAATTTCTTGCTCGCATTCAGTCAAGATTCGCTTGGTACGCTGTTCTTCTGCCATTATAGAAGCAGTCTCGGATTTTACTTTTGCAAGATCACTATTTAGATTGCGTAAGACTTGGTCAATCATTTTCTCTGGATCCTCTGCTTTGTCTAGAAGGGCATTAATGTTACTGGACATAATATCTTTGAAACGTGTTAATATTCCCATAAAACTTACCTCCGTACTATATTATATAAAGTAAACTCATTATAGATAAGTATAAGGAAAAATATGCAATTTATCAAGAAGGAACAGGGAGTTTACTTACAATTGTCATTAAAACGATAGTATTTGTGTAGAATTCCCTTCATATAAAAAAAGGACGTTTTTCACGAAAATTTTTTGTAATTAGTTACATTGACATAATATAGCTACTGCGTTATGTTTAGTATAACTATTTAGGGTATTTTATATCGAAAACAAAGCAATGAAGTTAGTAAGAGATAGAGAAAGGGGAGTATTCGTGAAAAAAGTTACAATTCAAGATGTAGCGAAAGAGTTGAATTTATCTAGAAATACAGTTGCTAAAGCACTTAATAATAGTCCATCGGTCGCATATGAGACTCGCTATGTGGTAATTAAGAAAGCATACGAGATGGGATATTCTAAACTGTTGCCAGTAATTCTAAAGGAATTTAAGATTAGCGATCGCTTGAATGATACAAAGACAATAGTAGTTTTGGCAAGGCGTGAGCTATCTACGTTTTGGAATCGCATCATTATGGGGATAAGTGATGAACTAAATAAGAAGAACTGTTCCTTGCGCTTTAATTTTATATGTTTAGAAGAGGAAGAAGAATTGAAACTGCCATCAGATTTTGATAATAGATGTGATGGGGTCATTGTGTTGACAGTATTTAAACAGAATTACATAGATAAGATTGTAGCACAGGGAGTTCCAATTGTCTTTCTAGATGGACCTGTGAATACTATACAGACTCAAAAAGATGGAGACATCGTATTATTTGAGGGAATTAACAGTATTGCTCAGATTACAAGCCATATGATTAAAGAGGGAGCAAGAAGAATTGGATTTATAGGAGATATTACATATTGCAGAACTATCTATGAACGATATAAAGGATACAGCCTTGCAATGTCAGAAGCAGGATTGCCTATAGACAAGGAGATCTGTATGACAGGACAAACAGACAGACATTATTACATATATGAAGAAATAGAAGCAGCATTGGATGCGTTACCATATATGCCAGATGGGATAGTCTGTGCCAATGATGATATCGCAAAGGATGTAATTGCATATTTAAGAGATCGTGGGATTTTAATTCCTAAAGAGGTGATGGTTTCAGGATTTGATAATAAGGATGAGACTGCATTCTTAACACCGTCTCTGACAACTGCTTATGTGAGTAATCAGAGGATGGGAAGAAGGCTGGTGCAACAGTTAATGTGGAGAATTGAAAATCCAGAGATGCCGTATGAAACAATAACTGTTAATACAGAGGTGATTTTTCGCGAATCTACGATACGAAATAAATAGGGGTATACATACATTGAAAATTGCAAATCATAACAGGTGTAATACTTGACATATTCTAAAGTCACTATATAATGAGACTATTGATATATTTTCGAAAAAGATGTTGCTTATGCGACAGTATTAATTACGTAGAAAGAGAGAAGTTAGTATGTGGATAGCAGACGGTTGGAAAGACTATGAAGTAATAGATTGCTCAACAGGCGAAAAATTAGAACGATGGGGGAATTATCTCCTTGTTCGTCCAGACCCACAGGTTATTTGGGATACACCAAAGACAGAAAAGGGATGGAGAAGAAAGAACGGACATTACCATAGAAGCAGCAAAGGCGGCGGAGAATGGGAATTCTTTGATTTACCAAAGTCATGGACAATCAATTATAAAGATCTGACATTTAACCTTCAACCATTTAGTTTCAAACACACAGGATTATTCCCTGAACAAGCAACAAACTGGGATTGGTTTGGCAATAAGATCAGAAAGGCAAACCGTCCAATCAAAGTATTAAACCTATTTGCTTATACAGGTGGGGCAACATTAGCTGCAGCAGCTGCGGGAGCTAACGTTACGCATGTTGATGCATCAAAAGGTATGGTTACATGGGCAAAGGAAAATGCACATTCTTCAGGTCTAGAAGATGCACCAATTCGTTGGATCGTTGATGATTGTGTGAAATTCGTACAAAGAGAAATCCGAAGAGGAAATAAGTACGATGGTATCATTATGGATCCTCCTTCCTACGGAAGAGGACCAAAGGGCGAAATCTGGAAGATTGAAGAGAACATCTATGAGTTCGTAAAACTTTGTGCAGAGTTATTATCTGATGAACCATTATTCTATTTAATCAACTCTTACACAACAGGCTTACAGCCAGCTGTTTTATCTTATATGCTTAATACTGCAGTGGTAAAAGACCACGGCGGCAGTGTTACTGCAGAAGAGATTGGATTAAGAGTTTCTAGCAATGGTTTAGTACTTCCATGTGGAGCATCTGGACGTTGGGAACGATAGAAAAACGATTGTGTTTCTTCTATATATAATAGGGTGAAATAATATAAGACTATTAAGTTTGTAATTGCTTATGAACTTAATAGTCTTTTCCTATATATAGGCATATGATTAGAAACTGGCTTTATAATAGCAGCAAAAATAATTAATATCAAAAAAATGTATAATCTATACATATTTAGATTAAACTATACAAAGTTCCATAAATGTGCTAATGCTTTTGTCTCTTCTATCTGTTATGATATATTTAATGCAAAGGGATAGAAGAAATTACTCTTGCGAATTATATAGAAATACTTAAAAAATGAGAAAAAATGCATGAAAAAAAGTACTTGCATTTAAAAATGTATTGATGTATAATTACAACTGTTGTGACATTGATAGCGTAGAAGCGTGAGGTTGCCACTTAGAGTGGGTTTTCCGTGGAGCGAATGTCAAGTTAGTAAACTGGCGACAAGTCACTGTACAAATAATTTAAGATTCTGCATATCTATGTGTAGAGCTCGTGTGAGGTCTTTTTCATTTTAAAGTACCTATGATACACACGGTTGAGTGTACAGTCACCGCTTGTCGTACTGCAATTAAGTGCGAAAAGGAGGCGACTTTTTTTATGGCAAGTCAAGTAATGAGAATTACACTTAAAGCTTATGATCACCAATTAATCGATCAATCAGCTGGAAAAATCATTGAAACAGTTAAGAAAACAGGTTCTAAGGTGAGCGGTCCTGTACCACTACCTACTAAGAAAGAAGTTGTAACAATCTTAAGAGCTGTTCATAAGTACAAAGATTCCAGAGAACAATTCGAACAAAGAACTCATAAGAGATTAATTGATATCATCATGCCAACACAAAAAACAGTTGATGCATTATCTAGATTAGAAATGCCTGCTGGTGTTTACATCGATATCAAAATGAAATAAGCATTAAGAAAACAAACAAGTAGTAATCCTTTAGGGTTTATATATAGAAGTTGACCAGATGGTGGTCATGCACTTTTATTTAAGCCATCTAGGATGATCACACCGCTGTTAGCGGGAACGCTGATAAGTGCGATCCGCTGTAGATTTTATAGGAGGTGCAAAAGCATGAAAAAAGCTATTTTAGCTACTAAAGTCGGAATGACTCAAATCTTCAATGAAGACGGAGTTTTAACTCCAGTAACTGTATTACAAGCATCACCAAGTGTTGTAACTCAAGTTAAAACAATTGAAAACGATGGCTATGAAGCAGTTCAAGTTGGTTACGGGGACATCAGAGAAGTTCTTGTAAACAAACCAAGAAAAGGACACTTTGCAAAAGCAGGTGTGTCTAATAAGAGATATCTTAAAGAATTCAAGTTTGAAAACGCTAGTGAATACACAGTAGGACAAGAAATCAAAGTTGACATCTTCGAAGCAGGTGACAAAATTGATGCTACTGCGAAATCAAAAGGTAAAGGTTTCCAAGGTGCGATTAAGAGACATAATCAATCTAGAGGACCTATGACTCATGGTTCTAAATTCCACAGACATGCAGGTTCTAACGGTTCCGCAACTGATCCAGGTAAAGTATTCAAAGGTAAGAAAATGCCAGGTCAAATGGGTGCTGTAAAAGTAACTATTCAAAATCTTGAAATTGTTCGTGTAGACTTAGAAAACAACTTAATCTTAGTTAAAGGTGCTGTACCAGGACCTAAGAAATCTGTTGTTGTATTAAAAGAGTCAGTTAAAGCAAACTAGAGCTTTAAGAAAGGAGGAATTCACAGATGGCAAACGTATCTGTTTACAATATGGAAGGTAAAGAAGTTGGAAGTATCGAACTTAACGACTCAATCTTTGCTGTAGAAGTAAATGAACATTTAGTTCACATGGCAGTTGTAGCTCAACTTGCTAACAAACGTCAAGGAACACAAAGCGCTAAGACACGTTCTGAAGTTTCTGGTGGCGGAAGAAAGCCTTGGAGACAAAAAGGAACTGGTCATGCTAGACAAGGTTCTACAAGATCTCCACAATGGACTGGCGGTGGTGTAGTATTCGCTCCAAAGCCAAGAGATTATTCTTTCAAAATGAATAGAAAAGAAAAAGCACTTGCAATCAAGTCTGCTTTAACTTCTAGAGTTGTAGAAAAGAAAATCTTCGTTCTTGATGAATTAAACTTTGATGAAATCAAAACTAAGAAAATGGTAAGCGTTCTTAACGGATTAAACGTTAACAAAGCATTAGTTGTTTTAGGAGACAAGAACGAAAACGTTCAAGCATCCGCTAAAAACATCCCTGCTGTAAGAACTGCTTTATCTAGCACAATCAGCGTATATGACTTATTAAAATATGATAACTTAGTTATCACTAAAGACGCTATTGCAAAAATCGAGGAGGTGTACGCATAATGGCTAACATTAAATACTATGATGTAATCTTAAAACCAATCGTTACTGAAAAAAGTATGGCTGCTATGGCAGAAAAAAAGTACACTTTTTCCGTTCATACAGAAGCTACTAAAGCTCAAATCAAAGAAGCTGTAGAAAAAATGTTCGAAGGCACTAAAGTTGCTAGAGTTAACACTATGAACTTAGATGGTAAATCTAAACGTCGTGGTGCTACAGTAGGTAAAACTGCTAAAACTAAAAAAGCAATCGTTACATTAACAGCTGATAGTTCTGATATCGAAATCTTCGAAGGACTATAAGAGCCAGTAACTAAAAAACTTTATGGTTGTTTATAACCGATAAGAATAAATTTTATATGTCGTAAGACATGAAAGGAGTTTGAAAATGGGAATTAAAAAGTTTAACCCATATACACCTTCCAGAAGACATATGACAAGCTCTGATTTCGCAGAAATCACTACAAGCACACCAGAAAAAAGTCTTGTAGTTTCCTTTGGTGGAAAAACAGCTGGTCGTAATAATCAAGGTAAAATCACAGTTAGACATCACGGTGGTGGTGCTAAAAGAAAATATAGAATCATCGACTTCAAGAGAAATAAGAAAGATGGTATTCCAGCAGTTGTTAAAACTATCGAATACGATCCAAACAGAACAGCTAACATCGCTTTAATCTGCTACGCAGATGGTGAAAAAGCTTACATCTTAGCTCCTCTTGGTTTAAAAGTTGGTCAAACAGTAATGAATGGTGAAACTGCTGAAGTTGAAGTAGGTAACTGCTTACCATTAGCAAACATCCCAGTTGGTACACAAGTACACAACATCGAATTATACCCTGGTAAAGGTGGACAGTTAGTTCGTTCCGCTGGTAACAGTGCTCAGTTAATGGCAAAAGAAGGTAAATTCGCAACATTACGTTTACCATCAGGTGAAATGAGAATGGTTCCAATCATCTGCCGTGCAACAATCGGTTCTGTTGGTAACCCAGATCACGGCTTAATCAACATCGGTAAAGCTGGTCGTAAACGTCATATGGGTATCCGCCCAACTGTTCGTGGTTCTGTTATGAACCCTAATGACCATCCACACGGTGGTGGTGAAGGTAAGACTGGTATCGGTCGTTCAGGCCCATGTACTCCTTGGGGTAAACCAGCACTTGGCTTAAAGACAAGAAAGAAAAACAAAAAGTCTAATAAGTTAATCGTTCGTAGAAGAGACGGTAAAGCTATTAAATAAGGAGGGTTAAACCTATGGCACGTTCATTGAAAAAAGGACCATTTGCTGACGCAAGCTTACTTAAAAAAGTAGACGCTCAAAACGCAGCAGGTGACAAAACTGTGATCAAAACTTGGTCACGTCGTTCTACTATTTTCCCTTCATTCGTTGGACACACAATCGCTGTTCATGATGGAAGAAAACATGTACCTGTATATGTAACTGAAGATATGGTTGGCCACAAACTTGGCGAATTCGTAGCTACAAGAACTTACAGAGGACATGGTAAGGACGAAAAGAAATCTAGAAGATAATTATTATTACTAGAATATAGATCGTAATTTAAATAAACAAGGTATTTCGAAAGGAGGTTGCATCCATGGCTAAAGGACATAGATCCCAGATAAAAAGAGAAAGAAACGAAAATCAAAGAGAAACTAGACCAACTGCTAAGTTATCTTACGCAAGAGTTTCAGTTCAAAAAGCTTGTTTCGTTTTAGATGCAATTCGTGGCAAGGATGTACAATCAGCACTTGGTATTTTAGCATATAATCCAAGATATGCTTCAAGTCTTATTGAAAAAGTATTAAAATCAGCAATCGCTAACGCTGAAAATAATAACGGAATGAATCCTGAAAATCTTTATGTTGCAGCTTGTTATGCTAACAAAGGACCAACAATGAAGAGAATTAAACCAAGAGCACAAGGTAGAGCTTACAGAATCGAAAAGAGAATGAGTCATATCACAATCGTGCTTGATGAAAGATAAGGAGGGCAAACATGGGACAAAAAGTTAATCCTCATGGTTTGAGAGTCGGAGTTATTAAAGACTGGGACTCAAGATGGTATGCGGAAGCTGATTTTGCTGATAACTTAGTTGAAGATCACAAAATTAGAACTTTCCTAAAAGATAGACTTTACAGCGCTCAAGTTTCAAAAATTGAAATCGAGAGAGCTTCTGATAGAATTAAAGTAATCATCTATACTGGTAAACCTGGTGTTGTAATCGGTAAAGGTGGTTCTGAAATTGAAAAATTAAAAGCAGAATTAGTTAAATTCATTTCTGGTAAAAAATTAATGGTAGACATTAAAGAAGTTAAAAGACCAGATACTAATGCTCAATTAGTTGCTGAAAACATTGCTGCACAACTTGAAAATCGTGTTTCTTTCAGAAGAGCGATGAAATCTTGTATGCAAAGAACAATGAAATCTGGAGCTAAAGGTATTAAAACTGCTGTTTCCGGTCGTTTAGGCGGAGCAGATATGGCTCGTACAGAGTTCTATAGCGAAGGTACAATTCCACTACAAACATTACGTGCTGATATCGACTACGGTTTTGCTGAAGCTGATACAACTTACGGTAAAATGGGTATCAAAGTGTGGATTTACCACGGAGAAGTTCTTCCAACTAAAGCTAATAAGGAAGGGAGCGCAAAATAATGTTAATGCCAAAAAGAGTTAAACGTCGTAAACAATTCCGTGGCTCCATGGCCGGAAAAGCTTTACGCGGTAATAAAATTACAAACGGTGAATTTGGTATCGTGGCTTTAGAGCCAGCGTGGATCAGATCAAACCAAATCGAAGCAGCTCGTATTGCTATGACTCGTTATATCAAACGTGGTGGTAAAGTTTGGATCAAAATCTTCCCAGATAAACCAGTAACTGCAAAACCAGCAGAAACTCGTATGGGTTCCGGTAAAGGTTCTTTAGAATACTGGGTAGCTGTAGTAAAACCAGGTCGTGTTATGTTTGAAATCTCAGGCGTTGCTGAAGAAACTGCTAGAGAAGCATTACGTCTTGCTACTCACAAATTACCAGTAAAATGTAAAGTAGTTTCTCGCGCAGATTTAGAAGGCGGTGACAACAGTGAAAATTAGAGAATATGTTAAAGATTTAAATACTAAATCAATCGATGAATTAAACGTAGAATTAGTAGCTGCTAAAAAGGAACTTTTTAATTTAAGATTCCAAAACGCAACAAACCAATTAGATAATACAAGCAGAATCAAAGAAGTTAGAAAAAACATTGCTAGAATTCAAACTGTAATTTCAGCAAAAGCTAACGCGTAAATTATCCTAGAAAGGAGGAATTGTTGTGGAAAGAAATTTAAGAAAGACTCGTATCGGTAAAGTTGTAAGTGATAAGATGGACAAAACAATTACAGTTGCTGTAGTTGATAACGTAAAACATCCTCTTTACAACAAAATCGTTAAAAGAACTTACAAATTAAAAGCTCATGACGAAAACAACGATTGTAAAATCGGTGATAGAGTAAAAGTAATGGAAACAAGACCTTTATCTAAGGATAAGAGATGGAGACTTGTAGAAGTTATCGAACGTGCAAAATAGAATTATATATGCAGGATAGTGAAGAGGGAAATATGGAACATCTGATGCGACATAGCTCATCTCTTTCACGAGTAATGCTGAAAGGAGTAGTATTATGATCCAACAAGAATCAAGACTTAAAGTTGCCGATAATACTGGAGCTAAAGAATTACTTTGTATCAGAGTATTAGGCGGATCAACAAGAAGATACGCAAATATCGGTGATGTTTTCGTTGCTACAGTTAAAGATGCAACACCAGGCGGAGTTGTTAAAAAAGGTGATGTAGTTAAAGCTGTATTAGTTCGTTCTGTTAAAGGAGCTCGTCGTAAAGACGGTTCTTATATCAAGTTCGATGAAAATGCTGCTGTTATCATTAAAGATGACAAAAATCCAAAAGGAACTCGTATCTTTGGACCAGTAGCTAGAGAATTAAGAGAGAAACAATTTATGAAAATCGTTTCCCTAGCACCAGAAGTGTTATAAGGAGGTGTCAACAAGTGGCAACTAGTAAAATTAAAAAAGGTGATACTGTTAAAGTAATCACTGGTAAAGATAAAAACAAAGAAGGCAAAGTTCTTTCTGTAAAAAATGGTAAAGTACTAGTAGAAGGCGTTAACACTGTAACAAAACACAGCAAACCAAGTCAAAGCAATCCTCAAGGTGGAATCATTCACCAAGAAGCTGCTATCGACGTATCTAACGTAATGTTAGTAGTTGACGGAAAAGCTACAAGAGTAGGCTTTGAAGTTAAAGACGGTAAAAAAGTTCGTGTTGCAAAAGCTACTGGAAAAGCTATTGATTAATTAAAGAAAGGAGGACCTATCGTTGGCTAGATTAAAAGAAACTTATAAAAATGAAATTATGGACGGAATGACTAAAAAGTTCGGTTACAAGAACGTTATGGAAATTCCTAAATTAGATAAAATCGTAATTAACATGGGTGTTGGCGAAGCAAAAGATAACGCTAAAGCTTTAGAAACAGCAATCAAAGATCTTGAAATCATCGCTGGTCAAAAAGTTGTTTCTACTAAAGCTAAGAAATCTATCGCTAACTTCAAATTAAGAGAAGGTATGCCTATCGGATGTAAAGTTACTTTAAGAGGCGAAAAAATGTATGAATTTGCTGATCGTCTTATCAACTTAGCTTTACCTCGTGTACGTGACTTTAGAGGTGTTAACCCTAACGCATTTGATGGTAGAGGAAACTACGCTTTAGGTATTAAAGAACAACTTATTTTCCCAGAAATCGAATATGATAAAGTTGATAAAGTTAGAGGTATGGACATTATTTTCGTTACAACTGCGAAAACTGATGAAGAAGCTCGTGAATTATTAACGCAATTCGGTATGCCATTCAAAAAATAGTTAGGAGGGAATTTCATGGCTAAAACGTCAATGAAAATTAAGCAACAACGTCCAGCAAAATTCTCTACTAGAGAATACAATCGTTGTAGAATTTGTGGTCGTCCACATGCTTATTTAAGAAAATACGGAATCTGCAGAATCTGCTTCCGTGAATTAGCTTACAAAGGTCAAATTCCAGGTGTTAAAAAAGCAAGCTGGTAAGAAGAAGGAAGGAGGCAACTAAAATGACAATGACTGATCCAATTGCAGATATGCTTACAAGAATTCGTAACGCTAACACTGCTAAACATGATACAGTAGATGTACCTGCTTCTAAAATGAAGGTTGCAATCGCTGACATTCTTGTAAAAGAAGGTTACATCAAAAAATATGATATCGAAGAAATCGGTGGATTCAAAACTATCCGTATCGCATTAAAATACGGTAAAGATAAAAATGAAAAAATTATCACTGGTCTTAAGAGAATTTCTAAACCAGGTCTTCGTGTATACGCTAACTCAGCTGATCTTCCTAAAGTATTAGGTGGTTTAGGTATCGCAATTATCTCTACAAACAAAGGTGTTATCACTGACAAAGAAGCTAGAAAAGCTAACGTTGGTGGCGAAGTATTAGCTTTCGTTTGGTAAGATAAAAAAGTGAAGAAAATTGGTAGCTAGATTATCTAGTTATTCAAGTAAAAAAATGTTACAATATAATAGAATCGTGTAGAAAGAGTGAGATTTCACTCGGTGAAAACATTCACTCTTTATTCTTCACTTTTCGTAATAAATTAGGAGGTGCCGGCATGTCACGTATAGGAAGAATGCCTATCGCTGTACCAGCAGGAGTTACTGTTGATATTGCAGAAAATAATCAAGTGACTGTAAAAGGACCAAAGGGAGAACTTTCTAGAGTTTTACCTGCGGAAATGAACATCGCTAAAGACGGTGATACAGTTGTTGTTACTAGACCAAACGATTTAAAGAAAATGAAATCTTTACATGGTTTAACTAGAACACTTATCGCTAACATGATCACTGGTGTAACTGAAGGATACCAAAAAGTTCTTGAAATCAACGGTGTTGGTTACAGAGCTCAAAAACAAGGTAAAACATTAATTTTATCTTTAGGATATTCTCACCCAGTTGAAATGGAAGATCCTGCAGATCTTGAAGTTATCCTTGAAGGACAAAACAAGATTACTGTTAAAGGTATAGATAAAGAAAAAGTAGGCCAATACGCTGCTGAAATCAGAGAAAAGAGAAGACCAGAACCTTACAAAGGTAAAGGTATCAAGTATGCTGATGAGGTTATCAGACGTAAAGTTGGTAAAACTGGTAAGAAATAATTAAAGGAGTGAAACAAAATGGTTAATAAACAATCAAGAAGTAAAATTCGTGTTAAAAAACACAGAAGATTACGTAGCCGTTTATCCGGTACTGCTACACATCCACGTTTAGCTGTTTTCAGAAGTAACAACCATATGTACGCTCAAATTATTGACGACACAGTTGGTAATACCTTAGTAGCAGCTTCTACTCTTGATAAAGAAGTTAAGGCTGAATTAGAAAAAACTAACGACGTAGATGCAGCGGCTAAAGTAGGTGCTGTAATCGCTAAAAGAGCGTTAGATAAAGGTATCAAAACTGTTGTTTTCGATAGAGGCGGATACATTTATCAAGGAAAAGTTCAAGCATTAGCTGACGCAGCTAGAGAAGCTGGCTTAGAATTCTAAGAGAAGGAGGAAAACAGATGAAACGTGAGATTATTGACACTAATTCTTTAGAATTAGAAGATAAAGTAGTATCAATCAAACGTGTTACTAAAGTAGTAAAAGGTGGTCGTAACTTCAGATTTACTGCATTAGTAGTAGTTGGTGATAAAAACGGACACGTTGGTGCAGGACTTGGTAAAGCTGCTGAAATCCCAGAAGCAATTCGTAAAGGGAAAGAAGATGCTATCAAAAAGTTAGTAACTGTTCCAATCGACGAAAACGGAAGTGTTCCACACGATTTCTTAGGAAAATTCGGTAGTGCACACGTATTATTAAAGAACTCTCAAGAAGGTACTGGTATCATCGCTGGTGGTCCTGCTCGTAACGTATTAGAGTTAGCTGGATACAAAAATATCCGTACTAAATCTTTAGGTTCTAACAATAAGCAAAACGTTGTTCTTGCAACAATTGAAGGCTTAGCAAATTTAAAAACTCCTGAAGAAGTTGCTAGACTTCGTGGCCTTTCTGTAGAAGAAATTTTAGGCTAATAGGAGTCATGGATCGAAAGATCCGCAAATAGTTTAGGAGGTGTCATCGTGGCAAATAAATTAAAAATTACTTTAGTTAAGTCTACAATCGGTGCCGTTCCAAAAAACAGAAAAACTGTTGAAGCTCTTGGTCTTCGCAAAGTAAACAAAACTGTTGAAATGCCAGACAATGCTGCTGTAAGAGGAATGGTTCAACAAGTTAGACATTTAGTTAAGGTTGAAGAAATCTAATATATAATAATAAGTAAGGAGGTGCGCAGGATGAATTTATCACAATTAAGTCCAGCAGAAGGCTCTAAACACAGCGACAACTTTAGAAGAGGTCGTGGTCATGCTTCAGGTAATGGTAAAACAGCTGGTAAAGGTCATAAAGGTCAAAAAGCTCGTTCAGGAGCTCCTAGAGTAGGTTTTGAAGGTGGACAAATGCCTTTATACAGAAGATTACCTAAAAGAGGTTTTACAAACAGAAATACTCGTGAAATCGTTGGTATCAACGTTGACATGTTAAATAGATTCGAAGATGGCGCAGTAGTAACTGTTGAATCTTTAATCGAAATCGGTATTGTAAAAAACCCTAAAGATGGTGTTAAAATCCTTGGAAATGGAGAATTAACTAAGAAGCTTGATGTTAAGGTTAATGCTTACAGTGCTGCTGCAGTAGAGAAAATCAAAGCTCTTGGTGGAAATGCTGAGGTGATGTAGTATGTTAGAGACGGTCCGAAATGCGTTTAAAGTCAAAGAAATAAGAAACAAGCTTATGTTTACTTTTATAGCACTTCTCATAGTACGACTTGGATCTCAAATACCACTAAAAGGCGTTGATAAATCCGCTATTGCCCAATTATTGGGTAATAGCGATACCATCAACTTCTTCGATGCAATGACAGGAGGTTCTTTAATGAACTTCTCTATTTTTGCATTGGGAATCTCACCATACATTACTGCATCGATTATCATGCAGTTATTAACAATTTGTATTCCTAGCTTAGAGGAAATGCAAAAAGATGGTGAAGACGGCCGTAAAAAAATTACTAAGTATACAAGATACATGAACATCGGATTATCTATAATCCAAGCAACAGCAATGGTTATTGGTTTCTCTCATTACGATGGGATCCAAATTGATAACGCAACTGGTTATATTGTAGCGATTACAGCACTTGTTGCTGGTTCTGCATTCTTAATGTGGTTAGGAGATCGTATCTCTGAACACGGTGTTGGTAATGGTATTTCTATTATCTTAACGATTAATATTATTTACAAATTACCTCAAGATGCTAGAAACTTATGGACTCAGTTCGTAAGTAGTTCAAGCAATATGGTTAACAGCATTATCGCAATCGTAGTGATTGTTGGTTTAGTTGTTGGCTTAATCTTCTTTATCAACTTATTAAACGGTGGGGAAAGAAGAATTCCAGTACAATATGCTAAGAAAGTGCAAGGACGTAAAATGGTTGGAGGACAATCTTCTCATATTCCATTAAAGGTAAATACTGCAGGTGTTATTCCTGTAATCTTTGCTAGTTCCTTAATGCAATTCCCAGTATTAATTGCTAGTTTCTTTGGTGTTCAGCCAGGCTCTGGTAGTCTTGGACAAAAGATCTTAAAATTACTTAGTCAAAATTACTGGTTTAAAACATCAAGTTTAAGTGAATTTAAATATACATTAGGTTTAGTAATCTATATTGTATTACTAATCTTTTTTGCATATTTCTACACTACGATTACTTTCAATCCAATGGAAGTATCAAACAATATGAAAAAACAAGGTGGCTTTGTTCCAGGTATTCGTCCTGGTAAGCCAACAACTGACTTCTTAACTAGAATTCTTAATTCTATTGTATTAATTGGTGCAGTTGGTCTTGCAATCATTGCCATTATTCCGATCGTATGTTCTGGAATATTTGGTGCATCTGTTAACTTTGGTGGAACTTCACTTATCATTATCGCTGGTGTTGTTCTTGAGACGATCAAACAAGTGGAATCACAAATGTTAGTTCGTCATTACAAGGGCTTCCTCAACGAATAAATTTAAATATAGTAGCAATTTGTTTGTATACAGATAATGCGTTACAAGATATTTACATAAGAAGACCATCGCTTAATCTAAGCGATGGGTTCTTGTGTTTATAAATATAAGTAATAGTGCTGGAACTGTATAAGGTTAAGTGAGTAGTGAAAAGTGAATTTACAATATGATGAATATTTATCATATTTCAGACAATAATCTAAAGAAGTGGATTAACGAGCTGTTCACCTTTCACTATTCATTTTTCACATAATACATCCCTTACACTATTTTAGATGGAGGATTAGAAATGAAAATTGTTATGCTAGGTGCTCCTGGAGCAGGAAAAGGTACTCAAGCCAAAAAGATTGCTGAAAAATATCAATTACCTCACATCTCAACAGGCGATATTTTCAGAGCAAATATCAAAAACGGCACTGAGTTAGGCCAAAAAGCGAAGACTTACATGGATCAAGGATTATTAGTTCCTGATGAATTAGTAGTAGATTTAGTAGTAGATCGTTTAAAACAAGAAGATTGTAAAAATGGTTATATCTTAGATGGTTTCCCACGTACGATCCCTCAAGCAGAAGCATTAGATGCTGCTCTTAAGGCAATTGATGAAAAAATGGATTATGCAATTAATGTAGAAGTTCCAGATGAAAACATCATTAATCGTATGTCAGGCCGCCGTGCTTGTGTTTCTTGTGGAGCAACATATCATTTACAATTCAACCCTACTAAAACAGAAGGCGTTTGTGATGCTTGTGGTTCTGAACTTATCCTTAGAGATGATGATAAGGCAGAAACAGTTAAAAAACGTCTAGATGTATATCATGATCAAACACAACCATTAATTGACTATTATAAAAACGCTGGTATTTTAGTTGATGTTGATGGTACAGTAGATATGAATGACGTATTTAATGCTATCGTTCAAATTCTTGGCGAATAGTAAGTGGGAGACGATCAATGTCAGTGACAATCAAATCGAATCATGAAATTGAGTTAATGCGTGAGGCAGGAAGAATCCTTGCAATCGTGCATGATGAAATTGAAAAAAATATCCGTCCAGGAATTACCACTTACGAAATCGATAAAATAGGTTATGATGTTATCAAGAGCTATGATTGCATTCCATCATTTTTGGATTATCATGGCTACCCAGCTTCCATCTGTGTATCAGTCAATGATGAAGTTGTTCACGGTATTCCATCTAAGAATAGAATTATCCGTGAAGGAGACATTGTAAGTGTCGACGCCGGCGTTATTTACAAAGGATATCATTCTGATGCTGCAAGAACACATGCAGTAGGAGAAATTACACCTGAGGCAAGACGCTTAATTGATGCCACAAAGCAAAGTTTCTTTGAAGGGATCAAGTTTGCGAAAGCGGGAAATCATTTACATGATATCTCAGCAGCCATCGAGGATTATGTAGTAGCTCAAGGTTATACAGTTGTACGCGATTTAGTAGGACATGGCATAGGTAGAGCTTTACATGAAGAACCTGAAATTCCTAACTTCAGAGTAAGAAGAAAAGGAATTAAATTAGTACCAGGCATGACGTTAGCCATTGAACCAATGGTGAATGTAGGACGCCCAGACGTTGCATGGTTGGATGATGAATGGACTGTCGTAACACATGACGGATCTTTATCGGCTCACTATGAAAACACCGTTCTGATTACTGATGGCGAACCAGAAATTTTAAGCTATCATAAATAAACAGGTAAGGAAGAATACATGAATAATATTATGGTTGGGACTATTGTTAAATCAATAGCTGGACATGATCAAAATAATTTATTTGTAATAGTTAATGTCGAAAATGAATATGTTTATTTAGTAGATGGAAAAACGCGTCTGTTAAGCAAGCCGAAGAAAAAGAAGCTGAAGCATATTCAAGTTATAAGTAGTGTAAACAAAACTTTTGTGGATCAATGGAGTAGTAACCTATTGTTAGATTCACATGTCAAAAAATTAATTCGTAAAGAATTAAAAAAATTAAATGATGTCCATTAATAAAAAGTTATGATTTAGGAGGTTAGTAAAATGTCTAAAGCTGACGTATTAGAAGTAGAAGGTACTGTTATTGAAAAATTACCTAATGCAATGTTTCAAGTAGAACTTGAAAACGGCCACAAAGTGCTTGCGCATATCAGTGGTAAATTAAGAATGAACTTTATTCGTATTTTACCTGGAGATAAAGTTACAATCGAACTTTCTCCTTATGATTTAACAAAAGGTAGAATTATTTGGCGTGACAAGTAAAATTTCGCTTGCATTATGAAACTTTTTTTGATATAATAGCAAGTGGACTTTTTGAAAGGAGAGATTTACTGTGAAAGTAAGATCATCAGTCAAACCGATTTGCGAAAAATGCAAAATCATTAAAAGAAAAGGATCTGTCAGAGTAATCTGCGAAAATCCAAAACACAAACAAAGACAAGGCTAATAACAATTCACAGGCTGTGATATTGTTTTAAGTGTCTGAGGCACCTTATATTAATAAGAAGTTTTTCTTTCAAAGCCTTCTTATTCGGTAAGAAATGTTCAGGCCATATATATTAATAGCCAGTCTTGCTTTCTGTGTTACAATATGTCGTAATGGCGAGCACATGAGTATTCATGTTGCTTTGAAGTTTAAGTATGAAACGCTTATTCTTCTCATTGTGATATTATGGATATGCTCAATAAAAGAGTATATTTTAGAGGTAGAATACTGCCTTCTAGTGCCTTCCGCTGAAGGAACGCATCATAATTTAAAGCGGCTGCCCGCATGAAACACCTGGTTGTGTTGTCATGCAATTAAATTTAAAAGTTTCAATTAAAACGATTTAATAATCGATATTTTTATGGAGGTGTAATACACATGGCTCGTATCAGTGGTGTAGATTTACCAAGAGAAAAACGTGTAGAAATCGGACTTACTTACATTTATGGTATCGGTAGAGTAAGTTCAAACCGTATTCTTGCTGCAGCTAACGTTAACCCTGACACTCGTGTTAGAGATTTAACTGACGAAGAAGTATCAAGAATTCGTGACATTATTGACGAAACAACAACTGTTGAAGGTGATTTACGTAGAGAAATCGCTCTTAATATTAAGAGATTACAAGAGATTGGTTGCTACAGAGGAATTCGTCATAGAAAAGGACTTCCAGTTCGTGGTCAAAAGACTAAGACAAACGCTAGAACAAGAAAAGGTCCGAAACGTACAGTAGCGAACAAGAAGAAATAATATTAGGAGGGTTTGTTAATGGCTAAGAAAGTTACAAAAAAAGTGACTAAAAGACGTGTGAAAAAGAACGTAGACCGCGGACAAGCACACATTCAGTCATCTTTTAATAATACAATTGTTACGCTTACAGATGCAGAAGGTAATGCTCTTTCTTGGGCAAGCGCAGGTGGATTAGGATTTAGAGGATCCAAAAAATCTACTCCTTACGCAGCTCAAATGGCAGCTGAAACTGCAGCTAAAGCAGCAATCATTCACGGTTTAAAATCAGTAGAAGTTATGGTAAAAGGTCCTGGATCAGGTCGTGAAGCAGCAATTCGTGCTCTTCAAGCTTGTGGTATCGAAGTAACAAGCATCAAAGATGTAACTCCAGTTCCACACAATGGATGTAGACCACCAAAACGTAGAAGAGTCTAATTAGGAGGTATAACAATGGCAAGAGACATGAGTCCTGTTCTTAAAAGATGTAGATCACTTGGTTTAGATCCTGTATTTATGGGATTATCCAAACAATCTAACAGACAATCTGCAAGAGCTGGTAAGAAAACAAGCGAATACGGATTACAATTAAGAGAAAAACAAAAAGCAAAATTTATCTATGGTGTTTTAGAAAAACCTTTCAGAAATATGTTTGCTAAAGCTAAGAAAATCAAAACTGGAACAACTGGTGAAAACCTTATGATCCTTCTTGAACTTAGATTAGATAACGTTATTTACAGAATGGGTTATGCTAGAACAAGAAAAGAAGCTAGACAGATCGTAGATCACAAACATGTTTTAGTTAACGGTAAATTAGTTAACATCCCTAGCTACTCAGTAAAAGCTGGCGATGTTATTGAAATTAAAGAAAAATTCAAGAGCGCTCAAAGATACAAAGATATCTTAGAAGTAACTGATGCTAAATTAGTTCCTGCTTGGTTAGAAGCTGATCATGAAAACCTTTCTGGTACAGTTAAAGAATTACCAACTAGAGATCAAATTGATGTTCCAGTTAACGAAGTGCTTATCGTTGAGTTGTATTCTAAATAATAGGCATATAACCTCCCGCTGGCAGCATTTGTTGTCAGCCTGGAGAGTATATATCAGGGTAGATATGTATCATACTCCGATATATATGCTGTATTATTGATACCCTCAATTAATTATAATTTAATTTAAAAGGAGGGTCCTTTCGTGTTTGATTTCGAAAAACCAAAAATTGAGATTGCAGAAATATCTGAAGATAAGAAGTTTGGTCGTTTTGTAGTAGAACCTCTTGAAAGAGGTTATGGTACAACTTTAGGTAATTCTTTAAGAAGAATCATGCTTTCCTCTTTACCAGGTGCTGCAGTTAGTCAAATTAAGATTGACGGTGTCGTACATGAGTTTAGCTCTATTCCTGGTGTTAAGGAAGATGTTACTGAAATCATTATGAATATCAAAAGTTTGGCTATCAAAAACAACAGTGAAACTAATGAACCTAAGACAGCATATATAGAATTCGAAGGTGAAGGAGTTGTAACTGCTCGCGATATTCAAGCTGGACCAGATATCGAAATTTTAAATCCTGACACTGTAATCGCTACATTAAGTGGTGGTTCTGATTGTAAACTTTACATGGAGCTTACTATCACTAAAGGTAGAGGTTATATTAGTGCGGATAAAAATAAAAATGAAGATTCATTAATTGGTGTTATTCCAATTGATTCTATCTATACACCAGTTGAACGTGTGAATCTTGCAGTTGAAAATACTCGTGTAGGTCAAATCACAGATTATGATAAACTTACATTAGATGTATGGACAAATGGAACTCTCGCTCCTGACGAAGCAGTATCTTTAGCTGCTAAAGTCTTAAGCGAACATTTAAATTCCTTTATCGATCTTTCTGAAAGTGCTAAAACTGTAGACGTTATGGTAGAAAAAGAAGATAATGAAAAAGAAAAAGTTCTTGAAATGAGCATTGATGAGTTAGAACTTTCAGTTCGTTCTTATAACTGCTTAAAGAGAGCTGGTATCAATACTGTAGAGGAATTGACTAACAGAACTTCTGAAGATATGATGAAAGTTCGTAACCTCGGACGTAAATCATTAGAAGAAGTACTTGCTAAGCTAAAAGAACTTGGATTATCCTTGAATCTAAGTGATGAATAATTAAGGAGGTAAGCTAAAATGGCAGGCTATAGAAAACTTGGAAGAACTTCCAGCCAAAGAAAAGCTTTATTAAGAAACCAAGTAACTAACCTTTTATATCATGGTAAAATCGTTACTACTGAAGCTAAAGCTAAAGAAATCCGTAGAATCGCTGAGCACATGATTACATTAGCTGTAAGAGAAAAAGATAATTTCGAAACTGTTACAGTTACTGCTAAAGTTGCTCGTAAAGATAAAGATGGTAAAAGAGTTAAAGAGGTTGTTGACGGTAAGAAAGTAACTGTTTATGATGAAGTTCAAAAAGAAATCAAAAAAGACAGTGCTTCCAGATTACACGCTAGAAGACAAATGCTTAAAGTTCTTTACCCAGTTAAAGAAGTTCCAGCTGAAGCAGCTGGTAAAAAAGCGAACACTAAATCTGTAGATATGACTGATAAGTTATTCACAGAAATCGCTCCTAAGTATGCTGACCGTAAAGGTGGTTACACTCGTATCGTTAAGATCGGACCACGTAAAGGTGATGCAGCTATGGAAGTTCTTATTGAATTAGTTTAATAACAACTTATATAGAGTGAAAAGCCCTAGACTTAATGTCTAGGGCTCAGACCGTAGACAAAATGGTTCTAGGATTAAAAAATCCTAGAACCATTTTGTT
>JAUNJY010000117.1 GCA_030535455.1 bacterium
CGTAAGCTGGATTACCAGGAAGACCAGTAAGACCTGCAATAGAAGCGTTATTTACAATAACACCGCCTTGCCCTTGTTCGATAAACTTTTGGATCTCGTGTTTACAGCAGAAATAAGTACTGTAGAAATTATTTTGCATAGTGAAGTCCATGTTTTCTTTTGGTAATTCGTGAAGTGGACTTGGATTGCCCATAACGCCAGCATTGTTAATGGCAATATCTAATTTTCCATAGGTCTTTATTGCCTCTTCAACTATTGTTTGACAGTGCTCTTCTAGGCTTATATCAAGAGCTAAAAAGATTGCAGTCCCTTGTTCTTCCAATACCATTTTTAAAGTTTCTTGTCCTTCACTCTCTCTATTATCTACAAGAACTAACTTCGCTCCTTCTTTGGCAGCACGTAGTGCAGTTGCACGACCAATTCCTCTAGCAGCACCAGTAATAATCATTACTTTATCTTCAAATCGTTTTGGGAAAAATATTTTTGTCATAATAAAAATCCTTTCATAATTAATTAAAATGTTTCTTGTGTGAAGTCTTGAACTAATGAATTTTGAGTCATTTTTCTCAATAATACATAGAGTTGCTCTAATTCTTCTTCTGACAATTCCTCTACTAAGTGCGATTCCCAGTCTCTTGCAATTTGCAAAATCTTATCTTTATTGGACTTGGCATAATCAGTCAGATAGATATACTGTTTTCTTTTATCTTTGCTATCACAGACTTTTGTAATGTAACCACAGTCGTCTAATTTTTTTAGCGCTCTTGTGGTTGTAGCTTTATCAACACCAATTTTATCAGTTAACTCCTCGTGAGTGATACCATCTTTCACAAACAGATAAACAAGAAACTGATATTGTCCAGCACCAAGATTGTAGTGTTTATAAGAATTACAAAGAGTGCTTACTCCTTGACGGTGTAGATAATTAATATATCGACTGATAGATTCCGTTTGAAACTTTTGCATTAGAATTGTCCTTTCTAATGTGCATTATGCACATTCAACTAAAATTGTATAACAGGACATATTATATCCAGAAGTAGTTGCTATGTCAACAATAAAGTTGCTGTAGCAACTGAAATTCATGTACGGTTATTTGAGGGGCTTAAAGGAATGATATTACTCATTATAGTTGTACAATTATTGATTTTTACGATCGTTCTGTAAGTGCATCTGTAAATGATAATTACATCACTGCAGAATTAGCAATTAAGGCTTTAAAAACAGGTATAAAACTCCATAGCAATCAGGGAAGTCAATATACCTCAAAGGAGTTTAATGATTTCTGTGAAAGATCCTTTATTCAGCAGAGCATGAGCCGTGCTGGATGTACATATGATAATGCACCAATGGAGCGTTATTATAATAAGCTGAAAACTGAATATATAAACCTATTTTCGTATAAAACAATACAGGACTTAGATGATGCTGTTAATTATTTTGCTTATGTAAAATATAATCATGGGAGACCCCAGCGCTATAATAATGGAAAAACACCAAGCGCAGCAAGAGCTGGGTTATTTTTTATTGTTATTATTGAACTTATGTCCAGAAGAGGAACGAACAGAATCTCCGTTTCCTTTGCCAGCTTTTTTATTGGTTGCATTCATATTTTCATTATTCATAGAATTCCTTCTTTCTTGAAAAGGCCCACTTAAGTACATATAGAATATGTGAAATAAGTAGACCTTTATTTAGCAAAACCTTGCCGGCTTATAAGACGAACAAGCCCTATAAGCCTATCCTGTCAATTGGACTATCTCCAGCAGAACTTTCATCTTTAGCCTCTGAAGATTGAATGCTTTGGTTACTTTGATTACACATCGTTGTTTCCTCCTGCATTCATATTGGTTTTACCCTTACAGTATGTGTCGGCAGGAGAAGAATCATACACGAAAAGAAATGGACATTAGTGGAAGTTTTATTGCTTTTGTTTTATCATAGAAGTATGTGTTAATAACAATACATAACAGTATATCGTGGGGTTAGAAAACAGACGGATATCAAGAATACATATGGAGTGAAAAATGAAAAAGATAAAAAATTTAATAAAATTTAAAAAATGGAGTGTTATTATTTTACTTCTTGTTGCCGGGATAGTGTGGCAATACATCATGGTAAGGGTGGAACAGAAAAAATATCCGCCGGTCGGACAGTATGTTGATGTGGGGACCTATCAGGCACATTGTTACAGCGAAGGAGCGGGAGATATCGCTTTCGTATTCATTACGGGATCGGGGACACCTTGTGCCTATACGGATTTTTATGCTTTGCAGAGTAAGTTGTCAGAGAACGGTGTGACCATTTCTTTTGACCATGCGGGAAGCGGTTGGAGTGAAGAGACAAACGAGAAACGAAGTATCAATCACCTCGTGAAGGAGCTTTCGATTATTAT
>JAUNJY010000073.1:0-3387 GCA_030535455.1 bacterium
TGGTAGTACTGCTGTGATTGCTGCCCTTGTTGATATTGCTGGTAATACTGCTGATACTGTGGTGGCTGTTCTTGTTGTTGTGTTGTACAGTCACATACTTGTCCCTCTTCTAATGGCTTCCCACACCTGCTACAAAAATTTCCCATACTTTGTTTCCCCCTCATTTTAATTACTTGTAGATTTTTTTCTCAGCTAAGTCGTATCTATCTGCCTAAGATTATCATACTGTTATATTTATATTATCCTTCTAATACATTTATGTATTTTTTATGAATATCAGCTCCTTCCAAACTGGATGAAATCAGGATTTCATCCAGTTTGCCGCTTTTATTGACAAGCTAAAAGGGCCTGATATTCAAAGATAGAATATCAGGCCCTTTCATTTTTATTTTATATGATAAAATACACAACTAATGGTATGCATAACACATACATTCCCACATGTAATTCCTTGAATTTACCGATAAAAGCAGTCATTACAACATGGCAAAGAATACCCGCTGCAATACCATCTGCGATTGAACCAGAAAATGCTCCGATTAAGATCATCATAAATGGTCCAAAGCTTTCTGCAAAATTGCTAAAATCAATATTCTTAATTCCTTGGATCATTGTAAATCCAACAAAGATCAATGCAGGTGCTGTTGCAGCTGCAGGAATAATGCTAAATAACGGTGCAATAAATACTGTTGCAATAAGCAGTACTGCCGTTGTTAAAGAAGTAAGCCCTGTACGGCCTCCAGCTTCCACACCTGCAGTAGACTCTACATAAGTTGTTACCGTAGTTGTTCCAAAACATGCTCCAGCTACTGTACCGATTGCATCTACTAAAAATGGTTTTTGAATTTCTGGGAAATCTCCATTTTCATCTAACATATCTGCTTTTGCCGCCACGCCTAAAACCGTACCTAACGTACAGAAGAAATCACTGAAAAATGCAGTAAACATAAGGATGAAGAACTCTGCAGTCAATAATCCTTTTAAATCAAACTGGAATAACAGCCCTTTGATTTCTGAAATATCCGGCATAGAAAAGACTGCTGTTGGCATTGAAGTAATTCCCATTGGAATACCGATTATAGTAGTTGCCACGATCCCGATTAATAAAGCACCTTTTACATTTCGTGCTGTTAAAATTGCAATAATGAATAATCCTACAATAGATAAAAGTACCGCTGGATTCGTAAAGTCTCCTGGATTTAATCCATTTGAAAAATCACAAATTCCTGAATTCTTTAGCCCTAACATAGCAATAAAGAAACCAATACAAGCACTAATGGAAACCTTAATGTTCTTAGGTATCATACGAACGACTAAATCACGAATTCCAAAGATCGACATTGCAAGGAAAACAAGTCCTGATACAAGGATAATCGTCATCATCTGAGCAAATGAAATATCTCCGCTTTGTAAATATCCACCTAGCATAAAGTTTGTTCCCATAGCTGCTGATAGCGCAAATGGTAAATTTGTATACATCGCCATTAATAAAGTAACTAATCCTGAGATTAATGCAGTTAAAATCATGATTGACTGAGACGTAATTACAACGCCATTTACATCCGTAATCTGTGCTGCACCCCCAACGATTGCCGCCGGCTGTGTCACTAGTACATAAGCCATTGTCATAAACGTTGTAAGCCCTGCAGCAAGTTCAATTCCAATACTGCTTCCTCTTTCGTTAATCTTAAAAAATGACAAAATCTTTTCTTTCATCAAGTAGCCTCCAAAACTAGTTGTGCAATACAATTTAGTATCAAATATTACTCCTTTTCAAAAGAGCACTTATCAATGCTACCATAGAAAAAAAACGTTTACAACAAGAGATTGACGTTTACTTATATGGATTTCTAATCGTATTATGTCAAATTTTTTATAAATAGTTTTTCATACACTTTTCTTCCGTTTAAGTGCGCATCTTGGCTTTCTAGTTTTTAGAAAGTCTTTTTTAGTACATAGCAGACTTCTCGAAGAGAAGTTTCCTATCAATAAAAAAAGGAGCTACAGGCAGCTGTTCTTCACAACCGCTTCTAGCTCCTTTTTATCTACCCTTTGATTTTTTCAATACGAGAGATACTATCGACGTAGGGAACCAATTCGTCTGGTAAATGATTTCCTGTTAGTACTAATCTATAATAATCGTCTCTTAACTGGATAAATTTAATTATATCATCTATACTGATAATCCCATATTCTAATAAACCGAGCACTTCATCTAATACAAGTGTATCACATTCTCCTGTTTCAATTACTTTACGTGCAAAGTTCATTCCATTTAGAAGATTTTTCTTTTCCTCATTCTGTTCCTCTTCGGACAGCTGATCAAATACCTCTTTCGCCTTTTCAAAGCGGAAAAGCTTAATCTGAGGTTCTAATTTATTTAAAAAAGAATACTCTTCAATATCACGTCCCTTTAGGAACTGAATTATTATGACAGAATGACCTAACCCGGCTGCTCTGATACATTGTCCAATTGCCGCTGTCGTCTTACCTTTGCCATCACCATAATAAACCTGAACAATTTTTTCATTCATTGATTTCACCTCAATGTCTTATATAGCATAGGGATTATTTTATCATACTAAGTCTCAAAAATCCAGTTGATTAATGTAAACCCAGCTAAACCTTGCTATTCAGCTTCATTTTCAACATATTCTAATTTACTAACAGAAACTTCATAAGCAACTCGTTTTTCAAACTCATTTTCGCTGATTTTCTTTTGATACTCTCTGCTTTGAATACGTCCCCAAACTTGAACGTGTCCACCTACTGGAAACTTCTCAGCATATCTTGCGTTACGCCCCCAACAAATGCATGGAATATAGTCTGATTTTCCATATGGACGATTGACTGCCAATAAGATATCAGCAATTTCACGACCTAATGGGGTCTTTCTATATACTGGTTGTTTACAAATGAACCCATCTAAGAAAATGTAATTAGGTTTTGCACTTTCATAGCCTGGCTCACATACAGTTACCTCTCTAACAAACACGGATAACACAAGACGATTTTTAGTCTCGTCATGTCTGTTATAAGATCTGAATTGACCGGATACCTCTAAATACTGCCCTTTGTAATCCTTTTTGATATCAATGAGTCTCTCTGATACCATTAGGGGGATAATATCATAAGAATCGCTTAAACGATTGACACTGATATCAAGGATATAAAATCCTTCCCCAAAAACCTCGTGACTATATTTAAAGTCACCTACTACTTCTCCTGCAATGTTAACTTGGTTGTTATCGAATACTTTATCCGTCATAATGTACTACTCCTCTCTTCCCTGTCCTAGGTATTTTAAAATTGTTCTCTTATTATGTTTATTCAAGTTATTTCCCTTTTAGAAGTAAAATTTTACCATTTTTTTAATCTTATAGCAAG
>JAUNJY010000073.1:3487-14958 GCA_030535455.1 bacterium
AAGTTATTTCCCTTTTAGAAGTAAAATTTTACCATTTTTTTAATCTTATAGCAAGTGTTTTTAAAAATATTATCAAAATTTATGAATACTCTCTTCATATAACGTGGATTAATAACTTTATTATAACAGAGTTTAATTGGAATTTTTACCTATTTTACAAAAAATTATACACTTCCCCAAAATCTTTCAGTAATATATATAGAAGCCGTATCTTCCTTATTTGTACAGCATTATGCAATTGTACGGATTATAATACGCATTATATAGAAGAAACACTTGTAATATGCGTATTATATGTTAAAATATAAAAGTTGTATTTCGTAAAATTATATAATTTATAAATATTGCCAATATCCAATAGAATATACGTATTATGTTAAAGAGATAATAATATCAGGTCGCATTTTTTTTAGAAATGTTACTCATACAAAATATATTATACCATTTCATAAGAGTGTTACTAGAGAAAGCATATTGGTCCCGATATTAGAAAGAAGGATACTAAAATGATAAGAGAAGATATACGTAACATCGCAATTATTGCCCACGTTGATCACGGTAAAACAACTTTAGTTGACGAGTTACTTAAACAAAGTGGTACTTTCCGTACGAACCAAGCAGTTGAAGAACGTGTAATGGACTCCAATGACATTGAAAAAGAACGTGGTATTACCATTTTATCCAAAAACACAGCAATCACTTATGGTGATACTAAAATCAATATCATCGATACTCCAGGACATGCTGACTTCGGTGGAGAAGTTGAACGTGTTCTTAAGATGGTTAACGGTGTAGTTTTAGTAGTTGATGCTTATGAAGGTGCAATGCCTCAGACAAAATTCGTTTTAACAAAAGCATTAGCTTTAAACTTACCTGTAATTGTTTGTATTAACAAAATTGATAGACCTGAAGCAAGACCTATGGAAGTAATTGATGAAATTTTAGAATTATTCATGGATCTTGATGCAAGCGACGAGCAATTAGATTGTCCATTCATCTTTGCTAGTGCTAAATCTGGTGTTGCAACACTTGATCTTGATGTTGAACCTGTAGATATGAAACCTTTATTTGATACAATTATCGATTACATCCCAGCTCCACAAGGTGATGAAACAGCTCCAACACAAATCTTAATCAGTACAATTGATTACAATGAATACGTTGGACGTATCGGTGTTGGTAAAGTAGATAATGGTGTTATCCGCGTAAACCAAGAAGCTGTTATCGTTAACGAACATGATCCAGACAAATTCAAACGCGTTAAAGTAAGTAAGCTTTATGAATATGAAGGTCTTAATAAAGTAGAAGTAAACGAAGCTCACATCGGTTCTATCGTAGCGATCTCCGGTATTGCTGACATCCACATTGGTGATACTTTATGTAGCCCAGAAAATCCTACTCCAATTCCATTCCAAAAAATCTCTGACCCAACAATCGCTATGACTTTCATCGTTAATGATAGTCCACTTGCTGGTCAAGAAGGTAAATTCGTAACTTCAAGACATTTAAGAGATCGTTTATTTAAAGAATTAAACACTGACGTATCCTTACGTGTTGAAGAAACTGATAGTGCTGACTCCTTCAAAGTTTCCGGACGTGGTGAACTTCACCTTTCCGTATTAATCGAAAACATGAGACGTGAAGGTTTCGAATTCGCTGTAAGTAAAGCAGAAGTTTTATATAAAGAAGATGAAAACGGCAAAAAACTTGAACCAATGGAACGTGCATTAATCGACGTACCTGACGAATTCACTGGTGCAGTTATCGAAAAATTAAGCTCCCGTAAAGGTGAACTTCAAAATATGACTCCAATCAATGGTGGTTTCACTCGTATCGAGTTCTTAATCCCATCCCGTGGCCTTATTGGTTATAGAGGAGAGTTCATGACTGATACAAAAGGTAACGGTATCATCAATACAGTATTTGAATGTTATGATAACTACAAAGGTGAAATCTCTTACCGTAAACAAGGTTCCCTTATCGCATTCGAATCTGGTGAATCAGTAACTTATGGTTTATATAGTGCTCAAGATCGTGGTACTTTATTTATCGGAGCTGGTGAAAAAGTTTACGCTGGTATGATCATTGGACAAAATGCTAAGACAGACGATATGGAAATCAACGTATGTAAGAAGAAACAATTAACTAACACACGTTCCTCAGGAAATGATGAAGCACTTCGCTTATCACCACCTACAATCTTAAGTCTTGAACAAGCTCTTGATTATATCGAAACTGATGAATTACTTGAAATCACACCAGAAAGTTTAAGACTTCGTAAAAAGATTCTTGACCCAACAATGCGTATGCGTGCGAAGAGAAATAATAAATAATCGCGTAATGCTAGAAAGGGTGTCTCACCTATGAACTATACATTTGAAAAACTTACCGCAGACAGCTCACAGATTGTAGAAAAGTATGCAAGAATGCGTGCAATCTATACTTCTGAAGGCCAATTTATGAATCAGTATATCTGGGCCGACTTCTATCAAACGGAGTATGCCTATACTGAGAACTATATGTTTTTCAAAATGAAAATAAACAACGAAGTTGCTACAATGATGCCATATTGCAAAGTTGAAGATATAGAAACTGCATTTTTTGACATTAAGGACTATTTCAACAATGTCCTTAATGTACCTTTAAAAATGTATATCGTTGATGAATTGTTTTTAACCACATTAAAGAAATCCGAACGTTTTTTAAACGAATTCGACATTAAAGAAGAACGTGATACGTTTGACTATATGTATGATGCAGAAAAACTTCGTACTTTAAGTGGAAAGAGTTATCACAAGAAAAAAAATCATTTAAATGCTTTTAAGAAGATGTACGATGGCCATTATGAATATCGTACCCTTCATTGTTGTGATACACAGGAAATTTCCGAATTTCACGAAGAATGGCTCAAAGCTCGTAACGTTTCCGAGCGTCTTGATGCCATTACCAGTGAAGAAACTGGAGTATTTCGTGTATTTGATCACTGTCCTTTACTTCCATGTAAAATGGGCGGTGTGTATATGGATGGAAAGTTAGCGGCCTATACAATCGGCAGTTATAATCCTGACTTAAAATGCGCGTTTATACACATTGAAAAAGGTGCTGTTGATGTTCGTGGTATTTATAATTATATCAATCAGCAGTTCTTAATTCATGAGTTTCCTGAAGCAGAACTTGTAAATCGTGAAGATGATCTTGGCGAAGAAGGCTTACGTAAAGCAAAGCTCTCCTATCGTCCAATCCGTCTCGAAGAAAAGTTCACATTAATCCAGCGTTAGTCTGGATTAAAAAAGACCAGATAGCATGCTTAACTGCTATCTGGTCTTTTTTGTATTTCTTTTATTGCAATTCTTTAATTTCCATAAATCGTTGATCTGGATAGTTATGTATGTCTTCTTCAGAATTAATCTTATAGAGCGTAATTACATCAATAAAATGCATCTTAATAGTTTCTTTATTAATAATTTTTCGATTCATGCTATCCCTAGAGATACGGAGCATTACTTTTTCGTAACCTACTAAGCTCTTTAACATAGCTGGACCATACCAGTCAAATGCTTGTAGCACGTAGTCGATAAACTCTTTTTCAGGTCTTGTTAGAATATCTTCTTCCAATGCTAATACTTGCATCTTTCTTGTCATATAGTCTTGATATACTCGTTCGTATGGCATCTGTGAGTCATTTATAATATAATCATCTTCAAATAATGGACGATTATATAATGCTAAATGGAATGCCTGTATGTAATATAGGTAAGTCTCTAATTCTAATAAGCTGATTTGTCCGCTTCGCTTGTTGATCACATATTGAGAGATCACACTAATTCTTGATTGCAGCATTTGCTTTAAGACTGCTTTGGAACACTTCTTATATGCTACCTGAGTGATATTAGCTTTATTTCTTGTTAATATCTCATAAAAGTATCCTGGATTTTCTAAGATCATACGTAGTTTGTCGGAATACTCATTTGTTGGCGAGTCCCCCTCTACATAACGGATAATTGTAGTCTCTCCCCAGCCAAGAAGCTTTGCCAATGGCTTTTTCCCAATACGATAATTGTTTAAAATCGTGTAAATCTGTTCAATAGTAATGTTATCTTTTTGTTCTTCTAACGTTTCCATATAAACCTCCTTGCTCTGAGCCCCTTTAAGTCTTGCAATAAGCCTCGTTATAATCGACTCGATTTTCTTAATTTCAACAACTATTCTTATACAACGCTATTATAACAAACAAGCCTATATAAAACAAGCATCCTAGTATTTTTTGGTACTAGGATGCTCAAATAACACTATTTATTACTCAAACGATTAACTGCACTAAAGATAGCTCGAATAGATGCCCTTGTAATATTAGAACTTACGCCAACACCATAAGTCACTTCCCGAGTATCCATATCCATCATATGTATATAGGCTGCAGCCTGGGCATTGGATCCGGAACGTAATGCATGCTCATTGTAATCAAGTACCTTTACCTTAATTCCAAGTTCCTCTTGTAAACCTCTTTGAACTGCATCAATAGGACCATTTCCACTTGCCTCTAAATGTCTTTCAACTCCGTTGTTTGTATACACAACACGAACCGTAGTATCATACTCAGTTTCTGTCTCAGAGGTATCTTCTACGATACATTTTCTAAAATGAAGAGGCTCTTTTGCTTCAAGATAACAACTCTTAAATACAGACATGATCTGTTCAGGAGCAACTTCTCCCTGCTTCTCTGCAATTACCTGAATAACATCTGCAAATTCCTTATGCATACCTTTTGGAAGCTTAAATCCATAGCAAGAATCCATAATAAAGGCAACTCCGCCTTTTCCGGACTGGCTGTTAATACGTACGATTGGCTCATACTGTCTTCCTACGTCACTTGGATCAATTGGAAGGTATGGTACTTCCCAATGCTCTAAACCGCGTTCTGTCATTGCATAGATCCCCTTATTGATTGCATCTTGATGTGATCCTGAAAATGCAGTGAATACAAGCTTTCCTGCATATGGATGACGCATGCCTACTGGCATCTTCGTACATCTCTCACAGATTTCAATAATCTCATTTACATTTTCAATTGCAAGCTTAGGATCAATTCCTTGAGAAAACATATTATATGCAATATTTAAAATATCCACATTACCGGTTCTCTCTCCATTGCCAAACAATGTTCCTTCTACACGATCACATCCTGCCAAAATGGCCAGTTCTGCCGCAGCCACTGCCGTACCGCGGTCATTATGTGGATGTACGCTTAAGATTACTGCTTCACGGTTTTTAAAATGTTTGCTCATCCATTCAACCTGGTCCGCATACACATTTGGTGTATTCATTTCTACGGTAGCCGGAAGATTGATAATTACTTGCTTCTCTTTACTAGCTCCCCATGTATCAAGTACTGCCTCGCAAACTTCTAATGCATAGTCTAGCTCTGTTCCTGTAAAGCTTTCTGGAGAATATTCTAAGATGACTTCTCCTGGAAAATCTTCCACATATTTTTTTACCATGTTTGTTCCATCAATTGCAATCTGTTTGATCTCGTCTTTTTCTTTATGGAACACTACATCACGCTGTAATGTAGAAGTTGAGTTATATATATGTACGATTGCCTTCTTAACGCCCTCAATTGCTTCAAAAGTACGTTTAATCAAATGCTCCCTGCATTGTACTAATACCTGCACTACAACGTCATCAGGAATTAAATTACGATCTACTAATTGTCGTAAAAAATCATATTCAATCTGAGATGCACTTGGAAATCCTATCTCGATTTCTTTAAATCCTAGCTTTACTAAGAAGTTAAAAAATTCAATCTTCTCTTCTACTACCATTGGCTCGATTAATGCCTGATTTCCATCTCTTAAATCTACACTACACCATACAGGTGCTTTCTCTATTTCTTTGTTTGGCCATTCTCTCTCTGGCATATGTACGACTGGAACTCTTTTATATCTACTATAATTTAACATCTTATCTCCTCCATATTCTTAACATTTAGCATTGTCACATACATACATGAATAATATATTACCCCTGGAGTCGATAAATCACACTATATTTTTTTATTATAAACAACACTGTATTGTCTACTCTAGCCCCATCCTGCTCATCCTTTACTCATTGATTTTAGTTGTAGTAAATTATACCATTTTGTCTAAATCGTGGCAAGTTATTTTTCCCAGAATTTAAAAAGCAGGACATATATTTATATGCCCTGCCCAGACTGTAGAGAATTAAATTCCTACATTCACTTCAGCGCACTGCATGGAGGAAAGTTTGAAAACCATAGGTTTTCATTGAAATCGATATCCGGAAACCGCGCTTTTCGGATATCGGATTAGTGCGAATAGGTCCTGCTTCATAAGGACTTGCACGAATGAGCACTAATCATCTCCCTTAGTGCTGGATAAAATTCTGATTTCATCCAAAGCTTAGCGACTTTGTCGACAAGCAAAAGCAGGGCATATATTTATATGCCCTGCTCTATCTTATAGCTGTTCACCCAAGCCTCTATTGATGCATTGAAGGATTTCCTCCATAGCAGTTTCCTCGTCATCACCATTACAAATAATCTCAATCTCATCACCATATTTGATGCATGCGCTTAAAACACCTAACACACTTTTTGCATTTACATACTTTTCTCTTATATGGATTGTAATGCTGCATTCATATGTTAAAGCCACATTACATAAATGTCCTGCTGGTTTTAGATGCAATCCATTGGGATTACATACCGTTACCTTCTTTGCAATCATAGAAAGCCCTCCTTATGAACCACCTTTGGTTATTTTTTAATTTAGCTGCCTAGTCAGTTGCAACTACTGTATCTGCATCCTCTGGTGTACTTTCCGGAGTGGCTGATGGTTCTTCTGTCGGTTCCATCGTAGGTTGCGGTGTCTGAGTTACAACAGGATCTGTTGGTACAGCTGACTGAGTTGGTTCTTGGCTCTCTTCGACATCCGCCGGCTTTGTCAATGTTACTTTAACCTTAACACTGGTAACTGCCTCTATTAGATACGAGTCACTAAACTTAATTTCCACATTATGTGTTCCAAACTTCTTATCCGTCAAATCAATGGTTGGCTTAAGCGAATCAATCGTTATATCATCCAGCTCATCCTTCACTGCAAAGACCCGAACCGTAAACTGTTGATTTGGTTCAACAAAGTTATAGGTTGCAGTTTCAGATGTTAATTTGACGGCTATATCACTGGAGTTAAATGTAATCTCCTTGCTTTCTAGCTGTTCAATGGCGACTTCAATATTTACAGTATTCTTATCTCCATCTATATAGATATAATCCGGCAACACACTTTCCTTTAAGTCGATTGAACGCTCAATCGTCTCTGAAGCATTGTCCACCGGAACAGTAAGCTCAATGCTATTGATTTGATCAAGATTACTCTTTGTTCCTGCAATTGTAATTTCCGTTGGATCATAAACCGGAGCTTCTGCCTTATATCCATATGCAGGTTTACCAGTCACTGTTACATTAACCGGCACCTTCTTTGTACGAAGTACTTTGACATTTACAGTAACCTCAGGTACATTGCAATACACATTGCTAGAGTCAATTAGATTACCTGAACTGTCATAAATCTTAGGTACCAGCTTATCTGTAAAGTCTGAAGTCTGGTTACTTGCATCAATATCTACTTCTACAGCGGAGATGCTCTTGATAATGCTCTCGCCTCCATAGACTGTGATCTTTGTTGGGTTAGAAGTAATCAGAGTGCTGTCCACATAATAACCAACTGGTGGTTCTCCAACAAGGTTAAATCGCACAATAAACTTGCTCTGATCCTTATCTTCTAACTTCACTAAGACGTGGTCAATGCTTCCAAGCTCTACCACATACTTGGTCGTCGTATACTTTGTACATTTTGCCGTAATCGGCACACTTCCATAATTGGATAAATATCTAAAATCGGCTGTCGCCGTAATATCTGAGTCTGATAAGGAATCCACGTAACTCTTATTTCCTTTTACCGTTACTTCGACATACTCACCTTCCGCTACTTTATAAACCTTTCCGCTTGACTCTACTACTTCGTCATTCAGGATATCTACTTTTACACGAAATGTCCTTGTTGTCGTTGGATCCTCAATATTAATGATTACAACCCATAATAGAAAGGCGATAGCAACGGATAAAATTTTGATTCCAATATTATTGGTCCACTTTTTCTTCATCTTTGCTTCTACCCTTCCATAATTTAAATTTTTTCGCAGATTGGGAGGCTTTCTTATCACATCCCTGTAAGCGCTCTCTTAATGTGTCTGCATCAAGATTACGAATAATATTGCCGCCTTCTGCGATTGAAACAGCTCCTGTTTCTTCTGATACGATAATCGTAATACTGTCAGAAACTTCACTGATCCCAACTCCCGCACGATGTCTTGTTCCAAGATCCTTGCTTAAAAGCAAGTTATCGCTTAATGGAAGATAGCATGTAGCTGCTACAATTCGATCGCCACGTATAATAATGGCACCATCATGCAATGGGGTATTATGTTCAAATATATTAATAAGTAATTGGCTGCTGACTACAGAATCCATAATAATACCTGTTCTGACATATTCATTTAAGATTATGTCTTGTTCACATACGATCAATGCTCCTGTCTTTGTTTTCGCCAATTCAAATGTTGCTCGAACAAGATCTGTTATTGTCTTTTCACTGTATCGTTCATTTTTATCTTTTTGTTCATCAAATGGCATGATGGACATGACGATATTTTTACGTCCCAATTGTTCCAATGCCCGCCTTAGTTCTGGCTGAAAGATAATTACAAGTGCAATGATGCCCACATTAATGGTCTTGGATGCAATCCAAAGTATTACACTTAAATTTAAAATAGACGCAATTAAACTAAACACAAGAATAACAACAACACCCTTAAGCAGCATCCAAGCTCTTGTATCTTTTACCCATATGATAATGTGATAAATCATAAAAGCAATGATTGCTATTTCAACCCAATCCGTAAAGTTAATGTCTGGTATTGAAAGCCATGCTTTTGAATTTTCAATAAAAGATATTATTGCATTCATAAGTTCCTCCTAGTATAATTACATCTATTTTTCTTATTCTTTATCGTCGAAATGAATATCGTCTAAATTACTAAAATCATACTGAATGTCTTCGCTCAACATTCTTTGCTGATTTTTACTCATCTTGCCATCGTCAAACTGCTCCGGCTGTTCTTCATACACATCATCTTCAGTTTCCACATTGGTACTGAAGCGTTTTACACTCTTTTCAGGTGTCGTTACCTTAACCTTAGGGACTGCCTTTACATAATAGTAGTAATGGTCGTCCTCAAACTGTACGTGCTCCACTCTTGAATATTCAAGAGTCAGTCTAAAGAATTGAATAATATATACAATTATACTGGACAGAATCGTTCCAATGATCATTTTTAGGATTAAACCAGAGGAATCTAAAACAAAATCTCCAATTAAATATAATAAGATTGTACATGCTCCGCCTGAAATAATACTGATTTCAAAGGCATGATCAATCGCTAAATTACGGATTAAATATGTGATTACTAGTACAATTGCAAATACGCATAGTGTAAGCAACATCGTCTTATTGCCTAACAACCCGTTGATCACTTGTTTATAAAGTACTAAGATATCATCCACATTTGCAGTTGCATTACTCGTCAATGCAGCATTCTGGATATCTAAAAACAGATAGTATACAATTACTCCACTGCATACAGGAACGATTGTAATTGGTGTTGCAATAAGTCCCATTAAAATTGGAACTGTATATTGTAAATTAAGCAAATATAAGATTGGTACAGCCAAAATCACATACCCACACTTTGGTGACACTCTTGCAAATAACACATAGATAATCAATAAGACGATTACCGCTATGATTGCTAGAAATGGTGATATGGCATATACATGGATTACGGTGTAGATTGCTGCTAGCAATACTAAGATTGTGGATGGTGTAAATGCACTAATCACACTTAATCCTAGGATTACAATTAATTTACTAAAACGCTCGTCATATCCTAAGTGACTATTAATCAGCTTGAATACTATAAACGCAATTAAAAACTTCATGATTGGTTCAATATACATTTCATACTTTTGATAAAAAGTACGAATTCTTTCTTTCAATACAAGCAACTGAGTCATTCTTCTCTTAGTCCCCCCTATTTCTCTTCTGTTTCATAAATTTTGCTAAGATACTTTAATCCTTTATTATATCCAGCAAGTTTACGTCTAGAGGCTTCAAACTTTAAGGTATACCCAATTACTGTGCATAGTATTGATACTACTAATACCATAATATACACGCCAAGAATATACATGCCTAATGTCTGATAATTTAACTTAACAGCCTTAGCAATTAAATACTCGGATTGATAAATGCCGACAAGAAGTAAAATCAGGAAATAGGCAATCGTAGAAAAAACTACTGTATTTAATATTTGCAAACGAATATAATCTTTCTTAAAATATTGACTTAACTTAATATCTTCTTTGCCACTTTTCTTCTCATATATGGCAAGTTTTGTCATAACTCTTATTTTATCATTGTTCAACATTCTTTTCACCTCCAAGAATATCAATCATTATTATATCATAAATTTCTTTCAAATTATAGTGCTTTTTTCATACACTTACAGTATAACCAATATATTTTGTTCTAAAATCATATCCTGTTTTTAAAGGCTTTTCGACACTCTTCGTCTCAAAAAAATGGATCCTATTTTGGCTCGTTGCTGATGAAAACAAAAGAAAGGAAGCCCACACTTTTGTGGACTCCCTTTTTCATTTATAAGGTTCCTCATAAAGGGAAGCCTAAAACCATCTGCCACCCTTATGCAAATGGATTTTCAGTTGGATATCTAACGCCTGCTGGCTGGTTGTATCCAATCTCTTCGACTGGTACACCTATGTACTTAAATACTTCATATAATGCTTTTCCAAAATGGCCAAATGCTACAGCACCATGATGTGGGTAGTTTTTCTCAATCAATACATGGCGATAGAAACGTCCCATTTCAGGAATTGCAAAGATACCGATTGAACCAAAGGACTTCGTTGCAACTGGCAGAACTTCACCATGTGCAATATAAGCACGTAATTTTGCATCTGCTGTACTTTGTAAACGGAAGAATGTAATGTCGCCAGGAACGATATCTCCCTCTAATGTACCATTGGTTACTTCTACAGGAAGGGACCTAGCCATGATCTTCTGATTTCTCATCTCACAGAATGCAAGTTTGGATGATGCTGTATTACCGCAATGGAATCCCATAAACGTATCTTTTTGTGTATAGTTGAATTTGCCTTTAATATCTTGCTCGTACATGTCTGCAGGAACAGAGTTATTGATGTCTAATAATGTTACAATATCTTCACTTACAACAGCTCCAATAAATTCGCTTAATGCACCATAGATATCTACTTCACAGGATACTGGAATTCCTTGTGCTGTCAGACG
>JAUNJY010000013.1 GCA_030535455.1 bacterium
CATGCGGTATCCTTCCTGCTGTTATGTTAACAACTGGAGAACTTTTAAATAAAACAGATGATGAATTAGTAGACGGATTATTTGCTTCCGCTGCAATCGGTATGATCATCGGTATGAACGCTACTTTCGCAGGTGCTGAAGGCGGATGTCAAGCTGAATGTGGTTCTGCTTCTGCTATGGCTGCAGGTGCTGTAGTTGAATTAATGGGTGGTACACCTAAAATGGCATTAGATGCTGGTGCAATCATTTTCAAAAACGTATTAGGACTTGTATGTGATCCAGTTGCTGGACTTGTAGAAATTCCTTGTGCTAAGAGAAATGTTTCCGGTGCTATCAACGCACTTTGCACTGCTGATTTAGTAATGGCTGGAGTTGATTCAAAAATTCCATTTGACGAAGCTGTTGCTGCTATGTATAAAGTTGGTACAGGTTTACCAGAAGAGTTAAGAGAAACTGCTTTAGGCGGTTGTGCTGCAACTCCAACAGGTAAAGCTTTACAAGAAAAAGTTTTTGGTAAGAAAAACTAATATAAAACTAATCAATTAACACAAAGTTAATAAAAAGGAGATATTTTAATGGATATTTTATTAGGAACGGTTCTTTTACTTTGCGTATTAGGCTTATTCACATTATTTAGTTACAAAGCACCAAACGGTATGAAAGCTATGGGTGCTCTTGCAAATGCAGCTTGTGCATCTTTCTTAGTTGAAGCATTTCACGATGCATTCTTCGGTGGCGTTTTAAACATCAGTTTCTTACAAGGCGTTGGTGCTGCAAATGGTAGCCTTGGTGGCGTTGCTGCTGCTATCTTAGTACCTTTAGCTCTTGGCGTTTCTCCAGTATACGCAGTTCTTACAGGTCTTGCTGTATCTGGTTACGGAATTTTACCAGGTTTCATCGCTGGTTACCTTGTAGCTTACGTTGTTAAATTCCTTGAAAAGAAAGTACCTGCTGGTTTAGATCTTATCGTAATCATCTTAGTTGCTGCTCCACTTGCTCGTGGTATCGCAATGGGTATGAACCCAATCGTTAACAACACATTATTAACAATCGGTGAAGTTTTAGTTAAATCTGCAACTGCTAGCCCAATCGTAATGGGTATCATCCTTGGTGGTGTATTAACAGTTGTTGCAACTGCTCCACTTAGCTCAATGGCTCTTACAGCTATGCTTGGTTTAACAGGTGTTCCTATGGCTATCGGTGCATTAGCAGTATTCGGTTCTTCATTCATGAACTTCGTATTCTTCGGAAAAATGAAATTCGGTTCTAAGAAAGATACTATCGCTGTTGCAATCGAACCACTTACTCAAGCAGATATCATCAGTGCTAACCCAATCCCAGTATATGTTACTAACTTCATCGGTGGTGCAATGTCTGGTATTATCGTAGCTCTTATGGGTCTTGTAAACGGAACTCCAGGTACAGCAACTCCAATCGCTGGTTTCGCTGTAATGTTCGCTTACAATGATGCTGTTAAAGTATTAATCGCTGCTGCTGGTTGTATCGCAGTAAGTGTTGCTGCTGGTTTCTTAGGCTACTACATCTTCAGAAACAAGAAGATCATGACTGCTGCTGAAATCCGTGGAACAGAAGCTGAATAATAGTTATATAAAAAAAAGACATCAATTTGATGTCTTTTTTTTATGCCTTTATTCCTTATAATAGTTTTTCGATTTCTTCGCCAATCTTTTCAGGAGTGACCGTTGGCGCAAATCGTTCTACCACTTTTCCATTTCGATCTATCAGAAACTTTGTAAAGTTCCATTTGATTTCTTCTCCTTCTGATGTAAATCCCAATCCTTTTAACTTGTCATACAGTGCTTCTGAATCCTTATCTTCTTTTGCTGCCGGTGCTTCTTTTTTCAGATAACGATATAAATCATGAGCACTCTCTCCATTTACATCTATCTTACCAAAGGTCTCAAATGTGGTATTATATTTAGTCTGACAGAAAGATACAATTTCTTCATTGGTTCCAGGTGCCTGCTCAAAAAACTGGTTACATGGAAAATCCAATAGTTCAAATCCCTGGTCTTTATATTTATCATATAATTTCTGGAGTCCTTCATATTGTGGTGTAAGTCCACATCCTGTAGCCGTATTGACGATTAATAATACTTTTCCTTTATATTTTTCTAAAGATACTTGATTTCCTTTTGTATCTAGAACGTTAAAATCATAAATCATATTTTTATCTCCTAACCTATTTTTTATAATACAAGTATTCGTTAATCGAGCTTATTTTATTAGTAAAAAAAGAAGGCATCACATTAATCCTGTAGCAGGATATCAATGCAATGCCTTTTTTTTATTTATCTTGTTTTTCTATCTCTTCTTTTTCTTTCTCCCAAGTACGTTCACTAATGATATATCTTGGTCTTGCCTTTACTTCCATATAAATCTTTCCGATGTATTCACCAAGGATACCGAGGCATACTAATTGAATACCACCCATAAAGCATACGATGCACACTGTACTTGCCCATCCAGAAATACTGTTTCCTAGAAGTGCTGTAACCACTGCCCAGATTGCTCCTATAAAGCTTAAAAGAGAGACACATAAGCCTAATCCTGTAATAATTCTAATTGGCTTAATGCTAAGGCTTGTAATTCCATCAAATGCTAGTGATAACATTTTTGATAATGGGTAATGGGATTCTCCTGCCATTCTTTCATGACGTTCATAATATACGCTTGAACTCTTAAATCCAACTAGTGGAATCATTCCTCGTAAGAATAGATTTACTTCATGGAAATTCGCAAATTCTTGAAGCACTCTAGAAGAGATTAAGCGGTAATCCGCATGATTGTACACGACCTCTGCACCCATTTTATTAATCAGCTTATAAAATGATTCTGCTGTAAATCTTTTAAAGAAAGTATCTGTCTTACGCTTACTTCGAACGCCGTATACAACTTCGCTTCCTTCATAGTAAGCATCTACCATGGCTTCCATGGCTTTAATGTCATCCTGTCCATCACAATCGATAGAGATTGTAATGTCAGCAACGTCTTTCGATTCCATTAAACCTGCTAATACTGCATTTTGATGTCCACGGTTTCTACTTTGGCAGATCCCAATGATATATTCGTTTTCTTTGGATAACTCCTCAATGATTTCCCATGTACGGTCTTTACTTCCGTCATTTACAAAAAGGATTCTACTATCACTGCTAATCTTTCCTTTTTGAATTAGGTCCTCAATTTCTTCAATAAATAACTTTGATGTTATTGGCAACACTTGTTCTTCATTGTAGCAAGGAATTACCATATATAAAACTGCATCTTTCTTCATTTCTACCTCCAAGTGTATTTCAAAATATTACCCGACGTGAAAAAGAGATGCGTCACACTAGAACATCTCTTTTTCTCAGCTATTTTATGCCATAAAGGTCTCACACTCTGTTTACCATATTCTGTGACCTATTGTAACATTGTTGTTTTTTATTTGCAATTGCTTTTTTTATCGAGCTTTCTACTAAAAAAACAGGCTTACCATCCGGCAAACCTGTTTTTCTTCTATTTATTTTGCATACATATACATTGTGTGTACACGGATTGACTTGCTTTCATCTTCATAAGTAACCCTGATGGAGTTTACTCTTCCTGACAATAAGCTTTCGTCAATTACAACTTTTCCATCAAAAGCTACGTCCTCATTTTCTAATATGGTTACTGTGCTTCCTGTACCAATACATACCTCAGTCACAAACAGTGCATTGCCTGCTTGATCTTTTACTGCATCTGTGATTACTATGCTTTGATCTTCCTTCTTCGCCATTCCAACCGCAACATATTGATCGATTGCGCTAAATGTTGTTAACTTTTTAAGTTCACCAAGCATTGAATAATCGGTAATCTCATTATAATCAACATTTAAATTAGTCAGATTTCTTGCATATTGTAATCCTTCAAGGCTTGTAATTGCACTTGCACTGGCATCTAGACTTGTAAGCTTTAACATGTCTCCTACTGTGATCGTGCTTGTACTAAGCTTTAATGTGGATTTGATCTTGTTTACTAATCTATTATCTTTAAATACGACTTTTTGTGTAAGGTCTACTCGCACTAATGCATCATATGCTTCCTGCAATGCTGCAAGATGAGAATTGATTTCTTCCTGGTCATATCCATCTGCCATGCCTGCGATTACTTGATCTTTTACTTCAGTTAAATGTGCATACGTTTCTTCTGTACATTCTGCTTCGTTTAATCCATTTACAGTGTCTAATAAGCTTAATAATTCAGAACGGTCAATTCCTGTTGTATTGCTGTTTGCATAAACAAGTTTTGCATCACACCAGTCTGCATGATCGGAACCATTGCCGTTTCCACCATCTGTTACTACAAGTTTTAATTCTTTTGCACCATTGATGTCCACTTCCACATACTTTTGTGTTTGTTTGGATGTCATGACACCTGAGTCAAATTGTAATTCTCCATCTACATAGACTTTGAATTCTACCGATCCTACAGTTCCATACATTCTGCGGTCAACACCTACATAGGATGTGAAGTAGTCAACGTTTTTATCTGTTAAGTCATAAACGATTGTAGAAGTAGAATGGGCGCCAATTCCTTTTTCATAAGTAACTTCTTGTCCATTTTCTCCTGTTAATCGTAATACATTGCCACTTGTTGCACGATCCATAACCGGTTTTGTATAACTGTTTGTTGTAGATGCATACGCAAAGTCAGATAAATATTTGTAATCGTTCATATCAACTACTGCAATTGTTCTTGTACTAGATACAGTATTTTGGTCGCTGTCTGTTACTGTATACGTAATAGTGTATTCGCCAGGCTGGTCGAAATCTACGTCTCCTGTTATTACAACCTGATTTGTAAGATCACCATCTTCTTTATCTTGTGCTTTAAATTCACCCTTGATATCAATTGGATATCCTACTTTTGTGGAGGAGGACTTTGGAATTGTGATCACTGGGAATTTAGCACGGATTAAATCTTCTGCTAATACGAAATCACTTTCGAATAAGCTTAATGCTGGATATTCTTTTAAGCTTTCCTTTAATGCCGCTAACTTTTCTAAGGAGTTGTAAGCAGGATTTACATCTGCTTTTCCACTATCTGCAAAGAGCTCATTTAGCAATTGATCTGCCACTTTATCTTCTCCGTAGAATGTCATTTCTCCAATACTTGCCCATGAATTATACGCATTTACAAATTCAAACTTCACTCTTCTTGCTTTTGTCTTTGACATTGTCATTACAATCTTGTCATTCACACTTCCGTCATAAGAGCCGGTTCCTGCTAAGAAGAAGTCATCTCCTGTTGCATCATTGGATACATAGATATTAAACTGAGTAGCAAATCCTTTTCCGCCACTTCTTGCTGCATAAGCAATTCTGTTAATTTCTTGTTCCTCACCTAAATCAAAGATTACATGGTTTTTGAAAGTAGTGCTGTTTGGAGTTCCTGTTTCCCAGTGCGTTCCTAAATTACCGTCCGTTGCATATTTGATTACGCTTGAACCGTAATTCTTACCGTTATTTGTCACCGATACTACTGGGATTTTGAACATTTCGTTATATGCTGTAAGGTTTGTAAATGTTCCATATTGAGATTTTTCTACTGCTAGTTCTTCATAAATCGTAACATAAGTAGATTTTTCTACTGTATTCCCATCGCTATCCGTTACTTGGTAAACTACTTCATAACGTCCTGCATTCTTTTCATCGATGGTATTTTTGATAATCTTAATATTTTCTGTTAAATTACCATCTTCCGCATCAGATGCGCTCAATTCATCTCGAAGGTTAATGGTATCGCCAAGTTTGTACGTCTTATCTGTTGCTGTCAGTACTGGCTTTTTATTGTTTGTCGTTAATCTTGTTGCTGCAATAATACCATGATCTAAAGTATTTCCGTTGCCAGAGTCATTTACTACGATCTTAAGCTGTTTTACTCCTGTTAAATCGATAGAAACGAATTTCGCTTCTGTCTGATGCTTCATTACTCCTGAATTGTATACTTCAGTTCCGTCTGCATAGAACTTAAATATAATACTAGAGGTATTCTGTACCGCAATGGTTTGGTCCACGCCTACATAGGCTTCAAATGTGTCATATCCAAGATCAGAGATATCATATACAATTTCCGCATTTGCATGTGCATAGAACCCTTTATCAAAGGTTCTTAACTTGCCATTCATTAATATTGAAGTATTCGTGTTTTTAAGAACTGTTTTATACTGAGTGGTTGCTGTTTCCCAAGTAAGATCAGATAAATAGTCATATCCGCTTACTACTTCAACTCTTACTGTCTCTGTCTTTGTATATCCATTTCCTGTAATGGAATACGTCACTTCATAGTTACCTTTTTTCGAAGTATCTACGTTATGTGACACGTTCACATCTGTGATTGCATTTCCTTTATAGTCCACTGCATTAATATACTCTAATGGATTAAACTTGCTATTTAATTCAAGCGTAATCTTATCATCTGTCATAAGTGTTGGCTCAAAGTTACTTACGGTCTTTGTCTTTGTAGTAGATAAGTCATATGCGTAAGCAATCACTTCATATACAGCTTCCGTATCCTGACTTGCATTGGTATCTGTATAAGTATTTGTAGATGTGAATGCTACTAGCTTTCCATCTTTAAACACTTCATATCCCATAACATCCGATTTATCTTCTTCATTTACGGAGAATGTCAATTCAAGTTCTGTTTCTGATTTTATAGTCTTATCTACATTTACTTTTGTATCTTCGTTTACACCATCACCTTCGTAATTAATACGGTAAGTATTTAGGTACCAGATTTTTTCGTCTGGCTTACTGTAAACGCTTACTTTTTCTTTTGTTTCATCATTTACTGTAAATCCATGGCGCTCAAAGTGCTCACTAAGATCTTTTCCTACTGCTTCAGATGATAATTCTACTAAATATTGTTGTTTCGAATTATTTGTATCTTCCGGATTTAACGTTATATTACGTTCACGGTACATTTGGTTTAATCTTGCCCAATATCCTGGATATTGCATCTCTAACTGCCAGAATACACCGAGACGTTCAAAGAAGCCTTGTCCCTGATAATCTGGTGGATTGTCTGACACTACATTTTTATAAATGTGAGTTTCATACGGTGTTCTACGGTCAATCTTGTCATAAATTACAGATGTGTACATAGGTAACATATTATTTGTAGTTTCACCATAAAGTCTTGCATTAACGTCCATTCGGTGACCAATCTCATGAGTAAGTCCCCATCTTCCGCCTGCATCTTCAAATGGCGTTAAGAGTTCCACCATATTTCCTCGTTGCACACCTATATGATTTCCTGCCGCATACATTGCACCAAATGGTTGTGCAAGTCTTACATTTTCTCTAATGTTCATTGGATCATTCTGGAGGCTGCTTCCATCTAATCCATAGTATTCAAATAGATTTTCCATGTAAGTTGTATATGAACTTATTGTTTCTGCAGGATTTACGCCATTTTCAACATATGCCTTATAAGCACCTGTTGCTGTACCTGTAAATACAAGATGTTTTGTTACAAACTCAAATGTATCGATCATTGTACGGTCTTCTACATTTGGATGTGCTTTGGCATCTTCATCTAAACGTTGTTTGTACTCTGTTAAATAAGCAATAAATTCCTCTACATCTGTTTCCTCTGTAAGATAAGGATGTCTTTCTCCATCTTCAAAACGAATGATTGGAGCACTTCCTTGTTCTTCCGGTGTATAAGGGTTATAGATATAAAGTGGCCCGCCCTTTGTTACCGTATTTTTATACCAGTTATCAGTATATACTTCAGGCACTGTAATGACATTCTTGCCCTTTTTTAAGTCTACAGTCCTTGCCCAGTTTGCAAAGCTTCCTTCCTGTTGGGAACATACAAGCTTTGGCAATGGCTTTCCATCTTCAACATCTACATATACTGTGATGGTCTGGCCTGGCATCGCCGTAATACCTGTTGGCTGATAATTATTACCGAAACCAAATTTTAAATTTTGTGTTGCATGTTTATGACGGTCACCATATTGCTCCGCCTTGATAACTCTTCCTTCAAAGTTTACGCCGCCTTTAACAATGTCAATTGCTAAATCAATCTGGCTTTCTAACTCTTCTGAAAGAGGATGATTTGTCACTTCACTCTTTAGCTTAGTTAGGATATCCATAGATGCATACTCTTCTTTTACTTCAAGATATGCCTGGTTTGTAAATAAATCATTTACTTTATCCTTTAGAGTGTCTTCGCGATAGAATTGGATTTCTGATGCACTAGCCCAGCCTTCTTTCGCTTCTTTAAATACCAGTTTCACCTGTTTCATAGTGGTTGGTTCAAACTTAATCTCTACAATATCCCCTGTAGAGCCAGTGTACTTAGATGTTCCAAGTAACTTAAAGTCAGAAGCATCATCGGTGTCTGAAACATAGATTTCTAAGTTTGTCGCAAACCCTTTTCCTTTTGCACCGTCTTGTCTTGCTGCATATACCAATCTTGAGATTGTATCTGCCTCATTAAACATTATTACTACTTCATTTGTGAAACTTGTACTGTTTGGTTTCCCTGTCTCCCAATGGGTAGAGAAATCTCCATCAATTGCTTTATTGATGTAACTAGAACCATATTGTCCACCATTCTGACGAATGGATGCAATGTTTGATGCCGCAATCTTAAATACTTCATCATAACTTGCAAGATCCTTATGTTTATAAAGATCGAACGTGGTCACTTCTAAACCTTCTGTTTCTGTTTTGCTTGTTTCTTCTGTCTTTGATTCTTTGTTTGCCTCTTCAGTGTTTAAGAAATTAATCGTCTTCACTGTTGGAGATGCATATGCTGCTACTGGTGCAATACCTTGATTTAATACCACTGCAGAAAGCATACACAACGCAATTTTTCTTTTGTACATTTTTCTCATCCTCTCAACATACCCATCAAACACAGTCACAGAGTCATACATACAAAAAAAGAGAATGATAGCATTCTTAAGATTACAAAGTTATTGTTCACCTAGAAATACTACATTCTCTAATACTATTTATTCTTATTAAATAAACAAAAAGTAAGATGTACTCTTTGGCAACTGGCTGACATAGCATCATTATGATACGTTAGTCCCTATAGCTTTGCGTCCCTAAGTTTTCTTAGGTTTGCCTATGAAATTAATTCGAAGTCATTCTAACATAAAGATTTTTTTATTCCTATATGGGATAATAAACAATCTTTTCGACAAATTTCTACATGCTTTTTGTTTAATCTAATCAATAACTTGGATAGTTAATTAAACTGAACTAAATTTTTAGTATATTTTCCTAGTTCTAAGGTCCTAGTCCATTTTTTTATCCAATTTATTCCTTCTGTTATTGTACCGCTTTTACCATACACTTTCTATTCACTGTTAGTTATCTAAGTAAATATGCTGAGGTAATCCATCAATAAAAATTGGAGATAATTCTGCCTGAATTAATGGTCTTGCATAATCCAAAAACTCCTGCGTCATACAAGTATGGTCTTTGTTTAACCATTCAATTGGCACTTTCTTCTCAAAGTTTGCAACCTTATGGATATCGATTAGCTCAGTTGTACACTGATACGGATCATTGGAGATACGTTTTAAGGATACCATTTCTCCTGTATGTCCTTCAAATGCAGCCTTTACTGCTGCACCACCAACTTGGTATGCCTCTGTGATATCTGTTCTGCTTGTCATATGGGAGGCACAGCGTTGTAATGTGGAAAGTTCAATTGCACGTGTCTTTGTATTTAATGCTGCTGCCACTCTGTTTGCAAGGTACTTTGCAGTTCCTGATAAACTTGTGTGTCCAAAGGAATCTACAAAACGAGCATCGTCTGATAACTCACATACATATCTTCCATCTGCCAGCTTAACGCCTTCTGAAACCGCGATTACGATGGATTTCTTTTCTTTTTGCATGCGTTCTACCTTGGCAATAAAGTTCTCCACATTGAATGGATACTCTGGAAGACAGATCATGTCTACGCCTTCACAGTCTGGTCCATTGGCAAGGCTTGCAGCTGATGTAAGCCAGCCAGCATTTCTACCCATGATTTCTACGATTGTCACATAATTTGTACCATATACTGTAGCATCACGAACTAACTCTTTCATTACTACTGCAATATATTTTGCTGCTGATCCGTACCCTGGGGTATGGTCTGTCACTGCTAAATCATTATCAATTGTCTTTGGAACACCGATAAAACGGATATCGCTTCCAATGGATGCTGCATAGTCGGATAATTTCATAATTGTATCCATACTATCATTTCCACCTATGTAAAAGAAGTAACCGATATTTAACTTCTCTAACTTTTCAAATATCTTCACATAAAGTGCCTCATCTTCTGTAACCGAAGGAAGTTTAAATCTACAGCTTCCAAGATAGGAGGATGGTGTTCTTTTTAACAACTCGATTTCTACCTGACCTGAGATTTTTTCTCTCATATCAATATAGTCATCATTAATAAATCCTTCAATCCCGTGTCTCATTCCATAAATCTTATCTGCCCCACGTCGAAGCGCCGCTTGAAACACCCCTGCTAATGTAGCATTGATTACGGATGTAGGCCCTCCACTTTGTCCAACAATTACATTCTTATTCATTTACTGACCTCCTGGTATATTGGTTCAACTATTATTTACGTACAACCTTTATTATCTTCCCTGTAAATTGCACAGTTGCTATTCTAACATCATTTATTAAACAACGCAATTTCAGATTGCAAAAAAGGAGTTCAATTGTAACTTTTCCAATTGAACTCCTTTTTCTATATCCTTTTATTTATTAAAACCCAGCTACTTTTCCGATTCTAAAATACTTCATTCTAGCCTGGTTTAGACTTAATTCATTTGCTCCATGTGTATAATCTGGATTGTCATATTGCATTTGATCATCTTTCCATCCACAGATACTACAAACTTCAGATGTTCCCGTTGACATCTTTTCTAGTGTATAATTTCTGCAACATGCACATTGGTATCTTTTATAACTATCCATTTACTAATCCGCTCCTTTATATTGGCTAACAGTACAAATTCCCATACTATTTGTTTCCGTTAGTTTACAATTTCTCTATTTACGGTAATATATTATACCACAAAATAAGAATACTTTTGTTACTAAATTAGATACAATCCAATAAAAAGAAGAATTTTATTACTTTTTTACTCTGTGATTAATTCATATGCAGAAATTCTCTTTATTCTTCTTGCTACTACTAATGAGAAGAATAATGATACCGCAACCACTGCTGTGAATACAACCAAAACCATAGACAGTGGTACGATAAACTCAATCTTCATTACTCCTAAAAAGCCGAATACACTAGTTATTACTGAATTCATACATAAATAGCTGATTAATCCGCCTGCCACACCTCCAAGGCATACAATTGGAAGTAAGCTGATTACTGTCTGAAGGATTAACTGCTTGGTAGAAAAACCAATTGCCTTTGCAATACCAAAGTCTACTTTCTTCTTAATGATCACGGTCTTAATTACCATATACAAAATAATAGCAATCATCGCTACAGATATGATAATGATAAACGCACATAATATTCCGGAAATCATCTTAAAGGTCTGCATTGAACTATCAATGGATTTTTCCGCATTCATGCTAGACACGATCTGTTCTCCATATTTTGCAGTTAATTCATCAATATAATCGGACGTAACGCTTTCATCTCTTAAATAAATATTTAATGACTGCTTTTTATAGTCTGGATCAATCTTCTCATAGGCTGTTGTGGTAAGTTCTACACAGTTTCCATTGCTGTTTACAGACTGTATAAATCCAGTCACCATATACTCCTGTGACTTGGTTCCATGGCTGATTGCCAGCTTATCTCCGACTTTTAGGTTGAGACTCTTCTCTAATGACGAACCTACTGCAACCTCATTTTCATGCTCCGGATTTCTTCCTTTATAACAGATATCATGATCCATTTTGGTAAAGTCATCTGTAATAAATGCATTCACGTTTTCTTTATCTATCATTACACATGAAGTATCATAATATAGGGCATCCTTCACATTTTCATTGCCCTTTACTTCATCATATAACTTAGTATCTTCGGAGTCTGCCACATTGAGTATAATGGATTGCTTTGTTTCCACTAGGGCATTGATAAATGCATTGGAATTTATGCTTATATTATAAAACATGGTTCCTGCAAAGATACCTGCAAACATGACTGCCATTAATAGTAAGAATAACAATACATTCTGTTTTCCGTTAGTAATCATCATCTTGCATGACATGATAAAGCTGACATTTCCCTTGGTCTCTTCCATTGGAAAGTAATTTTTCTTAAAGTCATGTGCCTCTTTTCCACCACGCAGGGCAATGATTGCCGGCATCCTACGTATCTTTCTTGCAGTCATATAAGAAAATGTGGTAATCAGGATTACTACCATAAGAAGGGTAACTACTGCTGCCAAAACATCAATTCCCTGCTCCCACAATACACCTGTCTGAGCTGCATAAACCATCTGAAGAACTGGAACTAAAGCATATGATCCGATAATTCCTATAATAGATGCAAGTATGCTCACCAAGATATATGGCATGATCATCGATAAGATAATCTGACTACCTGTATATCCTAACGCCTTCAATACGCCCATATTCTTAATCTCTTCCTCAATACTGCTGTTTATTCTAAAGTTGCTGACTAACAGGCTTACTACCAGAATAATCATTGCAAATGCAATAAATATGGCACCTATCATATTGGCTGTAATCGTCCTTCCACTTTTACATGCATCAAAATAACTGTTCTTATATAATTCCTGCACATTTCCAGTTAATAAATCCTCAATTTGAGAAGACACTCTTTTTGCGGCTTCCTTTGAGTTACATCTTGTAAAAATGCTTACTGCCTTTGCCTCTTCTCCGGCTTCCTGTTCTAACACCTTATAGGATGCTTTAGGAAGATATACACTGACTAGCCCAATGCTTTGTCCTCCATACACCATATCTTCTACAAACCCATCAATAATAAAGCTATACTCTTTCTTTCCTACTGTATACGTATATTCATCTCCAAGTTTGTATCCTGCATATCTTAAATACTGGGAAACATATGCTGTCTGGCTGGTACGTTTACCTGTATCTTCTACAAGGTTTACCTGATTTAACTGATGCTCATCATCTATGTTATAGAAGATATTCTCCATATCCAAAGAATTATCATGAAATCTATAAGACCCACGTAACAACACAGCCTCCCTGATTTCTACTGTTTTTACATCCTCCATATCCTTGATTTTCTCTACATACGTAGGCTGGTTATCAGATTTCATCAGGACCGTAAAGGTATCTGGACTATTATGCTGTTCCCACTTTTTATCAAAAGACTTAGAGAAATTCAGTTGAGAAAGCAATCCTATATGGAACATGGCAATGGCAAAAATTAAGATAATTCCAAAGGAGATATACTGGCTCATATTTTTCTTTAAATTACGTACTGCTAATAAACCATATTGTTTCATTATCCATCCCCCCGTCCTTAATAACCCATCTCATTTAAAAATGCATCTAGCTTATGCCGTCTTTCAACATCTGCTTCGTTATACATTCCAAGATCACATTCCCCTTGAATTTGACCATCACGAAGATAGATCACACGATTTCCACGCATTGCTGAACGTAAATCATGAGTAACCATTACTATGCTCTGTCCTTCCCTATGAAAGTCAGTAAACACATCCAATACTGCCTCTGAATTGCTGGAATTCAATGCTCCCGTTGGTTCATCTGCAAATAAGACACTTGGCTTATTAATTAATGCACGGACGATACCTGCCCGTTGAGCCTCTCCGCCTGAAACTTGGGTAGCGGTCTTCTTGTAGGTCACCGGTTCCATGTTTACCTTGGAAAATAACTCTTTTGCATAGTCTGCCACTGCCTTCTTATTCTTTGAAATCAGTAATCCGCTTGCCATGGTATTATCAAATAGGCTCATATTGTCCATCATATAGATCTGTTGAAATACAAATCCACAGTTCTTACGTCGAAATACTGCCAGCTGGTCATCAGATTGTTTGGTAATCTCCTGACCACAGAATAAAATATCTCCCAATGTTGGCTGGTCCATCCCGGATAAGGCATACATTAGAGTACTCTTTCCTGCTCCTGATGCTCCCATGATAATAGTAAAGTCCCCTCTATATATTTCTACTTCTAAGTTCTTTAATATGTGCTGCTGTACGCCGCCATTGGAAAATGTCTTGCACAGTTGTCTTGCTCGTAACACAACTTCCTTTTTCGTTCCACTCATTTATAAATCCTCCTTTTGATATCTCTTGGTTAACATCATTTTCTGTTGTTTCATTGACTTAATCATATAAAAAATTGAGGATTTATTCTTTGTCTGGCTCTTGTTTAAACCTTAATTATTCCTTAACTCAGACTAATTTTAACTTTAATCCCACCACAAATCCCTGCTTGCTTGGGAGAATTTCTAAGTCTCCCTGCATTTTTTGCATAAAGTACTGAGAGATATAGAGGCCAATTCCAGCTCCGCTCTTACCTTCTCCATTTTTTCCACGGTAGTATTTCTTTACCACTAACAATCGCTCCATATCTGAGACTCCACTCCCATAATCACGAACTTCTATCTGTAAGTAGCCATCTTCCACATAAGACTCTACTTCAATTCTTGTATTTGCATATTTATACGAGTTACTGATGATATTATCAAATACCTGCTGCATACGGATCTGATCACAATAGACCAGACTGTCCTCAATGGAAATAGCGGATACCAAGCCTCTGTCATCAGCCTCCTTAATCATCTTAACAAGCTGGGTGCTCATACACTCTTCCGTTTCTACCTTAATCTCCTTTAGTTCTTCCAGCGTAGAATGCAATAGATTATTTACTAATACCTGAATATGGTCCACCTTATCCGAAATGGCAACCAGCTTTGTTCTTTGTTTTTCCTCCTTACAGGCGACTGTCAGTAGTTCTGCCATGGCCTTGATGGAGGCAAGCGGAGTCTTAATATCATGGCTTAGGGAGGCAATTAATTCCTTCTTGCTTTCATTTAGCTTTCTCTCATTCTCTTTTGCTTTTGCCAGCTCTTCTCGCATCAAATCAAAGCTCTCTGTAAACTCGCCAAATGCATTTCCACGGTCCTTCTTAAGAGGCAGGTCAAGGTTGCCTGCTGCTACATGTCTGGCAAATACCTTAAGTTCATTAAACGGGTGAAGCAAGGTTCGCTCCAGATACAAGACATACCCTATGTTTAGCAAAAGCAGTACGGTCATCAGGACAAAGAATGTAATTCCAATTGTTTTCTTTATCATTGAAAGCTTGCTTTTCGTATCGCTATATACAACGATGGCCCCATCCTGGTCAAAGACCTTTACACCATACTTGTCCATCTTCTCTTTCACCACGTCCGATGTAATCCCGCTTTCCTTTACAGACTGTACCACATCATTAATGTCAGCCATATCCGGCTCATAGATTTCGTCACTCTTTATTCTTAATAAGAAGAACATGCCAAAGCACACATATAATATAAGAAGTATTTGCACTAATTTTTTATTCTTCATAGCAGTATCCCCTGCCCCAGATTGTCTTAATATGTACCGGATGATTTGGATTTTCCTCTATTCTCTCCCGTAAATGTCTGATATGTACGTTTAATGTACTATCGCCAGTAAAGGAATCTGCCCATACTTGTTCAAATAATTCTTCTTTAGAGATAATGCATCCCTTCTTCTGAATAAGATAGGTTAACAGCTTATATTCCATTGCCTTTAAAAGCACCTCTTCTCCCCTTACATACACCTTCCCTGTCATATAATTAATAGTAAGATCCTTGCTCTCATATTTATCTTCTTCAGATACACTTTGCTTCTTCAGCCTTTGAAGCACTGCCTTTACCTTGGCCAGCAGTATTTGCAAAGAATAAGGCTTATGGATATAGTCATCCCCTCCGATGCCAAATGCAATCAATACATCCTCATCTTGATCTCTTGCACTGATAAATAAAATAGGCATATCGTATTCTTGCCGTATCTGTTTACACAGTTCAAATCCGGAGCTCTTATGTAAATTGATGTCCAATAAAATCAAATCTGTAGTATTGTCCTGTAAGAATTTGATACACTCCTCATAATCTGTCACAAATCCAGTCTTTACATCAAATAAGTTAAAGTACTCGCTGGTGCTCTCTGCTAATTCTAGTTCATCATCCACCACTAGACAGTTGTAATGCATAATTATCCCCACTTCCTGATTGTAATTCTGAATTTGATTTTACTATACAATCCTTACAGATAAAAGTTTTTATGTGAAATGATTGAAATTATTGAGAAACAATGGTATGCTACGAACGGTAAACATAATTTTTGACAGAAAAAGACATAATATAAGAGGGCCTATTTTATAGACTCTTTTTTGCTAATAAAGAAAGGTAATACTATGATAAAAGTTGAAAACCTATCCTATTCATTTCCAGAAAAGGATTTATATACTGATATTTCATTTACATTAGAACCAGGAGATCATTGTGCATTTATCGGAACAAGCGGTACCGGAAAAAGTACGTTAGTCGATATCCTTATGAACCCTGATCGCTATATGTATGATGGAAAGCTTACGATTGAGGAAAACTGCCGTATTGGTTTTGTAAGCCAATTCTCTCAGTTAGATGACAAAGAAGAAATTACCGTGTTTGAATACCTTGCAGAAGATTTTCTTAAGATGCAGGATGAGATCACTGCAATCTGCGAAGAAATGGGCACAACTGATGATTTTGATGCCGTAATGGAACGTTACCAGGATGCATTGGATGCATTTAGTGCAGTGGATGGCGATAACTTTGAAAGCAACATTACAAAGAACCTTAACCTTGCAAACTTAGGAAAGCATAAAGACTTATTAGTTTCCAAGCTTAGCGGTGGGGAATTTAAGTTACTCCAAGTAATCCGTGAAATGCTTCATGCACCTGAGCTTATGATTATGGATGAGCCTGACGTATTCTTAGACTTTGAACATCTTAACTCCTTAAAGGTATTAATCAATTCCCATAAAGGTATGTTGCTGATCATCACTCACAACAGATATTTATTAAACAACTGTTTTAATAAGATTATCCACCTTGAAAACAAAGAGCTTCAAGAATTCAACGGAAGATACATCGATTACAACTTTGCATTACTTCAAGGAAAAATCGAGTTACAAGAAATTGTTGCAGAAGAAGAAGAAGAGATTGAACGCCAAAAGAAGATCATCGATAAATATAGAAACGATGCCACTTATTTCACTTGTGCTTCCAGAGGACGTGCCCTCCATGCAAGAGTATCCTTGTTAGAGCGATTAGAAGCAAGAAGAATTAAAGCGCCATTTGTTGAAATCAAACAGCCTAAGATTAATTTATCGACTCCAAATGAAATTGAGGAAACCACTGCATTAACAGTAACTGATTATAGTGTTGGTTTTGATCATCCATTACTTGAGAATGTAAGTTTTGAAATTCAATCCAACGATAAGGTTGCCATCATCGGACCAAATGGTACTGGCAAGACAACATTGCTTCGTGAAATCTATAAAAATGAAAATCCTGCAATCAAGCTTCATGAAGATGTTAAAGTAGCTTTCCTTTCCCAGCTACAAAGCGATATGTTAAATGAGGAAAATACGGTTCAGGATGAATTCTTTGAAGCTGGTTTCAAGACATACGATGAAATCAAAGCGCACATTGGAGAGTATGGATTTAGCGATGAAGTGATGACTCAAAAAATCAGCGACTTATCCGGTGGTGAAAAGAACATTCTTCAATTAGCAAAAGTTTCTGCAAGTGGTGCCAATATGCTGCTCCTTGACGAACCTACAAGCCATTTGGACACATATTCCCAATTAGCTTTGGAGGACGCAATTGCAAATTATAATGGAGCCGTGCTTATGGTTTCCCATGATTTCTACTCCATCGTAAACTGTGTGGATTACGTATTAATCATTGAAGATAAAAACATCCGCAAGATGAGCATGCGTAAGTTCCGTCAAATGATCTATGCAAAACATTTTGACAAAGACTATTTAGATATCGAGCAAAAGAAAAAAGAAGTAGAAACCAAAATTGCCCGTGCATTACAAGACAAAAACTTCGAGCTTGCAAGAAAGTTGTCCGAAAAGCTAGAAGAATTCAATAAATTACTCTAAAACAAAAAGCCCCAGTTCAATGAACTAGGGCTTTTCTCTATTGTTTATCTCTTAGTTATTTTCTAAGAAAGTAAATACTCTGTCTAAGTAGATGCTTAATACGACGTCTTTTTCTGCATACATTTCATGTTTTGCATCTTCAAAACGAATGATTGTACAGTTCTTTGCATATTTTGCAAATGTTTTTTGTCCGCCATCTTCAACTAATGTATCTTGACCAGCTTGGAATAAAAGAACTGGAATTTTTACTTTAGATGCTTCTAAAATAGATGTTGCTTTTGCTGCTGCATAGTAAGCTTCGCTTAACCATTGATAAGAATTTCCACCCATTTGTAATTCTGGATTTGCAATTCTTGTTTCCCATGCTCTTGTATAACGAACTTCTGAACGAGTATGAGCTCCATCGAAGTTATAAGTTGCATTAAATGGACCTGCTCCAGGGATATATTTATTTTCATATGGTGTAATAGAAAGACCATGTGCTAATAATTTTGCAAAGAAAGGAGGAATAGATCCTGAATTAATTTCTAACATTGGTGCAGAAAGGATTGCTGCATCAAATACATTTGTGTATTTTTCTAAGAATCTTGCTCCAATACCGCCACCCATAGAGTGTGCAAACAAGTATAAGTTATCACTTCCTGCTTGAGGAATAACTACTTGGTCTACAAATTTCTTTAAATCTTTACAGTAATTATCAAAAGAGTCTACGCTTACTTGTGTTTCATCAATTCCTAAACGTCCGGAACGAGAATGTCCACGGTGTTCCATTCCATATACAGAATATCCCATGTTTAAGAAGTAGTAAATCATCTCATCGTATTTTTCAAGGTTTTCACCTTTACCATGACTAATTACTACTGTACCTTTTGCATTTTCTTTTGCATAAGTTTCATAGTATAAGGAAACTTTTTTCTCTCCTGTGAGATAACCCGTTTTCTTATATGCTTCAATATAAGGCTCTACTACAGAATCCATTGTTTCTGCATAGCTATTTTCAGATATGTAAATATCCTGAATGGTGGTTGCCTTCGCTGCAAATGCTTGGCTAGGTAGTGCTGTTACAAGTGTTACTGCTGCAAGCGTTGCCGCTGCAAATTTCTTAAGTACTTTTTGGCTATTGCCTAAAAATGTCTTTTTCATCTTATGTTCTCTCTTTCCCTTTTTTTGTAGCATGGAATATTATACACTATTTAGTAGAAAAATGGAAGAGTAATTCAAGATATTTTGTATTTTTTGTTTTTCTTTGGAATAAAGTGCTTTTTATATCCATTTTTTATAGGATAACGTGTGTGTTCCACTTGGCTTTCTGCTTTTTAGAAGGACTTGCACGAATGAGCACTAATCATTTTCTTCGGCAAAAAAAGAGAGCCTAAGCTCTCTTTTTCTAATTCGCTAGCTTTTTCGTCTCGCTAACGACTTTTTCCATTAACTCTTCTGGTGTCATGTTTTCTGGTGAGATTGGCTCTCCATATACGACTTCCAATGTATATCTGCGACATTTTTTTATATTAAATAACGTTGGCATACTTTGTCCTGGTGGGAAGATTTCATGACCACCTTTGATATAGGCTGGAATAATTGGCACGCCGCTTTCAATTGCTAAGACTGCTGCACCTTTCTTATACTCTCCCATAATTCCATCCTTGCTTCTTGTTCCTTCTGGATGAATTAAGATCCCCCAGTCTTCCTTCAATTTACCTTCTACTGCCTTCATTGCTACAGAAGCATTACCTGAACGGTCAACTGGAATCATTCCTGCTGTATGGACAAGTAGGCGATGAACCCATTTATCCTTAAACAGCTCTTGCTTTGCCATACATCCGAACTTGTAAAACTCCTTTTTCTTAAACTTCTGAGTTAAGATTAAATAATCAAAATTGGTTACATGATTAGAACATAATATATATCCTTGCTCTTTTGGTATTACATGATAATTATGAATCTTTACCTTATACACAAATCCAACTAAAAAGCGATGGAATGCAAATACTCCATAATGTAACCCTTTCTTCTCTAACGGATAACGCTTAGGATCTATTTGCTGTTGTTGAGTCACATTGCCGCTTTCCACTAAGGTAATCAATTCTGCCACTGTCATCTCTTTTGTCAGATGACCTGTCACATTGACTCCTGCATACTCTTCTATTTCCAATGCCAGCTCAATCGAACTTAAGGAATCGATAGTAAGCTCCTCAAATAGACGGGTTTCTTTGGTTACTTCCTGCTCATTTACTTGTGCAACCTTGGCAATGGCTCTGATTAGAAATTCTTCCAATGTAAGCTGTTCTTTCTTTGCTTCCTCCACTTCCTTCTTAACCTTATGGCTGATTGCTTTCTTAAGCAAATAACGTTTTGGCTTTTGAAGGGATGTCTTAGGAATTTCAGGTACAAAATGAATTTCTCTTAATTTCATATTTTGGCTTAAGGTTCTTCCACGTTCTCTGATTCTTTCGCGAATTGTTGCCTCTTCGTCCTGATCTGCAACTACAAATGCATGCACATGGTCATGACCACCTTCTTCATCTGCAATTCCGCAAATGACTAACTCTTTTACTCCAAGAATTCCATCATATGCAGTTTCAATATCATCAGGCGCAATCTTCTTACCTGTGGCAAGTACAATATTATCCTTGCATCTTCCATTAATATGGACATCTCCATTTTCATCAATGGATCCAAGATCTCCTGTCTTAAACCAGCCATCTACTGTAAATGCATTCTTAGTTGCCTGCGCATCATCAAAATATCCAAGCATCATATATGGAGACTTGATTAGGATCTCACCGCTGTCATCCAACTTTATTGCTACTTCCGGATAAGGCTTTCCGCAACTGTCTACTGTAATATGATCTCCATAATTTCCGATTGTAGGAATACTAGTCTCTGTTGCGCCATAAGTGATTAACATGTTAAATCCAACGCCATAATAAAACTCGGCTGTCTTTACATCCATTGGTGCACCTGCTGAAGCCATAATTTTCATCTTTCCACCAAATCCTTTATGAATGGAACCAAAGACTCTCTTTCCTAGATTGATGCCAGATGTCTTTCTCTTCTTTAAGCAGATTGGGAAGAATGTATCAAACATCTTCTTTGTTGCTTTGCTTGCCTCGATCTTTTTCATAATGTTTGTCTTTAACAGCTCAAATACTTTTGGTACAGCTGGAAATACCGTTGGCTTATATCCTTGTAATGCACCTAATAAGCAAGCGGCATCTAAACTTTCGATAAAGCATACGCTTCCGCCTAAGATTAATGGTGCAATGACTTGGGTGTAGAGTCCATAAATATGGCTGTTTGGCAAGATTCCAAAGAAGCGGTCACTTCCATCTACTCCATTATTATTTACACACATTAAAGAGGAACCGATAATTCCATCATGGCCATGCATAATGCCGGATGCAAGCTTTGTCGTACCGGAAGAAAAGATAATCGTTGCTATTTTCTCATCCCCTGGCAGTTCATTTTCCACACAGCGCTTCTGGTTTACTCTGCCGCCTCCATTGGATACGTTAAGGATTGGTGTATCCTCATTTTCAATCACCTTATCTAACTGAGTTACCGATGCATAAATTGCACTTACTTTAGACTTCTTCAGTAATACATTTAATTCTTCTTTTGGAAGTGATGCATCTAATAACACTGCCGTTGACTTGTTTTTTAAAATTGCCAAATATGCATATACCCACTCCGGTGTACTTTCCGCAACAATGGCTACGCGGCTTCCTGCTTCTAAGCCAATTTGATGAAGAACCGTGGAAAACGACGATACCTGCTGCATCATGTTTTCATAAGTGACTTCTACGTTATTTCCCTTTGTCTGCCATAATACCATTGCAGTCTTTTTCATGTGTTTGAAACTTACTTTTTCTATCTCGTTATATATATTCATGTAATGTCTCCCTTAAGGTAAGCCTCACGTTTATTATTTGTCTATCTATGACTCATTATAGATACTATGGTATATGCTGTCAATTTACAATATACGGTAGGATTTCCTGTCGTATTTATATACTATTCAAATGAACACTTCTGCTTTGTATCGTATCCCTTTGTGCGAAATGATGAGGATAAAAACTCATAGCTTACAGGACTTATTTTTACCACATTCATATCGATAGGAAGCTTGGATAACGTCTCCTCCTGAATTCCCTTTCTATGAAATGCCTCTATGTATTCTTTACTGTTTGCCTCCACTAACTTAGCCGTGCCCATAATCTGAAGACCGTTTAATTCTGCCATGGTAGTATAAGGCTCAAACACCACTACTGATACATTAGGATTTTGAAGGATGCCAACAAACTTGTTTCCTCCTTCTGTTATTATGTAAAGTGCGCCATTTATATACTCATATTCAATGGGCGTACAACGGACAAACGAACCTGCTCCAGTTGCCAGTCCACATGTATTATGCTTCTTTAGAAATGCCTCTACTTCTTCTAGCAGCTCATCCTTTGGCATTGCTTTTTCTGGCTGGTTGATCTGTTCAGCTAGCTTTGCTGCAATCTGTGGCACATTTTCCTGTGCTTCAATAAAAATGACTTTTATATGTGCCTCCTTATTAATCTCTCTAAGCAGCGGTTGGAAGTCCTCCTGCTGCTCCTTCTTTTTTTCTCCTGTAAGTACAAGTATAAGATTACTTAAACGACTATGAAGTGATACGTTATTTTTTATCTTTTCTATGGAAGTCCTTGCGTTATGATATGTAGTGATTACAATCATATTCTTATAATTAGAAAAACTATCTGCCTCTTCATTAATTGGCATCTTCTTCGTGTTGATTACTATGCTTCCAATCACTTTACCTATGCTTTCTGACTCTTCTTCTTTTTCGTAAAAGATTAATGTGTTGCTCATTTTTCCACTCCCTTATTATTGTCATTGTAAAACTTTTACAACGTAATAATAATCTTATTGCCTGCAAGAGTCAAACTCTCTTAACTGAGAAAAGATATACTTTTGTCCATCTCGTTCTATATTGACTTAGATTTTTCATCATGCTAGCATTAAATCAAATAAAATTTCTCTAATTACTAGAAAGGTCTACTATAGTATTATGAAAAAAAACACCAAAGAAAAGTTACTAAAATACACCGCGATCATTTCCGGGAGTCTTTTTGTAATCATTGTATTCTACCTTATAATCTCTAACATGAAAACTGCATCTAATGGTTCACAGCAAGTAGCACAGGTAGAAACTACTTCTCCTGAACAAGGAACTACTTTCCCTATGGAGACGGAGGCTTTAACATACAGCTCAGATGCTCCTTCTGCCTCTCCAGTTGTTGAAGAAGAGACTTTCTCTCCAAATACAGACGAACCTGTTCAAACAGCCTCTCCTTCTGCAACAACCGCAACTTCTGCCGTAGCTAATACAGAAACTGCCAAGACTGCTGCACCTGTTCAGACAACTACCAACACAGCGGCAGCTTCTACAAAGGCCCCTGCTGTGGTTTCTACAAAAGCTCCTGTAAGTGTATCTACCAAAGTCCCTACAGCAGCTGCTACAAAAACTCCGGCTATTTCCACTAAGGCTCCTTCGGTTGCTGCTTCAAAAACTCCGACGGTTACTGCTACTGTAGCTCCGACAAAAGCTCCAACTGCTGCTCCTGCCTATAAGGATGGTTCCTATACTGGTTCCGGTACTGGTCGAAATGGTACCATTACAGTATCTGTAAGAATTCGAGACGGAAAGATTTATAAGATTACAGTTGATGATCATGAAGAGACTGTTGCTATCTTTAATCTAGCAACTCCAATCCTTGATAAGATCATTAGCAGCCAAAGCACCAATGTTGATGCAATAAGTGGAGCAACGTACTCCTCCAACGGATTAAAAGAAGCCGTACAAAATGCACTCAGTAAAGCTAAAAATTAAGTAATAAGAAAGCTAAAAGGAACGTTTTACGACTTTATAGATAAATGAAGGGCCGATACCATGACTAAATCTAGCTATGGTATCGGCTCTTTCGTTTAAGATTTTATTTTTTTATAACAGTGTTTTTTACACCGCTGCAAGAACTGTAGTATGTTTTCTTATCTACCGTCTTATACATCCTAATCCGAACATAGTATCTCTTATTTCTGCTTAACTTGCTTACCTATGCTATCGTAAACTCTACTATATATATCGTACAATTTTAGTATTATTTTAATGCAGGTATTGTAATCGTTTCTTCTTGCCCATTTACTGTACAGGCAAACTGATAGACTGGCTGATAGAAGCCTTTTGTATCTAATACGTACTTTAACTTACACTCTCTAACTTCAAGAGTAATCCGGCCACTTTCATAGGAATTGAATTTCCCTTCACAAATTCTTTCGTAAGCCTCTTTCTCACTAATTGCCTCCAACTGTTTATATAAGGAGCATGAAATCAAGTTGTTTTCGATTGTAGAGAAACGTCTGTTGCCATAATACCCACAAACCAATGATCCATTTATAATTCCGGATCCTTCACTGATCATATCTGCGGTAAACTGATATTGCCCGGACTCTAACACTTTAAATTCTGCCTGTTTCGGCACGTCGATCTGATATGTTAACAGGGCTTCGCGAATTTCCTTCTCGGATACATTTGCTCTCTTCTCCGAAGACACCTCCTCAAATAAGGCATCAAAATCTGTAAAGCTATAGGTTTCTCCCTTATAGTCAACCCATAGATTATAGGTATCCATAGCATAGAAAATTGCTGTGTCATTATAAAAATCATTTCTAGTCTGGTCCAGCTCTTCTCCCAAACCATGAAAGAACTGTTCTGCAAATTGTATACACTCTTCTTTGGATGCTGTAGGGCTGATGTATACCGGAAGCTCTGTCCTTTGATCACTATACGTTTTGGTAGTAGTTACATCAATTAAATCCTTGTCATATTTGTATATATATTGATAACTTACATTGCCAAGTTCTTTCTGTTCATATGTAACAAATATGGTCATAAACACAGCTAACGTTATTACAAGCGGCAGCTGAAGGGCTAGAATGCTTACTAAGCTTCTCTTCTCCTCTTTGTTCTTTCTTATATATGCACACACTGCATATGCAAAAACAAAACAGCCATACCCAATCATGGTACCTAATGTATTATTCATTATGTCATCCAGTTCAAATATTCCGCGTTTTAGTAGCAGCTGTGTCAACTCAATCAACATAGTGAATGCAAATCCAGTCAAATACGTCTTCCAAAAACATCGAAACTTTTTCATTCCGACTGGCAGCCAAAAACCAAGAGGTACAAACATGCATATATTCAATATGATATTTCTCCATGAAGAGGTGGAGAAATTCACCCAAGCTTCAAGATAGGAATAGAACAATGGCATAATCTTTGTATTTTGCCAGAAGCCGCTTCGTCCCATCAGCGTTGCACCAATTACAACGATCACATAGCAAATCAATACTGCCCACCATAAAAGCCTTACTACTCTAACTTTCTTCTCTCCCTTTAACACTCTTCGATAGACTAAAAAATATCCTATGACAAATACAAGCGCCATAACAACCAGCGCTACAAGTCCTAACGTCAGATATCGTTGAGCCAGGTTAATCAAATCCGAAATTCTCATGGTCTTCTCTCTCCTTTGTATTGTTTCTCCTCGACTATAATAGCATACATGGTGCCAATACGACATGATATTTCAACTAAAAGAAGGAAGAAAAGCCTAACGCATCCTGCGTGTCTTTCCTTCCTCTATCTTTTTTCATTACTAATGTCGTGTCTTTTTATTTGTAATCGACAAACGAGACATTGCTCTTGCTAACGAGGCATTGGAATGGTAGTATTCCTGAATACTCTTCTTTTGACGAAGCTGCTCCTCTGCTCGCTCTTTAGCTTCCATAGCCCTTCTTCGATCCACTTGTTCCGGTGTCTCTAGCGTATCTACAATAATCGTTGCCCTGTTATGACTTACTTGGGCAAAGCCCTTTCCTACAACACCTAGCGCCCACTCACCACTCTCAAGCTGGATATACAATTCGCCTATTTCTACTGCAAATGCAGCATTCTCATGGTGTGCCTGAATTGCATAGCTTCCGTCTTCAAGCGGAATGATTACCTGCTTACATAGTCCTGCATAAAACGTATGGTCACAAGCAATGACTCTTACATAGAATGCCTCCATGTTATGACTCCTCCGCTTTCGTGTCCTGTGTCTTTGCTTTTTCTACCACTTCATCAATAGTACCCACATTAAAGAATGCGATTTCCGGATATTCATCCATCTCGCCATCAATAATCATCTTAAATCCACGGATTGTTTCCTTGATTGGTACATATTTTCCTGGGACACCGGTAAAATTCTCAGCAACATGAAACGGCTGTGATAAAAACTTTTGCACCTTCCTTGCGCGGAGTACGGTAACCTTATCCTCATCCGATAATTCATCCATGCCCAGAATTGCAATAATATCCTGCAGCTCTGTATATTTCTGAAGAATTTCCTGCACTCTTCTGGCTGTTTCATAATGCTCTTCTCCAACAACATCCGCCTCAAGTATTCTGGAACTGGATTCAAGAGGATCTACTGCCGGATAAATCCCTTGCTCCACGATTTTTCTTGATAATACCGTGGTTGCATCTAGATGAGCAAATGTAGTTGCCGGTGCCGGGTCCGTTAAGTCATCTGCCGGTACGTAAACTGCCTGTACCGATGTAACCGAACCATTTACCGTGGATGCAATTCTCTCCTGTAGCTCTCCCACTTCATTTGCAAGTGTTGGCTGATATCCTACGGCCGATGGCATACGTCCCAATAATGCAGATACTTCTGCTCCGGCCTGCACAAAACGATAGATATTGTCAATAAACAATAACACATCCTGATGTTCGTGCTCTCTAAAGTATTCCGCCATGGTAAGCCCTGTTTCGGCAACTCGCATACGGGCTCCTGGTGGTTCATTCATCTGCCCAAAAACTAGTGCGGTCTTTTCAATAACTCCGGACTCTTTCATTTCAACCCATAAGTCATTTCCTTCTCTGGATCGTTCTCCAACTCCGGTAAAGATAGAATATCCACCATGTTCTGTGGCAATATTGCGAATCAATTCCTGGATTAAAACGGTCTTTCCAACTCCGGCTCCGCCAAATAAGCCGATCTTTCCGCCCTTAGCATAAGGAGCCAGCAAATCAATAACTTTAATTCCTGTCTCCAGCATTTCGACTGCCGGGCTCTGCTCTTCAAAGGAAGGGGGATCTCTATGGATTTCCCACTGCTCACAATCTGTAATCGGTGGACCATCATCAATCGTCTGACCTAATACATCAAATAACCTTCCTAATGTCTGCTCGCCAACCGGTACCCGTATCCCATGTCCTTCATAGGTTGCCTCCATATCTTTGGACAACCCTTCACTAGAGGATAATAAGATGCAGCGAACCGTGTTGTTGCCTATATGCTGTGCCACCTCGGCAACACATAGCTTTCCGTTGTTTTGGATCTCAATTGCATCGTCTAACGGTGGCAAATTACTATTTTCGAATTGCACATCTATGACAGGTCCTAGTACCTGTACGATTTTCCCTTTTTCCATTCTATATTCCTCACTTTAGTGGGAAGAACTCCTTTCCACCTAGCGTTTCTTTTTTCGTTTTTGTGCCTTGGCACCACTTACAACCTCAGTTAACTCCTGAGTAATTACTGCCTGCCTTAACCGGTTATAATCCACCATTAATAGCTGCAGCATATCCTTTGCACTCTTTGTTGCACTTTCCATGGCTGTCATCCTGGCGGTCTGCTCACTGGCATAAGACTCTACTAATGCGCCATAAATGACACCTGCCATATAGTTTGGTACCATATGGTTTAATAAATGCTCCCAGGATGGATAGGCAGTCCAATCATCTGCATATACTTCATGCTTATTCTTTAATAAAGACTCCATGTGTAATGGTAATAAGCGCTCAAATTCCACATCCATGCTCATTGCATTTATCATTCTTGTATAGATAATATAGATCTCATCCAGCTTATCATCTTCGTATAGCGAAAGAACCCGTTCTGATATGGTCCTTGCGCGGCTTAAGGTTGGATTTTGAACTGTGTAGTGGAACTGTGTATCCACATCCACTGCTTCCTTGGCAAAATGATGCCTTCCCAGTTCACCAACAACAAATAAATGATTGTTTGGGCTCTGTTTCATGATTGCATGTGCCATCTTGAATACATTATGATTATAAGCTCCTGCCATACCTTTATCTGCTGTTACGATAATATAGCCTCTCTGGATCTCTTCTTCTTTTTTATCATTCTTTGGATGGATATAAATACTGTCTGATCCCGGTATATGTCTTAAAAATCTTGAGAAGCTTGCCTGAAGCAGATAAAAATAAGGTTCTGTATCTTCAAGCTGTTTCTTTGCTCCGCGTAGTTTCGAAGAGGAGATCATGTACATTGCATTGGTAATCTTCATCGTATCTTTAATACTTCTCATTCTCTTTTGAATCTCTTTTGTACTAGCCATCTATACCCACCTACTTTTATACTCATTTACAGCCGTGATAATGGCCTCTCTCTGTTCATCGGCAAGCTCTTTCGTATCAGCGATCTGATTTATTATCTCAGGATGTTCTGTGCGTATAAAGCTAAGCATTCCCTGTTGGAATTCCTTCACTCGGCTAGTCTCAATCTCAGATAACATATGCGTATTGGCAACCACCAGGGTAATGACTTCATCTGCAAGGCTTAATGGATGATATAATGGCTGCTTTAATAATTCCATTAATACATGGCCATGTTTTAACTGCTGCTTGGTGCTCTCATCCAGATCCGCACTAAATTGTGTAAACACTTCCATTTCACGAAATTGCGCCAAATCAATACGGATGCTGCCGGAAGCCTTTTTCATTGCTTTTGTCTGTGCAGCTCCACCAACTCTTGATACGGATAAGCCGACGTTGACGGCAGGTCTCATGCCTGCGAAGAATAAATCGCTTTCCAAAAAGATCTGTCCATCTGTAATGGAAATAACATTGGTCGGAATATATGCTGAAACATCTCCAGCTAATGTCTCAATCATTGGAAGGGCGGTAATGGAACCTCCCCCTAATTTATCATTGAGCTTACAAGACCTTTCTAATAATCTGGAGTGAAGATAGAATACATCTCCCGGATACGCCTCTCTGCCCGGAGAACGCTCCAGTAATAATGAAATTGCACGATACGCAACGGCATGCTTTGACAGATCATCATAGACAATCAGGACATCTTTTCCCTGATACATAAAATACTCTGCCAAGGAGGTTGCGGAATACGGTGCAATATACTGAAGGGATGCGGAATCACTTGCTGTAGCTGATAGGACAATGGAATACCTCATGGCATCATATTTATTTAGTGTACTTACAATCTTAGCAACCGTGGATGCCTTCTGGCCAATTGCTACATAGATACAAATGACATCCTTATCATGCTGGTTAAGTATTGTATCCATTGCCAGCGCCGTCTTACCAGTCTGGCGGTCACCAATAATCAACTCTCTTTGTCCACGTCCGATTGGGAACATGGAATCAATTGCAAGGATTCCTGTCTGCATCGGCTGATTTACAGACTTACGATCAACAATTCCAGGTGCCTCATTTTCAATCGGCCTGATTTCTGAAGAAGGAATTTCCCCTTTTCCATCAATCGGTGCACCAAGTGCGTCAACAACACGCCCCAAAAATCCATCTCCAACGGGAATTCCTGCTCTTCTCTTTGTTCTGGATACCTTGGTGCCTTCCTTAATTTCCTTATCTTTTCCTAGTATGATACAGCCAATCTGGTCTCTTTGGATATCCTGAACCAGCCCTTTCATACCATTTTCAAATATAATGATCTCGCCGTACATGACATGCTCAATCCCATAAATCGTAGCAATGCCGTCGCCAACCCAGATAACCGAACCAACTTCCTGCTCATCCAGATTGAACTCATAATTAACTATTTCCTCTCGTAATATGGATATAATTTCTTCTGAACTAATTGAGCTCATGGATATCACCCTCTAACTAAAATTTGCTTTAACTGCTCTAACCGTCCTTTCAGGCTCCAATCAATCTCGTAATCTTTGACACGAAGTAAAAATCCACCTAATAAGTCAGCTCGTTCCTCAATTTTTAGAGTTACCTTCTTCTTTCCATACCGTTTGGCAATGTACCGGTTAAATCCTTGGATTTCTTTCTCATCCGGTTCTTTATAACAATATAAAATTGCCTTGATGATGCCTTTCTGTTCATTGGAATATGCCGTATAGGCCCGAAAGATTTCTTCAATACTTCCAATTGTCTGGTAGTCGCATAACACTTTTAGAAAATTCGTCATCTCTTTCGGAAAAATACGTTCAATCACACGTCGTTTTGCCTTGGCATCTACCACAGGACTGGTAAGACTTTTTAATAGCACAGGATTTTCTTCAAATATCTTCTTGCAGTTTAAAATGACTTCTTCCGATACCTTTAGTTCATACAAGACAATTGCATAATTCATTTCAATCTGTGTCATTGAGTTCTCCTGCTTTCGCTAAAAATTGATTGTATATTCCCTTATTTAGTTCCTTTGTGCTTTCTTCATGAAGAATCTTTTCCGCAGACAGCAGAGCAAGCTTTGAAATCTCTGACTTCAGACTGCTCATTACCCTTTGCCTCTCCATTTCAATATTCTCCTGTGCCTGCTTTAATGCGATTGCCGCCTGTTTATCCGCTTCTTTTACCTTGCTGTCATATTCTTTGTCTGCCCTGTTTTTTGCCTGATCAATGATCTGGGCTGACTCCTGTTTAGCTCCGCTAAGAATATTCTCACACTTCTTCTCAAGCTCAGTGGCCTTACTCTGCTTTTCCTCAGCATCTGCCATTTGTGAGTCAATCATACTTTGTCTTTTTTCGATAATTGCCATAACCGGCTTCAATAAATATCTCTTACAGATCCAATATAAAATAAGAATATTTATGATTGTAAAAACAATGTTCCAATCCAGTCTTAGCATGGTCCTCTACAACCTTTCACTATTTTTTCGTTATTTTAATAAAAGAATGATTAACAAGGAAATAACAAAACCATAGATTGCAGTTGCTTCTGCAAGTGCACATCCAAGAAGTAATGACTTGCTGATCTTGCCTTCTGCCTCAGGCTGTCTGGCAATGGATTCTGTAGCCTTTCCTGTAGCAATTCCGATACCAATACCGGCTCCAATACCAGTTAATACTGCAATTCCTGCTCCGATTGCAATTAATGTTGACATAATATCTGCTCCTTTTCTCTTTACTCTACTGACTCTCTTACAAATAGTGATGTAAGAAATACGAAAACATATGCCTGTAACAATCCATCAAAAATATCAAAATAGAAACTAAATGGGACAGGCACGACGATTGGCACGATCAACTTAATCAGTTCCATGACGACAAAGGAACCTAATATATTACCAAACAGTCGCATACATAAAGAAAGTGGTCGAATAAATATCTCCAGCACATTGATTGGTGCAATAATTGCAATGGGCTCTGCAAATCCTTTGATCCATCCCTTCGTTCCTCTCTGATGAATCCTTGCATATTCAATTAGCAGAATGCTCATAAGCGATAATGCAGCGGTTACCCCTAAGTCTTTCGTAGGTGGCTTAATCCCAATTAATCCAATCAGATTAGCAATTGCAAGATAAATGCCTACTGTGCAAAGATATGGCGTATATCTTCTTCCATGCTCACCCATGGTGTCATTAAAGAATGCATACATTCCGCCAACTGCTACTTCAAGAAGAAGCTGCTTGTTTCCTGCACCTTTTACCTTCAGGTTACGAACAAGACAAATCGATAAAACAAGCAGTACTGCCATGATCAGCCAGGTAATCACCACTGACTCTGCAACTGCTATTCCACCAAAAATCGGAATGGTGAATACTGTGTCGCAGTTCAGCTCTTCAACAAGTTCTTTTGACAAATCTTCCATTTCAGCCACTTCCTTTCCTAATGATATATTGTGCATTTTTTTATATTTTATTGACAAAATAAAAAATAGTCACATCATAATAAAGTTAATTAAAATGATATGACTATATTTTTATTTTGCTATAAATCTTTTATAATACGATCAACCTATTCCACCGTATCCAATTCCTACGATAATGACAACCAATGTGATCAAAGTGAACACGTACTTGCCCATTATCATAAATCCATTGCCAAGCTTACGCTTTGCTCCTTTATTTACTTCTCTTAAGATCTGTTCCTTCTTGTTTGTATAGAAAAATACAATTGCGACAATTAACGCTCCCAACGGAGTAATCACAATTGTCATTACATTTACAAAAAGATCAAATAGATTTAAATCCATTGCAATCGGAATGGAGCATAATACAGCAATAATACCAACACCAACCGCTGCTTTTTTCCTTGAAACTTTCGATACGGATACAATTGCCTCCACAGGTCCCTCTAGCATATTGACGCCAGACGAGATTGCAGCAAATATAATACTTAAGAAGAATAAGGCACTAATTACATTGCCATATGGCATACTTTGAAATACCTTAGGCACCGTAATGAATAGCAAAGATGGTCCTGCCGTCGGATTAAGTCCAAACGCATAAACTGCTGGAATAATCATAAAAGATGCTAATAACGCTGCAATTGTATCAAATACTGCCGTCATTATTGCTGATTTTGGAATATCATAACTGTCTTTTGCATAGCTTCCATAAGCAACTAATGCACATCCCGACAAGGATACGGTAAAGAATGCCTGTCCTAATGCCATAATCCATGTTTCTGTCTTTGCTATCAGATCCCATCTTGGAATAATCAGATGTCTTACGCCTTCCATTGCTCCAGGTAAGGTGATTGCTCTTATGGTTAACAGGATAAATAAGAGTAATAACATTGGCATTACAATCTTATTTAATCGTTCAATTCCTTTAGAGACTCCCAGACAAATTATAAAAACGATGATCACTACTGCTACAATAAACCATGGCATTGCATCCTTTGTCCCTGCAAATCCATTAAAATAAGCCTCTGGATCAATTTCACCAATCTTTCCTGTCACACTCATGCAAAAATACTTTAAGATCCATCCAATTACAATCGAGTAAAACATAAATACTCCCACCGTACCAATGGTAGGTACTAGTCCAACAATATTTTTGCCTTTGTAACCTTTGCCTTCAAATATCTTTCTAATTGCTGCGAATGATCCCGTCTTATGCATTCTGCCAAAGGTAAATTCTATTATGAGTCCTGTCGTTCCCAATAAAAATACAAACAGAAAATAGGGAATTAAAAAGGCAGCCCCCCCATACTTTCCAAGCTTGTAAGAAAACATCCATATGTTTCCCAGTCCTAACGCTGCACCTACACAAGATAGAATAAACCCCATGTTCGATGTAAACTGTTCTCTCTTTTGTTTCTTCATTTTTTCCTCCTAGTAATTCTATCTATACAAAAGTCTCATTTCTCCTATGTAAGCTCCTTTGCTAGAAATGCAAAAAAACAGAGCCTCATAGAAAAATCTATGTGACCCTGTTTTCATTTCTCATTGAAAAGGCCAGCATAGATACAATCGCTTAATAAAAAGAGATTGTATCTATGCTGATTTAAAGTTTCGTTAAATCAAAACACAAACACAACCTATCTGAAACGCCAGATAGTACTAGTAAAAACTTTTTGGTTGATTGCTTTTGTGTTATGATTCATCTTCTTTTTTCCTCTTTCCAATTTGTAGTATTGAGGATGATTTTAACAAACTGATTATGGTTTGTCAACCTAATTTCTAAAATACACAAAATGTGAAAACCATTGAATAAATAATAACATCACGTAAAGCTATTTTACTTCTTTGGTGCCTCTTTCTTCCTGTTCACATTCTATATTCGTTTCGTATTGTTTTTTTGTTTCAAGTAAATTATCCAGATGATGGAAAAAATCAATCGTTCGCTCTGAGTCCATACTTTCTTTTACTGGTGCTTCAATATAAGGAATACTAATTCCTCGCTCATTTAACATCTCATCTAATACTTCAGTCATAACACCATATACAGTCGTTTGATCCTGTGATTTTTCGTCCTCCACCATGGATTCTGTTTTGTGTTTATTTTCCTTATGCTTTCCCCAGTATATACTGCAATTAGGGCTGCCTTGTATTCCGATAAAACACAAAAGTGTATTTGCATTATTTTGAAGTTCACAAATCATATCCACGTAGCTTTCCAATGACTCTCTGCAATGCTTTCGAAAAAACACATTATCATACTGCTGTCTTCCCTGGGGATTTCTCCAATACCCCATTGCCGTAAACTCTGGACATGGAAGCTGAATAATTGAGATATGTTTACTCAAAAAATAACTGGTGACTTTCTCTGCAACCTGATATCGTCTTCCTAATAAATGTACTCTGGTTGATGGATTAAGCAGACAATGAGATACTATAATAAAATAACGTTTTTTAGACACTTGCATCTTCCTTTTCACCACTGACCTATACTTTTATTATCTGTATCTTTTTGCACACTACACCCATAAGAATTTACCAGTGTCCGAAACTTCTTGAACAGAAACGGTAGGAGTGAATTTTCAGGAATGTAAAGGATACTTGTGTGCTACTTAGCATATCTATCTGCATCACTATATATTGTTACTAAATATAATATTCCTTATCTTTACTTCTAAAATCTTTGCCTTTTTAATTCCATGTATTCCTCATAAGCCTCAGCTATCCTACTTCTACATACCTCTTTCCAAAGCTCCACAAGTTCATCAAAATGCTCTGCATCTTCATCAAAGGTATCTACTTCAAGATTGTGCTGGGCAACATCATCAAGCTTTTCAACAAGTCCATCTTGATTTGCGTATACAATTACATTATCAGTCTCAGAATAGCTAAAACAATCGCACCCAACACAGTACTTTTTCGTACCATGACGGGTGCAGTTCTATATATAAAGTTATTAAGTTCTTCTGACAGCTTTACTTGTAATCCCTATTCCTAATCTATGGACTCAAATTGGATTGGCTTAACTAATTTACTTAATGTTCTAAATTCATATCCTTTTTTCTGTAATTGTTCAATAATAGAGGGTAAAGCATCTATTACTGCTTCCTTTCCAGGAATATCGTGCATTAACAAAATACTCTTGTCTTTATAACTACTCTCCGTTACTGCCTTTTCAATTAGCTTTTCACCTGTAAATCCATCACAATCTCCATCATAGGCATTCCAGTCATAATAAACTAATCCTTTGCTTTTCACTGCACTTAAAAGATCTTCTCTAATATGAGAACTGTATCCTGCATTACTTCCACCTGGGAATCGGAAGATGTTATTTCTTTTTCCTGTTGCCTCAAAAATAATATCTGCCATCTTTTCGTAATCCTCTAAGTAACTATCTACTGAACTATAGATTTCATTATACCTATGTGAAAAGGTATGCACTGCCACTACATGTCCTCTTCGATCAATTTCCTTAAGGCTGTCAATTAACTTTTGTCCAGTTAGGAACTGTGCCGTTACAAAAAATGTTGCCTTTACATTATATTTATCTAAAACATCTAAAAGCTCTGGCGTTGACTTATAAGGACCATCATCAAATGTCAGATAGACAACCTTTCCACTCTTTTCTTGTTCTACTTTTTCTACCTTTTCCATTTCTTTTTTAGGTGCCTCTGTTGGCTTTTCTGTTGCCTGCAATAATGCCTGTGCCTCACTACTTATTTGATTCGTGTCAACTTTTTTATTTACCTCAAGTACTCGAAATTCATCTTCTACTTTATTATTTGTCTTTGCAAAACAGTTTAAATAAATTCCAGTGCCTAAAATTAGTACTACTACTAACATAAGTAGTTTTCTGAAATGTCGTTTTATCTTATTTTTATGTCTCATATATTCTCCCTTTATGTTGTTATTAATTCGTTTTCAATCATAACCCACTAATATATGTATCCTTTTTGTTAATTGTAAGGTAGTTGTAAAATATTCGTATAAAACTATACATCTAAGCTTCTTTGCAATATAAAAAAAGGAATGCCCCTTATATTTATGACATTCCTTATCGACTATATTTTATTCTTCTTATAGTTTCAAATTAAATATTACAATTTCAGGTGGCACAAAAATTCTTACCGAAATCTGTGATGTACCTAGTCCTGTATTTACATAAAGCTTAGTATCATTAAATTCATAGAAACCACTTCTCATTTCACCATCACCAACATGATCTTTCATAACTAATTTGCTAATTAATGGAATATTCACTTGCTTTCCATGAGAATGTCCCGTCAAAATCACATCAAATGGCTCCTCTACAAACTTCTTTCCCAAACTAGGCTCATGAGCAAGCAGGATACGATAGTCATATTTATCCTTAACATGTGTACTTGTCTGCTCAATATCTGGATTTCCCCATAATTCATCATCAACACCTGCAATTAATATCTTCTGCCCATTTTCTGTATCAATTTCCGCATCCTCATTTACCAATACTCTGAATCCTGCCTCTTTCATAATCTCATCATAATAACTTCCTGCGCCACCACCATAGTCCTTATTACCATAAACGGCATATTTACCGTAACGTGACTGTATACTTGATAATTTCTGAATAACCTCGTCCATTTCATTGTACTTGGAGAAATCTTGAAATAAATCGCCAGTAAATACAACAATATCTGGTTTCTGTGCATTTACCTTATTAACCACCTCTAATAGCTTATCCAAACTAAAGTTACTACTTAACTCTATATCAGAAAGCTGAATAATCTTTATTTCTTCCTTCGTCTCTTTCTCCGTAGTTGTCAACGTGCACTCTTTCTCAATAATCATATTTGGTTCAATATAAAACCCGTAAATATATAGTAGCAAAAAGAGAATTGTAACTACTCCCAAAAACATACCTATCTTTTTTATTTTCATAGTTTTGTATTAGTCTCCTCTACCATTGGCTTCCTCCATTGTAACCAAATACTTTATAGTAACTATTTATACCTTGTAAATTATCTGTAAAATTATTGTCTAAGTGTTTGATAAAATATAACCTTTCCTGTATAACTATTTACATATAGCTCAATTTCTTTTGGTTCATTCTTGCTTATACACTGCACAAAATAAGTACTTCCTTGCATATATGCTTCATAGTCTATATCGTTTCTTTCTAGTTCTGTAACCTGGAAAATGAACTCTTTTGCTATTTTTTCTAAGTAAGCCTCATCTTTTCTTGTTCCATTATTCTTATCTCAATAAACTGAATATAGCTCTACCAGCTCCCCTGTTTCCGTGTCATATGCTACGATATACTCTGTAGCATTATATTTTTTATCTAAAAATGATACTCTTGCTACCTCCCGCTTTTCTTTATCTCCTGCATTTAGTGCTATAATCTCAAACTTTACTACTGCATCATACTTACTTTCCTGTATTTTAAGTCCAAGCAATGTTTGAAAGGTATCCTTTGCTTTCAGAATTAATTTTTCCTCATCCCATTTACTTACTTTTGTCTCATTGTCCTCTTTCAGTACTAATTCCTTTTCATAAACTTGATTTTCTTTCAACGGCTGATAAAAAAAGACTGCACACGATATACCTGCTATAAATAAAAAAATCATTGTAACGATTCTATATTTTTTCATTAGAACCTCCATTGAACCCTAAAATAATATCTGTACCTTCTCTCAACTGACTTGTAATATCAAATTGTATATCTAAAATCTGTATAATTGCAGCACATATTGAGAGTCCAAGTCCAAATCCGGACATGGTTCTTTTTCTTGATTTGTCCACCATAAAAAACGGCTCAAATATTTTATCTAGGTCTTCACTAGGGACTCCTTTTCCATTATCGCTAATGATTACCGTACCATGTTGCAGACTAATCTTCAGTTTTCTATCCTTTTTTTCTTCCGTTGCCTTTATAGCATTATCAATAAAATTGGAAAACAATGTAGTTAACAGGTATTCATCTGCAATTACTGTAAAATCCTCACCCTCTATCGTAATTTTTACACGCTCATTACAAACTGTACTATTAAATACATGAACTATTTTTTTTATACAATCTAATACGCTAATCTCTGTCATCTCTAATACAGACTTATCCAATGTGATCAGCTTAATCAGATTCTCAGTAAGACTTTCAATACGTTTCCCACTGTCATAAATTTGTTCAAATAACGGCATTAGGTTTTCAGGCTTCATAGTCGGATTATTTATATACAGACTAGAATAACCAATAATTGATGTGAGTGGTGTTCTAATCTCATGAGTCAGGCTATCAATGAAACGCTGCTTTTCCTCACTTTTCTTCTCAAGCATATCGATTTGAGAAGAAATTTCCTTCCCCATGATATTAAAACTATCTGTCAAATCCTGAATCTCCTTAATACTCGATTCCTTCTTTAGTTTGTAAGAATAATTTTTATTGATAATCTCATTTATATTCTTAATAAAAGCATATAATGGCCTCGTAATCGTATCTGTGAAAAAATAGATTACTATAATGGCAACAAAACTACTAATAATATTATAAATAAACAACAATATAAAATAGTTATTTCGCTCCTGATATACATCTTCTATTTGATTAATATAAGTTAAATAGTATTCCTTATTTGAAAGAGTAATCCTCTTATTAACTACAAGCTCATGTTTTCCCTCCTCATTAACTGTCACAACATAACGAGTTATATGATCATCTGAAATCTGTTCCATTCCGACCTTTAATGGGTACTGACTCTCCATAGTAGAATAAATAATCTCTCCATTCATATCACGTACCTCAAGATTTAATGAAGAGCTTTCAACATTATTTAAATACGTATCATTCTTAATCCGGATTATATCTGTGTCTGTAAAAAACAATCTATTCATATCTTCCCCTGACTTTAGGTTAGTATAAATAATCGCATACTCCTTATAGCCACTTTCTATTGCATTATCTATAGAGTTAATGAAGATTGTCTGTATTAAAAAATAACCTGATAAATTCAAGAGTACAAAAAATAAGATTGTAAAATTAATTAATAATTTGTTTTTAAGTTTCATCGTGCTTTATCTCATCCTTTTAATTTATATCCCACTTTATAAATTGTCTCTAACGATTCCTTTAAATCTAATTTCTCTCGAATTTGTTTTACATGCATATCAATCGTACGGGTACCACCAAAATAATCATATCCCCATATCTTATCTAACAAAATCTCTCTGCTTAAAACAATATTTTTGTTTTCTATAAATGTCTTAAGTAAATCAAATTCTTTTACAGTTAATATAATTTCCTGATTCCCCTTCTTTACACTTCGCTCCTGCAGATACATAGTAATATCTTCAAATCTAAGCACATTCTTATCTTTTGGTTCTTCCACATCTGGTACTGCATATTTCTGGCTTCGACGCAGAATCGTTTCAATCCTCGCAAGCAGTTCCATCGGTTCAAATGGCTTTGTAATATAGTCATCTGCGCCCATTCTTAATCCAAATATCTTATCTTGTAATGTGATTTTTGCAGTTAAGAAGATTACTGGAATATTCTTATCCTTTAATTTTTGTAACACCTGGTATCCGTCTATTTTAGGAAGCATAATATCAAGCAGGACTAAATCATAGGAAGACTTCTCAAGCATCCTAAATGCCATCTCTCCATCCTCTGCTTCCTCAGCTTCATAGTTTTCTATTGAAAGTGTCATCTTTATCAAGTCACGGATAGACTTTTCATCGTCTACCACTAATATCTTTGCCACGTCGCTCTCACCTTTCCTATCTGATTGTAAATTTTTAATAGTCTAACATAGATTGTATGTAAATCCTATCACTTTCAATATTTTTTCTTTTCTTCTAAACCAAATAGCATTATAAGATACTTCTTATGCATAAAAAAATGGCATCACACCATAATTATTTTTAAATTATGATGTGATGCCATTTTATATAAAGTTAGTTTATTCTAAAATTAGAATTTACCAGCGTCAGCAGCTTCTTGAACAGAAGCGGGTGGGGCTGGTGATTCTAAAGTTTGACAGACTTTTGTGTGCTACATGTGTGTTATTGAACACATCCGATACTTGTTATTACACATATAGTTATATTACTTTCACTTCCAGAATTTGAAATCCTATTAATGAATTCCTTTCTACTATATCCTTAACCTTTTCAGAAACAAACACCGGTATAGGTTCTTCCTTTAATCTAAATATACTGTTATTGTTTATATTTTCTTTTTTTAATGTATATTTCTCTACGAATAATATTTTTTCATCATCCAACTCATAAAAATCATATATAGGTTTTTTCAAATCTAACGCCTCTAATTATATAATCACATTTGCAACTTTATGGGTACTGTCAATATCATTGGTTATACTGTTCCTTTTTTATTCTGAAATCACTTCATGATTAAAAGGTATCTCCCAGTGTATAATTAAAAATTTATTCAAAAAATCTTGCTTCTCTAAAGTCCATCTCATGAACCTTTTACAAAACCATATGCATTACCACTTGGACTTTGAGTATATCTCCATGAAAGTCTAGACCAAATACTCACATTCATTTTTATCTAAATGTATTTCTTCAAATGACTATATATGTAATTATGTTTTTCCTTAAATTTAGCCCTAATATAAATTAATATATTATTACTCAAATGCTCTATTTTGTATCGGCTTTTCACACTATTTTACATTCACATAAAGACATTACTTTTTGTACAAAAAAGATGCATCTCCAAAAGACACATCTTTGAAATCATATGAATATTATTGTATGTCGTCATATATACTAACTATAATAGTAAAACTATCGAATAAAGTTTGTAGCAATTCTTTCTTCTCTCTCTGGTAATTGTATTCCTGCCATTTTACCAGCTTCCATTATTTTCAACATCCATGCCATATTCTTTCCCAATGTTTGCATAGTCTGCATACCTTCCAAATCCATTTTCGTTTCTTCTGCAGAAGTACCATGTACCATATTCCAATATTGTGAAGATACAACCGGCATATTATTCATTGTAAAATACTTATTAATTTGATCAAATGTTGCTGTAGTACCACCACGACGTGCACTTACTACTGCCGCAGCAGGTTTATAATCTAATTGCCCATGAGTGTGGTTAGTATAAAATACTCTATCCATAAAGGAAGTTAACATTCCTGAAGCAGAAGCATAATGCACTGGTGATCCGAAAATAAATCCATCTGCATCTTTTGCCTTATCTATAAATTCATTTACTGGATCATTCATAAAACATTGTTCTGTTTTATGGCAAGCACCACAGGCGATACATCCTGAGATCGGTTTGGCGCCTAATTGAAAGATTTCTGTCTCAATCCCTTGTTTTTCTAGTGTATCTGCCACTTCCTTTAATGCTGTATATGTGCACCCTTTTCTATGTGAACTACCATTTACTAATAATACTTTCATTTTTACTCCTTCTAATCATAATTTATATCATTTCATAGTATGCAATTTTGTACTTGAAAGAATTCTTCAAATACAATAGTCTTATCATAGAATATTAGAGTTACTCTAAGTCAACATTTTTTTTAAGGAGATTTATAATGTATACAGTTAAAGAAATTTCAGAAATTACCGGAATATCTTCCCATACAATACGTTTTTATGATAATGAAGGACTTTTTCCCTTCACGAAACGTAGCAAAACAAATGTCCGCTTATTCCCAGAAGAATATTTAGAATGGATTCATTTTATTCATTGCTTAAGAGATACTGGTATGCCCCTAGCAGAGATCAAAACATACATTGCTCTTGCAAAAGAAGGAGACAGCACAAGTAAAGAACGCTATAACATGATTTTAAAACAAAAAGAAAAAGCAGAGCAAGATGTAATCAATATGCAAAAACGTGTAGCTCTATTAGATAAGAAATTAGACTATTATAAAAAATTAGAGTTCGAAGGTAACGACGACTTTATGAATCCTTCTAATTGTATATTCAAATAAATTAAGCCTCTATTACTTTCATAAATAACATATTATATGATATTTCTAGAGCTCGTTATGAGACATATTTAACTTAACAATAGTAAAAGACTGCTTTCTAGTCTACAAGAATACAAAAAATTAGCCACGTCATCAGGATTTTAGACCTTAATGACGTGACTAACTATTTTTAAGCTAATCTATGAAATTACGTAATCAAATTTCTTAGAATTTACCAGTGTCCGAAACTTCTTGAACAGAAACAGCTACAGCAACTGTAGCACCAACCACTAAGCTATTCGCCATGTAGCTTCTCCATAAAGTTTACACATTGCCAGCTTCGATTGCTTCAACCATACTTCCTGTATGACGAGAGTCAAATGGGAAAATCCTTACTATCAGATGATACACATAGGCTAAAACCTTATATCCAAAATCAAGTAAGACACCTGAGACAAACGAAATTAGTACTAGCCAAGGTAGAACCAAAATCGCATACTTTGGTAATAATACAATTTTTACACACTCGTAAAAATAATAGATAAAGAATGAGTGAATTAACCACATATTTGTGCTTTGTTTGCCGAGCTGAATAAATACCATGGAAATAAGCTTGCTCTTTTTCAGCAAATCTAAGGATACTACACATAAAATTGGTGTATATACGCAGTCAATTTCTATTCCTATAATGGAGTTACGTACTATAAGAAGTACCGTAAGGGCAATGCAATCCTTTAAAATAGTATTCAGTCTGAGCTGTTGATATTTTAAAATAAGCTTTTCAAACTGATCATCTTTTGCCATAACACATCCCATCCAAAAAGATGAGATATATGGTTCCTGTTTACCAACAAAATTACTATAAAGATAACTATTCTTTAATGGTTCAAATGCAGGAAATGTGTGCAAGTTATTAATCACAAATTTAAATGCCATTACAAATGCAATAATGATCCATACATTTTCCCAAAATGTTCTCTTACTGACAACCTTATAAATAAGCGGAAACAGTAATATTGTAATTACAAAATATTTTAAAAACCACCACTCGCGATTATAACATAATCCTAATCCTGTAAAACTCCTTACAAGTCCTACTAATTCGAATTTTGCAAAGGTATTATAAAAACCCTCTTGTTTACAATATTGTGGCTGATTGGAGAAGTACATGAATCCAATCGGAACAAATACAATAAACACTTTCCAAAACTTAATATATAGATTGTAAATACGATCCGGTATTGATAACCGTCCTGATATGTATGTCTTATAAATTCCATATCCACTTAAAAACAAAAAAATGGGCACACACATTTTCCCAAATCTCCCAATATACACTGCTGTGTCGATATGATCTATCTTAGTAAAAGAAATAGGTATCATTTTTTCAGGTAATCTGGTTGGAAAGAAGAATAAATGATGTGCTAACATTAGAATAATGGCAACGCCTTTTAATATAGCAGTATCCTGCTTTGTAAATTTATACATGACTATTTATCCTACCAATTCTTTTTCATTTGTATACCACAAATAAGACACGCTATACAAAGGAATGTATAACGTGTCTTATTATATATTGGTATCTTATTTATTCTATTTTCTTAGAATTTACCAGCGTCAGCAGCTTCTTGAACAGAAACAGCTACAGCAACTGTAGCACCAACCATTGGGTTGTTACCCATACCGATTAAGCCCATCATTTCTACGTGAGCAGGTACAGATGAAGAACCAGCGAATTGTGCGTCAGAGTGCATACGTCCCATAGTATCAGTCATACCGTAGGAAGCAGGACCTGCTGCCATGTTATCTGGGTGAAGAGTTCTACCAGTACCACCGCCTGATGCTACTGAGAAGTATTTTTTACCTAATAACTGACATTCTTTTTTGTACGTACCAGCTACTGGATGTTGGAAACGAGTTGGGTTAGTTGAGTTACCAGTGATGGAAACGTCAACGCCTTCTTTGTGCATGATTGCAACGCCTTCACGAACATCGTTAGCACCGTAGCAGTTAACTTTTGCACGAAGACCTGTAGAGTAAGCTTTTTTGTAAACTTCCTTTACTTCGCCTGTGTAGTAATCAAATTCAGTTTCAACGAAAGTAAATCCGTTGATACGAGAGATGATTTGTGCAGCATCTTTACCAAGACCGTTTAAGATTACTCTTAATGGCTCTTTACGTACTTTGTTTGCTTTTTCTGCGATACCGATTGCACCTTCAGCAGCTGCGAAAGATTCGTGACCTGCTAAGAATGCGAAACATTTAGTATCTTCTTCTAATAACATTTTACCTAAGTTACCATGGCCTAAACCTACTTTACGGTCGTCAGCTACAGAACCTGGGATACAGAATGCTTGAAGACCTTCACCGATTGCTGCAGCAGCATCAGCAGCTCTTCTAGCACCTTTTTTGATAGCGATTGCAGCACCTACAGTGTAAGCCCAGCATGCATTTTCAAAACAGATTGGTTGAATGCTTTTAACTTGGTTATATACGTCAAGACCAGCATCTTTAGTGATCTTTTCAGCTTCTTCGATGGAAGCAATTCCATAGCTGTTAAGAACAGTATTGATTTGGTCAATTCTTCTTTCATATGATTCAAATAATGGCATTTTTATTTCCTCCCTCTTCCTTATTGTTTTCTAGGATCGATGCATTTAACAGCATCAGCTACACGGCCGTATTGACCTCTAGCTTTTTCCATTGCTGTGTTAGCGTCGTCGCCAGCTTTAATGAAGTCCATCATTCTACCGAAGTTGATGAATTTGTAACCGATGATTTCGTTATCTTCATCTAATGCAACTTCTGTTACATAACCTTCAGCCATTTCTAAGTAACGAGGACCTTTTGCAAGAGTTCCGTACATAGTACCAACTTGAGATCTAAGGCCTTTACCTAAATCTTCAAGACCTGCACCGATTGGAAGACCATTTTCGGAGAATGCAGATTGAGTTCTACCATATACGATTTGAAGGAATAATTCTCTCATAGCAGTGTTGATAGCATCACATACTAAGTCAGTATTAAGAGCTTCTAATAAAGTTAATCCTGGAAGGATTTCAGAAGCCATAGCTGCTGAGTGAGTCATACCGGAACATCCGATAGTTTCTACTAATGCTTCTTCAATAATACCGTCTTTTACATTTAATGTTAATTTACATCCACCTTGTTGTGGAGCACACCAACCGATACCGTGAGTTAAACCATTAATATCAGAGATTTGTTTAGATTGTACCCATTTTGCTTCTTCTGGGATTGGAGCAGCTCCGTGGTGAACACCTTGAGCTACTGGACACATTTGTTCTACTTCGTGTGAATAGATCATGTTGAAACTCCTTTCAATATACATTTTTATAAAGCAATAGACCTAAATTACGCCAATTTCGTAATTTAACTACTGTTACGCTTCTTTTTCTGTGGCTATTTAATTATAAAATCCATATTATATGTATTTATAATACAAAATTTAACATTACTGCCTAATAGATACTGCTCATCTATTTTTATCCACAGACGAGACTATTTTCTCACAAATTTTTCGATTAGTCTATAGGTTTTGATAATTTTTTTTCAATTTTATGGATTTTTCAGAAACGAAAAAATCGTTTTTTTTACATAAATATTGTTTTTTATTATATACAATCATGGTTTACAGGCTATTCCTAAATTATGGAGTTCGCTATTTTGCTTCTTTAAAGGGGAGTTACACTAAATTAACTTAGTATAACTCCCCTTTTTTATTAACTATAAACTTCTTGCTGGTTTACTTCATTTTTGTTCTTAAATACAAATAATTTGCTAAGGATATAATTCATGATTACAACAAGTACACTTATCGCAATCTTTGCCACAAAGCCTTTAATACCGAATATCTCCTGTCTTAATCCAATGGAGATCAATACCCCTGGTCCAAAGATTTCAAATACACCGGAGCATGCCCTGGCAATAAAGAAGCTAATTGCCTCTTGTACGATATCCTTAAGTTTTGTAGATTTACTTTCAAATACAAATATTTTATTTGTGATGTAAGCAAAGGTTACTGCTCCCATCCATGCAACTGCATTGGCAATTACAACTGTGCTGCTAACCTTTACTACACCTATGTATATTAACCAGTTCACTATAGTTGTGGACACTCCAAATACTAAATATAAAATAATCTCTTTATACTTGGTATAGAGTTTTACTATGTTATTGATCATCTTTCTTTTCCTCATTTTCATCAGAATAGGATAGAATTTCTTTTGCAATATAAATTGGTCGGTTCTTGCCTTCTATATATAGCTTGGCTAAGTATTCACCGATAATACCCAATACGAGTAGCTGTAACCCGCATAATAGCAAGATTATACCGATAATGAGTTCCATTTGTGACATTTCATGACGATTTAATAAATAATCTAATAAATATACAATAAAATACACAACTGATCCAAAGCTTAAAATTCCTCCCAAACTTACGGCTATTTTTAATGGCGCCGTAGTAAATGCCATAATGCCATCTAAGGCATAGTGAAATAATTTAACAAATGACCATTTTGATGTACCACCTTCTCGTTCCTGCACTTCATATGGCATATAAAACACTTCGAAACCCACCCAGGAAAAAATTCCTTTGGAGAAGCGATTATACTCTGTCATATTTTGAATTGCTTGATTTACTGGCTGGCGAAATGTACGAAAATCACTTGCTCCTGAAACAAAATCTACTTCCGCCATCTTATTAATTAATTTGTAGAAGGAATTTTTGAAAAAACTTAACACCTTTCCTTCTTTTCTCTCTTCTTGATAAGCCGCTACGCAGTCAATCTCTGGCTTCTCATCTAGAATTTCAACCATTTTAACTACTACTTCTGGCCTCTGCTGTAAATCTGCATCAATGATGGTTACGTATTCGCCAATGGCCTGTTTCAAGCCAGCGAACATTGCAGCTTCCTTTCCAAAGTTTCTTGAAAAACTTACAACCTTGATATTTTTCTCTTTCTTATTATAAATCTGATGTAATTTATGTAACGTTTGATCTCTGCTGCCGTCATTTACAAAGATTAATTCATATTCTTTAATATGATTAATGAATGCACCCTTGACTGCTTCGTAAAACTTTTCTATTGTATCTTCCTCGTTATAACAAGGTACCACTAAGGATAGTTTCATTATAATACGCTCTCTTTCTTACGTAATATTGCAAACGCTAAAATTTTACCACTTATTCCATATGAATACAATCATATTGGGATTTTTTCTTCACAGAAATTTCACATTTTGGAATGCATATTAAAATAAGAGCAATCTGCATTGCTCTTATCAGGCTGTAGACAAATGAAATCTTGCATTCACTCCAACGCACTGCTTAGAGGAAAGTTTGAAAACCGTAGGTTTTCATTGGAAGCGATATCCGGAAACCGCGCTTTTCGGATATCGGATTAGTGCGAATAGGTCCTGTTTTAGAAGGACTTGCACGAGTGAGCACTAATCATTCCCCTCGACACTGGATGAAATCCTGATTTCATCCAAAGCTTGTCGACTTTGTCGACAAGCTGATAAGAGCAATCTGCATTGCTCTTATTCTGGTGATTCAGTATATTTACTTTTTCTTTCTATAGTAAAGAATTACTCCAAGATATAATACAAGTCCAATTCCTGAAAGCATACATCCAAACAAAATCTTTGGTGTCTGATATCTGAATTCTATGGAGTGTTCTCCGGCTTCCAGCTCAACTGCCATGTACATGGTATTGGCCTGTTTTACTTCTGTCTTTTGTCCGTCTACATATGCTGTCCACCCTTCACTATATGGAATTGACATGCATAAGATCTTAGCACTGTCACAAGTAATTTTTCCTGAAATAGAATTGGTCTTTAGCTTTACATTTTTAAGTTTATTTTCTTTTAATGCACTGATCTGATCATTAATTTTATCCATTGGCTGGCATACAACGCTCATATCATTAAATTCATATTTTCCTGTATTTTTGAACGTGATGGTCATCTTCTTTACCTTATCCTTATTGTATCCCATGTTGACAAGGTAATTGGATTTTCCAGTATAAAAGTTATAGTCGTAACTATAACAAATCAAATTCTTAGTCACCTCTTTTGTAGCCACGTCAAAAGAACCTGTATAGTTAAATACTCTTTCCCATCCTCGACTCGCTATTTTAGCTTCTCCTTGTTCATATGTAGTCATCGTGTCCCATACCTGATCATTAATTAGTGATAATGGATTTTGAGAGGTATAACGCAATCCATCAAAGACTAAATAAGTCTCGCTATTAGCTATTCCATCAAACTTTACTGTTATTGTAGCTTTTTTATCATTTACTTGAATTACACCGTCTTTTACTGTAATATCGCCCGTTGTCTCTATGGTGTAAGGAAGTTTGGTATTTCTTAATTCTAATTGTGTTTGCACCAAGTCTGAATCCTGTAATACTACTCCCTGCAAAAGAGCTTCCTGCTTATCTGTTGCAGATAGTTTTTCATAGTCTTCCCTGCTAATATAGCTGTCATAAGTGTATCCCATCGGAAGGGCGTTACTTGATTTATATAAATCATATATTGTTGACTTTACAGTTACTTTTCCTGTAGTCCCATCAACACCTGCATTATCAGCTGACAATGGAAGTCCCGTCGGTGAATCAACTTTAGAAACATCTTCGAGCTCTATGGATGAAATCTTTTTCTTATTATAGTTGTATGGCAAATACTTTTCCATATTAGTCGGAATAACAAAATGTTTCACCGATGCTAAGGTGTCTAAGATCGCCCGTCCATCTAGGTTATTATACGTATGTTCAATTCCGATATTTAAATACATTTCATCTAAATATTGGGAAATATAGCCGTTATTTAAACTAAAGTAAAATCCTGTACCATAAAGATTATTCTGCATTGCCGTATTGTCAATCTTCGTCGTATTCATTTGATCATATCGACCGATTGGTGTCTCTTTTTGTTCTTTCACCAATTGACTTGCCAGGTTCGTTGTTAGCTTCTTATATGCCTGCCCTTGATCCACATAATCAACAATATAGTTTCCTTTTTGAAGTGAAAAAGTATAGAATGCATTTAAGAAAACACTGATTGCTGTAACTCCAAATATAAACTGCTTCATATAGGACTTAAACAGTTTATATTCAATTGAAATTAACAAGTATATTACAATAAATAATAATAGTACTCCATTTACAACATTACGTTCCGTTCTGGATATGTAACTAATCATGGTAAGCACAAGGTAGCCAGACACTGCTCCACATACTTTTAATACTTCCCTCTTTGTTAAACGCTCCAGTTCCGGAACCATTTTTACAACTATGTAAGATACTAAGGCAGCATACCCCCAGCACCATCGATTTGATACATAGGATAATCCATTCATAATATGTCCCACATAAGGTATCATCAGCATTGCTGTCATTACGATAAAACCAATCTTTAACTCTTTGTTCTTATCCTTCTTCATAAATAATAAGATGACCGCAATTACACTAATTACACTAAGTCCTGTACATGTCCAGTAATCGTTGTTTGTGGTTGCAAAATTGGCAAATAGCTGAACATAATAACGCCAAGGGTATACTAGTGGAATATGATTACTTGCTCCCATACGATGTGCGCCTAATAACAAGTTTAGCACCGGAACTAATAACACTCCAGCCATTGAAATTCCGATTAATGCATACTTCATAAATTGAAGCATCATTTCTATTGCATGTCTTAATTCAAACTTGCGCATTGATAAATAGCGTATGACCACATAGATGACCGTTAGTACACATATCATAAAGCAGAAGTAAAAATTACTAATACAAGACACTGCCAGCATTCCGATAAATAATGTTGGCTTCTTCTTATTAAGAATTCGATCTGCCCCCAGCAAGATTAACGGGAAATAGATCATCGGATTTGTAAAGTATGGATGTCTTGCCGCCGCCATTACTATATATCCACAGAAACAGTATGCTATTGTTCCTGTTAACGTCGCGGCTTTCCTATTACCATGAGATTTTGCATAATATGAGAATGTAAGACCTGCAAGGTAAATTCGAACAATGATCAATGCGTCATAAAGATATTCTGTATATCTCATTGGTACAAATACTGCCAATAAATCAAGTGGATCACCCATTACATAATAATGTAGCGTCGTTATAACATCTACACCATATCCAATCGATAAGTCCCACATTGGAATTTCAAACTTATGATCAACAACGACTCCCTTTATAATTTCACGAAGCCACTCCCCATAATATGTCAATGCATTAAAATGCTGAGACAGTCCATCTCCTCTTGTTATAAGTGATTTTCCGTTGAGAAAGAAAAACGAGAATACCGCCATGCATAGTATTGCAAATACCATTGTATACAGCAGATAATAATTCATTTTATGTATGGTGTCTTCTGTCTTTTTTATAATCACTTGGCCTCTCTTACGTAATTCCTGAGATTTTATCATTCTATTCCTCCTAAAGAAAATTACTGCAATTTCGTTGTCCTTATGTATCGTGCTGAGCACATAAAAATAGAGCCTTTCCAACGATATCTGAAAAGCTCTATTAAACTCTTTATTTAGTCCACTCTTTTTCCTGCTACTTCACCAGCTTTTTTATAAATGCTGTTTTCTGCAACATATCCGCGAACCATAGATAATGGATAAACATTAGAATTTCTACCAATGATTGTTCCTGGATTTAAGACACTATTACAACCGATTTCCACATGATCACCAACCATGGCACCCATCTTAATTCTTCCTGTTTCCACTTTTTCGCCATCTACATTCACAGTGACTGGGGAACGGTCGGATTTGATATTGGATGTAATGGAACCTGCACCAAAGTGTGCCTTATAACCTAAAATAGAATCTCCAACATAGTTATAATGTGGTACTTGAACGCTGTTAAATAAAACTACGTTTTTAAGCTCTGTTGAATTACCAACAGTTGCTCCTTCTCCAACTAATGCATTTCCACGAATAAATGCACAGTGACGGATTTCAGCACCTTTACCAATGATTGCTGGACCATTGATGAAAGCAGTTGGAGCAACGCAAGCATCTTTTGCAATCCAGACATTGTCACCTACTTTGTCATATTCACTTTCTGGCAAGGAAGCTCCTAATGTCATGATAAACTCTGAAATAAGAGGTAATACCTCCCATGGATAATTATGTTCGTTTAATAAATCTGCTGCAATTGTCTGATCTAAATCATATAGATTTTTAATAAGTAATTGTTCGTACATATTGCGCCTCATTTCTCTCAATAATAAACGTAATTTTACCATATTCATTATAAGTTGTAAACGGTAGAAGACCAGGATACATTGTACTGTTTCCTGGTCTTCCTTTTATCTACAAATTATTTGCTTTTTTTCACTTTATAGTTGCTGGCTGCTTCATCAAAATAACGATACAGCTGATTTTGATAATTGGTTGTCTTTACCTTATCTGTCATACGCTCAATAAAGCTTTCTAGCTTCTGCATATACTCTTCTTTTGTAATCGTTCCTTCTGCCACATACGTTAAGCCTTTTTCCCAACTTGCCGTAAGTTCAGGATTAAGAAGGCTCTTAATGGATGCACTTACAATATCGAAGACTAACTCACCAATCAAATGAGGCGTTACGATCTGTGTCTTCTTGTTAAGACTCAAGTATTCAATCTTAATCAGTTTATTTAGGATTTCGGCTCTTGTGGCACTGGTTCCGATACCACTGCCCTTCATCTGGGCACGAAGCTCTTCATCCTCGATTAACTGACCTGCATTTTCCATTGCTAAGATCAAAGAACCTGAATTATAACGTTTTGGTGGTGACGTTTCGCCTTCTTTTACAGCAAAATCTTTGATGTTTACGGTTGTTCCTTTTTTCAATGCATGAAGGGTTGCAAGAAGTGCTTCATCCAATGTATTAGCGTTATCGGAAGATCCACCTTGATCACTGTCTTCGTCCTGTTTTGCCTTTGCTCTTTTTGAGAAAGAGTTGGTTGTTACTTTAAGATATCCTTGGTTTACTAATACCTTGAAGTTGGCAAAGAAACGTTCATTTTCACGTAAAAATGTTAGGCCGATTTTTTGATATTCTGCCGGTGGGTAAAATACACTTAAGAAACGTCTTACAATTACTTCATAGACACGGCTTGCCGTCATGGATACGCTGTTTAAGGCACTAAGTCCCTGACCGGTTGGAATAATGGCATAATGGTCTGTGATTTGCTTATCATTCACATAACGAGTCTTCGCAATATTTTTATAACTGCCGCTTGCTAATACTTCCCCCGCAAGCTCTCTTGCCACTGGATATCCTTTTAGTCCGCCAATGTTCTTATGGATTTCCTTTGCTACTGCAGTGGATAATACTCTGGCATCGGTTCTTGGATAGGTTACTAACTTCTTTTCATATAGTTCCTGTACGATTTTTAATGTCTCATCCGGACTGATCTTAAATAACTTGGAGCATTCATTTTGAAGCTCTGCTAAGTTGAAAAGTAAAGGGGCATTCTTTAGTTCCTTCTTCTTTTCAACCTTGTCCACAATGGCTGTCAGCGGCTGTTTCTGGCTTAACATGTCGATTAAGCCTAAAGCAATCTCTTTTTCCTTAAATCCATTTTCCTTATAAAGGGCTGGGGATTCAAAGAACTTGGAACCAGCAACTGCCTTCCATTCGCCTTCTACCATCTTTCCTGCTAAATCAAAATTACCGACCACGCGGTAGAATGGCGTCTTTACAAATGCTCGTATTTCTCGTTCTCTTCTTACGACCATTCCGAGTACACAAGTCATTACTCGGCCTACACTGATTGCCATATACTTTTCACGATTTAAATACTTCATTAAATTATTTCCGTATTTTAAGGTGATGACACGGCTGAAGTTAATCCCCATTAGGTAATCTTCCATTGCTCTTAGATAGGCCGCATCACCTAAATTGTCATATTCACTTAGCGGTTTTGCTTCTTTGATTCCACGCAGGATTTCTTCCTCTGTCTGGGAATCAATCCATACACGATATTTTTCTTTGTCCGGTCCTACACCTGCCATCTGATCTACAAGACGGTATATGTATTCCCCTTCACGTCCTGAATCGGTACAGACATAAATTCTTGATACATCTTTTCGTGTTAATAAGCTTTTTACAATATCGAACTGCTTACTTACACCCGGAATCACTTCGTATTTGAATTCTTCTGGTATAAATGGAAGCGTTTGAAATGTCCAACGTTTTAGTGCTGGGTCATAGGCTTCCGGATAACTCATGGTTACAAGATGCCCTACACACCATGTCACGATCGCGTCATCAGTCTCAATATACCCATCTTTATTGGATCCATTTAGTTTCAGTGCCTTGGCAAATTCACGCGCAACACTTGGTTTTTCTGATATATATAAGTATTTCGACATACAAAATCTCTACTTTCCTAAAATGCAAACTCCTACCATTATACTACATCTCACAACATTTTTCATGCAGAAATTTATCTTCTATCTCTATTCTATAATATGACTTAAACTTTCATTTTCATTTCTGCAGCAACTATACATTTTACACTACTTATGCTAAAATTTTTTTGTAAATTTATAACATGGAAATCAATCTATGATTTTCCTCATAAATATGGAGGTATCTTATGAACCCAAAAGAACAATCTTATAAAAATTTAAGTGAAACCTTAATCAAGAAATTAGCCCTTCGTAATATGGAAGGCTATTACTGTAACACAAAAGAAGAAGCCAAAGACCTTGCCTTAAGCCTTATGGAAAAAGGAAGCAGCGTAACTTGGGGTGGCTCTATGACCATTAGTGAAATCGGCTTACTAGATGCCCTTTCTGAAGACGACTATACAATCCTTGATCGTTCCATTGCAAAGACTCCAGAAGAACAACGTGAGTTTTATGGAAGAGCTGTTATGGCCGACTACTTCTTAATGAGCAGTAACGCCATTACTTTAGATGGACAGCTTGTTAATATCGATGGAAATGGAAATCGTGTTGCCTGTCTTATTACCGGACCTCGCAATGTCATTGTTATTGCCGGCATCAATAAACTAGTTCCTGATGTAAAATCCGGCATTGAGCGAGTACATAACTTCGCTGCACCACCAAATGGTGTCCGTCTTAATACTGGTACACCTTGCAGTACGACTGGCGTCTGTGCTAATTGCCTGGCTGACGGATGCATGTGCTGTCAGGAAGTCGTTACTCGTAAATCTAGAGTAAAGGGCAGAATTAAAGTTATTATTGTTGGTGAATCTTTAGGATATTAGAGCGCACCAAGACTTGTCTTAGTGCTGTAGGTAATGAATGGTCCGGTGCCACATTGTGGTACCGGGCCTTTTTCGATTCGAGGAAGCATTTTGCTCACTCTAACAAATATTGTAAATCCTTTCTCTGTTTGCTATACTCAATTTATGCTTAAGTAACTTGATTAATTCTATTTTTATAAGGAGTGAAATTAATGAAGTATCGTATCAAAACGTTTGGTGAATTGCAACCTGTAAGCTTTAAGGAAAGAATAGTAAGGAGGCGTTACCGATGAGTACATATCAGACTAGCCTTACCGTGCTAGAGGAATTATTTCAACGAGACTATCAATTTGTTCTCTCCACCTGCAAAAACAATATGCCTTCTTCAAGATGCGTGGACACCTATTATTCTGACGGAAGCTTTTGGATCGTAACCTATGCTAAATCCCAAAAAGTGACTGAGATTATGCACAATCCCTATGTTTCATTATGTAGCAATCTTTTTCGTTTTTCGGGAAAAGCCTATAATTGCGGCCATCCTTTACAAGAAGAAAATGCTGCTATCCGTTCTGAGCTAATCAAGGCTTTTGAGCCCTGGTATTTTAAACATAATGATGAAGGTGACCAGGCTATGTGTTATGTCAAAGTAGAATTGGAACACGGTTTTTTCTTTAAGGATGGAAAAGGATATGAGGTAGACTTTCTGGCACAGGAAGCAAAGGAATTTCCATTTAAAACGGACATCATGCTCCTAAACTAAAACAAACTTTTACCTCTATATTTCAAACCACTTACATATACTTTATTATCTAAAATATTGTAGGTGATATGTTTGCTTCGTTCAGAACAACGGTTTCGTCTGATGCTTTGTGTTGGGGCACCTGTACTCTTCGGCATCCTGACTGGAATATTTAATGTCACAGATATTATAAGGGTTTGCAAAAAGATACATCGACCACCGCTTACAGCTCCTGCACTCCTTATGGTTGTTGTATGGTTAGCTATTTACATAGCGATTGGTCTTGCAACGTATCTTGTTCTTGACTCTCATATATATAAAGAAGAGAAACTATTGGCCCTTGGAGTATGTGCAGGACAGTTATTATTGCATACGTTTTGGATTATGGTATTCTTTAATACTAGCCTTTGGCTGCTCTCTGCTTTCTTGCATTTACTTTATCTAGCCTTAGTTTTACTAAACACCTTGCTTTATTATAAAATTGATAACCGCTCTGGCTTGTTACTTGTTCCGTGTGCTGTAGTAAGCATCTACTACACGTATCTTAGCATCGTGATTATCTTTCTAAACTAAAAAAGACGTGTCCTATTAATGATTTAAAATCGTTAATGTGACACGCCTTTTTTATAAACAGTAATTTATCGTTAAGAAGCTTCTACTTCTGTCTTTTTGCTAAAGTTTGGCCATCCTAAACAGATAAATACTAGACCGGATACTAACATCAGCATGGAGTACCAGTTATATGCCATAATCTCAACCGATGCAATCTGTGCAAGTCCAGCAGCTACTAATAACTGTGCTCCATATGGTAATAGTCCGTTAAATGCAGAAGAGAATACATCAAGAATACTTGCTACTCTTCTACGATCTATATTATATTCATCTGCAATATCTCTTGCAATTGGTCCTGCCGTAATGATGGATACTGTGTTATTTGTTGTCGCGATATCAAGTAAGCTTACGATTGCTGCAATACTTAATTCCCCGCCTCTTGCGCTCTTCGTTCTTTTAGAAAGCTTTTCAAGTAAATAATCAATACCACCAAAATGATGCATTAACGCTGCCATACCACCAACCAAAACGGCGATGATAGCTGTATTCTGCATTCCTGACATTCCTTCTTGCATAATGCTAAATGATTCGATGATTGTAAAATCTCCATGCAATACACCTAAAATAATACCTGTAACCACACCAAGTGACATTACTTTTATAACATGTAATCCAAGTAAAGAGAACACGATTACAACAACATAAGGAAGAATATTAATTAAGTTAAAGCTATAATCTCCCCCAATTGCAACTACTCCCTTTGACTTTGTAAATAATGCAATTAAATTAATAAGAACGGCTGGTAATACCATCAGGATGTTCATTTTGAACTTATCCTTCATTTTTACTTCCTGTGTTCTGGTTGCTGCAATCGTCGTATCTGAGATAAAGGATAGGTTATCTCCAAACATTGCTCCGCCAATTACGATACCACAAACTAATGCAATACCTACACCTGTCTTATTTGCAATATCAATACCAATTGGCATTAATGCTGCAATGGTTCCCATGCTTGTTCCCATGGCAAAACTTAATAAACATCCAATCAGGAATAATCCTGGCAAGATCATATTGGATGGCAGTACGCTAAGTCCAATATTTACAACCGTATCTACGGCATGCATAGCACTTGCGATGCTATAAAAAGCTCCTGCTAATATAAAGATTAAGACCATTAAGATTAATGTATGGTCTCCGCCTCCTTGGCAGAAGATTTGCACTTTCTCATCAAATGGTGTTCTTGTTTCTTTTGTGCTTCCTGGTCTTTGTAAGGAAAGCGCTACCCCAACGGCGATTAAAATGCCCACCATTAATGGTAAGTTGTCAAAGCTTCCTGTTGCAAATCCAATTCCCATATATAATACTAAAAAAACAAATAAAGGGAGTAGGCCAACAATGCTTCCTTTTTTCTTCATGCGTTGTGTCTCCTCTTAAGTCATACTATTTTGGTACGTTTTTGTATATTATCATTCCTTAAGGGGATATGTCAATGCATTTGCACCATATTTCTCATTTACGCCTTAACGCATTAAAGCTTTTGCATTCTCTGCCTGATCCTTCTTCACAAAGATGCTATATGTATAACTTGCTGCTGTATTTTCTCCAAAGCTTCCAATGCCTGCACGTCGGTCTGCAAAACCGCTGGCAGTGGTACTTACGCATCGATCCTTATATTTTATATTAGCTTCCTCTAACACCGTTCGAATTCGATTGAATTCATTCATATCAATTCCACGAAATACTTCTATATATCCTAACATCCTTTTATCCTCCTATTCTTGAACATAGTGCCTTCGACACTCGTGGCTCCCCTTCCCTCCATCCCCGGGAGAAGACACTTTGCCGGCGCCGAATCTGGTCGCACTAGCGACATTCTCCTGTCAGGTGAGTGTGCATCTTGGCTTTCTGTTTTTTAGAAAGCCTTTTTAAATACATAGAGGGCTGGTAGAGAACTTTCCTATGATATAACAAATACCCCTGTCAGCAGGAAATGCTAACAGGGGTAAACTTGCTTCCTAGTATAATGGATACTTGTCAGTAAGTGTTTTTACAATTGCCATTGCTTTTTCTTTGTTTGCGTCCACATCATCGATTACTAATGCGATTGCTTCTGCAACCTGATCCATATCTTCTGCCTTGAAGCCTCTTGTAGTCACAGCAGCGGAACCTAAACGGATACCACTTGTAACAAACGGAGACTGAGGATCATTTGGAATTGTATTCTTGTTGCAAGTAATGTTTGCAGCATCTAAAAGATGTTCTGCTTCTTTACCTGTAACATTTTTATTTTGAAGATCCACAAGTAATAAGTGGTTGTCCGTACCACCGGATACAATGTTAAATCCACGTTTTGTCAAGCCATCTGCCAATGCAGCTGCATTTTCAATGATATTTTTTGCATATTCCTTAAAGCTTGGGTCTAATGCTTCTTTGAAGCAGACTGCTTTTGCAGCAATCACATGCATTAAAGGGCCACCTTGGATTCCTGGGAATACTGCTTTGTTAAGCTTGTGTTCCGTTGCAAATTCTTCACTGGAAAGAATCATACCACCACGAGGTCCTCTTAATGTCTTATGAGTCGTTGTAGTAGTTACATGAGCATAAGGAATTGGGCTTTCGTGTAAGCCTGCAGCTACAAGGCCTGCGATATGTGCCATATCAACCATTAAGTATGCACCAACCATATCTGCAATTTCTCTGAAACGTTTGAAATCAATTTTTCTAGCATAAGCAGAAGCACCTGCAATAATCATCTTAGGTTTGCATTCCTTTGCAATTTCTTCTACTTTATCATAATCAATATATCCTTCATCATTTACACCATAAGGTACGATGTGAAAATATGCTCCAGACATATTTACTGGGCTTCCATGTGTTAAATGTCCGCCATGGGCAAGGTTCATACCCATTACAGTATCACCTGGCTGTAATAAAGCAAAGAATACTGCCATATTAGCTTGTGCGCCAGAGTGTGGCTGTACATTTGCATAAGTACATCCAAATAATTCTTTTGCACGGTCTCTTGCTAAATCTTCTACCACATCCACGTATTCACATCCGCCGTAATATCTCTTTCCAGGATATCCTTCTGCGTATTTATTAGTGAGAGGACTACCCATAGTGGCCATTACTGCTTTACTAACAAAGTTTTCAGATGCGATTAATTCGATATGATCATTTTGTCTTCCTGTCTCCTGTCCAATTGCTTTTGCAATTTCAGGATCGTATGTTTGAATCTCATCAAAAGAATACATAGTGCTACCTCCGTATAAATGTAGTTTATTTAATATTAGTTCTCATTATAAATCGAAACTAATTATAAATCTAGTATTATAATAAAAAGTTTCATTTTACCTAAAATCCTACTGCGTTTTCCATTTCCTGTTCTTCAAAGTATACACCATGCCATACTAAGAACATGTAAACTGTCCAAATTCTTCTTGAATTGTCGAATTTGTCCGCCTTATGGTCTACAAGCAATTTACATAGATAATCGGTATTAAAGTATTCTTTTGCCGTCTCACTTGTAAATGTCTCCATGACCTTATTATAGATATCGTCTTCTTTTAACCAGACACGGATTGGTACAGGGAAACCAAGTTTCTTCTTCTCTGCAACTTCTTCTGGCAGGTATTTTTCAGCAATATCTCTAAACAATGCTTTTGTTTTATGTGCTTTAATTTTACTATTTAGTGGAATTCCATGAGCTAGGTTGAATACCTCTTTGTCAAGGAAAGGTACGCGGCTCTCTAAGGAGTGTGCCATACTCATCTTATCTGCTTTTAATAAGATATCACCTGGTAACCAACAGTTGATATCAATATATTGCATTTTTTCCACATCATTCAGATGTTTTACATCGTCATAGTATCTGCTAAGTACTTGTTGTGGAGTCTTATTTGACCCCTTCTTTGCTAACATCTTCTGACGGTCCTCATAAGAGAACATGTTAGCATTTCCAATAAAACGTTCCTCTACTGTCTTGCTGCCACGGATCAAGAAGCTTCTGCCTTTGACACCTGCTGGTAACTTTTTCGCAATGGCCGCAACACCCTTACGAAGGACACGAGGAAGTTTTTGATATTTCCGTAAGTCCTGAGGCTCACAATAAATATTATATCCGCCAAATAGCTCATCAGAACCTTCTCCTGATAAAACTACCTTGATATCTTTTGCCGCTAGCTGATCAACAAAATAAAGGGCAACTGCAGCAGGATCTGCCAGTGGCTCGTCCATATAATACATAACATCGGATAAGGAGTCAAAATACTCTTCTTTTGTTATGATCTTGCTGGTATTCTTGATTGCCAGCTTATCAGCCAGACGTTTTGCATATGTTACTTCATTATAGCGGCCATTTCCTTCAGCAAAACCAACTGTGTATGTTTTAGGAAGTTTGCTGACTGCCGTTAAGTAACTTGAATCTACACCACTTGATAGTAACGATCCTACTTCAACGTCACTAATTAAATGGCTTTGTATGGACTCATTCAATGTTTCTTCTAAATGAGCCTTTAATTCATCTTCTGGAAGACTTGACTCTTTTAAAAAGCTTGGTTTCCAGAAACAAGAAATTTTTACCTGGTTATTATTAAACTCTAACATATGACCTGGCTTTAATTTATAAATGCCTTTAAAGAAGGTCTCTTCCAATGGATCATATTGAAAGCTTAAATATTGTTCCAATGCATCAATATTTACCTGTCTTTCATATCCCGGAAACTCCAAGATACTTTTGATTTCCGATGCGAACACTAAGTGACCACCGATTACTGCATAGTAATATGGTTTGATGCCGAAAAAGTCTCTTGCCGCAAAAAGACTTTGTTTTTCCTCATCCCAGATTGAAAATGCAAACATTCCCCTTAGTTTGTCTACAATCTTTGTTCCATATTCCTCATAACCATGAACAATACATTCTGTATCTGCATTATTTGCAAATACATGGCCTTTCGCTTCTAGATCAGCACGAATTTCCTTAAAGTTATATATCTCACCATTGAAAACGATGACTTTTTTCTTGTCTTCATTATACATTGGCTGCATACCATGGTCTAAGTCAATAATGCTTAATCTTCGAAATCCTAATGCAACTTGATCTGTTAAATGAGTGCCACTCTGATCCGGTCCACGATGGTAAATCTTTAACATCATTTTTTCTAGTACTTCCTTGGAATTAGGAAGCTTACCAGTAAATCCACAAATACCACACATCTCATTATCCTCTTTTCTCACACAGTCCATTTAATTTTACACTATATTTACCATTTTTTCAACTTTCTGCCATTTTTGTTAGGACTATTATGATATAAGGTATCTTGTGGATTTACAACGCTTAAGCTTCTGTCATAGAGCACTCTCTTCGTTGGTTCTCTTTGACAGGTCTGTCTTTCTGACCTTATCACGTAATGCAAGCAGCATGGATGGTGAAACGCTTAATTCATCATATCCATATTGCAGGAACGTTTCTGTGAGCGCAAGGTCTGCGCCTAATTCTCCACAAATTCCACACCAGATTCCTGCTTGGTGTGCATTATCTGCAACTAGCTTTAACATACGAAGGATGGCAGGATGATGTGGATCATAACTGGTATCTAGTTTCTGATTTTGCCTATCAATTGCCAATGTATATTGGGTCAAATCATTGGTGCCAACACTAAAGAAATCTACTTCTTGTGCAAGCTGATCTGAAATCATGACGGCAGCAGGTGTCTCGATCATAATTCCCAACTCACACTCTCGATAAGGAGTCTTCTCTGCGCTCAGTTCTTCCATTACTTCTGCAATGATTTCCTTAATCTTTCTCACTTCTTCAACAGAAATGATCATAGGAAACATAATGGATACCTTGCCAAACATGGATGCACGGTACAAAGCCCGCAGCTGTGTCTTAAACATCTCTTTACGATCCAGGCAGATACGGATTGCACGATATCCCAATGCCGGATTTTCTTCCTTTTCCATATTAAAATATTCAATTTGCTTATCTGCACCAATGTCACAGGTACGGATAATGACTTTCTTGCCCCGCATCTTCTCTGCAACCTCTTTATAAGCCATAAACTGCTCATCCTCTGTTGGATAGTCGTCAGCATTCAGATACAGGAACTCGCTTCGAAACAATCCTATGCCCTCGGCATCATTTTGAACTGCTTTTGGAACGTCTTCCACACCTCCAATATTGGCATACAAATGTATCTTCTGTCCGTCAAGGGTAATGCTTTCCTTGCCCTTTAACTTAAGTAATAGTGACTTTGCAGCAACATGTTTCTCTTGTTTTTCTCTCATGTTTCTTACTGTCATTTCATCCGGCTCAATGTAGACAGTTCCAGTAAATCCATCTACGACTGCCTCTTTTCCATCGTATTCCTCTAGCAATTCAATATTGGTATTGATTAATGCAGGAATGTTCATGGTTCTGGCTAAAATAGCAGTATGTGACTGGCTGGAGCCATGTATCGTTACAAAGGCTTTTACCTTTTCTTTATCTAACTGGACTGTCTCACTTGGTGCTAAATCGTCTGCAACGATAATGGTGTCCATATCTGCAGTCCCTGTATCGGAACTATTTCCACTAAGTACATTTAATACCCGTTCCGAAACATCCTTGATGTCTGCGGCACGTTCTTTCATATACGCATCATCCATTGCCTCAAACAGGTTTGCAAAAGTATCAGCCGTAGATGCTACAGCAAATTCAGCATTTACCTTCTGGTCCTCAATCATGCCTATAATTGACTCTATATAATCCAAGTCATCAAGCATCATCTGATGCACTTCAAATATCTGTGCATGTGCCTCTCCGACCTCTATTAACGCTTTTTCATACAGATCCTTTAGCTGCTCGATTGCAGATTGCTTTGCCACTTCAAAACGTTTGATTTCCTCTGCTGCATCCTTGATATGCTCACGCTTTATTAACTGCTCATTCCTTTTATAAATTGATACTTTTCCAAATGCCACACCACTAAAGACTGCTGTTCCATTGAAGACTTTCATTTTTACTTAAGCTCCTTTCCTTTCTTTTTTTCTCTGCTTCCATTTCCTGTATCTTAAAGATTTGCCTTCATAAAAGCTTCAATCTCAGCAGCTGCTGCCTCTTCGTCTTCGCCTTCAACTGTGACCTTTACTTCCTCGCCATTTTTAATTCCTAATGTCATAACGCCCATAATTCGTTTTGCATCTGCAGATTTACCACCCTTTTCAATGGTAATCTTACTAGCAAATCCACCTGTTGCCTTTACTAATGCTCCTGCCGGTCTTGCATGCATTCCATTGGGATCTGTTATGATATACGTAAATTCTTTCATCGAAATCATTCTCCTTCCATAAAAATGGGTACTATTTTCCCTATCCTTTATTGTTACACCATTATTTTTTATCATTCATGGCAAATAAGCCTAAAAAAAGTGCCTGTCTTTGAGTCGACAGGCACTTTCTTTGTTATTATGCTATTACTCTCTTCCGAGATCAATGATTTCTAATTTAGTTTCTCTTGGTTCTTCCGCAGGCTTTGGATTTCTTGCAGCTTCCTCACGCATACGTTGTCCTTTGATTTCATACTCTTCTAAGAAGTTTGTTGTTCCTTGAGAGTTATGGTGTCCGATAATTGTATCAAGGTTTACATCATGGGCACTCCTAAAGATATTCATATCGATGTTTGGATTTACCGTACGTAATCTCTTGATTAACTGTTTCATTTCTTGACGTTTTGAATTACCACCTTGGTTATCTGTGATGGAGCAGTGTTCTGTAAAACGACATGCACATTGGATAAATGTTAAGTCGTTATATCTGCACCATGCTTTTACATTTTCTTCTTTGATCATGTACATTGGACGGATCAATTCCATTCCCGGATGGTTTGTACTATGAAGTTTCGGCATCATTGTCTGCATTTGTCCGCCATAAAGCATGCCCATCATGATAGTTTCGATTACATCATCAAAATGGTGTCCTAAAGCAATCTTGTTACAGCCTAGTTTCTGTGCTTCTTTATATAAATATCCACGTCTCATTCTTGCACATAAATAACATGGGCTTTGCTCAATGTCAGCAACAATATCAAAAATCTGTGTTTCAAACATCTTTAATGGAATGTTTAGCGTTCTTGCATTGTCGATGATCATTTGTTTGTTTTCTTCATTGTATCCTGGATTCATACATAAGAATTCTAATTCAAAATTCATCTGTCCATGACGTTGTAATTCTTGCATACATTTTGCAAGTAGCATGGAGTCTTTTCCCCCTGAGATACAGACAGCAATCTTGTCGCCTTCCTTAATCATTTCATAATTCTTAATTCCCTTGATAAATGGAACCCAGATTTCTTTACGGAAACGTTTGATAATGCTGCGTTCTATGTCTTTATATCTATCCATCTTTACTTAATCCTCTCTAGTTTGCTGTGTTAATAATTACTTGCTTTAATGCCTCTACAAATCCTTTGATTTCCTCTTCGGTTGTAAGATGGCTCATGCTTATTCTTATGCAGCTTAATGCCGCTTTACGATCTCTTGATACGGCAAGCACTGCTCTGGACGGCGTGTTCGGTACGGAACAAGCTGACTTTGGTGATACCAGGTATCCTGCTTCTTCCAACGCTTCACGTAACGCCACTGATTTAAAACCTTTAACACTTAAGTTCAAAGTATAAGGAATGCTTTTTTCCGTACTGTTAATGCGAACCTCTTTGCACTTCTTTAACTCATCTCTCAGTAAGTTATTTAATTTTGTCACATGGCCATAACGCTGTTCTAAATTCTCATAAGCTAATTGTAACGCTTTTTCAGTTGCTACTGCCATGGCAAGTACTGGAGTTCCGCTTCGTTCCTCTGTAGTGGAAGCCCCTCCGTGGATGATTGGTTCTAGCTTTACTCCCTCTTTGCGAATCAGGATGCCTGCACCATTTAATCCAAAGAATTTATGTGGTGAGAAAGACACTAAGTCTACTCCTGTAAAATCTACTTCAATTTTTCCAACAGCCTGTGTTGCATCCGTATGGAAATGACAGTTTGGATATGCCTTTAAGATTTCTGCAATCTGGCTGATTGGCTGTTCTACACCAAGCTCACTGTCTACATATCCAACAGACACTAAAATCGTATCATTTCTTAATAACTCTTTTAGATGTTCTAAGTCCACAGTTCCATCTTGGTTGATATCTAATAAATCTACCTCATATCCTAATCCAACAAGATAAGAAAGCGCTCCGCTTACTGCCGAATGCTCTAATGCTGTGGATATAATATGCTTTCCTGACTGACGATACTTGGCTGCGATGCCTTTGATTGCCAGATTGTTTGCTTCACTTGCCCCTGATGTATAAATGATTTCATTTGGCTTTACACCAAGTACAGATGCAATCGCCTCACTTGCCTTACCCATTCTCTGATTTGCCATGACGCCAGGCTGATGCAAAGAATTTGGATTGCCAATATAGTCTCTTGCTGCTGCAACAAAACTTTCAAGAACCTGTTCATCACATGGTGTGTTTGCAGCATAATCTAAATATACCATTTTTGTTTTCCTGCCTTTATATATATAAATACGTTACTTATTGTTTTCATTTATTTCTATTTTTACCGATACTAAGTGTAACATACTTTATTTATAACCCGCAAGGTATTTCCTATATAACTTATATATTTAGAAGGTGTATTTCCTGTCTTCTAAGGTGTTTTGATAACTCTAAAGATACTCAAACAGAATTTTCTGCTCACTAAAAAATGCCCATAGAATTCAATGTATTAGAATTCTATGGGCATTCCTTCTGCTATACTTAGGAAATACGGACTGAATATGCAGTCATATTGCCTCCATCTGCAACAAGATAATACTTCCCTTCTGTAAGATCAGTAAATGTATAAGACTTGATCTCATTTCCAATTGCTACAGACTGTACAACCTCACCAAGTTCATTTACAAGCTGAAGATTTCCTGAAGTTGATGTGTTGGACGCATAAACAGTTACTGTCCTTTGTTCCTTGGCAGCTGTAAACTGAATATTTCTTGTGGTAACGCTTCCTGCACCATTAAAACGCAACTTACTTGTAAACTGGCTACCATCAGCTGCTTTATATACTCCCATGGTAACTTCCATGGTCTTCTTTGCTGTGGCGTTTAATATAAAACCGTCCTCTGAAGCAGACTTTACTAACTTTCCTGGCGTAAAAGAGTCAAAAAGCAAAGTAGATGACACTATTCCCTCATCTGGTTTCTGTTCCTCATCCGGTTCTGGCGTTTCTTCTGTATCTCCTGTCTCGGGTTCCTTTACAATGGATTGATATCCATATTCTGTCGTATTATCAAAGCAAGCGGTTAGTTGGACTTTCCAAATTGGAAGATACGTAAAGTTCTCTATGTACTGTGTAAATACTGCATTATTGCTAACTCCCGAAACGTAAAGGCTTACATCGGACACTTCACTGTAATCGCTAGAAAACATATTGTCCGTAAATGTTACATTCGAGATATTTGATAGACTTACGTCATAGGACATAATGGCCCTTTTCGGTGTTACGATTAGGTTTTTTTCAAAATGAGCGTTTTTTGTTTTACTAAAGCGAATTGCTGAATTACTGGCATTGTTTGTGTAAAATGTGTTATTTGTTACTACTGCCTGCTGTACGATGCCTGACTTACTAGAATATCCACCTATATCAAAAGCACTATATCTAGTACCATATACCACATTATTATGTACGATGATTTCCGTAACCGGATAGCCTTTGTCTGCTTCCTCGCAGCCAATGCCAATGCCTACCTGACAATTCGTTACTATATTGTCTTGTATTGTAACATTGCTTCCTCCATCACAATAAATGCCTGCTGCACTGAGGCAGTTTGGCGAAACACACTGATCAATTATATTCTCTGCAATCAGTACATTCTTTGCCTGGTCATGGGCAGGATCCTTATAAACTCCATAATGCCCCGCAATGTCAATTCCAATGTTTCCAATATTCCTAATGGTATTTCCTTTAATGACAGCGCCATCTACATATCCATTGAGCACGACTGCTTCACTCCATCCGGTTTCACAATCATGGATATTGTTATTTAAAATAGAAATATTAGAAGATTTTCCTGCTGCTGCACGAATGGAAATTGCATCTGCATTACAGGTTGTTGGATCTTTCGTATTGATCTCATAGATTTCACAATTCTGAATTGTTATATTGTCTTCATTTCCAATTCCCATAATGGCAATTGCCACTCCTGAAGTCGTTCCAACCATATTGCGAAATACCAATCCATCAATGACAAGATTACTCTTTTCGTTTAGCTGCAATAATACTCCATTGCTGCCATCTCCATCGATAATCGCTTTCTCTTTGTTATAAGTAGTAATTGTAATTGGAACCTGTTTGGAGCCATTCCTTTTCATTACTACTTTCTCCTTATAGATACCTTCTCGTAGCAGGACATTTCCGCCTGCTCCCTCTTCCAGACTATTTACGGCTGTCTGGATTGAGCTAAATGGTTTGGAAATACTTCCATCTCCTCCAGCATTGGCAGATGCATCCACATAGACTGTTTTCTCAGCTGCTGCATGACTGTCCCTTCTCCCCATTGACACTACAAGAAAAAATACAGCTACCGTAAGCAGCCTTTTAATACTCTTCCTTTTTTTCATTTGTAATTCCTCCTTTGGTAGTAACATAATATATATCGACCAGACGAGGTGCCTTTCTGACTAAGAAGCCTATGGTCTTTAGTCCTATAGCCTTTAGTCCTAGTTGTTTGCGTAAAATAAATAGGGCTATGTGAACTTCACATAGCCCTATCAGACTGTAGACAATTAAATGCTTACATTACTAATGTAACTTCATTGATTTCTTTCATGTCTTTTGCCAAGATATAATTCTTTTCTAGCTTTTCGCCATTTAAGTAAAACTCTTTACATCCGCCTTCTGCACCGTTTGGATTTTTCACAGTGATATTTAGAATCTTGCCACGGAATACTTTTTTCACAGTAAACTCATTCCAATCACTTGGAATTGCAGGTTCTATCTTAATACCATCAAAGTCTGGTCTTAGTCCTAAGATACCTTCTACACAACCAACCATTACAGTAGATGCGGTACCAGTTAACCAATGAACATGGCTACGTCCCTCAAATGGACTCTCTACAGACTCTGTAAATTGACCATGTACATATGGTTCCAATACACGAACATCTGCATTGTCATTTTGTGCAGCTGGTGAACTTTCCATAAAGTATTCAAATGCTCTGTTTCCATGTCCTAACAAGGATTCTGCTAAGATGATCCAGCCTTGTGTCTGAGAGAAAATACCGCCGTTCTCCTTTGTTGAGCCATTGAATAATAATGCTAATGCACCATCAAATGCATGGTCTTTATAAGAAGGAGACATTACTCGGCAGCCAAATGGAGTATTTAATTCTCTATGAACACTCTCCAATGCTTTATCTGCCTGCTCCTTAGTTGCCAATCCACTGATTACAGACCAGCTTTGTGGATTTAACCACATATTTGCTTCTGGATCATGTTTTGAGCCAATTACTGTTCCATCTTCTTTAAAACCACGAATGAAACGATCATCTTCCCAGCAGTTCTTCTGAATAGTCTCACCTAATACGCTTTGAACTTGATCCAAATAAGCGATATATTCTGTATCCTTCTTCTCTTCTGCAAATTCACGCATTACGGTCATTGCATAATATAATTGGAATGCAACGAAGGAAGACTCACCCTTTTTACCAAGACGTAAGCAGTCATTCCAGTCTGCATGAAGGCCTGCTGGCATATGATGGTCGCCTAGACGTTCCATAGAGAAGTTGATTGCTCTCTTTAAGTGGTCATAAACACTTCCTTGATCCTTATTAGCATATAATACGACTTCGTCAATAAATGCTTTGTCGCCTGTCTCGCCAATATATTTTAAGATCGTTGGGAATAACCATAATGCATCATCTGCACGATATGCTGGATGTCCAGTTGCCTGAACATAGCTTGCATCATCTGGTGTATCCTCATGACCGGCATTGTGATCAAACTTAACCAGTGGAAGTCCACCGCCATTATCTACCTGTGCAGATAACATAAAGATAATCTCTTTCTTTGCAGCCTTAGGATCTAAATGAATTACTCCTTGGATATCCTGAACCGTATCACGATAGCCATATCCATTTCTTAATCCACAATAGATAAAGGACGCAGCTCTTGACCAGATAAATGTCATAAAACATTGGTAAGCATTCCATGTATTTACCATGTTATTGAATTCTGGACTTGGAGTATGTACTTGAAGGTTATTTAACTTATCATGCCAAAATTCCTTTAATTCTTCTAACTCTCTGTCTACAACGGTTAAATCTTGATAGCTATCTAAGATTGGCGTACTCTCTGCATCGTTGTACTGGCCAAGGATAAATGCAATTTCTTTTGTTTCGCCAGGTGCCAACTCTAATTTAGAGTGTAATGCACCGCAACCATTGCTGTTGTAGTTTAATACGTTGTCGCATTCGCCACGCTCTACTGCAATTGGATTGCCATAACTATGGTATCTTCCAAGGAAAGATGCCTTATCACCATTGTAAGAAGCAACAGGAGCTCCAACTAATCCAAAGAAACGCTCATTATGGTTGCTTCCAGTTTCATCTTTCCAACTATTTTCATTCATTGTCTGAAGAATTTTATTTCCTTTAAAATATGTACGTGTAATAAATAAGGAGTACTGAAGATTTACTTGGTCATTTTCGTAATTTCCCTGATTTGTAAATTCTGCATAACCAAAAGTGGAAATCTTTCTTGGCTTATCCGTTGTATTGGTTACTTTTAATCTCCATACTTCATATGTCTTATCAAGTGGAACATAGTAAAGCGCTTCAGATTTGATGCCTGCATATTCTGCAATCATTTTAGTGTATGCCGTACCATGATGGCATTCTGATTTATATTCATCTAAGCTTTTTCCTACTGGCTGCCAGGATGCAGACCAGTAATCCTTTGTCTCATCATCTCTTAAATAGATATAACGGCCTGGTTTATCTTCCGCATTAAATACATAACGTAAGATACGACCATTTGCACCACTTTTAACAAAGCTGTAACCACCTGCATTATTAGAAATAATGGCACCATATGCTGGGGAACCTAAGTAATTTGCCCATGGAGCAGGTGTGTTTGGCTTTGTAATGACATATTCTCTGTTCTTCTCATCAAAATAACCGTAATTCATAGTTAATCTCCTTCTATTCATTCTATATTTTTAATCATTTATTAATCTTATCGTGTTATATCAATTATTGTAAATGAAACCCATATCAGCTACAATGTGCTATCTTAAACAGATAATGTATTATGGTTTCTGGTTTTGTATAAATAAAAAAAGCCCCAACAAAAAGAGAAACTCTCTCTTTGCCGGAACCATCTGTATTTTCATTTTCTATTTAGTTGATAATTCTACGGATTGTAATTGGTTTACGATAATTATATTTAGAAATCTTTACACCATCCCTTGGATTGCTTGCATGAATGATCTTATTATTTCCTATGTACATTGCCACATGACTGATGCTTCTACCTGAACCATAGAACAACAAATCGCCTTTTTGCAGGTTCTTAGCGGAAACTTTCTTTCCCTTTTGGGATTGTTGCCTAGATGTTCTTGGTAACTTATATCCCATCTTTTTATAAACTGCTTGGACAAATCCTGAACAGTCAACGCCTCTTTTTAAGCTTGTCCCGCCCCATACGTAGCGAGCCCCACGATATTTTTTTGCATAATTTACAATTGCAGTTCGTTTCTGACTTACTTTTGTAACTTTCTTTTTTTTGCTGCTAGCTGCTTGAACGGTATCTGTCGTATTTAGAATAGACACTGCTTCATTGACTCCCATGGCCAATATTACAGTGAAACATGCGAATAGTATAATAGACTTAATTTTTTTCATCTAAATCCTCCATTCAATCATTTTTTAATACTTTTTGTCGATTTTTAAATATTACACAATTATTATCAAGTATTATCATATTGTTTCTTAAATGTTACAGAATTATTACAATTTATATATTACCACTATTAACAAGTTGTGTCAACTATTCTAGTTAATTTTTCCATTTTTTTATTTGCCAAAATAGATTTCATAGTTAATTTTGCACAAAAGAACATTTTACCTGAAGATAAGTGTTTTGCCCGCAAAATTCTTCTGTTATAAGCCATGATGCCATCTATACAAGCTTTTCGTCCGCCTCTTTTTTCTCAAAAATCGCATTGCCTCTAATTTATTACATAAAAGTTACATAATTAAATTTGTATTAATAAAATTATATCTTTTTCTATAACAAAAAAAGAGTAATCACACTAAATAATTAGTACGATTACCCTTCAGGCTGTAGATAAATGAAATCTTGCATTCACTCCAGCGCACTGCTTAGAGGAAAGTTTGAAAACCATAGGTTTTCATTGGAATCGATATCCGGAAACCGCGCTTTTCGGATATCGGATTAGTGCGAATAGGTCCTGTTTTAGAAGGACTTGCACGAGTGAGCACTAATCATTTCCCTCGGCACTGGATGAAATCCTGATTTCATCCAAAGCTTGTCGCCAAAGTCGACAAGCTAAAGGGTAATCACACTAAATAATTAGTACGATTACCCTTTTAATTTTATATCAGATTTATGATTACTTTCTCTTTAAGATATCTTTTAATTCATCTACAGAGAAGTTATAGTGTTCATTACAGAAATGACAATTTACTTCAATTGGTTCGTTGTCATCTACCATTTGCTGAATGTCTTCTTTACCGATGGAAACGATTGCTTTTTCTACACGTTCTTTGCTGCAGTTGCAGTAGAACTTAGTTGGCATTGTATCCATGATTTCTAAACCAAAATCTCCTAACACGTGTTCAAGGATCATTTCAGGTGTCATTCCTTGATCAAGTAAGCTTGTGATGGATGTGATCTCTCCAATTTTCTTTTCTAACTTGCTGATTACCTCTTCTTCCGCGAATGGAAGTAATTGAATGATGAAACCGCCAGCACAGCGAACTGTGTTGTCTTTATTCATTAATACACCAAGTGCAACGCTTGAAGGTACTTGTTCACTTGTTGCATAGTAGTAAGTTAAATCTTCTGCGA
>JAUNJY010000002.1 GCA_030535455.1 bacterium
CGGACCGACTGGGCCTACTGGTCCTACCGGACCTACCGGACTTAGAGGCGCTACCGGGCCTACTGGTGCTACTGGACCTGTGGGGCCTACCGGAGTAACTGGAGCAATCGGGTTAACTGGCGCTACTGGCGCTACCGGGCCTACCGGGCCGGTTGGTTTTACTGACTATGGTCAATTTGCTGTTATATCAAATGGAGTAGCTCCTAATACCAACGTTACTTTAACTGCCAGTGCAGTCTCAGGTACTAACATTACACTGACAAACTCAACTACAATAACTTTAAGTGCAGGGTACATCTATAAAGTCACCTATACGATTTCCGGAACTCCATCCAGTACCACATATGTTCAAATAGTTCCTATCGTTAGTGGCATCTTGCAAACATTTTTCTCCACAATAAATCCGGTGACTACAGGAAGTAATAATAATGGCTCAGTAAGCGGAACATTTTTAGTAACTAATACTGCTACCACAGCCACCACTGTGTCCTTTAGAATAACTACCGGCTCTACAACCATAAACGTTAGCGGTGTCGTTACCGTTGTACCGATTGCAGTCGCTAGCTAATAAACATTATGCTTTTCGATAAACAAAAGGGCTGTCGTTAAAAACGACAGTCCCTTTTTGTTTATGCCTGTTCTTTCTTATCATTCATTGCCTTTAAGGTTCCTTCAATCAGTGTCAGATTTTCTCTCAGCCTTGCATCCTTTGGCGCTAACTGGACTGCCATTTTTGCATAGGTAAGAGCTTCCTCATATAACCCCAAATAGAATGCGCCCACTGCTGCCAAATCATAAGGCGTGGCATCCCATGCCTCCCCACTGTTGATGTAACAATCTGATTTCTCTGTAATCTTTAATGCTTCCATTGCCATAAAATAAGTCGTTGCAAAGTCTCCCAGCTGATTTGCAAACTTGGCAAACTCCACATAGCCATCGCGCATCCAATAAACTTCTGCAATGGCATGATAATACCATGTATACGCTTGATTAAACTGATTTAAAGCCGCATATGAACTGGCAATCCACCGCATTGCGGCTCCACGTTCCTCCCTCCAGGTAGCCGTCTTTAAAGACAGATATTTCTTCAGACAACTGATACAGTCTTTCCAATTGCCCTGATACATATATTCTCTCCCCAGATAGTAGTTCATTCGATCATCCTCAGGCATTTCCTCTACCCCAAGCTTTAGTAAAGCCAAATAAGAGCCTCTGGACTTTTTCGGATCCGGGTGATGGTTTAAGACAAGTCCATCAATAAACACTTCCTTAAACGGCTCATTTCCGGTATACGAAAGGACCTCATGACATGGATATATCCATCGAAACCCTTTTCTTTTATGAATCTTAAAATATGTAAACTGAATATAAGGCGTACCATCCTCATTCAGACTCCAATTGTATATATATTTTCCCTGACATACATCATCCTGCCAGACTGCTTCTAATTTTTCTCTCCATCCCGGTTCAAGCCGTTCATCTAAGTCGGTGCAGACACAGATATCCACATCTTCAGGAACATGGCCTAAGGAAATGTTCCTTGCAATATCAAATCTCCATGGTATGACCTTCTCTATATAGACCGTTGCACCTAGCTTTTGAAGTTCCTCTACTGTCCCGTCCATTGAACCAGTATCTGTTACAACCACCAGGTCTGCTTCCTTCATGGAATCCATCCAGGCTGCCACAAATTGCTCTTCATCTTTGCAAATGGCATATACACATACTTTATATCTTCCCATCACCGTCACGCCTCCACCTTTTCCATTATAAGCTTAAGGTTATTTACTAAACGCTCATTTTCAGGGTCCAGACTTAGTGCACGGTTTTCATGCAGTACTGCCTTCTCATACAGTCCCATATAATAACAAGCTATGGCGGCATAATCGTCTAGATCTGGTCCATAACATTCTGTTTCCATCAAATACGATCCAGTTTTCATCGTTACAGAAAGTGCTCGGTCTGTCACATAAAACAATAGCCTCCAGTCTTCCTCGTCAAATGCAAATCGTGCCATTGCCATATAAGGCTCCCTCACGTAAGGACACTCTCCGATTGCCCGATAAAAATAAGATTTTGCCTCTTCCTTTATTCCTAAATCAAGGTAACAGAAACCGATAAATCGATAGGCTGCAGACCTTTCTTCCTCCCACATGGCACTCTCCAAAGCTAGGTATGCCTTCAAAGTATTAATAGCTTCATGAAACTTGCCATAAAACATATACTCCCTGCCTAGCCAAAAAACTGTCTGGCCATCTTTCGGATTTTCCTTTGCCGACAATTCAAGCAACGGCAAATACTGTCCCCTTGATTTATTGGGATCGGGATAATGGTTTAAATGAATAGAAAAGACATCCACATAGCAATCCGGATCCTTTCCATCATACTCTAGTACCTCGTGTACCGGATGAACCCAGCGAAATCCATTCCTACGATGAATCTTTTCCATAACGAATTCCTTATCTGGAGTCCCATCTGCATGATAAGACCAGCGAAACATATACCTTGCCCGTGTATGCTTTTTTTCCCATACCTGTTCTAGTTTATCCCGCCATCCCGGCTCAAATATTTCATCTAAGTCATTGCTCACACAGATATCCACATCTTCAGGAATATGGTCCATTGCAATATTTCTTGCCACATCGAATCTCCAAGGAACAATCTTTTCTTCATAAACGGTTACTTGGTTTTTTCTCAGCAGCTCCACGGTCCTATCTGTAGAACCAGTATCGGTTACAACTATCAGGTCAGCCTCGCTTACAGCCTTTACCCAGCGTTCAACGTACTTTTCCTCATTTTTGCAAATGGCATACACACATATTCTATATTTTCCCATAGTCTACTTACATCACTTCAATCCTTATTTAATTCATTCTATGTAATTTTCTCACACATATGAGCTCTGCATTATTCCATTTATTATATGATGTCTCCGACTTTTGGCTACTTGAGTTTTAAAAAGCATAGAAAAATTATATCGGTACATAATAATTTTATCTTGATAAACAGATGTAATGATTGAATTAGAAAGGATGTAACATATGAAAACATATTCCAAAAAAGTGGGACCCATTTCTATTGGAGTTTTAGTTTTTGTACTTATCTTCACATTGTTTCCCTTGCAAAAAAGTAAGCTGAGTTCTGCAACTTCTAATCGTAGGGATATCCCAAAGCTGGTCGAAGCAAAACAGATTGCCAATGATACAGTGCAGATTACCTTTGATAAGCCTTGTGATGTAAAAAAGGCAGTGGCCTCCAATAACTATTGGGTCCAGGATACAAACAGGCCATCACTTGAAGGAATTGCCACCCTGTTAAAGGATGAGAAGATCAGCCCAGAAAATGCTCTTACTCCGGATCAAGTTTCTATCTCTCCTGTTGACAATTCGGCGAAACGGTATAATTTAAAATTCAATAATCAAATTCCTGCCGGCGAAACGTATCGACTGATTGCCTGCAATATTACCACTGCCGAGACAGCTCCATATACCGGTGATAATGGAAGCGTTGACTTTGTAACAAAATAAAAGTCCCTCCCAGACTCTCAACTCCCTTACTCTTTAGAATAAAGATATTAAAAGAGCCCTGCCAAGAAAACTTTCATTTCCTTGACAGGGCCCACCTTTTTTACTTCACCTTTAAATTACGGATTGGGATATTGGCATATAATGCTGGCACTACTACTCCATTATCTTCAATATCCGTCTGTTTGATCTCAATATCCAATGCAGATGCATCAAAATCAATGTATCTTGAAATCACTTCCATGATGTCGCTCTTCATTCTCTCCATTATTTCAGGAGAACAGGTAGCACGATCCGAAACAAGTAGTAATTTCAGCCTGTCTTTTGCAACATTGCCTGAATTATTCGACCTAAAAAAATTAAGAACTCCCATAGTATCTCCTTACTTCTTCTTAATTAGTTTCTCTTTACTTCTTTTTGAATAAATGTGTTAACTTACTTATAAATCCTTTTTTCACTTCTAGGTCAAGGTATGGAACCTCTTCACCGGTTACCCTTTTACATACATTCATATATGCCTTGCCTGCAAGTGTATCTGAACCAACTAAAGGTTCTCCCTTATTTGTTGAAATAACAATGTTTTCATCATCCGGAACGATACCGATTAATTTTACAGCCAAGATATCAACTACATCTTCGCTGGATAACATGTCGCCACGTTGTACCATGTCCATACGGATACGGTTTACTACTAAATTAATCTGTCCCATCTCGTTTGTCTCTAACAATCCGATGATACGGTCTGCATCACGAACAGCCGAAACTTCTGGAGTTGCTACTACGATTGCTCGGTCTGCGCCTGCAATTGCTGTTGCAAATCCTTGCTCAATCCCTGCCGGACAGTCGATTAAGATATAATCAAATTCTGGCTTTAGTGCTTCAATGATTGCCACCATCTGCTCTGGATTGATTGCAGATTTGTCTTTTTTCTGTGCTGTTGGAAGTAAAAACATGTTTGGATAACGTTTATCCTGAATCATTGCATCCTGAATATCGCATTTCCCTTCAACGACATCTACGGATGTATTCACGATATCGTTTTCAAGGTGCAGTACAACATCCAAATTTCTAAGTCCAGTATCTGCATCTATTAAAACGACCTTTTTCCCTAACATTGCTAGTCCCGTTCCAACATTAGCTGTAGTCGTAGTCTTACCAACTCCACCTTTACCTGATGTGATTACTATTACCTCACTCATTTTTTATCCTCCGTAATCTTATTTATACCATTACTATATCGGTATATATCACTTAAATAATAAGAGTAATTCTTTATACTATAAATAGAATACCACTAGTTTGTAAAAATATCCATATTTTTTGTTATAAAGTGTATGCATAAACTTTGCCAGGTACTCTCCACAAAGCAAAAAAATAGCCGCCTCCAACTCTTACTTGGCAGGCAGCCATTTCTATTACATCATTTTATAAATAAAATCCTGTTGTAAATGGACGTTCTGCCACTTTTTCAAGTTCTTCTTTATAAGAAGCCATATTGTCCATAAATAATGTGATTGATGTATTGTAATCATCAATTGCTCTACGGTACGTCTTAATTGCAGTTTCAACATATTCATCGCTGTTAATCTGTCCTTCGATCTTAAGGCTATTGATTCCTGCTGCAATCATATCTGGAAGATATTCAATCATACATAAGTCTTTGGAGTTAAAGATAAAAGTACCACGTTCATTTTCATATACTGGCATTGTTTCATCTGGTCTTGTTACTTCTACAAGTCCAAATGTATCGATTGGTTCTTTATGGCTTACCTTATTGTCTGCAGCTGCCTTATCTAAGTAATTGCTTACTAATTGACGTCCAGAGTAAGAGATGCAGAAAGAACCATGTACAAAGCTTTCGATTTCTAACTCTTCTGGCACATGTTTTCTGATTTCAGTAATTTCAGCCAAAGATAACTCTCTTGCAGAAGCAACACGTTTTACACCAAGTTTTGCCCAGAAGTTATACGTAACATAATTTGTATTGTTTGCTTGAGGCGCAATGTGGATTGCCACTTCTGGCATCACTTCTTTTGCAATTGTAAATACACCTGGTTCTGCAATTAATAATGCATCCGGTCCTACCACTTTGATCTCTTCTAAATATTTCTTTACTTCAGGTAAATCATTATTATGTGCAAAGATATTTACTGTAATATATACTTTCACATTTTGTTTGTGAGCATATTCCATACCCTCTTTTAACTCTTCTATGGAAATGCTTTCTTTATTTGTCTGAAGGCCGTAAACCTCTCCGCCAACACAAACTGCATTTGCACCGCAGTCTACTGCTTTCTTTAATTGTTCTAGACTTTCTACGGTCACTAATAATTCAATATTTCTCATTCTTTTCTTCCTTCTATATCTTTTATCCAGAAGCTATTCAGGGAGTAAACTCCTCTTGTTCTTCTAGTAACTTCTTATAAATTGGTAATTCATCCAATGTGGAAAAATAATCAGCCGGCGTCTCTGCACGACGGATCATCTGGAAATTACCATCCATATTTAATAATACCTCAGCTGATCTTAATTTTCCATTGTAATTATAACCCATTGAAAATCCATGGGCACCTGTATCATGTATTACTAACAGATCCCCAATTTCAGTCTCAGGTAACATTCGATCAATAGCAAACTTATCATTATTCTCACATAACGATCCTACCACATCATACTTATGGTCGCAAGGCATATCTTCCTTTCCTAGCACTGTGATCTGGTGATAGGCTCCATACATTGCCGGACGCATCAGGTTGACTGCACAGGCATCCACACCAATATAATCCTTATAGATATGTTTCTCATGGATAGCCCTTGTCACAAGCAAGCCATGCTCAGCTGTCATAAACCTGCCTAACTCAGTATAAAGTGCCACGTCTTCCATACCTGCAGGTATAAGGACCTGCTCATATACCTGTCTAACCCCTTCGCCAATGCTTCTGATATCGCAAGGTTCCTCCTGTGGCTCATAGGGAATCCCTATCCCTCCAGATAGATTGATAAATCCAATGTGGATCCCAACCTGTCTTTTCAGACTGACTGCCAGTTCAAACAGTGTCCTTGCAAGTCCTGGGTAATAGTCGTTACAGACTGCGTTGCTTACAAGAAATGCATGTAGTCCAAAGGTTTCCACTCCTTTATTCTTTAGTATCCTTGCTGCCTCAAATACTTGCTCTTTGGTCATTCCAAACTTTGCATCCTCCGGGTGGTCCATAATGCCATTGCTAAGCTTATAAATCCCCCCTGGATTCAGGCGAAGGCAGATGGTTTCAGGAATACATCCAATAGCCTCTTCTAAGCTTTCAATATGAGTGATGTCATCTAAGTTGATGATTGCCCCCATGTCATCGGCATACTTGAATTCCTCTGATGGAGTATCATTTGAAGAGAACATGATATACTCCCCTTTAAGGTCTAATGCTTTTGCCATCATTAATTCGGTTAAGGAAGAACAGTCACATCCACAATCATACTCCTTTAAAATCTGAATGATATAAGGGTTCGGAGTTGCCTTTACTGCAAAATACTCACGAAATCCCTTATTCCAAGAAAACGCCTCTTTGATTGCCTTTGCCGTCTCACGAATTCCTTTTTCATCATAGAGATGAAATGGAGTTGGAATTTCCTTTGTAATTTGCTCAATTTGTTCTTTGGTAACAAACGGTCTCTTCTTCATAACAAGCCACTCCTTTGCCTTCCATATAACAAATTTATATTACGAATGAACCCATTATAGCATAGAAAGTTCAAATAAAAAGCCGAATCTATTGGCTAATTGCTTAATAATTCAAGTAAATCATCTCTATTTAAAGAAGATAACTGGTTCATTTCTCCACTGATGATCTGGTCTGCCAGATTTTGTTTCTCCTGCTGCATCAGAAGGATTTTCTCTTCAATCGTTCCCTTTGCAATCAGTTTAAATACAGTAACTGCATTTTTTTGTCCAATACGGTGTGCACGGTCCGTTGCCTGGTTTTGTGCTGCAACGTTCCACCATGGATCATAATGGATGACAATGTCTGCTGCAGTCAGGTTAAGTCCGGTTCCTCCCGCCTTAAGTGAAATCAAGAATACACTTGTATCATCTGTATTAAACTGATTTACTAGCTGCATTCGTTTCTCTTTTGACGTTGCACCGGTAATCTCATAATGGGAAATATTCTTTTTCACAAGCTGCTCTTTTAAGATGGACAGCATGGAGGTAAACTGGGAGAATAATAGAATCTTATGTCCATTTTCCACCGCTGTCTCGATCAGTTCCAGACAGGTAAATAACTTGGCCGACTCTCCCCTGTAATTTTCATAACAAAGGTTCGGATCACAGCAGATTTGTCGAAGCCTTGTAAGGTCAGCAAGGATCTTAATCTTATTTTTCTCAAAGTCAGAGCGGTCCTGCTTTGCAAGACTTTCCTTTACCTTAAGCACATAGGAGTCATATAGTTTCTGCTGCTCATTTTCGAACTTGGCATAGACCACTTCTTCCATCTTATCTGGCAAGTCTTTTAATACGTCTGACTTAATTCTTCTTAAGATAAATGGCTGAATCATTCGTTTCAGTCGATTTATAACATCTTCATCCTTAAGCTTTGTTATTGGAATTTCAAAATCTTTACGAAACTCCTCATATTTATATAAAAATCCTGGCATCAGGTAATCAAAGATACTCCATAACTCGCTTAGTCGATTTTCAATTGGAGTTCCAGTAAGCGCAAACCTTGTCTTAGCACGAATCAGCTTGACTGCCTTTGCTCCTTGGGTCGTATGATTTTTAATATACTGTGCCTCATCGATGATTTCATATAAGAAAGTAATGTCCTTATACTCTACAATATCGCGCTTGATCAAATCATAAGAAGTAATCAATACATCATAGGAGAAATATCGTTCAATCAGACTCTTACGCTGCTCCATGGTTCCTGTCACCGTTGCTACCTTTAAGGATGGCGCAAACTTTTTGCACTCTTCCTCCCAGTTGTAGACTAAGGATGCTGGACATACAATTAAGGTTGTCCCTGTCTTTCCTTCCTGTTTTGCCGACAGAAGCACTGAAAGGATCTGTATGGTCTTTCCAAGTCCCATATCATCTGCTAAAATTCCGCCAAACTTGTACTCCTCAATAGTCCTAAGCCAACGGTAACCATTTTTCTGATAGGTGCGAAGTACATTCCTTAACTCGTCTGGAACCTCATAATCCGTATCATCCACTGCCTTAAAGTTTCGAAGCATTCCTTTAAAATAACGGTCTCTTGAGTAGGCAACGCCCTCACTGTCCTGCAATACCTTGTCCAGATACAGGGCACGAAATGCAGGAACCTTTACACATCCTTCCTTTAGCTGTTCTGTAGTCAGATGCATTCCTTCCATTAACTCACTTAATAGTTCTACTGAATTTTCTTCTAAACGAAGGAAGTTTCCATTTTTTAATCGGTGATATGTCTTTTTGATTCGATAACTATTTAAAATTCCTTTTAATTCTGCAAAATCAAAATCCTCTGAACTAAGGTCTAGGTTTAACAGATTGTTTTCTACGGACACTCCCACCGAAACTTTCGGTGATTTCTGTACTTTCAGACGTTTGATGGTGTCTGAAACTTCCACTGCCGTAAATTCCATTAGCTCTCCAAGTCCATGGTCTAACAGATCAAAGATACGATCTTCCTCCATATTGCAGTGGAGCACCTTTAACTTGTCATCATAATAAGGAAGATAGTTACTTAATGCCGCCTGTACATAAAGTTCCTTCGGTACATCACGGACGCCGTCACGTTTGTCTTCCTGCTCCATAATAAGATAGCTCTTCATTCCGTAAGCCACTTCTGCCCTGCACACGATATTTTTATTTACATAGTCAAAATAAGCTACAAACTCCGGCTCATCTGGAAGAATTTCTTCAATCAGTTCCTTTTTTTCTTCCACCACATCTACAAATTCTTTTACATTTCGTACAACCTGTTTGTAAAAGGCTGGCACCTGTTCTTTTCCAATTATAATTTCTTCTCCGGATAACATGGTCTTGATAAACGGCTCCATTCTATCTCGATAGGCAGTCTCTAGCTGATATAACGTAGTCCCTTGTAATAGGTATCCATGCTCGGCTCCTTGGACATACTCCATTGGTTCACAGCAAAGCCTAACTGCGTCCATTTCCTCATCTTCTGCTTCCGGAATGATATGAAGGCTAATCTTTGGGCTTCCCTTTACACATGTCAATGGCACCTGTTTCTTCTTTGCTGTAAATTCATTTACCTCTGTAATGGTGCATCCATACTTGGCAATCAATTGATAAAATTCATCCATGGCACGGGCATTTAAAAGCATGGACTTCTTAATGGCAGAAGACCTTGCATACTGGCTTAGCTGGTCTAAATAAAAGTTTCGTTCCTTTACCTGTTCCATGATAAATCTGGCAAATGCCTCGCCTTGCTTTGAAAATGCTGTAAGGTCATGGATAATCTTTAAGTCTTTTCCATAAGTAAGCTCCGCCCCTTGTTCCATTGCTTCATAAAAATGCTGCATATTCTGCATTACATAAAGCTTTGATGTTCCAATTGAAAAGCTTGCATATGCCTTTCCATCTGTAATCTCAAGCTTTGGCTCGATCATTACCTGCTCTTTCTTATTTAACATGATGGACTTTACAATTTCATGGCTCTCATACTGCTTGATCATCTGGTCAATGGCACGATTGGTTGCACGTAGTCGATAATGTTTGGCATAATCAATAAATGCAATGGCGGTTGCCGCAATATGTTTACAGTACTCCATATTGTAATAATATCGGTGGGCCCTGTAGTCCGGACAGTTGCATTCTGCCGATACCACATGACCGTCATTTACAATAATGGAAGTATTGTAGTCACTTCTTTCTCCGATAATATGAGCCTCTACCTCATAGGACATGCTATCGAACATTTCCATCTCGATTTCTTCCACCCGTTTGATATCGACTTTTCCCTGTTTATAATAACTCTGTCCACGGGCCCATTTGGTATGCGTAAATGCATATCTTACGCTTTCATCTATAATATTCATTCCAACTCTTGTCCTTTAAACTGGCATTTTTTACTGTTATACTAACGTATTCTTATGTTTGTGTCAAATGATCGGCTTCTAACTAAAAAATCCCCAGACAATGATACTCTGTTCACTGTCTGAGGATTTCTTCTTACAAATATCCCAAATATGGTCTTTTTACGACTGCATGCTTTACCCAGTCAATCATGGTAATAAAATCATATACCGGAAGTCCTGTCATCCGCTGAATTTCATAGGCATATGGCGGCAGATCACTGCATTCCAGCAAGATAGCACCAATCTCCGGATGCTCTTTAACCAGTTCGCCTGCAACCTTTCCTAATTCTTTCATAAGCGCACCATTATCAAGCGTTGTCTTGCCCCAGCGGATTGGCGCAAAGCTTTCTAATTCTCCAATACTTTTGATGATCAGTCTCTCTGAGTCAAGTCCGAGCTTTCCTAATAACGTATCATCCAGGTTTTCTCCGCTTGCTGCCAACACTAACGTCTTTTTCCTCTTCGGCAATCCCATCTCAATCAACGGAAGCTGACATAAGCTGGATAGGTAGACAGGGACATCAACTGCTTCAGATACTGTCCTTTGAAAATGGGCGAAGTAGCCACAGGCTCCAATGATTGCCCTTACGCCCTCTGCCTCCAGCTCTTTTGCCGCCTGGATAATTTGTGCTTCAATAGTAGGATCTCCTTCAAATAACTGTTCGATTTTAAAGGAGACCTTTTTATAAAGCACCGGATAAGAAAACGTAGAGGCATTTGCCACATTACCAGGCATTTTAGGATAAATCAGGTCTACCGCAATAATTCCAATAAGATGCCCTGCTGTATAGCTTTCCGGAACACGATAGACCTGATTTAAGTCACTGACTGACTCAATGGCTCCCCTATAATTCATACGTTCCCTCATTTAAGTAGGAAAGTAACTGCTCTTTATCTAAATGGCCAATTCCAAGATCCTCAAGAGTCAATCCTTCTTTATAGAAGTCTCTTCCGTTCATAACTGAGCCAAGGGTAATCATGCTGTCAATGACTGGCGTTGCAACATTGTATTTCTTCCCAAGCTCATGATAAATATGGCATCCAACTGGAACATCTTCTGTTACATAACGGTCCTTAATTGTAAATGGCCCTGTTCCATAAGCAGTCTCATACTGGTCTTCAAATGGAACGACGCAGTCGTCACCCATATATTCTGGTCCTAAGATACTGGTCCTTGATAAGAAATTCTTCTTTGGAAACTCTTGTACGCTTACACCGATTGCCTTTGCAAGTTCTAATTCTTCCTGATAAAACGCATATTGTACTTCTGCAATGGATTTACAGTATGCATGGCTGTAAATAGAATAAGAATACTTGTCATTTCCACCAAAAATTCTTCCCCAGTTTTCCATAACCCCTACTCCAAGGATCGTTCCTGGACAGTGAAGCACCGGATTAACATTGCTAAATCCAATATCAAGTACCGTATTTCCGCTTGTTGCCCCATCCCCTTCAGTAATAGAGTCAAAGCATCCAAGATAGGTAGAACTTTCAAGGAAGTCCTCTTGATCTGATAATGGAAGTGCTGCTCCTCTTAAAGTAATGGCACGATATACAAGCCATAGTTCAGAAGTCATGACACCGCCTTCTTTTGATACACGGGCACCATAAGGGGCACTCGACCAGCCGCCGATAATAACCTTTTTCGTACATCCTGCTTCTCTCATTTTCTTACGAAGCTTTAAGGAGCCATAGTTATCCGGAATAATATGAATGATCATGCCATCTTCTAATGCCGGAACTAATTGTTCAAAAAATGCATCATGGGCAACGGATGGGATTGCAACGATTACCAGCTTACAGCCTTTTACACAGTCAGCAATGTCGGTAGTTACTTTATGAAAATGTGCCGTGCCAGATCGTTTAAAACCATATTTATTTTTCTGAATTCCCGTAAGGGTAATTCCTGTCTTATGTAAGCCTGCAAGAGTCGTCTTGGCGAAAGGTTCAATATCACAGATATGAACCTTATTTCCACCAAGTACGCAATCAGCGGCTACTGCCTTTCCAACAGCTCCCCCACCAAGGACAGCCACCGGATATTTCTTTAAATCACTGAATTCGTACATAGTATTGTTCTCCTTTTTCTTTTTGTTAGAATACTGCTACTACAGCTCCACTATAATGTTCTTCGATATATTTTTTCACTTCATCACTGTTGATTGCTTTTACAAGTGCTTTTGTCTTTTCATTTTCTTCATTTCCAACTTTTACTGCAACGATGTTTGCGTATGTTTTTGCTGCGTCAGAGTCTGCTGCTTCTACTGCTAATGCATCGCTAACCTTTAATCCACCTGAAATCGCGTAGTTTCCGTTAATGCATGCAATATCAACATCTTGTAAAGAACGAGCAATTTGTGCTGCTTCAATTTCTTTGATCTTTAAGTTCAAAGGATTTTCTTTAATATCCACTACTGTTGCATTTAAACCGGCATTTGGATCTAACTTGATTAATCCTTGTGCTTCTAATAATAGTAAGGCTCTTGCTTCATTTGTCGTATCATTCGGTACTGCTACTGTTGCGCCTTCTTTTAAATTCTTTAAGTCAGAGCTTTTTCCTGCATAGATACCAAATGGTTCAAAATGTACTTTTGCTACAGATACAAGTTCCGTTTTATTTTCTACATTGAAATTATCTAGATATGGTTGGTGTTGAAAAAAGTTTGCATCCAATTCTCCTGTATTTAGCGCTGTATTTGGTAACACGAAATCGTTATATTCCACAACTTCTAATGTATATCCTTCTTTTTCTAACTGTTCCTTTACAGCTCCATTTAAAATCTCTGCATGAGGTGTTACGCTTGCACCAATCTTAATCGTTTTATCGTTGGAAGCTGAAGAACCGCATCCTACTAATGAACTTGCCACTAAACCTACTGTTAAAATAATTGCTGATAATTTTCTTTTCATACTAAAACTCTCCTTTTTCTCTTCTTTTTTATGTTTAACTAATCAATAACTCTCTTATCTTTTTTTGCTGCTGTCTTCATGCCAATCCATTGGAAAATCTGAACGATCACTACTAATAAAATAACAGTAACAAACATAATGTCTGTCTGGTAACGGTAATAACCATAGTTGATTGCTACTGCACCAAGTCCGCCGCCGCCGACAAATCCAGCCATTGCGGAATAACCAAGAATTGTGGTAATCGTAATTGTTGCTCCCACGATCATGGATGGTGCTGCTTCTGGTAATAATACTTTATAAATAATCTGGAATGGACTAGAGCCCATTGCCTGTGCCGCCTCAATCACACCATTGTCTACTTCTTTTAAGGAAGACTCAACCATTCGTCCAACCAGCGGTGCTGCTGCAATGACTAAAGGAACGATACTTGCCGTACTGCCAATGGAAGTTCCAACGATTAATCTGGTAAGTGGAAGGATTGCAACCAATAAGATGATAAATGGTACCGAACGAACCATATTTACAATCAATCCAAGCACTGCATTTACAGGTCTGCAAGTGGTAATGCTTTTCTTATCTGTGCTGTAAAGAAGCACCCCGATTGGAATTCCCAGTGCATAGGCACATAAGGTAGAAACAATGGTCATATATAACGTCTCCAGCGTTCCGTCTACTAATAGTGGAATAATTTTATTTAGTTCCATGATACTCACTCTCCTCATATTGAATTTCTACTGAATCTAGATAGCCCTTAATTCTTGCAACTGCCAGTTCATCACTAGGAAGCTGTAACAACATCTGGCCCACTGCCTTTCCACCGATATTCTCTGTGGTTGCTCCAAGGATATTTACCACCGAATGGCATTTTAACGCTAAGTTTGCAATGATTGGTTCAAATGCAGACTGTCCATCAAATACAATTCGAAGCACCTTCTGATTATCAAATTTATTTAATGTCTCATTCTTTGGTAAGATGAAGTCTCTTGCAATTTGAGACTTTGGATTGATAAATACTTCCTTTACCTCTCCACGTTCTACAATCTCGCCGCCTGCAACCACTGCAACCTCGTCGCAGATCTGCTGTACAACTTTCATCTCATGGGTAATGATAACAATGGTTACGCCTAATTTTCGATTAATGCTTTGAAGTAGCTCTAAAATCTGATTTGTTGTATTAGGATCAAGTGCACTGGTTGCCTCATCACATAAAAGGACTTCCGGGTCTGTTGCTAATGCTCTTGCAATGGCAACCCTTTGCTTCTGTCCACCGGAAAGCTGTGCCGGATAGGAACTTGCTCGATCGGATAATCCAACTAACTCAAGAAGTTCTAGTGCCTTTTTCTTGCTTTCCTTCTTTGACATGCCGGTAAGCTCTAATGGGTAACATACATTGGCAAGTGCCGTTCTTTGAGATAATAAATTAAACTGTTGAAAGATCATTCCAATCTTCTGTCTCTCTTTTCTTAAGTCTTTTTCTCTTAAGGCCGTTAACTCAACCTCCCCTAAGAATACTTTTCCTTCTGTCGGTCTCTCTAACAGGTTGATGCATCGAACCAATGTTGATTTTCCTGCTCCTGAGTATCCGATAATCCCTGTAATTTTTCCTTTCTTTATATGAAGATCCATATTTTTAACCGCTGTAACTTCTCTGTCTTTCATTACAAACGTCTTACTAACATTTTCAAATCGAATCATATATCTTACCTCCTATTTTTTCAATATGTTTAATAGGGTATTAAAGCCGACTAAATCGATCTCTTTTCCTCTATAGAACACACACTTTGCCCGCGCCGAACTCGGTCGCGCAAGCGACATCTTCCTTTCGCGTGAGTGCGCATCTTGGCTTTCTGGTTTTTAGAAAGCCTTTTTAATTGATAGGAGGCTTCTCAAAGAGAAGTTTCCTATCAATTTAAAAAGTGTCTTCGACACTCTCAACTCCCCTGCCCATCAATCTCCCGGGAGAAGATACTTTGCCCGCGCCGAACTCGGCCGCGACAGCGACATTCTCCTTTCGAGTGAGTGCGCATCTTGGCTTTCTGGTTTTTAGAAAGCCTTTTTAATTGATAGGAGGCTTCTCGAAGAGAAGTTTCCTATCAATTAAAAAAAGACTCGCACACTTTTTCAAATGCGCGAGTCTTAAAATTCCTAATTATTTTAAACAATAACAGGTTTTTCGCGCACTTTATTAAACATGTAAGAACACATACATGCATTGGATACAAACATCAACATATTCATTTCGTTTTCCATTTTTAAAGTTCGCATAACGTTTCTCCTTTCTGTTATTGTCTGCGTGTTTCATTTGATACTGTAATTATATTAAAGTTATAGAAAAAGTGTTAATACGCAATATCAATGGTCTGTTATAGGTTCATCCTATAACAAAAGCACCGATATAAATGGTATGATTTACTACCAAACCAGTATATATCGGTACTTCAAGATTATTGTTCTATTAAATAAAGCCTTCCAGAATAGCGTGGCAGCTGAATGTCAAATTCACCATTCTTAGAAGAAATCTCATTTCTTTTTTTCAGATCACTGGCAATTAGCAGCTTGATCCTATGACAATCCTCAATATGCACCGGATGCTTCTGATCCACATCCGAAAAATTAAATACGGCCAGTATTCGTTGTTCGCCATCCCGTCGTTCAAATGCATAAGTCAATGTCTCCGTGCTGTCACACTCTAGCCATTTAAATCCTTCCTGATCATAATCATGTGCATATAAGGCAGGATATTTTAGATAAAGGCGGTTTAACTTCTTAATGTAGCGGAAAAACTCATCATGTTTTGGATACTTTAATAAATCCCAGTCTTGTTCACGCCTCTCATCCCATTCTCGAAACTGGGCAATCTCATTTCCCATAAAGTTCAGCTTCTTTCCGGGATGGGCATACATATATAGATAAAGTGCCCTTGCCTGTTGGAACTTATCCTCATAAAGTCCATACATCTTTTGAATGATGGTTGCCTTCCCGTGAACAACCTCATCATGAGAGAAGGGAAGAAGGAAACGGTCATAATAGAAATAAGACATAGAAAATGTCAACTTATGATAGTCTCGTTTTCTCTCTTCCTGACCTACTTTAAAAAACTCCAGGGTATCATTCATCCAGCCCATATCCCATTTGTAGTCAAATCCCAGTCCACCTTTGCTAACTGGTTTTGTGACCCCTTCATAGGCCGTAGAGTCTTCTGCTGCCAGCATAATAGTTGGATGAAGCTGCTTCAATCCTTTATTCATACATTTAATAAAATCAATGGCACTCTTATTCTCACCTCTTGCCGGATTACCCTGCCAGTAAATTAAATTACTGATGGCATCCATACGAAGTCCATCAAAATGATACATATCAATCCAGTAATTTGCTGCCGATTGCAAAAAGCTTCTAACTTCGCCTCTAGAGTGCATAAAATTGCAACTTCCCCATTCGCTTACTCCTACATCGCTGTGAGGATATTCATATAATGCCGTTCCGTCAAAGTTTATCAATGCGTACTTATCCAATGCAAAATGTACCGGAACAAAATCCATGATGACACCAATTCCTTGTTGATGACACCGGTCCACAAATTCCATCAATTCTCCTGCGTTGCCATATCTGGAAGTGGGACTAAAAAATCCAGTATTCTGGTATCCCCAGGACTGATCACAAGGATGCTCGCTCAGTGGCATGATTTCCACGTAGTTATAACCATTTCTTTTTAAATAAGGTATAAGCTGGTCTGCCATTTCCAAATAGGTATACCAGTCTGTTTCTTCTTCGGATCTTTTTCTCCATGATCCCATATGTATTTCATAAATATTTATTGCGCTGTCTTTTCCATCGGTTCTTTTATTCAGCCAGTTTTTGTCACGCCATACATGCGCTGAAATATCCCGAATGACCGATGCACTATTTGGACGAAGTTCCATTCCAAATCCATAAGGATCACAATGGTCCATGCACGAATTATCTTCTTTAAATATTTTATATTTATATAATGTATTGGGGTTAACTCCTTCCACTTCTACTTCCCAAAAGTTTCCGTCATATATTCGTTTCATATCGGTTCCTTGCCAATTATTGAAATCACCGATTACCTGTATCTGTTTTGCATTTGGTGCAAATACACGAAATACTACTCCTCGTTCTGTTAGATGAGCTCCTAAGTACTCATATGCATCAAAAATTTTACCAGTATAAAATCCATAATAGTCCATATTAGATCCCCCTAAAGTTTAATAGCACCTACCCTTTTTCTGCTCTCTTCATTATACAACAACATCATGTTTTTTTACTACCTATTTTTAGGCGGTTTTTAATGAATACTAGGCTACTCAAAGAGAAGCCTAGTATTCAAAACAAAGTGTGTGGAACACACACTTTTCCTGCGCCGAACCGGGGCGCCTAAGCGACTTCATCCTTTCCGGCGAGTGCGCATCGTCCGCCCTGTCTTCTAGGGCGGTTTTTAATGAATAATAGGCTACTCTAAGAGAAGCCTATTATTCATTAAAAAAGCTAGCTGGATTTTTTCCTGCTAGCTTTCATTTTATATTCAATCTATATTCTATTTATTTTACCAAGGATGCTTCCTTCTCTTCTACCGGTAGCTTTTTATGTTCAGGTTGTAAAGCTTTCGAAGCTTGTAAAGACATGTTGGATTGTAAATGGTAATGTTCTCTTACTTTTCTATCAACCTCTTCTAATAAGTCTTTATGCTCTTTTAAGTATACTTTGGCGGCTTCCCTTCCTTGAGCTATTTTAGCTGCTTGATAAGAATACCAGGAACCGCTTTTTTGAATGATATTGCAGTCTGCTGCCAGGTCAAGGATATCGCCCTCTCTTGAAATACCTGTTCCATACATAATGTCAAACTCGGCTTCTTTAAATGGTGGAGCTATCTTATTTTTCACAACTTTAATCCGTGTACGATTTCCTACACGTTCCCCTCCTACCTTGATGGCATCAATCCTTCTTACATCCAAGCGAATGGAAGCATAGAATTTAAGAGCTCGTCCACCGGTTGTGACTTCCGGATTGCCAAACATGATGCCGATCTTTTCACGTAACTGGTTAATAAAGATTACGATACATTTTGACTTGCTTACCACAGGAGTCAGCTTTCTTAGTGCTTGGGACATAAGCCTTGCCTGAAGGCCAATATGGCTGTCACCCATTTCTCCATCAATTTCAGCTTTGGGTACTAATGCCGCTACAGAGTCGATTACGATTACATCGATGGCATTGGAACGCACTAGCATCTCTGCAATGTCTAGTGCCTGTTCGCCGGTATCCGGCTGGGAAATATACAATTCGTCCACATCTACACCGATATTTCTGGCATAGTTGGGATCTAGTGCATGTTCTGCATCGATAAATGCGGCAATTCCTCCATTCTTCTGAATTTCCGCAACTACTTGTAACGATACTGTTGTCTTTCCGCTGGACTCAGGGCCAAAGATCTCTACCACTCTCCCCTTAGGAAGGCCTCCTAAGCCAAGTGCAATATCTAAGCTTAATGCTCCGGTTGGTACCACTTCTACCTCACCAAATGCATTGTCATCGCCAAGACGCATGACCGCTCCTCGTCCAAAATCTTTTTCAATCTTATTTATCGCTGCTTCTAGTGCCCTCTTCTTATCGTTATTCATGGACATTTCCCCCTTAATTCTTGCGCCATCTGTTCCTATTTCCGAAGAGCTTCCACTCTTTTTTCAATATATTCTTTTACCTGGTCACGGTCCATATCCAGGGCAATTGCCAGTTCGCCATATAAATATTCTTCTGCACTCTTTAAGTAACGGTCATCGACTGCAGTAGCTTTCTTTCCATCTTCGATACGCTCCTGCTTCCGTTCATAAAGCGTCTTAATGATTTTGATCAGCTCTCTGCAGTCACAACTGCGCAGTGCTTCCTTATACGTTTGCTCACGTACCCGTTCATCAGGAATCCAGAGTTCTTCTATCCCTAGTATTTCATCAATTAAATCCAGTGTTTCTTGTTTGGTAATGACTGGCCTCATTATCACTTTCTCGTTATTGACTGGTGTAAAGACTTTGCTTCCACTAATATAGACAGGAGAAAGCTCATAATATAATTTATTTTTTTCTACTCCTGTTACATCCATCGTTGTAATGTCTTTTACTCTACAAACACCAGCATTTCCATAAATAATGTACTCGCCTATTTTAAACATAACACTTCTCCTTATTTCCACAACTAAGTAAAGGACCAAACACCCTGTGAAATGAGTGAAAAGGCCCTAATTCCTACTATTTACTGTAACAGAAAAATTGAATTAACGTAAGCAATTTTTGTATTTTATGACAATCTTTGGCTATTATGTCGTATGTGCAAGGCCTTGTTTTTGTGCACATTTACAATACAAAACCAGGACGAATGAATGTCCTAAAATTGATTACACTATAGATGAAAATCACATTTTCTCCTTCTTTGTACTACCTTGTTATCTATGTTTTAAAGCCATCTGTTTTGACTATTTTCGACATAATTATACATTTTCCATGTACTTTATCCTTTTTTTACTGTATTATAGAGAATAATGACAATACTTTACAAAACGAAAGGATCACGAGACAACATGACACTCAACTTAAATTTATATGAGACTATGGCCTTGGTTTCGATTGTATTCTATCTTGGTAAATTCACTCGGAACAAGTTTTCCATACTTTCAAAATATTGTATTCCACCGTCGGTTGTAGGCGGTTTTATATTCGCATTACTTATCCTGTTATTAAAAGTAACAGATCTTGCAACTATTAATTTAGACATTACATTACAAAATATCTTTATGACTGCATTTTTTACAAGCATAGGCTTCACCGCAAGTATTAAAATCTTAAAACAAGGTGGTATCAAAGTGGTAACCTTCCTTGGACTTGCTTCTACGCTTGTTATCTTACAAAACGTAGTAGGAGTTTCTTTAGCCACAGCATTTGGCAAGACTCCGTTACTAGGACTTTGTACTGCCTCCATTCCTATGGTCGGCGGTCACGGCACTGCCGGTTCCTTTGGTCCAATCTTAGAAGAGATGGGCATTCAAGGTGCAACTACTGTTTCCGTAGCTTCTGCAACCTTTGGCTTGATCATGGGAAGTATCATTGGTGGATTCGTTGCCAGAAACTTAATTCTTAAGCACAAATTAGTAACTACACGTGATGAAAATGATCCGACTCCTCCAGAAGAGGTTGGAGATTTTAATGAAGAAAATCATAACATCTTATCCTATAAGCGATTAATGAATGGCGCTTGCTTCTTATTTATTGCCATGGGATTTGGTTCGATCATTTCATTATTGATTGAAAAATCAGGACTAACATTTCCCTCCTATATCGGTGCCATGTTAGCCGCTGCCATTATTCGTAACTTCTATGACTTTAGAAATAAAGAACTTATGGAAAAAGAAATTGAAACACTTGGCGGACTCAGCCTTTCTTTCTTCTTAACAATGGCTTTAATGTCCTTAAAGCTTTGGCAGTTATTTGATCTTGCAGGACCACTGTTTATCATGTTATTGGCACAAGTACTTCTTGTAGGATCATTTGCTTACTTTATAGCATTTAGGGTAATGGGTAAAAACTACGAAGCTGCTGTATTCGCTTCTGCGACTTGCGGTTTTGGCATGGGTGCAACGCCAAATGCCATTGCTAATATGGATGAACTTACAAATCGCTATGGTTTTGTACACACTCCATATTTTGTAGTTCCAATTGTCGGATGCTTGTTTATAGATTTCGTGAATTCGGGTATCATCACCATCTTTATCAATGTCATTCGATAGCTTTTTTACCTGCGGCAGAGCCGTTTTCAATCTATAGAGGGAGGTTTCTCACAATATTTATTATTTGTGAGGGCCTCCCCTTTTTTTATTCCGTTAAGGAAGCAAGAGGTATTTGCCGAATGTCAAATGTGGAGTCTTTATGTAAGTTTAGCAAGGTTCCTCCGCGCTGTGCTGTCTTTTTTGCAATTCCAGGCATTGCTACATAATCAATGGACATTCCATACGTCAGCTTTACTCCTTTGTATCCCAGGCAGATGTTATTGTAATGGTCATGACCAACGAAGATCCCCTTTGTGCTCTGAAGCCTTGTTACGCAGTCAAACAGCTTGCTATCATGATGAGAAGCAGATATTCCGTCGACCTCGTCTATATTTCCAAAGTAATAGGTTACGTCCTTGCTTCCCTTCTTATATAGCTCATATGCTTCTTCATACTGCTGAAGTGGGATATGGAAAAACAGCAGGGAACTCACTGTCTTCTCCTCCTTCTTTGACATTTCTTTTACATTTTCCTCATACCATTCCACTTGATCATCATGGATGTAATCATACTCTCCTCCGCCTGTATTAAGATAGGCATTGGAATCTAGCAGGAATAATGCCTGGTTTATGGTGCCATCCTGGTTTTCAATTTTGATTAGCTGATTATTTCTTCCTGTAATCTTAGGCTGAGTCTCGCTAAATAACAGCTTACCTCCATGAGTACTGAACGAATACTTTGACAATACTGTATTTAACTTTTCAGCATCATGGGTTGCAATTGTCTCAGTGTCATGATTTCCATAAACAAATGCCCATGGAATGCCTATTCTCTCCATAAACCTTGCAAACTCTTCCACAGGAGAGGCATTGTTTACTGAAAATGTAAACAGTCCCATTGGATATACCAGATCTCCTGTAATAATTACAAGATTAGGCTGTGCTTCCTTTATTAATCGATATACGGCGTTTAATGCCTTCAAATCCTTTCGACTGGAAAACACACTGCCGGTCAGATGAATATCTGTCAGCTGCAATATCTTAAATGGTTCCCCATTCATTCTTATTGTATAGTTTCCTGTTGCCTTATCATAGGCAATCGGACAGGACGTATGTTCCACTTCACTGACAGACTGAGTATATGGCTTTAGCCACCAAGATTCCATGCCCATTGCAAATGACAATACCATTGCAAGACATAAAATTACTACGAATACCTTCTTATAGGGACTGATTTTTGTATTGATCTCCGTGTACTCGCTTCGAACCGACAAGAAATACCAGATAAATACAATCAGGTCCAGGATTGCAGCCAGCACAAGCAGGCTATTTAACTTGGACATTCCTATTCCCACTATGTAGCAGATCAACAAGATCAGCGCCGTTAAGAACCAATAAAGCAAGGAGAATTTGACCATCTTCTTAACGTATTGATAAAACCTGGACTGCTCCTTCTCGTTCCCCAGCTTGGCGATCAAATACTGCTTCCAGCCGTTGTTGCAAACCAAGAATACCCCAATGGGCAAAATATATGAGTTTCCAATTGCCAATGCCATCATTGCAAAGCACAAAATAAAACTAATCATCATTTTGCGCTTATAAATGCTTGAAAGTTCTTTTATATATGCTTTCTCTGCCACTGTTTTATGTACCTTCGTCCAGACCTTCTTCCTTCTGTTTCTGCCAATCAGAATGATTAAGGCTATATATACGGCGGCTATGCCTGCGACGACCTTGCCATCTAGAAAATATTGAAATACGTCAGCTACTGACCCTACCAATATGCTGGCTCCAATACTTAAGGCTAAGGCATACATCCGTACCTCTGCTACCAGCCTTTTAACTGTCAACTCTGTTACCCCTTACTTTCATATCCTTCCTCTATATAGTATATGAAAAAATTGGACTACATATGAAAAAGGCATATTCACAGTATCCTGTTCTGTAAATATGCCTTTTTTTATCCTTTTATCCTTTTAAATACGTGTCTAATATAGTGCTTGTCTTCTTTACCACATAACTACTGCCACCTCTGTTTTTCACATCTTCCACCATGGTTACCATAAGGATTGGCAAGTCCGCCTTGGAATCGGTGGTAAATGACGCAAACCATCCAAGTTCTGTGCCATTTTTATCTTCCTTAGAAGCCTTTATCTCCGCAGTTCCCGTCTTACCTGCAAGTTCTACATCCTTTCTTGCAGCACTGTACGCCGTTCCCCGTTTATCATTTACTACCTTGATTAATGCATTTTTGACTTCCTGTGCATTTTCCTTGGTAAATGCATTCTTGATATAATACTCGGTCTTTCGATTAGCATCATATTGTAAATATGGCTGTATCATGTTTCCGTCATTAGCAAACGCTGTATAGATGGTTGCCAGATGCAGTGGATTAACAAGTACCTGCCCCTGTCCGTATCCCGTATCTGCAAGCTGGATTTCTCCTTCTATCTGATCTGAATTGGAGTATTTTGAAGTTGCCATGGTAATGTCAAATGGCAGTTTCTTTGTAAATCCAATAGCCGTAAGCCCCTGCTGCAGCTTATCCTTTCCAATCTTTAAGGCTGCCTTTGCAAAATAAATATTATCAGAATAAATCAGGGCATTCTCCATGGTCACCGGCGTAAAGGTATGCAACGTGGTAACCTTATAACTTCCCCAGCTCTTGTCCTTTTGCCAGCTAGTCCCCTCACTCTTATAATCTTCTTTTGTATCAATCACTCCAGCCTGGAGTCCTACCGCTGCAATCACAGGCTTAAAAGTAGATCCGGGACAAAGTACCTGACGAAACCGGTTATATAGTGGCTTTGCTGCATCATTATTTAATGAGTCCCATTTCTTCTCTGACATTCCAAGTACAAAATCATTGGAGTCAAAAGATGGGGTGCTGACAAGTGCCAATACCTCTCCAGTATACGGGTTCATTGCTACGCTGCAGCTTTTATCTTTCTTATATTCATCATAAATCTTGCTTTGTAATTCAGCATCTATGGTTAACTTAATCGTGGCACCATCGTTTTTCTCCTTGGTGGCAACCGTAGTCTTTGCCTTGCCATCCTTGGTCACAATCTTGATCGTGCAGCCATCTGTTCCCTTTAATTCTTTTTCATATAAGGTTTCCGCTCCACTCTTTCCAATCACGCTGCCTTCCGAATATCCTTCCCCTTCATGCTCTTTTAACTCATCTGCCGTAATGCTTTGTACATATCCAACCAAATGGGCTGCCTTCTCGCCAAGCGGATAGCTTCTCTGTTCTACGGTAGTTATCATAACTCCTTTTATCTTAAGCAACGCATCCTCTAACTCTTTTGCCTTAACATTTTCATTGTCTGGCTCTTGAGAAGAAAGTGCCAGCTCATCCACTTTCCGAACCGTCTTAAGTGGAACGAAGGAATCAGATTTCACCCATTTTGCATTTAACTTGGACTGGATGGTATCTTCACTTAGTTCTAATAACTTTGCAAGCTTTTTAATGTCGCCATCCTTGTCCTTGCTCATCTTACCTGGAATTAATCCAACTGAAGAAGCTTGTCCTTCCACTGCCAGCTTTGTTCCATTACGATCTACGATTTCTCCACGTTTTGCTTCTAAAGTCGATACCTTGACCTTATCTGTCTCAGTAAGTTCCGGGAAGATCAGGCTATCGTTCCAGACTAAGCCGTATCCACTGCCTTCCTCATAAAGATAGGTTGCTTTATTATCAAAGGAAATTGTTCCTGCCATGGTCTCTAATTCCTCTGTATAAGACACAGTAATCTGATTTTGCTCTGGCTCTGTGCTCTGCCCCATCTTGACAGATACATTACTCAGTTCAATTCCTTCATAAATCTTCTTATTCCTGCTTATGTAATCCTCTTTCGATATGTCTTTTCTGCTCTTTTCTGATAACATGGCATACATGCTCTCATAATCTCCCTTTTGTAAACATGAGATATAAGCTGGCATTAGTTCTGCAGGCGGAGTAGTCGTAATCTTAGACTTTTCCTCCTTCATTACATGGGCAGCTATAGCTGCGGCCATTCCAACAAACGTCACTAATACCAATAGTTCAATGATCCTTCTAGGAAGCTTTCCTGTCCGGGCTCTCCTTCTTCTTTTTCTTCTCATAGTTCCCCTCCATCCTGATGGTTTATCAACTCTACTATTTTTTATGTTCATCTTAAATCTAATACCAATAAATGTCAAACTAGCAGGCCCTAGTCCAAATTAAGGCCTACTAGTTCATAAAAGGTATCTTCCGAGATAATATGGAGTGCTGCACCTTCCCTGACCAAGCCTTCCGCCCTTCTTAACTTACTGCTCTTGTTTCCTTGCAAACGCTTTTCATACTCTTTATTTCCCAAAATTAGATAGTGCGTCTTTCTCGTTACCGATGTCCCTGTAATGCCGCCACAGTTTCGCACCAGCCTCATTGCATTGCTGCGAACCATTTTTGTAAGCGTTCCTGTAAATACACAGACTTTGTTGTAAAAAGGATGTTCCCCTTCTTCTTGGCTGTCAACATACTCCGGATAAACAGTGGTAATCGGTCGCATGGCTTGTTCAAACTGTTCCTTTCCTCCAAACGCCTCAATCAAGTCCCCTCGTACTCTTTGATACACTTGGTTGGTCAGTTCACAAATCTGCTCTGCCCTTTTGCTGTTTCCATAAGGAAGTTCGTAAAGGATGGCAAGGTCCCAAATGCTTATGGCATACGTTTCCTTCCTTGCCCGCTTTGCAAGTTTCATTAGCTCGATATACTTATTTTCAAAACTGATTTCTGAACTTTTATTTAAAAACGTAAGCTGTAGGCCTATACCATCGCCTAAAAGAACCTCTTCCCCAAGAAACTCTTGTAAGCGGACACTGACATTATTCGCTGATTGTGCATGATAAAGCATCTGATTGGTAATGCCAGTCTCTTTAGTAAATCTTCGCTGTACATACTGGACCGGTCCCCCATCTACAATGCAGTAATCCTCTTTCCTCTCCATCTCATCACTGCTGACCAGATAGTAATCCTCCGGACAGATCAACTCAGAAAAACAGTCTGTCTTCTTACCCTCTTTATACTTTACTGCACTCACTTCGATTACTTGGTCAAAACAGGCATCGTCTCCTGTCCTTACCATTCCCAGCACGATATAGCTGTCTGGCAGTGCTAAATCGGATTGTTTTACTTTTTTTATATCCTCTGACACTGGTTTTGCAATCTTTTGTTCTAACCCAAACTGGTCATATCGAAACTCATCATTCATGCTTGTTCTCCGTTATCATTTTATTGCTAGTTCTACTATACCATAGGCCGAAACTAGTTATCCATCGAAAAAAACACTTATTTTCTTCCAAAAATAGTATTACTTTGTTACAATTAAATCATTACATCCTACGTTAATTGAAAGGGACATCATTAAAAATGAAAAAGTTTTTACATCAAATTCGTACACCAAAAGGAAACTCCTCTCTTGGAAAACAGATCCTTGCTACCTTCTTCGTTCTATTGCTTGGAATCATCTTAGGGATCATTTCCAAATACATCGATACAACCGCAGTAAATGAGCTGCCTGCTTGGTTTGAAACGTTAGGCCTTAACGATATCTTTGATCGTTTCTGTGTCTGGATCTTGCTTGCAGCAGCCATCTCCATTTATAGCCGAACACCAGTAAGAGCCGCCATAAATACATTTCTATTCTTTGCGGCCATGGTTGCAAGCTATTATATCTATTGCAAATATGTAGCTGGGTTCTTCCCTAGAAGCTATGCTATGATCTGGGTTGGATTTACTCTTGTTTCACCATTTCTGGCAGTCCTATGCTGGTATGCGAAAGGGAAAGGGCTCCTTGCCTTTCTCCTGTCTTCCGGTATATTTGCAGTATTATTCAATATGACATTTTACTATGGACTTAACTATTTTGACATTGGTTATCCAATAGAAGCTGTCTTTGTACTGCTTGCAGTCTTTATGCTTCATAAGTCAGTAAAACAAACAGGTGCTATGATTGCCGTTGGACTTGTTATAGCTGCAATCCTTAATGTAATCATGCCATTTCAGATTTAGAATTCTAAATCATATGTGTCTCAAAGAAAAAGGGCAAGGAACAGTAACTTTCGTGTTCCTCGCCCTTTTTCTTATGCTTCATTCCCCGTAAATGAACATTACGAAATACCATATTGTTTTTCCAGTTCTCCTCTTATCTCATCAAATCTCTTTACCGGAAGTGGTACCTCTTTATGTTCACCCAACTGTTTTTCCATCCAAACCATGTTATACCAGCGCTTGAACTTGTAGCCACACTGATAGAATTCACCAACAAATCGATAGCCCAAATGCTCATGGAACTGTACGCTATTCTTGGTCAAATATTCATCCTCTACTTCAGGATAGCCGATGCAGGCATTTAAGTTCAGTATATTCTGAAGTGCCAATGCATTTTCTAGTGCATGATACAGTTCTTTTCCTAGACCGCTTTTTTTCACGTCTTTTCTGACATAGATCGTGGTTTCCACTGCCCAATCATAGGCTGCCCTTGTCTTAAGTGGGCCTGCATATGCATATCCAACGATTTCGCCATCTCTTTCGGCTACCAGATAAGGATATTTGCAAAGTACATTTCTCATTCTTTCTTCAAACTCTTCCAATGATGGTACTTCATACTCAAATGAAATGGCCGTATGTAAGACATATGGCGCATAGATTTCTAATAAGGTTTTTGCATCTTCTATTCTTGCAACTCGAATTAAATTCTTCATTCTTTTCATCCTCCTGGTAAACGCTTTCTTATATATTCATTTTAAACAATACATTTACTGTAATACAATAGTTAAATTCACAAAAAGGGTATGAAACCTAATGAATTATATGGTTTCATACCCTTTTTCACATTTTCCATACAACTAACGGAGACGGTGGGATTTGAACCCACGTGCCCCGAAAGGCAACTCGATTTCGAGTCGAGCTCGTTATGACCACTTCGATACATCTCCAAACTTAATTGGTAGAACTGTATTTGACAATCAACATCTCAACGCCCATATTTTCATTTAAACGGCCGGTCTTAATTTGTTCCTCAATGTCTGTGGCAGTTCCTACTGCTTCTAATAAGACGGAGCGCTTAAAGTTTCGTCCTTGCGCTACATACTTATTCACAGCAAATGGCGGAATTCCTACTCGCTTTGCAATGGTTGCATTGCTCTCATGCATGCGATAGAGTTCTTTGACCTGTAATAAGATATTAAAATGTCTGGTAATCAGATAAAGAATCGATGTTGGTCGCTCTTTTAACGCAATCAAGTCATAATATAACTGAAGCGCTGTCTGCTGTTTTTTGCTGGCAATTGCATCAATCATTAAGAAAATCTGTGAACTGACCTGAGTAACTACTACTTCATCCACATCTTCCGTCGTAATGACTTCTTTATCCATTGCATAGCATACCAGCTTTTCAAGCTCTGCATTAATTAATTCCATATCTCCGCCTGTCTTTGACAAGAAATGATCTAATGTTGCTCCGGTAATCTTCTTGTTTTCCATTTTCAACTTACCTGCAACCCATTTTTTAAGGCTGGCTTCATCAACACCGTTCATCTCAGCGATGTATCCCAGATCCTTAACTGCCTTATACAGCTTGTTTCGCTTATCAATTTCCTTTTCTACAAAGACTAATACGGTACTATCAGGCATCTCTTTTAGATGGTCCGCTAACGTATTGGCAGATTTAAATAATCCGCTGTTTTCAACGATCACGACACGCTTATCATTAAAGAATGGCAAGGTATTGATGGCATCCGTAATCTTTATCGGATCTGCATCCTTTCCTTCAAAATAAGAGTAGTTCATATCATCACTGTCACCTAATACTGCAGCTTTCAACTTCCCTTTATACTGTTTTTTTAGGTAATCTTCCGTCCCGTATAATAAATATACTGGTTTGAATTCATTTTCTTTGATATGTTTAATTATTGTCTGCATGGCTACTCCTATATTCTTTCATGATTTATGTACTGTCTGCCTGAAAGTATTACCATCATTTATTCTAACCAACCTACCACCTATTTTCAAGGGTTTTCTTGTAAATATAAATTCATTTCATATCTTATCTTACATTATTTGCCTTGTGAACATTCCGTGAATTCTATTATGAAATCAGCTAAATCACACGATATAGCTACTATAGAGTTATAATTAATACTTAAATGAGGTAATAAAATGTTACGTAAATTATTATTAAAACAAAAGATGAGAACCATCATTGCAGGACTTTGCATTATGGCATGCACATTAGCAACCATACTTATTGCAATCAGTACAATAAATAGCAAATCCATGTTAAATACAACAAGCTATCTGCATTCCTATCAAAACTATGCTCATATTATTTCAGAGATAGAGCATTCCTATCTTAATCAGAAAGTTGCAATCTTAGAATACCTGTTAGATTCCAATGAAAGCTCCCTTCCGACAATCGAAGAAAAGAACAAGCTGATCTGTGATTATATTGATGAATACAACAGCACAGAATATGATGAGGAAGAAGAAGAACGTTTAGTAAACGAAATGTCGTCTGCTTATTATGAGTACTATGAATTAATTACCCAAGTAATTGAAGCTACTCAAGCAGGAACTCCGCTAACCGAACAGCAATCTCTTAAGCTAAAAACTTTAGAAGAAACTGTTTTCGAAAAACTCCAAACGATCGACGAGCTATTAGTCCTCTGGGGAACTAATGATATGGCCTCTACAGAAAGCAAAGCAAAGAGTACAAGCAATTTAACGCTTCTCTTCTTTGGTATCGGTTTACTCTTCTTTAGCAGTACATGCATTATTGTCATTCGCCTGTTTAATCTGGAAGTAAGCAGTATCATTACAGCCCTGAACAGCGTCAGCAATGGAGACTTGACAATTAATCTTCCAGTGGAAAATAACACTGAATTTGACCAGATGAAAGTACATCTTAATCAGACAATCCAGAACTTTTTAACCATTGTAAATGAATTAAAAACAGAAAGTAACAATATTGAAGCACAATCCAACCTATTAAGTGACGGTTCCAATGAACTCTCTGCTTCAATCACAAATATAACAGAATCAATCAGGACCGTACGTACCGCCACGGAAGCTCAGGCATGTGATATTGAAGAAACCGTTTCCGTATTAGATACGTTCTCGGAAACTATGACTGAATTCACTGCAAATATTGAACAATTAAACGAAAACTCCAATGAGCTATCTGACATTGCCACAACAAGCACCAGCAATATGGATACGCTTTCCACAAGTTTTACTGACATTGATTCCATTATTAAGGCATTTATTCAGAAAATAGAACTTCTGAATACTGCAATAAACGAAATCAGTTCCATCACCACATTTATCAATTCCATTTCTGCCCAGACCAACTTATTAGCATTAAATGCTTCCATCGAGTCTGCACGCGTAGGTGAAGCCGGAAAAGGATTTGCAGTGGTAGCAAGTGAAATTGGAAGCCTTGCAGAACAAAGTAAGATTGCTTCTAACAACATTAGTAATCTGATTGGACAAATTGCCGCAGATACAGCAATCATTATGAAAGACAGCACGAAAGTACAAAGCAAGCTGACAGACTCTATGAACACCATTGATAATTCCCTTACATCATTTAAGCCAATGTTCGTACTTCTTGATGAAATCATCTTGAAAATCAATGCTTTAAGCACTTCCTCCAATCGTATGACCGAGGAAAAAGATTTGATTTACAACAAAATTAGACAGACAGCGGACCTTGCTATTGAAATCACGGCTTCCTCAGATGAAATCGAAGCACCTCTTAATGAAATCACTCAGATTAGTCAGGATGTGGCTTCCTCTTCAACTGAACTACATGATCTGACCACAACCTTAGATCAAAAGATAACACAGTTCAAGACCATTTAGCCTTATTAACAAATAGGAATACAAGCTGAGAAAGCCCTAGAAAACCAGGGCTTTCTTTTTTTCTACTATTCAATTGCCTTAAGCACATAGTGTTCGCTTCGAAAATCTCCATTTTCCACAAAACGTTCTAGTCCCAATTTCATAAGTTCATCTCCATAGGCTGTCACGCCTGTCCCAACAATCTGATACTTTAACATAGGATTAAGCCCCTCTAATTTTAACCGGGTTAATCGACTTGCTGGTCTGGCAAGGATTTGATACCAGAATACGACTGCTTCCGCTTTGTCCTCAGTTACATAACAATAGGCAGCTTCATTTCCCTCTCTGTCATAAGGGCTTTGGAGACGATAAAGCTCACCAAACTGAACAATATGACGAATTTCCTTATAAAAAGTAATCTGTGCTTCTACCTGTTTCTTCTCTTCCTGTGTGAACTTAGTTGCATCCAGTTCATAACCAAAATTACCACACATAGCAACATCTCCCCGCATCTTAAGGCTGGTCATTCGTCCCACCTGATGGTTTGGACAAGCTGAAACATGGCACCCCATTGTAACTGGTGGATATACAAGGCTTGTTCCATACTGAATCTTTATTCGTTCTACAGCGTCTGTATCATCGCTGGTCCATGTCTGTGGCATATAATAAAGCATGCCTGGATCAAAACGTCCTCCTCCGGAACAACAGCTTTCAAACAATACATCTGGGAAGCTAGATGTAATCGTCTCCAAGATATAATATAAGCCTAGCACGTAGCGATGTGAGAACTCTCTCTGATTTTTCGCATCAAGGGTAATCGAGCCACAATCTGTCATGGAGCGGTTCATATCCCATTTTACATAGCTGATCTTGCTGCTTGCCAGCACGGAAGAAACAGAACGGATAATATACTCACAGACATCTTGCCTGCTTAAATCTAAAATCAGCTGGTTTCTTTGGTGCATGGTTGACTGTGGTGCTCTCTCCGGTACATGAATGCACCAGTCTGGATGCGCCTCATAAAGCTTACTGTCTATTGATACCATTTCAGGTTCAAACCATAAGCCAAATTTCATTCCCAGTTCTTCTACCTTGTTTGCCAATGATGCTAGTCCATTGGGAAGCTTCCGATAATCAGTTGTCCAATCCCCCAAAGAGGAATCATCCAGATCACGGTGCCCAAACCAGCCATCATCCAGCACAAACAGTTCCATACCCAGCTCTTTTCCGGCTGCTGCTATTTCCAGAAGCTTCTCCTCCGTAAATTGAAAATACGTTGCCTCCCAGTTATTAATAAGGATTGGACGTTCTTTAAACTGATATGTTCCTCTGCATAAACGCTCCCGATAGAATTTATGATAGGTACGGGACATCTCACCAAGTCCCTTGTTACTGTAGACCAATACAGCCTCCGGAGTTTCAAACTCTTGTGACATTCCAATCTCCCACCCAAATTGAAATGGATTAATGCCCATTGCAACCCTGGTCCTGTGATTTGAATCCACTTCCACGGAGCCTACAAAATTACCGCTGTATACCAGGTTAAATCCATATACCTCGCCGGCATCCTCGCTTGCATGCTCTCCAAGCAACGCTAGAAATGGATTTTGTACTGCACTGCTGATGCCTCGCTTGCTATCGATCTCTTGAATTCCCGGAACAAGGACACGCCTATAAACGGTTTTTTCACGAGCCCAGGCTCCTGACAGCTGTAATAATTCGTAATTGTCTTGTTCAAAATCTATAGAAAAGCTTAATGCTCTATGTAACTGAATGGTCTGACTGTTTGTTCCTATGTTACGATACCGAATTCTTCTCGTGATCACATTATAGGAAGGAAAGACGCTGTAAATTAAATCTGCCTCAAATCCAGCATGTTCATCCTCCAATGTAATAACCAAGGTCGACACATCATCTCCCTCTTCGGCATAAGTAGAAGGCAGTCCACTAATCTTTGGTTTCCCTTCCATAATCTGATAAGACTTATATCGTAATTCATTTACCATGGAACCATTTTCAAGCTCCACTTCTACCGTAGGGATGCGATAATCTCCTGTGCCAAATACGGCACATTCTACTGGAAGGTTATCCAAATTTGTTTCTCGGTCAATCTGAGTGCTTCCAATCGTAACCGTATTAAGCCGTTCTCCATAATAAAGATGACATAAGACTCCTTTGGCATTCACCATCATGACATAGCTAGACTTTTCTGTCTGTAGGTGAAACTGCTTCTCTTTCACTACAACTCCCATAACTTTTCCCCTTTCAAACTTATTACATATCATTATGCCCATTATAACAACTAACAAGTTTTTCATTCAATGGACTATGTTATATAGGGCGAAATTATAATACGTTCACCATCTGTCTTAATGGTAATCATCCCTGTATCTGTAGTGATATAGGTATCACTCACCTTCTCCTTAAGACGCTCTATCAACTCCTTATGTGGATGTCCATACTGATTATTCTTTCCACAGCTGATTATTGCCACTTTCGGATGAATGACATTAAGAAACTCGATGGATGTACTATATTTTGATCCATGATGCCCTACCTTCAGCACATCATAAGACTGCATGTTGTTTGCAAGCAACGCATCCTCACCCTTGGATGATAAGTCGCCTGTGCAAAGCATGGAAAAGTCTTTATACTCCAAAGATAACACTAAGGAATAATCATTAGCACTTTCCGGTACATATTCATACGTTGGATGCAGACAGGTAAAGGATAAGTCGTTCACTGTAACCTTCTGTCCCAGTTCCATATAACACACCTCAACATTACACTGGGTGGCGATTTCCACCAGTTTATCATAATTCTCATCCTTGAAACTTGTATGAGAAACGATCAAATGTCCTATTGTAACCTTTCCCTCTGCTGATGCCATCAATAACTCTTCCACTGCAGAAACATGGTCTTTGTCCGCATGCGTAACAAAGATGTCATCAATCCTGTTAATGCCTGAGCCATATAGATACGGCAGCACTCGGTATTCTCCTACTTCGCTTTCTGAGGTGCTTCCACCGTCAATCATATATACTTTCCCCTTTGGCGCCTGGATTACAAAGCAGTCTCCCTGCCCTACGTCCACTGAGGTAATCATTAAGTCGTTACTGATATTGGGAATTAAGAACACCATCACCCCCGCTGCCAACAGACAAGCACACAGTCGATATTTTCTATACAGTCCAATACAGCCTAACAGGACAAGTACTATGTAAATGATAAGTCGAAGCAGATCTGGCCGCCCTAACACCAGCTGATGAAACGGCATCCTTTCCACCAGACGACATAAGAAAAGGTAAAATCGAATGACATAAATGGCAGGGGCAAGGAAGAACATTCCTAGTGGAAGACTAATACAGCCCAAACATGCCCCTAAAATGCCGAATAATACGACATAGGTCATCAATGGGAGCACAATCAGATTAAGCAAGAAGGAATAAGTTGCAACTTTATAGTAGAAATATAACAGAATTGGCAGCGTAACCACAAAGATAGCCAGCTGATATAGAAATGAGGTAATAACATAATATCGAATTGCAAGATACCCGTTTCGTATCTGAAGACGGACAGGCCCTCGCTCTTTTTCCTCCCATTCTTTTCCCATCTTGATTTTCTCCAGATCAATCACATTAAGAAAGCATGGGTAAACAACTGCAATTCCAATGACAGCTCCATAGGATAACAGAAATCCACATTGATATACTTGCATTGGCTGCCGAAGCAGGATCAGTATTCCACTTAAAGCTACAGCCGTCACCAAATCGTACGTCCTTCCGGCGATCTTGGCGGCAAGAAACAGCATCAGCATAATAACGGCACGGTTGGTAGATACCGAAAAGTTGGTCAGGATTCCATAACAGAAGATAAAGAAGATTGATGTCACCACTCCTGTTTTAAGTCCTGCAATATTCCTTAAGAAAGTAAACACTGCCATGCCAAAGAGGGCCACATGGAGTCCTGAAATACTAATGATATGGGCAATTCCTCCTAACTCATATAAGGATTTTGTCTCTTTGTCCATTGAAGATTTTTCTCCCAACAGCATAGCGGACAGGGAACTTGCCACTTCTTCCTCTGAGATTGTAGCTAACACCGAACATAACCGCAGACGAATTCCATATAAGGTATCCGAAAGACGGTCTACATGGTCGTCTATGACCTTGCTCTGCTCTTCTATGATCTTATAATCAATATTCTGATTTTTATAATACATCTGTTCATCAAACTGGTATTTATTTGTAGGGCTACGAAACTTGGATAACTTTCCTTTTACTAACAGGCAGTTCCCAATCGCAAGGTCGCTAACATCTTTGGTATACATCATTATGTAATCACTTTGGCCTTCCGCAGTATCATATTGGACGTTGGATAAAATCACTTTATAAGAAGTGGATGAAGTCTGAATAGAATGAACGGTTCCTGATATGGAAACAGAAATGGCATCCGATGTTTCAAAGGCCTGGTCTAATGGACCCGGCTGCCTCTGATTATTCATCATAAGATAGCCTAGAAAGAAGAAAACAGGCATAATCAATAGTATTTGATCCTGCCTGTTCTTAGATACTTTCATAAGAAATATCACTGTTATAACAACAAAGCCAATTCCAGCCAGTAAAAACAGCAATATGGGCATTTCGTATACTAAACTTCCCAAAATGAATGCGGTAAGCACCAAAAGCAGCGGACGTCTTACCACTCTTTTGCACCTCCAGCTATTTATTTCATTTCAAAGGACAAACTAATTCTCATCCTCTGCTTTACTTGTAGTATTGTTTTCTGTTGTCTTATCTATTAAATTGTAGTTCATTTCAAAGAACTGGTCAAAGTTAGCTACCGTTCCATAACTCTTGATTGCTTCCCCACCAATGGTAAATTTGACTTTATTGATGGTAGAAAGACTTGTAAGACTATTTACAATCGAGTAGATTACCAGCTCATCGGAAATCCCTTCAACACCTCCTATAAAGGAAGAGTTTAAGTCTACATAGCAAATATAGTCTACTGTATTAATGGAGTTACATACTGTTCCTGATGGAATTGTGTTATAAACCTGACCATAATACTGTTCTACCTTCTCCACGCCGCTTGACCCTCTGATGATCTGGTCAATTACAATACGTTCCACCGTGGAAGAACCATCATAGTTGGCTAGGGCTTCTACGCATATTAACTTTTTCTTATCTTCACTTGCATAATATAAATCGATATTCTGCTTTTCCAAATAATTAAAGCTATCAATAAAACTGCTAGACGTCAATGCACCAACCTGGAGTCCATCGCCATCTGTCAGCGGATTTCCTTCCACATAAAACTCTACACTGTCTACAAAATCCAGCTGACAGAGTGTCTTTACAATAGCCGCTCGACGAAGCAATTCTTGAACGCCCTCCATCTGATTATATGAGGCATCAAAATTAAGTCGAAGCTTACTGTTGCCAAGAAACTCCGGGGTTGGCAAATTGACATTATCCGGAATTGCCCGCTTATAGGACAAATTCTTAGGTTCTGCCTGTAGCCTTTTTAACAGTTCCGTTACAACCTCGGTCTGTACACCGCCTGGCAGTTCCATCTCTTCAAATACAACCTTCGTCTGTGCATTATTTATATAATACATATACTTTTTATTTGGATTTTCTTTTTCTTCGCTCTTACCACAGCCTGCAAGGAACAGAAGTGACAGAGCTAAAATGATTCCAATGTTTATCTTTCTCATACTTCCTCCTAAGCAATATAGTTTAATGGCACGCGTACTGTGAATGTGGTTCCTTCTTTTTCCTTACTGTATACCTTGATTGCTCCACGATGCATTAAGATTGCATTACGTGTAATGGACAATCCAAGTCCCGTACCGCCGGTCTCTCTTGATCTTGCCTTATCTACACGGTAGAAACGTTCAAAGATATGGTCTTGTACATCTTCCGGAATGCCCACACCGCTATCAGAAACCTTTACATAGAAGAACTTGTGGTCTGCATTTAAAGAAATACGAACCCATCCGTCATCATAATTATACTTAATTGCATTTTCAATCAAATTAGAGATTGCAAGGGTCAATTTCACTTCATCCACCTCTGCAACTACTGGTCTAAAACTTTCAAAGATCAGCTCGATGTTACGTGTAGATGCAATCGGACGCAAACGTTTTAAGATCAGCTCCAAAAGTTCATTAATATTTACACTGGTGATATTCATTTCTCCTGATGTCTTGTCCAGCTTAACAAGAGATAACAGGTCATTGATAATCTTATTTTCTCTCTCGATTTCCTCTGTGATATCGGACATAAATTCACGATACAGTTCTGCAGGCGCGTCTTCCTGAGTAAGCAAGGAATCTGCAAGCACCTTGATTGACGTAATCGGAGTCTTAAGTTCATGGGATACGTTAGATACAAATTCCTGTCTTGAACTCTCTAACTGCTCCACTCGGTTAATCATCTTATTTACTGACTCTGCCATATTGATAACTTCTGTATATCCATCAATGGTAACCCTTTCCTCAAAGGAACCTTCTGAGATATGATCGATGGACTGGCTTACACGCTTAAATGGCCTTACCAATACATTGGAGTACCATGCTGCAAATAAGCAGACTAGCAATATGATCAGCATAATGATTAAAAATGCCTTTTCTTCCATGGCATTTATAGTGCTTTGTATATCCTTAATGGATGCTGTCAGCAAGATTACCCCTACAACATTGGATTTTGACTGATTATCCTTCATCGTATTCTTATTGGATGTTGTGGTATCCGTAGACGTTGTTGTCTGGATTGGATAGGCTAACTGCACCATATCACCCACTACATTGGATGTCGGCGTCCCGGCTAGTGCACTGATTACTTCTTCGCTCACGTTATATACATTGCTTGTCTCCGTGCTTCCACTTTTTGCCAACTCGACCTTATACGTATCACTGCGTACTTTATAGTTGCTGTTTACTATGACTAAACGTCCTTCATACTGCTCTGCCATTAGCTGCAGTTCTGTCAATATGGTCTGATTATCATCATCAAAGATAAAATTACTTGTGACGATTTTATCACCTAGCTGGGTAATGCGACGCTGCAAATTGCATACCCTAACTTCAACTGCCTTCTGCTCATATCGGTTACAGATAATATTGGAGAAGATGGACAATGGAACACATCCCAAAATAATCAATACGATAAACAATTGAAGCTTCATACTCTTAAACTTCTTAAATACGGACTGCACCTTAGTAAAAATCGCCCTCACCTCTTTCGTTATATAGCTCTTACATGCTCCATCCGGAGCGTCCTATGTAATGATGAACTCATATTTCTGCCATTACATAAAATCAGGCCCATATTAAATGGGCCTTACTTCTTAATTATCCTTGAAAGAAGTATCCTACACCCCATTTCGTATGTATATACTTAGGCTCACTTGGATTTCCTTCTATTTTCTCGCGTAATCTTCGAATATGAACATCAACAGTTCTTACATCACCTGGATAATCATATCCCCAAACAATATTTAATAGATTTTCCCTACTGTATACTTTGTTCGGATTGAAGATTAAAAGTTCTAATAAATCAAACTCTTTTGCTGTTAAATTTACTTCTTTTTCTTTGATATAGACACGTCTGGATTCACAATCCACGCGAATATCACCAAAGGAGAATACTTTTTCCTTTGTCTCTTTTGGTGCCTGTTTTGCACTTCTTCTCATAATTGCCTTAATTCTAGCTTTTACTTCCAGAATATTAAATGGCTTACAGATATAATCATCTGCTCCATATTCTAAGCCTAAAATCTTATCCATGTCATCGCCTTTTGCTGTTAACATGATAATCGGAACGCTGCTAAACTCTCTAATCTGAACACACACTTCAAAACCTGTAAGTTTTGGTAACATGACATCTAATAAAATAATATCATATTCATTTGCCTTTGCGGCTTCAAGTGCTTCTTCCCCGTCGTACGCGCAATCTACTTCCATACCATCTTGTTCTAAGCTGAAACGGATACCTTTTACAATCAGCTTTTCATCATCTACAACAAGGACTCTTTTTCCCATTGTTCCACCTCATTCAACTATTATATATTCTTTTATTTTAGTAAACACACCGGACTTGATGCCTGTGATCTTCATAAGATCTTCGACCGTGGCAAATGAACCATTTGTCTCTCGATAGGAAATAATGCTTTCGGCTTTCGAATCGCCAATTCCCGGTAAACTTTTTAGTTCTTCTTTCGATGCGGTATTAATATTAATCTTGCCTGTGGTTCCACTCGACTGGCTCTGTTTTGAGTCACTTTCCTTTGTCTGTCCAGACTTGTCCGCCGATGACGCAGAATAAGTTCCACTTTCGGCCTCTTCTTTTGATGGAATATAGAGCTGTTCTTCGTCAGTTACGATTTTCGCAAGGTTGACTCCTTCGGAATATGCATCCTTGGTAAGCCCTCCTGCCTTCTTCACCACGTCATTCACTCTTGCCCCAGGTTTTACGGTATACACTCCAGGCTTTTTTACCTGGCCGCATACATAAACATAAATATCATCTAAAGTAGCTTTGGCAGTTGTCGAAACTGTCTCTTTTGTATCTTTACTGCTGTCTTCTTTTCCCGCCACAGTTGCTGTCGGTACTTGGCTGTCCTTCGTATCAAATACACTAGCTGCATTATTGGAATTCTCGCAGCTATAGAATATGCCTGTTGCCCCCAGAAAAGTTAGTACTACTAATAGCTTTACTAACCTTTTTTTCATATCCTACTTCCTTTATTCTATTTAGTTATGCAATGCACTCGCATACATTATTATTCTAACGAATACGTTTCGGATTTACAATAGATATTTTAAATAAGAAATATGTTTTTGTTACAATGTATTACGAATTTATTATATCTTTGCTATTTCTCCCATTTAAATATAATGATGCCTGCAATTGCAACTACCATTCCAATTACTTTTTTCCATTCAAATGGTGCTTTTTCCACTCCAAATAAACCAAATAATTCAATCAAATATGCTACTAATAACTGTGAAACTACAATTAACAACGCTGCCCTTGCAGGTCCTAGCGTATTCATTGACTTCACTACAGTAATTGTAATAAATGCGCCAATTACACCGCCAAGAAGCATGTACTTTCCATCAATCTTAAATAACTGTCCCACACTAGAGTCTCTTCCTGTTACAAACCAGGCAACGGCACATACGACAAATGCAGTCAGCTGGACAAAGCTGGCACTTAGCCAAAGACTTGTCTGCTTGGTTACTCCTGCGTTAAAGACTCCTTGAACACTCATAAGTGCTCCTGATAAAAGTGCAATAATCAAACCCCACATATCATTTTTCTCCTTTCAAAAAAGACTGATAGCAGTAATTACTTACCACTATCAGCCTCTATTAAAATAAGTATTCCATGAAAAAAATGAATTTATTCCTTACGCAATCATTGTTTCTAAGATTTCTATCATTTGATCCACATGTTCTTTTTCAATGGTTAGAGGTGGTACCAGACGAATGATATTCGCCCCCGCACCAAGGATGATCAATCCTTTTTCTTGTGCCTTTACGATATAAGAATTAATTGGATGATCAAATTCTACTCCCTGCATAAGCCCCATTCCACGGCGTTCCTTAATGCAGTCATACTTTTCAACAAGTCGGTCCAGCTTTTCAATCAAATATGCCGAAACTTCCTTGACATGGTCAACGATATGGTCTTCTTCAAAGATATCAAGTACTGCATTGATTGCTGCTCCTGCCAGAGGATTATAGCCATAAGTCGTTCCATGATCTCCTGGTTTTAATGCTAATGCAGCCTTTCCTCTTGCTGCAAATGCTCCCACCGGGATGCCGCACCCTAATGCCTTAGCACTGGTCATTACATCTGGAACAACTCCATATGCCTGATAAGCAAACATCTCGCCGGTTCTTCCCATTCCGCATTGAATTTCATCGCACATAAGAAGGATATCTTTCTCATCACAGATTTTTCGAAGTTCTACTAAAAATTCTTTTGACGCAGGATACAGGCCACCCTCTCCTTGTACGGTCTCAAGAAGGATTGCTGCTGTCTTATTTGTAATCTGGCTCTTTACGCTTTCAATATCATTAAAGTCTGCAAATTTAATGTTAGAAAGCATTGGACCAAATGCTTCCTGATATTTTGGCTGACCGGTAACAGACAACGCTCCCATGCTTCTTCCATGGAAGGAATGGTTCATTGCGATAATTTCTCCTTCTGCTTTTCCTGTCTTTTCAAAATAATATTTTCTTGCAATTTTAATGGCTCCTTCAATTGCTTCTGTTCCCGAATTTGTCAAGAAAACCAAATCCATGCCTGCTGCTGTTGCAAATTTCTTACAGGCATCAGCCGATGGCTTATTATAAAAATAATTGGAGGTATGCACTAATTTGTCCACTTGTTCTTTTACTGCCTCATTATATTTTTCATTGCCATAACCTAAGGCAAATACGGCTATCCCTGCACCAAAGTCCAGATATTTCTTTCCATTCTCATCATATAAATAAACGCCTTCCCCACGGTCTAATACCAATGGATAACGGTTATAGGTATGCATAAAATATTCATCTGCTGCCTCTATTGTCTTGCTTGCCTGTTTATTCATTTTCAAGCCACCCTTCATTTTTAATAATTGCCGTTCCAATTCCTTTGTTGGTAAAGAACTCAAGCAATAGGCAATGTGCCTTTCTTCCATCTAAAATATGTACTCTGTTTACTCCGTTTTCTACAGCATCGATACAATTGTTGATCTTTGGCAGCATGCCTCCGCCAATAAACCCATGGTTAATCAGATTATGTGCTTCTTTCAATGTCAAAATAGAAATCAGGCTATCCTTATCTTCTGGATCTGTACATACACCCTCGATATCGGTTAGGAATACCAGCTTTTCAGCTCCAATGGCTTCTGCCACGGCACATGCTGCATCATCGGCATTGATATTGAAGGTATTATAGTCATCATCCAGGCCAATTGGCGCAATGACAGGAATAAAATCATCATCTAGCAAAGACTCTATCAAGCTGGTATTAACCTGTTTGATGCTTCCCACATAGCCAATATCTTTTCCATTTACCACCTTTTTATCTACACGAAGGGTTGCACCATCCTTTCCGCTAATTCCCACCGCCTTGACTCCAAGCTTTTCAACCATCTGCACTAAATGCTTGTTTACACGGCAAAGGACCATTTCTGCAATTTCCATGGTCTCTTCATCTGTTACACGTAAACCTTCCACAAACTTTGTCTCTTTTCCGACTTTCCCAATCCATTTGCTAATTTCCTTGCCACCACCATGTACGATGATTGGCTTCATTCCAATTAACTTTAATAGTGCCACATCCTTTATGACGCTGCTTTGTAAGTTCTCATCGATCATGGCGCTTCCGCCATACTTTACGACAACGATCTTATTGTTAAATTGTTGAATATAAGGTAATGCCTCAATCAATGTATTTGCCTTTATCGTAATCTGTTCCATATAACTGTCCATACCATTATCCTCCACTGTTATGCTTTGTTATCATCCTTAACTTCTATAATCACCGTTAATCTTTACGTAGTCATAAGTCAGGTCACATCCCCATGCTGTTGCCTGCTCTGATCCTGATTTCATATCGGAGGTGATCGTCACTTCTTCATCTGACAGGATTTTTGTTGCCAGTTCCTCACTAAACTCACATCCTGTGCCATTTTCACATAATTTCAGTTTTCCGCTGACACTTTCAATGTACAGATCCACTTTCTCCGGATCAAAGTCTACGCCAGAATAGCCCAGTGCACAAACAATTCTCCCCCAGTTTGCATCACTTCCATAAACAGCCGTCTTTACAAGACTTGAGGTAATCACTGCCTTAGCCAGTATCTTTGCCTGGGCTTTGGATACCGCATGGATGACCGTTGACTCAATTAGCTTGGTTGCACCTTCACCATCTTTCGCCATGTTTCTAGCTAATGTCTTTGCCACATAAGACAATGCCTCTACAAACTTATTAAAATCTTCATTTTTCTCTGTAATTTCTACATTTCCAGCTAATCCGTTTGCTAAAATGACACATGTATCGTTGGTAGACGTATCACGGTCCACACTGATCATATTGAAACTATCTTTTACTACTTCGCTAAGTGCTTCCTGTAGCAAGACTTTACTGATTGCAAGATTTGTCGTAATTACAGATAACATTGTTGCCATATCTGGATGGATCATGCCGGAGCCTTTGCTCATACCGCCAAGCGTAATCACTTTACCGCCAATCTCAAATTCCACTGCAGCTTCTTTTGGATAGGTATCCGTTGTCATAATCGACTTGGCTGCATTATGTCCTGCCTCCAGGCTTGCATCTAGTTTTCCGCCCAATGCCTTTGCACCTGCTGTAATTCGATCCACTGGAAGCTGCACGCCAATCACACCTGTAGATGCCGTCAGTACATACTCGGTTGGAATCCCTAACGCTTCTGCAGCTGCTGCCGCCATCGCTTCATTGGCCTCGTCACCCTCTTTTGATGTACATGCATTGGCAATTCCGCTGTTGATTACTACTGCCTGGGCCTCTTCATTATTCTTAACAATATTCATTCCCCATTTCACAGGGGCTGCCTTTACTACGTTGGTTGTAAATGTTCCTGCCACCTTTGCCGGTATCTTGCTAAATACAAGAGCCATGTCTGTTCTGTCTTTGTACTTAATATTGGCCTCTGTACAGCTTGCCAAAAATCCTTCTGCTGCAGTAACGCCACCTTTAATCTGTTTCATAAACATCCTCCTAAACTTTTTTATGGAAACATCGGTACAAACTCTAATCCTTCTGTTTCTGGAAGTCCAAATAAAAGATTCATATTTTGGACTGCCTGACCGGCTGCTCCTTTTACAATATTATCTAATGCTCCCATCATTACGATACGGTTCGTTCTCTGATCTATTTTAAAATTTATATCCACGTAATTGCTTCCTTCTACCCATTTTGTTTCTGGGCAGACATCACGATCTAATACGCGCACAAATACTTCATTTTTATAGTAGTCATCATAAATTGCCTTTACTTCTTCATAAGAAACTTCTTTCTTAAGCGTTGCATATTCAGTAACTAAGATACCACGATTCATTGGAACCAGGTGGGGTGTAAAGATAACCTTGATTTCCTCGCCATTGGCATATCCTAGCTGTTCCTCGATTTCAGGAGTGTGCCTATGAGTTAAGACTCCATATGCTTTGATATTCTCATTTACTTCGCAAAATAAATTATTTACTTTGGCGCCTCTGCCTGCACCAGAGGTTCCGGATTTCGCATCAATGATTAGGGAATTTGCATCAATAATTCCTTCTTTCACCAATGGATATGCGGTCAGGATTGAGCAAGTGGTAAAGCATCCCGGATTGGCAATAATTCTTGCTTCCTTTACCTGTTCTCTGTTTATTTCGCATAAGCCATATACGGCTTCTTCTATGTACTGTGGACTGCTGTGTTTGATCCCATACCATTTTTCATAGGTAGAGACGTCCTTAATTCTAAAATCTGCACTTAAATCAATGATCTTTACTTTCTTTAAGATTTCCTCATTTACTAAGGAAGAACATAAGCCTTGTGGGGTTGCGGTAAAGATTACATCTACCTTACTGGCCAACTCTTCCATGTTATCCTCTAAACATTTTTCATCCACGATCTCTGTAAAGTTTCCAAATACCTGGCTGTACTTTTTATCTATATAGCTTCTAGATCCGTACCAGACTACCTTTGCTTCCTTATGATGATACAAAAGCCTTGCAAGTTCGCCGCCAGCATATCCGGTAGAACCAATGATACCAACTTTAATCATTTGCAGTCATCCTTTCTTATATATAGTAGTAATCTATGATTACGTTTTCATAATTATACACCTGCAATGTATTTTATGCAATATAAAATGAATATTATTTTTCAGGAGTCCAATGTATAAAATCCATTGTATTATGTATTAACTTTCAAACAATCACATTTTTAATGAATATTTTCTTTATTATTCTATATAATTATGCATAAAACTTTTTTTATTTATTTTGAACAAAGGGTTGCATATTTAATGAATATGATGTATATTTATTATCAACATAGCAAAAGTTACCAGTTACTATTCAGGCAATAGTAACCTACGATAAGAAAACGGAGGTATTTCATTATGAAAGAAAAAGTTATATTAGCATATTCTGGTGGTTTAGATACTACAGCAATTATCCCTTGGTTAAAAGAGAACTATGATTACGATGTTGTATGCTGCTGCATCAACGTTGGCCAGGGAAATGAATTAGACGGATTAGAAGAAAGAGCCAAATTATCTGGCGCTGTGAAATTGTACATAGAGGATGTCGTAGATGAATTTTGTGATGATTATGTAGTACCATGCGTACAGGCAAATGCCATTTACGAAAACAAATACTTATTAGGAACTAGCATGGCTCGTCCAGTAATCGCCAAGAAATTAGTTGAAATCGCTCGTTTAGAAGGTGCAACTGCAATCTGTCATGGTGCTACCGGTAAAGGAAACGATCAGATCCGTTTCGAATTAGGAATCAAGGCATTAGCTCCAGACCTTAAGATCATTGCTCCTTGGAGACTTGATACATGGGGCATGAACTCTCGTGAAGATGAAATCGAATACTGCAAACAGCACGGTATTGATCTTCCATTCTCTGCTGACAATTCCTATAGCCGTGACCGTAACTTATGGCATATCAGCCATGAAGGCCTTGAACTGGAAGATCCAGCAGAAGAACCAAACTACGACCACTTATTAGTTCTTGGAACTACTCCTGAAAAAGCTCCTGAAGAAGGCGAATATGTTACTATGACATTTGAAGCAGGCGTTCCAAAGACTCTTAATGGCAAAGCAATGAAAGTTTCTGAAATTGTTACTGAACTCAATGCACTTGGTGGAAAACATGGTATCGGCATCTGTGATATTGTTGAAAACCGTGTTGTTGGTATGAAATCTCGTGGTGTTTATGAGACTCCAGGCGGAACAATCCTTATGGAAGCTCATCAACAATTAGAGGAATTAATCCTTGATCGTGATACTTATACATTAAAGAAAGAGATGGGCAATAAATTTGCTGACGTAGTATATGAAGGCAAATGGTTCACTCCTAAACGCGAGGCAATCCAGGCATTTATTGAAACAACTCAAAAATATGTTACTGGTGAAGTTAAATTCAAACTTTATAAAGGCAATATCATTAAAGCAGGAACTACTTCTCCATACTCTTTATATAGCGAAACTTTAGCAAGCTTCACAACTGGTGACTTATATGACCACCATGATGCAGAAGGATTTATCAATTTATTTGGGTTATCTTTGAAAGTTCGTGCAATGAAAATGGCAGAACACGATAATAAATAATACTTTCCTTCTATTCACTAAAAAGAACTACAAGCGAAATGTAGTTCTTTTTTTATTGTTTCCGACAATTTCTAACAATAATATACAAATTATTTGCATTTTTCCCTACTTTCACTTACAATAAAGAAAACATTGCTATTAGGAGGAATGTATATGAATGTACAAGAGACATCTCTAATTTCCTTGGCTAATCCGCGTGTACGAAAGTTATTTTTCGTACTAATGTTTCTTGTCTATTTAACCTGTACTTATTTAATCCCGGTTTTTAACAGATCAAACACAACAATCGAACTGTTTCATTTACAAATACGTACAAACTCTTTATGTGGGATTTTAAATCAGCTAGTGATTGTCATTATGGTTTGTTTTGTGATTTTCTTTGGAAAACTTGGACTTATCACCTCACTGGCACTTGGCTTCCTCAATCTGTTCACCAGTACTGTTGCAATCCTAAAGACCCATGAGTTAAACTCAATTGCTGGTATTATGATGATTTTAATTGCCTATGCGGTAAATGCAGTTATTTATTCCTATAGCATTAAATTTAATAAACAAAATACCAAGCTTCAAGAGTCCTATAAAAATCTAAATAGCAAACAAGAAGCACTACATAGGATGGCCTATTTTGATTACTTAACCGAACTTCCAAATCGGAGAAACATCGTAGAAACGATTTCTTCCTTTTGTGATTCGACCGAAATTACCGATTTTAAACTTATCGTTATTGACATAACAAACATCAACCGCATCAGCGATGTTGCCGGCTACCAGAAAGGTGATGACTTTTTACAGCAGCTCGTCTTCAACTGGTCTTCCATCAAAGCTGATGAAGACATATTAGGTCGGATTGATGGTACTAAATTCGCTTTAATCATTCCAGGAGCGACTAACAACGATACTTTATATAACTATATTAATGAATTTAAACAATGCCTCACAAATAAAATACCTGGCTTAGGCTCTCTCCCTTGGACAGCAGACTCTCTGGCTTCCGATCTTCGCTTGTGTATCAGTGCTAATTTTGGCATTGTATCCTATCCAGAGCACGGAACTAACGCAGATGAACTTCTGCAATTTGCAAACACTGCTTTAACCTTTTCAAAAGAAGAAGGAAGAAATGCAATTTGCTACTTTAATCAGTCCATGTATAAGGACTTGCTAGATCATACGATTATGGAAAGCGCCCTTTCCAATGCCATTGACAATGGCGAATGCTTTTTAGTATTTCAGCCACAATATGAAGCAAGCTCAAAGACACTTAGAGGCTTTGAAACTCTGGTTCGATGGAATAATCCTTTGCTTGGTTTCGTCCCACCTTCCGTCTTTATTCCAATGGCAGAAGAAAATGGATTTATCCTTACTTTAGGAGAATGGATCTTACGCACTGCACTAGAACAATTTCAACATTTAAACAGCTTGTATCCGTCAGATGTTGTGGTTTCTGTTAACCTATCCGTACTGCAGATTTTACATCCTGATTTCTTAGACACATTAAAACAAGTACTTTCCGATACCGGCTTTAATCCAAATAGGCTGGAACTTGAAATAACGGAGTCCATCTTTATTTCTTCCAAGGAAAAAGTAGTTTCCATCCTGAACGAAATCAAAGCACTTGATATTCAGATTGCATTAGATGATTTTGGAACAAGCTACTCTTCCCTAAGCTATATTAACGCTTTACCGTTAGATATTATAAAAATGGATAAATCTTTTGTTGATACCATTACAAAAGACCGAAAAAAAGCACAACTTGTAGACACAATCTTGGCGATTGCCAAGCAATTAGACTACAAAGTTGTGGCTGAAGGAGTCGAAACTTCGGATCAATTAGAATATTTACAAGAACGCACTTGTGAATATATCCAAGGATACCTATGGGGAAAACCTATGAGCCTTGAAGAGGTCAACATCCTCTTGTGCCATATTTCTGAACTTGCTTCCTAAGCGGCCAGATGATTTTAATCCCAAACATGGTATTTTCATAAAGTGCATCTACCTGACCTTCCATTAGTTCAGATAGTTTCTTTACAATGGCCAGACCAAGACCGGTATTCTCACCGGTCCTCATACGGTCTGCCATATAGAAACGATCGAATATTTTTGGAAGGTCTTCTTTTGTTATTTCATCCGTATCATTACTGATTACGGTCTCTATACGGTCTTCATACACTGCAAGGGATACGTCAAGCTTATGTATTCCGTGTCGAAGCACATTCTGTATAATGTTAGAATAAATACGCACCATTGCATTTCGATCACCAATGATCTCTGGAACGCTCTCTTCAATCTTTATATTGCAATCATACTCTCTGGCCTCAAACTCGTTATAGTAAAGGGCAAGTACTTCATATAATATATTGTTTAACTGAATCGCCTCCTGATTAAGTACATACTTATCCTCTTCCATTCTGGAAAGATCATATACTCCAGTAATCAATTCCTGCAAGATCTTTGCACGCTTTTCTACTATATCTAGATACCCTCTTCGTTCCTCCTCGCTGATCTGTTCATCCTTTGCAAGGGAAATATATCCTAAGATGCTGGTTAAAGGAGTTCTTAAATCATGAGAGATATTTGACATCTGCTTTCGTAGCTCCCTCTCCTTATTAATATAGTAAATCTGTCGGTTACGCGTGACCCTTAATAGCTGATTGATACTTAGAAATACGCGCTGCATCTTACGCTCTGGGGCTGCAAGCTTTAATTCTGCATTGGTATCCTCTCTTGTCAGACGCTGCACCTGCTTCATTAAATATCTGGAGTTTTGTAAATGTGCAATATCAATAACAAGCAGTACCAAGCAAACCATGACCAATATAGCAATTAATAGTCCCATACGTATTCTCCTTACTTCACTTCTCTTTTTCTAAATACCATAATTCCAACGATAAAAGATACTACAAAATACACCCCTGCTACTACGAAGCATTTCCATGCGTCTGGTCCAAATCCACTTCCCGTAGACGAATTAATCGTAATCGTTCGAATTTCATACTTGCTTATAAAGGATACAATCCCATTATTCGGAAGAGCAAACTTTACCAAACTTATTAAATCTGGTGCTAGAGAAAAATATAAAATATAAATTACGGTTGCAAGGGTATTGCTGTTTAAAACCATTGCCAATGCATGAGCCATGGACACTGCTGCAATCCACATTACCATGAGGGACCCAATGCTTGTATAGTACGCCTTTACACCTGTAAAAGTAATACCGTCAAAAACCAATACACATCCTGCCAGAACCAATACGCTAACAATCGCTACGGCAATGACAAGGGATAACACTTCTGTCAGAAATCTCCCCAGATAAATGTTGGTGCGGTTGGTACCATAAGCAATACTGTTTTTCAGCACAAGGGTCTTGCTTTCATTACTATGAACAATCTGGGCAATCATATAGACAATGAACCATCCCAATATAACGATGATCTGAATCCATCCATCCAGGATAGCATTTGCTCTGAACTCTGCTTTGGAATCCGCTTCAAGCATCTTTAGTACAAAGTTGAACAAAAAGCCTCCCAGCCCAAATACAAGAAAGAATACATACATGCATTTCCGATGCAGCACTTTATAAAATTCGCTCTTCATAACATTTAACATTATTGTCTCCCTCCAATCAAATTCAAGAAATAATCTTCAAGCTGAGTCTTCTTTACCTCTAAAGAATAAAGCTTTACTCCGTTTTGAACGACTAAGTCACTGATAATGGAAGGATCGTCATTACAGCCATAGATTTTTAATATCCCCTGCTCAAGGACTTCATATTGGACACCTGTCAGTTCTCTCTCCATCAGTCTTGCTATTTTTGCCGGATCCTGAACCTGGATCTGAACATATGCCTTACACTTTTCCTCTAATTCCACTGCACTGATTTCTTCTGCCATCTGCCCATCTTTCATAAATCCATAGTAGGTGGCAATGCTGGATAATTCTAATAGGATATGGCTGGAGATCAGCATTGTAATCTGCTTTTCCACGTTTAGCCGTTTTAGTACGGCACGAAACTCTGCAATTCCTTGTGGATCAAGACCGTTGATTGGCTCATCTAAGATAAGAAGGTCTGGACTATTTAATAATGCCAACGCCAACCCAAGCCTCTGTTTCATACCTAACGAAAAGTTTTTAAACTGCTTCTTGTTTGTATCTTGTAAATCAACTGTCTCTAGTACTTCATCTACCATTTCTTTATCTACGATTCCACGCTGAATGCGGTAATATTCCAAGTTCTGCTTTGCAGTCATATAAGGAAAAAAGGCAGGTGTCTCTATCATGGTTCCAATTCTATGTCTCTGTTCCTCTAACTCACTATCCTTTTTCTCGCCAAAGATTGAAAACTCACCATCCGTCTTAAATGCCAGTCCTGTCAGAATTCTCATAAGCGTTGTCTTGCCGACACCATTCTTTCCAATTAATCCGTAAATCTGTCCTTCTTCTAGGGTCATATTTACATCTTTAAGAATTTGCTTATGTCCATATTGCTTGTTTAACTGCCTTACACATATTGCTGTTTTCATCGTTTCAATCACCTTTCTTTTTTATATGCTTTTATTTTAGTAGGTAATTTGAAAGTGGTACTTAAGAAATTTTAAAGAAAGTGTAAAGTTTAAATCATCTTAAAGCCAATTCCCCAAACCGTCTTAATATACTCCTGGTCTGGGTCTGCTTTATGAAGTTTTGCACGCAAATTACTAATATGTACATTTACTGTATTATCTTCCACCACATATTCATCGCTCCATACACTAGTATAGATTGCTTCCCTTGTAAATACCCGATTGATATTTGTTACAAATAATAATAAGATTTCATATTCATGATTGGTAAGGAAGATTTCCTGTCCCTTTACCTGTACTGTCATGGCCTGTTTATCAATTTGAATACTCTTATAAGAAAGAACTCCCTTTTTCTTTCCTTCCGTTTCCTTGGTAAAGCTGCAATACCTGCGTAACTGTGCATCTACCCTTGCCAATACTTCTTTTATCTCAAATGGTTTGGTTATATAGTCATCTGCACCTTGGCTTAGCAGGCTGATTTTATCATCCAGAGCACTATTTGCAGAAATCACAATGATCGGTATATATGAGTTTTTTCTGATTTGTTTTACAATTTCCTGCCCATTGGCACCAGGAAGCGTCAAATCCAATAACACAAGATCAAATGTACTCATTTTTAATACTAATTTAGCTTCTGTACCTGAATATGCACTGGTAGTTTCATATCCTTCTTTTTTTAAGACTTTTGCTAATAAAGTATTAATATCAGCATCATCTTCTACAATTAATATCTGAATATTTTCCTTCATAATTGCGCCTTTCCATTTTTTCACATTAAATGTTATCATATACTACTGGAGATTACAATTAATTGATTGACATACCAAGTCAAATTTGCTAGTATTACGTAGACACTAAATTCATGACTAATCATATATTATATATAGAAGGAAGTGAACAGTGGATACCGTTTTCCCATAACTGTATCAAAACATAAGTTAAACAAATTAACTTCGACAGAAATGTCTTCATATTTATTTTCATAAATATGATAAAATTAGCGCCATGCACCTCCGTTGGGATGAAAAAAGTAGGAGGTTGACGAGGTAGAGAGTTAGCGAATCATTCGGCGGGTGCTCTCTCGTATCCCTTTGAATACGTCATATGCTGACGAAAACGTCGGGTAACCGAAACACAAGTCAGTATACTCAAAGAACAACAATAGGTATTTTTTCGCTTTTTTCATCAGAAACTAGCACTAAAGACCATATTGTTTTAGATTTTAAATTCATAAACCAATTTGACGGGATAACTCTGCCTTTTTGGTTATAACTTAATAAAAGGAGACTACAATATGTGTGGAATTATTGGTTTTACAGGCCATTTAGATGCAACTAAAGTTTTAACGAAAGGGTTAGCAGAACTTGAATACCGCGGTTATGACAGCGCTGGTATTGCCTTCTTTGAAAATAACGAAATCCGTACAATTAAAACAGCTGGTAAAGTTGCTTGTTTAAAAGAAAAAGTTGAGGGTTCTACAATCTCTGAAGCTACTTGTGGTATTGGTCATACAAGATGGGCAACTCACGGTGGAGTTTCTGATACAAACAGCCATCCTCATACTTTTGGAAACGTAACATTAATCCATAACGGTATTATTGAAAACTATAAAGAATTACAAGCAGAACTTGCTCTTCAAGGCAAAACTCCAGTTTCTCAAACAGATACTGAAATTGCTGCTATGATCATTGATGACTGTTTTGACGGAGATCCAATCGAAGCAATCAAAAAAGCAGATGCACGTCTTGATGGACAATATGGTTTCTGTATTATGTTCAACGGAATTCCAGGAAAAATCTTCTGTATCCGTAACGGCAGCCCATTAGTAGCAACTCATACAGAAAAAGGTTCTGTAATTGCTTCTGATATGGTAGCTTTAATCGACTACTCAAAAGATTATTTCGTATTACCAGAGCATATGATTGCAACACTTACTGCTGATGAAATTACATTAGTAGATCTTGAAGGAAATACAGTGGAACCAGAAATGCTTCACGTAGACTGGGATATCGAAGCTGCTATGAAAGGCGGATACGATTACTTTATGTTAAAAGAAATCCATGATCAGCCAGCTGCTCTTCTTAACACAATCACTCCAAGAATCAAAGATGGTTTACCAACATTTGAAGCTGATAACGTTCCAGATGATATCTTTACAAACTGTAACCGTATCTTAATCACTGCTTGCGGTACTGCAATGCATGCTGGACTCGTTGGTAAAAACTTAATCGAACGTATTGCGAGAGTTCCTGTTACTGTTGATGTAGCAAGTGAATTCCGTTACAACGATCCAATCATGGATGAACACACATTAGTAATTACAATCAGCCAATCCGGTGAGACTGCTGATACGTTAGCTGCAATTCGTCTTGCTAAAGAACATGGTGCAAAAACGTTATCCATCGTTAACGTAAAAGGTTCTACAATTGCCAGAGAAAGTGATTATGTATTATATACTCATGCTGGTCCTGAAATTGCTGTTGCAAGTACAAAAGCTTACACAGTTCAATTATCTGTATTCTATTTAATTGCTGCACGTTTTGCACTTGTAACAAACAAATTTACAGAAGATGATGCTAGAGATTATATCACTAAGCTTCAACATGCTATCGAATCTGTAAACGAAGTATTAGCAAATGAAAAAGATTTCGAAGACGTAAGTGCTTCTCTTGATACTGCTGAAAACTTATTCTATATCGGACGTGGTCTTGACTACTGTCTCGCTATGGAAGGTTCCCTTAAATTAAAGGAAATCAGCTACATTCACTCTGAAGCTTATGCTGCTGGTGAATTAAAACATGGTACTATTTCTCTTATCACAGAAGATATGCCAGTTATCGCAATCGCAACACAAGAAGGCGTTTACTCTAAGATGATCAGTAACATCCGTGAAGTAAAAGCTCGTGGTGCAAAAGTAATCTTAATTACAAATGGAGATGACCAAAATGTAGATGAATCCATCTGTTCATTCCAAGTTTCCATTCCTAAGATTGACGACATGTTCGCACCATTTACAACTTCTGTTGTAATCCAATACCTTGCTTACTTCTGTGCAGTACGTCGTGCGTTAAACGTAGATCAACCACGTAACTTAGCTAAGAGCGTTACTGTAGAATAATTTAAGTCTATAAAAACAAATAGGAGCTTCCATAGCAATACGATTTCGTATTGTTAGGAACTCCTATTTGTTTTATATGTACTATGTTATTTTAATACGAAATCCAATTTAATATACTAAAATACATATATGAGGTGAATTTATGAAAGTTATACTTGCTACTTTAAATGACAAAGAACAGATTATGGCTCTTTATCGAGGAATGATCGGCACCCCTGGCTGTACTTGGTCTAAAAACTATCCAAATGAAGATTTGTTTGCCATGGATGTTGCTTCCTCTAACCTATTCTGTATTAAAAACCAACAAAACGAGGTCATTGCCACTGTCTCCGTAGATCAAGATAAAGAAGTGGAAGAGCTTTCTGTTTGGACACTTCCAGGAAAGATTGCAGAACTTGCCCGTGTAGCGGTCCGCTCCGACTATCAAAATCAGGGAATTGCAAGGCTTTTATTAACCCAGACCATGGCAGAGTTAAAAACAAGGAATTATCAAGGTGCCCACTTCCTTGTAAGCGAGACCAATCCAAAAGCGTTGGCTTCTTATAAGAAATTAAATTTCACTTTATGCGGAACTTCTACACTCTACGGCGAGCACTGGCTATGCTATGAAAAAATCCTGTGACACAGAAAATAAATCATTACTTTCCAGACCATATAAAGACCAACAAAAGAAGAGCGGCCGCTCTTGCGCCCACTCTTCTTTTAGTTGATAAATGTACCCCTTGATACATTTTACATTAACTTTTTTCTTTTAAACACCCAGATACATAAAAGTATAACTACGATCGTCAGCAAAATGACATAGATATAGCCGTATTTCCACGTCAATTCCGGCATGGAGGTAAAATTCATACCATACCATCCAACAATTAATGTCAGTGGCAAAAACAAAGTTGTCACCACAGTAAACAGCTTCATAACGCTATTCAGGCTATAATCAAGGAATGCCTGATACGCTTCTCTTAACTGCACCAGGTTTTCTCGAAGCATCAATGTATTCTGCTTTAGACGATTGAATTTGGTGTTCATCATCTTTAAGTACTTCTTTCTTTTGTCCTTAAATAGTCCAAGCTCATTTTCCTCTAACATATCGGCAAATTCAATAAACTGCTCATAATAATTATGCAACACAAAAAGCTCACGTTTCTTCTTAATTAAGATCTTGTAAAACTCCTCGTCAATTTTCTTTGCAACGATGCGATCTTCAAGTAAATCAAACTCAAACTCAATATCTTCTAAGGCGACATTATCCTCCATTAAAAGATAATCAAAAAACAAATATAAGACCTTTTCAACAGCTAAATCCTCAACTTTACAACGAGTCAATGCGCTTTCAAACACACTGCTTACGAACCGATTGTCTGGATCTGCAGAGACTACAAAACAATAGTCAGTGGTAGCAAATATTGCAATTCTTCCACTAGACTCCATAATATGCTTTACATCTACAAGCTGAAATATGCCAAATACATATGCTTCTGCAAGATAATAGGAAGATCTGAAATGGACGGTTTCCATGCATAGCAAATCGATCGTTGACTGCTTGACTCCGATCATAGGCGCTATCTGCAAAAACTCTTTTAAATCCATATAAGCCAAAATCAATGAATGACTGGCAATCATTTTTGGCACATCCTCTAATTCCACTGGTTGTAAGGTGTTATCGACAACGTATCTCATAGTTGATCCCTCTTTAGCTATTGCTATATGTTCTAATTATTCACGAATGTCGATGCCTTCTCTTTTTAATGCTTGATAAAATTTAGAAATTGGGAAGCCGACTACATTGTTGTAATCTCCATTAATTCCTTTTACGAAAGATGCAAATCTTCCTTGGATTGCATATGCACCTGCTTTATCCATAGGTTCACCGCTTCTTACATACTCTTCAATTTCTTTTTCCGTCATATGGTTTAATGTAACGGTTGTTTCATCGTAAAACTGAATTGTCTTTTTCTTAAATCTTTGAAGGCCAGACTGTTCATATCTATCATAACCGGTTTCTGCTGTTTTTATGATAACGGATACACCAGTGTATACAGTATGGCTTCTTCCTTGAAGCTGACGGACCATACGGATTGCATCTGCTTCATCCTGAGGTTTTCCTAAAATACGTTTATCAATGCATACAACGGTATCTGCACCAATGATAATTGCAGAGTCTTTTACCTTATAAGAAACATCATCTGCTTTCTGCATAGATAACTCTAGTACTACCTCAGATGGATTTGTCTTTACTGTTTTTTCTTCCACTGTACTTGGTACGACATCAAACTTAATACCAACTTGACTTAATATTTCTTTTCTTCTTGGGGAATTTGAAGCTAAAACTACTTTGTACATACTCATTTCCTTTCTTCTGTCAAATAACTTCTTCTGTCAATATATTACCTCTTCTAATTACGACGAAGTAAATCTTTTTTCTCCCTCGAGATGAGCGTAATCATTTAGCTGCCCTACATAGAATTATTTCTTTTCTGGGGAATGGAACAATCCTATAATACTTGTGTCTTCAAGGGATAAATTGATTAATAGCTTTTTAGCAGGATCCATATTCAAGAGATGTGTTAAAATAAAACGAATTGTGCTTCTATGTGTGACAATTACAACATTCTCCTATCCAACTAACGCTCTTACAATAAGAATAGTATATCTCGTTACCAAAGACAAGCTTTTCGCTTAAAAACTATATGAAAAAGACATTAAAACTTAGGTCAATTTTACTCAATAAAAACAAATTAACCAAATTTTTAATGTCTTATACATTACTTGTCAGATATTATAACAAATTAACATTTTTCTTTTCTGCTTCTTGTAAAACATCTTCCGGCCAGATACTTGCCTGTACTTCACCAATATGCGCCTTACGCAAGAAGAACATACAAATTCTAGACTGACCGATACCACCGCCAATTGTATAAGGTAACTCTTTATTTAAAATGCTCTTTTGGAATGGTAAGTCTGCACGTTCCTCACATCTGCTAAGTTCAAGCTGGCTCTTAAGCGCATCTTCATCTACACGAATTCCCATGCTTGATAACTCTAGTCCAATACCTAAAACAGGATAATGAACAATAATATCACCATTTAAATTCCAATCATCATAATCCGGAGCTCTTCCGTCATGCTTTTCTCCTGATTTTAGTGCTCCACCAATCTGCATAATGAATACAGCGCCTTTTAACAAGGCAATCTTTGTTTCTCTTTCCTTTGGTGTCAAATCCGGATACTCATCTTCCAGCTCTTGTGTTGTTATGAATGAAATTTCTTCTGGTAAATATGGCTTTATGTATTCATATTTATGAGAAAGAATCTCTTCTGTGTTCTTTAATGCCTGGTATACATTGCGAACTACTTTTTTCAAAGTATCTATATTACGATCTTCTTTAGCAATTACTTTTTCCCAATCCCATTGATCAACAAATAAGGAATGGATATTATCAGTATCTTCATCGCGGCGAATTGCGTTCATATCTGTATAAAGGCCTTCCCCTTTTACAAATCCATAACGTTTTAATGCCTGACGTTTCCATTTTGCTAAGGAATGTACGATTTCTACTACTTTATCACCTTGTTCTTTAATTCCGAAAGATACTGGGCGTTCAACACCATTTAAATTGTCATTTAAACCAGTTTCTGGACTCACAAATAACGGTGCGCTTACTCTTGTTAAATTTAATTGTTTTGCTAACTCTCGTTCGAAAATGTCTTTCACGTCTTTTATGGCTACTTCAGTTTCTCTTATGTTAATCGGAGATTCATAACCATTTGGTACAAAAAATCTATCCATACTGCATTCTCCTTTATTGTCCTGCCACGCTGTGGCATTTCTATAACTTTACTAGTTTAACACATTAACTTGCAAGTTGTAAACTTTTAGATTGTAAATAAATTATGACACACTGACAAATCTCATGAATATTATATTAGTATAATGCGAAAGGAAGTGATATTTTTGGCTATTAGAATATTCATAGATCAAGGTCATAATCCTACAGGTTATCATAATACTGGAGCCGTTGGCTTCGGTCTTAATGAGGAAAACGTTACTTATCAAGTTGGGGCTTATCTCTCTGATATACTTGCAGCAGATCCACGTTTTGAAGTAAGGACATCCAGACCTACTCCAACAACAGTTCTTGGCACGACAAACTCCACCAGCTTAAGAGAACGTGTTAACCTGGCAAATAGCTGGCCTGCTGATTATTTTATTAGCATTCACGCAAACTCCAACCCTAATCCTGCAATAAATGGAACCGAGGTATACGTTTACCAGCTTGGAACTCAGGCTGCAATCTTAGCACTGGATATTTTAAATGAAATTGTTCGGCGAGTTGGAACAAAAGATAATGAGGTACGGGCTAATCCTGCTTTATATGTACTTCGTAAGACTAATATGACTGCTGTACTAGTAGAACTTGCTTATATAAGCAATGCTTCAGATGCAGAAAAATTAAGAGATGATCAATATCAATTTGCCTATGCAATCTACGTAGGCCTGCTTAATTTTCTAGGTTTACCACAATTGCAAAATTAATTTTCTTTTGGTTGACTTTCCTACCTTAAAGTGTTAATATATAAGAGTATTTTAAAGTATAGATTAGATGTTCACATACCTTTGTAAATTGCTTTTCTATTTAATTTACATTGGTATGTGATTTTTTTATCTTGATTTCATGGAAGTTTTTTCTATGCAATTTCATGATAACATCCTCCGCGATTCAAGGTTTCAAAAAACACATAGAATTTAGGAGCTATAACTTTTCTAACATATTATTATTTTTAAGGAGGTATCTTTCATGAATAAAGGTACAGTAAAATGGTTTAACAGCGAAAAAGGATTCGGATTTATCACAGACGAAGCTACAGGAAAAGACGTATTCGTACACTTCTCCGGTATCGTTGCAGAAGGTTTCAAAACTTTAGAAGAAGGCCAAAACGTAGCTTTCGATACAACTGAAACTGACCGTGGTTTACAAGCAATCAACGTAACTGTAGCTTAGTAAATTAAAAATAGAGATTAGAGATCAGAACTCGTTTTGATCTAACTTAACTCAAAAAGGACTAGCACCCATGGTGTTAGTCCTTTTTAGTTTCTTAACCTTTAGCTATACGCTAATTGTTCCTATCATTATGTAGACAATTATCAATGGCTATAACCAATGTTGTGAAGAATGCCGGATCCGAGTAACTGCTAATATCCAGCTCATACGAGTCTCCCCAGGAAAGATATGCCTTAGATACCGTACCTGCCAGCTGATTACCATTATAGACAGAGAAATTATGTGCAAAGAAATCCCCATCAATCTCAAACTGTCCATACTGACTGTTGATATCCAGCTGAGCTTTTAAGAAACGTATTCTCTGTTGAATGTCTGCACATAAAATATTCCCATTGTATATTTCATAGACTGCTCCAAAGAATGACATCTTACGTTTGATAAAGAATAACTCTCTCCCTTGCATGTCATAGATATGTATTTTATCCAAAAATGTAAATACTTCACTTTCTACATGGTAGACAGGATTTCCCCACTCATCACATACATCATACTTATCACCAATTGAAAATACCCTCTGCTTTATATATAGCTTCATTACCTGTTCTCCATTTCTTACTCTTCTAATTTCTACCTACTCTTTATATTAAATAAGACGGCATACTCATTTTTGACTATACCGCCTTACTCATTCCCGTTATTCCTCTGTATCAGAGCTAGAAACTTCCTCTGCTTCAGATTGTTCTTCAACCACATCTTCAACAACTTCTTCCTTTTTTTCAGAAGGAGTCTCCGTATTTACTGGCTGGTTATTTAACTTAACACCACATTTGCTGCAGAATACAGCATCTAACGTATGTGAAGCTCCGCATACTGGACAGACGCTTACGTTTTTAAGTGTATGCAGCTGTTCGTATAACTCTTTAATCTTGGCATTAGCTTCGCCAATTGTCTCAAATTCAATCTCATATTCGTAAATGCCAGCATCTACATGATCTTTATAATATTGTTCACCAATTCTCTCATATGCTTTATTGATGACTCTTCTTTGATCATTAATTGCAGCCTTTACCGTATTTACATCTACTAAATCTTTTGCTTTCTTTGCAATGTCCTTGCTTGTCTGTGTCAATGTAACACCAATCTTGTCGATTGTTTCCATAATATCCATAACCCATACCTCCATTTAAATAAAATACATTAGTTAATCAATATTCGGCGTAACTTCAGCCAATAACGGTTCATAAAATAATGATATGCGTAATCATACGCAATCAATACTACTTGTCCACCAATCAGTAAGAGGATGAACATAACCGTACTCATATCCCTTGTAATCAATAGCTTTGGTACAAAAATAACTAATGGAATATACATGATATTAAAGATAATTGCCTTACATACCATTAATATTCGATTATTCTTCTTAGAATAGGTACCCTTTAAAACTTTTCTCCAAATGAACTCAGTGGCTACAAGATAGAAGCAAATCCCTGCATACGTAAATACATATAACTTATTTGGCGCAAGGATCAGGCTTAAGATCACACTTCCTGCCATATAGCTTGCTCCTGCTCCCAGTCCAAACTCTCCAATTGCAATTCCCGTAAAAAACGATGCCAATGCCAACAAGAATAACGTATTCATTTCAATAATTCCGCTTAAGACGACTAAAACGATGGAAAGTGCCATAGACACTCCCAAAAATGCTACTTTCTTTGCATTTACATGCATGAGCAAAGATCGCCTCCCATCATTTCGCAGCAAGAATCTGCGATCCATAAATCACAGCATGCGTTACCAGTTCCGCAAGTATCTCCTCCACCATATGATGAGTTTGGTCTTCCATAGCCATATCCTGTTGATTGGTATCTACGATTTCCGTACTGTAACTGATCAAGGAAATTCGCATATTCCTGATTCCCCGGATCCATACTGTTTGCAGTTCTTGCATGATCAAGAGCCTGAATGTTATTACCAATTCCTGAATTAGCTACTGCACTATAGTAGTACCATTTTGCAGAACGATTACTGCTTCTGGATAATTCATCTAATGCATCACGAAATCTGCGTTGTGATAAAAGAGTATAGACGCTTTGTAACTCACCCGTATTATTTGTGGAGGAATAGCCGCTTCCATAGCCGGAAGAAGAATATCCGCCGGAAGAATATCCTCCACCAAAACCACCTGTGCTTCTGGAATATCCATTCTCGCGTTCCTTCATAATCTGGTTATATGCTTCTTGTACTTCCTTAAACTTTTCTTCTGCTAAATCCGCTAATGGATTATTTGCATAAGAATCTGGATGATACTTTCTGCTTAATTCTCTATATGCTTTTTTTACTTCATCATCAGTTGCGTTAGAACTGATGCCTAACACTTGATATGGATCTGTCATAAATCTTTTCCTTTCGATACTCCATCAAACTGGTATATTTATTGATTGGTTCCTTTATTTTCATTTGCTTTTTCAAGTCTCTCTTTGCGTAATTTATCATATTTACACCATACGCCGGCGTAAAGGATATTACGTAATATCTCGACTTCATAGATTAACGGAAGCTTTTCAAATGCTCTTGTGCAGTCCGCCATCATTAAATTCAATATCTGTCTTATTTGCTCTTCATAATCCGGTTGTTTCGACAGTTCAACCAGTGGATTATAACTTTTATTCTTAAGATCTTTTTCCAGGTCTTCGTAGGCATCTATAATGTAAATGAATTTACCTAGATAGAAGCCGACTTCCCTAAGTGTATCCTGCCATTCGTCCTGCTTGTACACGAAGAACTCGCCCATTAAGTTTCCAAAACATCTCGCCACTTGATCGAGATCTGTCATGTTCTTCTGTTCACAGTCCTTCAGTTCATTTAAGGAGTCTACGATTACCTTGATTTGTCGTTCATATTTTGCCGCTATCTTCTTATATTTCTTCTGTACAAGTTTTGCTCCTGCAATCCCTGCAATACTCTTTTCATCTTCCCAGTCATCTAATAAATGATGGTACGTAAGAGCTATATTCATATCTGCTGCATACGTGGTAATCTCATTTACCAGCGTATCATGCTTCTTTAGCGGATGTGCAATGCATCGCTCTGTGTCATGTTCTGGTGTTGTCTCATATAAGGATGTTAGCAATATAATAAGAAATGTCAAATCATACGTAAGAGTCATTTGTCCGAAACGTCCATAATCATCTTTCAGCGTCCTACATAACCCACAATAATACGCTCGATACCTTGTAAAATCCTTTATCTTAAGTTCGGGCTTGTTGATTGTCACATATCCAAACATTAGTCCTCCTAGTAGTCCTTCCTTATTATAGCATTTTTTTCTATTTGGAACATTAATATTATATTATAAATTTGTGTCCAAGAAAAGAAATTTAGGTTCTCTTTACAAATTCTTGTCCACATCTTGGACATTTAATCGCAATCTTGCCTTTTCCTTTTGGCACACGGATCATCTGGCCACATTTTCCACATTGAAAAATCTTATGATCCTTATCTGTCTTAGGTTTTCTTCTTTTTGCCGTTCTGTTTGTCTGGTAAGGATTATTTTGATATGGATTTCCTTGATATCCCGTTCTTCCTTTTCCAATTCTTTTTGTTATCGGTGCAACCATTTGTAAAAATTTCTGATTTTCTGCATAACGTTTTGAAATGTCTTTCGATAGCATTCGATAGAAAACAACAATGATTGATGCGTAGGATAATAGTAATGTTAAGAACCACCCTGTTGCTGATGTTACAATACTAAGTATAAGATACACTACTAATAATGTCATATTCAATTGGTCGGAACCATAACGTCCTACCATCCATTGACGGAATCGATCTAATAATCTCATATAATCCACCTTTCTAATTCGTTTGTAAGATATTATTAGTAATAATAGTGTTGATGTGGAATTTTGTCAATGAAGCATTTATTAAATTTCGATAAACTAAGAAACTTTCGACTGGATATTGCTTGAGTTTTGCCATCCTTTATTGAAGTATTTTCCTTAATCCGGCCTCTGTGAGTAAGTGTACTGTCTCAAATTTCCCTTTATAAAATACTGCCCAGTTATTAAATATGCAAGGCATGTCTTTCGCCTTTTCAAGGCTATCTACGGCAATCAGCCGCAAGGCAACCTTATGTTCCGTACAATATGCTTTTATGTCCGCTAAGCAATTTGGTATATAAGGGCATTGCTGACCGTAATAAATGGTTAATTCTTTGTTTTCGATTGTCTGTCTCTTTGCGCTCTCTGTAAATCTTGGCAAAGTATTGTCAAAAGACAGTGCTAATAGCTCATAGTCTTCCCCTATTGTATCGACCACTTGAAATCCAAAGCTTATCAGAAACTTCTTATCACTAAGAAATGGTTTTTTCTTCTTGGAACTAATTACACAAACTCCTGACTTTCCCTGTTGTTTTGCATCCTCAATGCAATAACGAAGCAATGCCTTTCCATGCCCCTTGCCTTTGAACTTTCCCGCAACCCAAAGGCAGTAAATATACATATATTGTTCTCCCGTTACCGGAACCCACGCCTTTTCAAGCGGTGCATATTCAATAAATACCTTTCCTCTCTCATCTAGCTTTCGAAATACATGTCCCTCTTCAAAACGATCCATCAGCCAGTTCTTTTTGACTTCTACCCCTTTTTGATGCTTCTTATCTACTATGGCACAGCAAAGATGCTGCTGGCCTATATTTTCCTTATTCAAAGTAACATATGTATTTTCCATTTATAATTCCCCTTTTTGTTTTATTATACATTACATGCCAAGTTTCCAAAATACTTTTACCTATTATAATGAGAAAGTTTGAAAACCATAGGTTTTCATTGGAAGCGATATCCGGAAACCGCACTAACCATTTTTCTCTGCACTGGATGAACTCCTGATTTCATCTAAAGCTTGGCGGCTTTGTCAACAAGCTAAGGTCATGTTCACATGATCTCTGACTGTTCGCGTAAATAAAATAAGCCGGTTATATACACTGGGAGGGCATATATACCGGCTTATCTTACTATATAATTGTTTGTCATCTTTTGTACTCCTTCAAGTCATCCTCGTGTGTGTAACCTGTCGAACTCCGCATAAGAGATTGCTCTAGCCCGGTTATTATAATATAACCTTAGCTCTGCTTCACTGGTATTTGCTTGCTCGACATTGATGTTTAGCTTTTCTTTTAATATTGTGTCGAATCCCACTTCCTTTTTTCCGCCTTTTTTAGAATCTCTGCTGTCTTTCCTTATGTATTTTTCTAACATTCTGATTGGTTTGATGGGTTGCACGGCTAACACTTTTTCTGTCTTCGTTGCTGTACTCACTCCCTCCTTGTAAACGGCGGTTCCTTTCTCAAGGTTGTCGTTTTACTCTGTGCAAGAGAACGATAAATCCTCTTACACAGTATATCGACAACTTTTTTAATTATATTTATAGTGTTTGCACTAATATTCACTTAGTTATACCATTCGCCTGGACCTAACACATTCAATAGCGTGTACTTAGATGCTTCCTCTTCATTCAGGATATGCGACCAAGCTACTCTGCTACTGCAGTCGACTGGTTTTTGTTCATGGGTATAAGAAGCATACTCACCGTAAAATGCAACCTTTCTCGCAAGTTCTTTATTCCAATCGTTCCATCCTTCTTTATGAATATGCTCACCGATTTCGCAATGGATTAGAACTGTCTTTGCATAATCACGCCAAGGACGTCCTAGATATACCGTTTCTGCTTTTGCATCACTTGTAAATTTGCAGTCAATGAATACATAACCAAATTCTTGCCCTTCATAAGTACTAGCTGCAGTTACATAGCCATTCACTTGTTTTCCTAAATCTTTCGAAAAGAGCTCACAATGTTCAAATACCGCAGTTGCAGATCCAAAAATGAAATCTATGTCTCCTTCTATATAGCAATTTTTATAATATTGCTTTCCAACAATGCGCTGCTTACCTTCCATTGGTCCTCCGAAGTCATTTCCCTCTACTGGTTTATGTGGTAATGGACCGGTAAATAACGTATCCTGGTTTGCTAACAGCCTTACGTCTTCCACTCTTACTCTGCTACCTTCTACATATAATGCCACTGCCTGTCCTACTTTCTCGCCAAGGCCTGCATTATTCTTAATTGTAAGATTTTGAATGATGATATCATCTGCTCCTACAAATACCGTATAGGTATTAAATGTACGAATCAATGAACCATCAGGAAACTTCATCTTTGCATAATCACCAAAGGTAATCAGCGTGTCCTCTTTGTCTTCTCCAACCAATGTAACATATGGTGTAGTAATCTCAAGCTTCTCTTCATAAATTCCTTTTTTAATGAAGATAGTGATTGGAGTCTTATTAAATTCTGGTATGCTATGTAATGCTTCCTTTATCGTTCGGAAATCACAATCTGAGTCACTTCCGACTGTAATTTTCCTTGTCAGTTCCTTTGTAGTCATTCCTTTAGCCTCCTTCTTTTGTCTTCTTAATTATAGCATACTCTATCCATTTGACGAGCACTTTTCATCTTCTTATTTCTCCTTTTCATTGACTTTTCCGGATTAATGTGTCACCATACAATAGTATTTTTTTCAAATTTGACATTACAATTGCATTTTAAACGTAATTCGTGTACACTGTTAAAGTTAGTAATGAATAATTATAAGATTACTAGGAATAAAATACTTAACCTGGGCTATTTCCTAGGTTGTATATATATAATTTAAGAAAGGAATTACATTTTTATGCAAGCAACAATTTGGACATTATTACCTCCAATGATTGCGATTATCCTTGCTTTAGCTACTAAAGAAGTTTATGTTTCGTTAATTATTGGTATCCTGTCAGGTGCATTGCTCTTTGTAAACGGTAATCCAATTACGGCTGTCGATACTACATTCAGCGTAATGGGTGAAAAAATGAGCGGTAACGCTGACATTCTTATTTTCCTTGTATTACTTGGAATCTTAGTTGCCTTAATTAGTAAATCCGGTGCCAGCCTCGCGTATGGTAACTGGGCTTCTAGCGTAATTAAGACAAAACGTGGTGCCTTACTTGCTACTACAGCACTTGGCTCCCTAATTTTCGTAGATGATTATTTTAACTGTTTGACGGTCGGCACTGTTATGCGACCTGTTACGGATAAGCATAAAATAACAAGAGCAAAACTTGCGTACATCATTGACTCAACTGCTGCTCCTGTTTGTATTATTGCTCCTGTTTCCAGTTGGGCTGCTGCTGTTGCAACTTCCTTACCTGAAAATATGAAAGATCAAGGATTTAGTATCTTCCTACAAACAATTCCATTTAATTTTTATGCATTATTTACAATCGTATTTATGCTATTCATCATTATTTCAGGAATTGATATCTTCAAAATGAAGAAAGTAGAAGAAGCTGGTTTAGATACAAGCTCGGAAGCAGACAGTGAAGAATTTGAAATCGTTGGTACAGGTCGTGTGATCGACTTAGTCCTTCCTATCCTATTCTTAATCATATCTGCAGTTGGATTTATGCTTTACACTGGTGGTTACTTTAGCGGAAACGGCATTTCTATCCGTGATGCATTTGCTGATACTAGTGCCGGAAGAAGTTTAGTTCTTTCTTCCTTCTTTACGTTAGTATTTACATTTATTTTATACTTGCCACGTAAGATCATTAACTTTAACCAGTTCTGTTCAAGCATCGTAGAAGGATTTAAAGCAATGACTCCTTCCATTACGATCTTATGTTTAGCATGGACTCTTTCTGGAATTTGTTCCGAAGAGTACCTTAACTTACAAGGTTTCGTTGCTTCCCATATGAATCCTGATAATATTGCTGGTGTTGCAATGTTCTTACCTGCAATCTTCTTCGTGATTTCTATCGGGTTAGCATTCTCTACTGGTACTTCATGGGGTACATTCGCAATCTTAATTCCGATTGCAGCTTCTGTATTCCCTGGACATAACATGCTTGTAGTAAGTGTTGCAGCAATCCTTGCTGGTGCAGTTTGTGGTGATCATATCTCCCCAATCTCCGATACTACGATTCTTGCAAGTGCCGGTGCACAATGTAACCACATTGACCATGTTAATACACAGCTTCCATATGCATTAAGCGTTGCAGCTTGCTGTATCATTGGCTTCTTAGTTGCTGGTATTACTCAAAATGGTTACTTTGGCTTACTTGCCGGAGCTATTGCATTAACAGTTATGTTAGTAGCATACTATATAATCTACAGAGATAAAAAGACAGCATAGTCCTTATCAAGGGCTGTCGCAAAAAAAGTTGGAATACTTTTTCTGCGACAGCCCTTTTATTTTAATAATTCCTTAAAGCGTTTCACATCTTCACGGCCTAGCTCTTCTTTGCTGTATCTGGCTGCTTCGTAGAGTTCTACAACTGCCTCTTCTATCTGACTGCCCGAACTATTTTTTAATTCCCTTTGTTCTGTCGGTGTCTTATCTTCCTTGGTTACCCCTGTCTCTTTCCAAAATCCTTTCATCTTTCTTTTATATAGCTTGCGGATTTCCTTATTTGCATTGCATTCAACAAAGTCCTGTTCTTTATTCTTTGGCTTCCTTTGTCGAATTAACTTCTTTCTTGTCTCAATCATTTCCTCATTATCTTCGTCTTTTTTACTTTTTCGAGTCATCTCAGCTACAATTAAAAAAAGAATTGCTGCTACGATTGCAATAAAGGACAATGCCAACACTGCCTTAAAAAATGGAACTAGCGCCTGTAGTTTCATTTCCTCTGGTTCCTTATATTCCTGATCATGGATTGGAAGTTCTTCGGTAGGCAGTGGTGTCAGAATAATACTTTCCTCGTAGTGCTCTGAAAATTCCATATCGGAAAAGGTCCCTGAGAACAATCCACTGATTATTACATAAACATTTCCATATGAAAACCTTGTTACAATTATAAGGACAATGGCAAGCATTGTTACATATCTGGCCGTCCACTTGCTGGTCATCTTCTTCATAACCCCTTCTGCCATGACCGTGGTCCCTTCCCGCTCCTTGATATACGTTTTCAGGCTCCTTGCATTTCCATAATATATAAGGATTAGCAGATAAACCATGCTTAAAAACAGGACCAATCTTCCTGCCTTGTCCACCTGAAAGCTTTCAACTACCATATAGCAGATTGTAATCACTACAAAGCTTCCTACGTTGGGAACTAGATATTTCTGATACCATTCTTTCTCTCTTGCCAACATACACCGAAACATCATAAGGAAGCTAACGGATAAAACAACTGGTATTGGGCGTATTTGAAACTGTATCCATGTAAAGATCAGGGCGCCTAATACTAAGATTAAACAAAATACAAATGTACTTTCTATCCTCTCATCAATCCTATAAATTGCAAATGCAAGCACTGCTACCGCTACTGCACCTGCAATCTGTACCACATCATCATTTTCTATAAGGATGGTAAACGTCAGATAGAGGATGACTGCAAAGATTATCTGGCTTGCTTCTTCACAAACTCGATTTACCATTTACTCCACCTCCCCATAGATAATCGCAACTCTCCTTGAGGCCGCTCTTCGTTCCATGGACGGATGGATGGGAATTACCCACTGCCCAGTCCCTTGCTTTCCCAAGTACTGTTCAAATGCCTTGCGTAATATATCCGCCTGAGACACGCTGACAAGTAAGGATAGGCCGTTTCGTGTATTGCCTTGTCGTTTTAGTAGCTCTGTAAATTCACATGCACTGGTCTTTGCATCAATCTTTGCCAGCTTCTTAAGACAATACTCCATATGCCCCATTCCGGCGCCTTCTTTCATCTCAATCCGTTCCTTGGTTTCGATATCTCTTGCGTTGGTAACCACCCGGACAGATATTCCTTTTCTCAGACATAACTCCAAATATGTGCGGATCAAGCGAATTCCTTCCTCTACCAAGTCCTCATATAATTTCATGCCTTCACTTTCCACATTTAAAAATAGTGTGACGGAACAGTGATTGGTATCATAATACTGGTTTACCATAAGTTCTCCTGTCTTTGCAGAGATGCCCCAGTTAATCTTTTTCATTGGATCTGCAGGCTCATATGCCCGTATTCCCTGAAACTCAAAGGGATCTTCATATAGAAAGGTCTGGCTTATATATTCTCCCATCATTCTCTCGAAATTGGCCTGTATCTTTTTCACCCTGGTCCTTGACGGATATACATAGATGGCCGAGTCATTTTTCCTCATCTCTACAAACGAAGTCCGATAGAAAAATTCAACGGCAACCAGTTCTTTATTTTCGATTCGATAAAATCCACGCTTGGTAAATACCACTGGGAAGGTCCTTGTAACTTGTTCAAATGGATGCACCACGATACAGTCATTTCGATACTGCATGTCAGAAGTCTTAGTATTTTCTCTATTATGATATTCAATGGAGCGATGGATTGGAAACTTGATCAGCAACGACAACAACGGAAGACGCTTCTCATTTATTACCTCTTCCTTTATCAAACCGGTGTCCCCCTCATTCACATGCTCCTGTTCAAACGATATGGATACGCTTAGGTTTTTGTTCCATAGCCTTTCGTAAATAGATAACATTACATAGGATAAGATACTGGTGACAAGGACCGCTACAATAATTGTCATATTACCTGCTCCATTCCTCCGTTGGAACGGCAACAAGATCTAATAGCTGTTCCACCAGCGTGACTGCTTTTCTAGCATCTCCATAACTATCCGTGAGCACCAGTCGATGTGCCAAAACAAAGGGTGCTAAGAACTTAATATCCTCAGGAACCACGTAACTTCTTTCCTTAATCCTTGCATAGGCCTGGGATGCTTTCAATAATGCTATTGCTGCTCTAGGACTTACCCCGGCAAGGATTTCCTTGTTTGTTCTTGTTGCCTCTGCAATCTTTTGAATATATGTAATTAACTCTTTATGTACATGTACTGAGGCTGCTTCTTTTTGCAACTCCATAATATTCTCTTTTGTGCAGACACTCTTAATCTCTGTCAGAGGATTTCCCATCATAAACCGATACAGAATTTCTTCCTCCTGTTTTCCTGTAACCATTCCCATGGAAAGTTTCATCATAAAACGATCTAATTGTGCTTCAGGTAATGGAAACGTTCCAGATGTCTCAATTGGATTTTGAGTCGCTATGGTGAAAAAGGGCTCCTCCAGCTTTCTTGTAACCCCATCCACGGTTACTTGTTTCTCCTCCATACATTCTAATAAGCTTGACTGTGTCCTTGGCGTTGCACGGTTAATCTCATCTGCTAACAGGATATTACAAAATACAGGGCCCTTATGGAATTCAAATTCATTGCTCTTTCGATTAAATATATTTAGTCCGGTTACATCCGATGGAAGCAAGTCAGGCGTAAACTGAATTCTTGAAAATGAAGCATCGATCGCTGCGGCAAGGGTCTTTGCCAACATGGTCTTTCCTGTCCCAGGCATATCCTCCAACAGCACATGTCCGCCTGCTATAAGGCTTGTAAGGACCAGGTCTATGACCTCCTCTTTTCCTACGATTACTTTTTGAATGGTAGATTTAATTTCATTACTCATGTCTTTCTCCTCTCCTCATATGTTACAAAAAAACACTTATACTCTATTTTACCATTCAAAAACATGTATATCATTAAATTTTCCTTAAAATAACTCTCTTTCTTTTATCCCAAAATGCAGTCCTTTATAGTTCCAGACTGCATGCCCAATTTCATACTTGTCAAAGACCTGTTGGATATCCAACATCCACTTTCTTGCACTTTCTATATCCGCATTCTCAATTACTCCATATTCCCCACAGTATAAGCAGACATGCTGTTCTCTTGCTGTCTCGATTGCATCTTGAAACAATATCTCAAAAAAGCCAAGGCCAAACTCCTCTATTCCATTTTCGTTCAGCTTTTCTTGAATGGATCTGGCTAAATAATGCTTACCAACCAAAAAACCTTCTGGATACTTCATGGTAAACCCTTTGGGAATAATATCTACCCAGCTTGCCCCCTGGTGGGTAAAGAAAAATGGTTCATAGCAGTGGAAGGTAGCCACCAGATGTTCCTCCTTCGGCAGGCGAAGCAAATTTACAGTACTTACACTGTTATAGCAGACTCCTCCTACTATGATATAGGTATCCTTCGTTATTTGGCGAATGGCGTTAATCGCTTGTCCTGCAATCTGGTTCCAATCCTCTGCCACATCATAAGGCACGATTTCATTAAGCAGTTCGAACGCCACCTGCTTGCACTTTCCATATCTTTTTGCAATTATGGTCCAAAGCTTAATAAAAAACTCTTTTAAAGTTTCTTCTTTAAAGAATGCATATGCGGTATCTGGTTCATCAAAGGTATAGCCTTTGGTCTTATGTAAATCAAGAATCATATGTAGGTTCATTTCCTGACACCAGCTAATACATTCGTCAATATAGGCAAAGCCATCTTCTTTTACTTGTCCATCTTCTCCAATGATTACTTCATAATCTACTGGCAAACGCACATGGTCATATCCTCTTTGGGCAATCTCTTTTAAGTCCTGTTTCGTAATAAATGTGTCATAATGTGTTTTTTTATAAGGGCATTGAGACAGCCAGCCGCCAAGATTTACTCCTTTTTGATAGCCTTCAAAATGTTTCATGCTTTATCTCCTCCTACTCTGTTTCTTCCCTTATCATAGGAGATTTTCTGTGTTTCTTATATAACGCACATTGTTTTTTTATCACAATGATGTCATACTTTAAATAAATTAATTTAAAAGGAGAGGAGCTTATGGACTCAAAAAAAGAACTTAATAGCCTGCTGTTTCGACAAAGGGAAAATGGCATTTTCCATAAGGCATACGAAGAAGAACTACAGTTTTACAAACTGGTACAAAAGGGCGACATTGACGCAATTACCTCTTATTCTGTTTTATACCTGCCGGGGGATTTAAAGAATTACGGAAAACTCTCCAAAGATCCACTCCGCAACCTTACCTATCATTTCGTAGTACTAGCTGCCATGCTCACCAGGTTTTGTATTGAAGGCGGGATGGACTATGAAGTTGCCTATAACTTAAGCGATCTATACATACAGACGGTAGACGGATGTTCGTCTATCAAAGAAATTCAAGACTTGCATCAGAAGATGATCCTCGATTATACAACACGGATGCACCTTTTGTTTCGAGAAAACCAGTATCCCAAAGCCATTGTCTTATGCTTAGACTACATTGGGACCCATCTTCATGAGAAAATTACAGTAAAAGAGCTTGCACTCTATGTAAAAAAGAATGCAAGCTATCTATCTAAACTATTTAAATCTGAAACCGGAAGTACCATCTCCGATTATATTACCAATGCGAAAATTCAAGCTTCCAAGGACCGTCTGCTCTTTACTGACCAATCCTTTTCCAGCATTGCCTCCGACTTTGCCTTTGCCTCTCAAAGCCATTTTACAAAAGTATTTCATAAGCTGACGGGCCTTACTCCTTTACAGTATCGTAACATCTACTTTCGAAAACAAATTTCTCCGAAACCTGCAAAGCTTTAACATGTTGCACTTTCGCTTACCAGTTTATTTTTTCTTCGGAAATAAAAATAATATGGTACTTCAAATCCAAGCATCACTAACCAACCGATAAAGCAGCTTAGGGAAATTCCAAACACACCAAGTCTAGGAACTAAGATATAGGCCATGGCTACTCTGCCGATCATCTGAATCAAGGTCGAATAAAAGTTAATATTTAATTTGCCAAGGCCTCTAAAATACCCTTGTATTCCATTGGTGATTGCGGGCATTGCATAAAAGAATGCCATCGTCTTAAGATAGCTTGTTCCCATGCTTACCACGTTATTCTCGGTGTCATTTACAAATAGGTACATAACCTTTTCGGCAACAAAAAAGATAACTGTCCCGATAAATACCCAGTAGACCAGTTCCAAAATCAGTCCCTTATGCAGTGTCTTTTGTATACGCTCTTCCTTCTTGGCACCATTGTTCTGTGCAATACAGGTGGTCATGGCATTTCCAATGCTCTGTTCGGGCTGAAATACATAATCATCGACTCTGGATACTGCATTAAATGTTGCAATGGCATCAATATCCAGGGTATTCACACACCCTTGGACCAAGACTTTTCCCACATTTAAGGCTATCTTCTGAATTGCGGTATTCAGCCCAAAACTGACTGTCTCATTTACCATGCTCTTCTCAATTCGGAACTCTTTTAGAGGAATTCTAAGAAGCGGCACACGTCGTCTTACATAAAAGATGCATAAAAGGCTTGATACCATTTCCGCAATTACAGTTGCATAAGCAACTCCCCTGACCCCTAGGTTTCCATATACTACAAATACAATATCCAAGCCTACATTAATGAGACAGGAAATTATAATAAAATAGATTGGTGTCTTAGAATCACCAATACTCCTTAATATTGCTGCATAAATATTATATAAAAATGTAAATACTAAGCCTGAGAAAATAATCTGCAAGTATGTCGTGGACATCTCAAGAATACTTTCCGGCACTCGGATCAACCGTAACATAGGCCTTGCAAACACAATGGAGGCCACTGATAACACAAAGATAAATAGAAATCCAATAATGATAGATGTGGAGATTTCTTTTTTTAGCTTCTCCTGCTGTTTTGCGCCAAAATATGTACTCATTAAAACCTGAATTCCCGTACACGCACCTACAATAAAGAAAACAATAATGTTCATAAGCGGATTCGAGGTTCCCACTGCTGCCTGAGCCTCATTTCCTATATATCTTCCTACAATGATTGAGTCAACCGCATTATATGTAAGCTGAAACATATTCCCCAAAATCAGAGGAATTGCAAATCGGATCAGATGGCGGTTGATGCTCCCTTTTGTCATATCTAATTTCATGAGCGGCCTTCCTTTCTGTCATATTATAGCGAATTAGGTAGAAGTATTCAAGCAATATGTCTCCACATTATTTTTACCATATTTTGACTTATTCTTTATATTATGCTATATTTTTTTACATAACAAATGTTGAACGTTTGTAAGATAAAGAAAGGAAATGTACGTTATGAATAACTCTCAATCAAACTCTTCCACTTCTAATGATAAAAGGGGTACTATGAAATCACATTTATCCCAGTTGACTCAATTCTTATTTCTCCCTGTCACCTTTGCATACTTGGAGGTAGTCTTCCATCTCTATATGAAGATGAACTTAAAGTATATTCCTATCTACCTGCTGTTTGGGCTATCCATTGGATTTCTGTGTTCTTTTGTAACCAGCCTGTTTCACAAAAAAATCAATAAATATCTTACATACTTATTCTGTCTGATCGGATGCCTGATTTACTGTATCGAAATGGAATGTAAGATGATTTTACAGACCTATTACCAGCTTCTTAGTTCGGCTGAAACAGCTGCAAATAACAATCTGCTAGATTACAAAGATGCCATTATCACCGGTATCACGGATCATCTTTGGGGGCTTCTATTATTCCTGGTTCCATTTGTACTTCTGCTGGTGCTTTCTCACACGGTATTTTCATATCAACGGAGGAAACTAGCTTACAGTGGCTCACTGCTAGGATTATCTATATTGTTCCATGTAGGGGCCTTAGGTGTCTTAAACTTATCCTGGAGCGGTGATATTGAATTCTTGCCAAAGACTTTATACGCTTCTGATAAAAATGTAGAAGACCAGGTAGAAAGCCTTGGGGTTCTCACCATGCTTCGTCTTGATATCAAACACAGCCTGTTTGGTGTAAATAACAATATCAGTCTGGATGAGGACTTTAGCAGTGTCAATGACCTATTAAACGCTCCAATGACGGCAAGTCCTGCTCCAACATCAGCCGGTACAGGTACCACGCCTTCTCCTTTGAGTACTGACAGCACGCCAGAACCTACAAAGGCTGTAGACACATCTCCTAATGTGATGGACATTGATTTCTCTGACCTTGCCTCAAAAGAAAGTGATACTTCAATCAAATGGCTGGATAAATATTTTAACTCTGTCGAGCCAACCAATAAAAATAAATATACTGGCATGTTTAAAGACTACAATGTTATCTTCCTGTCTGCCGAAGGATTTTCCGGCTACATGATTGATGAGAAGCTTACCCCTACCCTTTATAAGCTGACTCATGAAGGCTTCGTATTCAATAATTTTTACACGCCTCTGCATTTTACCAGCACCTCTGGCGGAGAGTTCCAGAACCTGGTTGGTCTCTATCCAAAGAACGGCAATCCAATCAGCATGACCTACACTGGTAAAAACAAGACCTGGCTTCCATTCACCTTGGCAAACCAGTTAAACAAGCTAGGCTATGACTCTCAGGGATACCACTGTAATGTAAATATGTATGGACGTGACTTGTCCCATCCAAACTTAGGATACGACTGGCATCAAAGCGGCAGTGGCGTCACAATGGAAAAGAACTCTAATGGCAAGGCGCTCTGGCCACAGTCTGACGAATATTTATTTAAGCAGACGGTAGATGAGTATATAAAGAAAGACGAACCATTTAATGTGTATTATATGACAATCAGCGGACATCTTCCTTATAGTTTCGGCGGGGATCAGATGGCTGCAAAGAACAAGGATAAGGTTGCAAACCTTTCTTGCAGTGAGAAGACAAAAGCTTACATTGCTGCTAATCTGGAGCTTGAAAATGGACTTACGTATCTGATCGATGCTCTAAAGAAGGCCGGCAAGCTGGAGAATACGGTAATCTGCATGACTGCTGACCATATTCCTTATAGCGATGTGGATATTCTGGAAGAATTAAGCGGCAAATCCTTTAACGGTGACCAGCTGGAAAATCTAAATGAGAAAAATGTAAACTTCGATGTTTACAAAAACTCTTTGATCCTTTGGTCTGGCAGTATGAAAGAAACAGTTGAGATTAATAAGCCATGCTCTCAAATCGATATTCTTCCTACATTGTCTAACCTGCTTGGGTTAGAATATGACTCCAGGTTGTTGATGGGAACCGACATTCTGTCCGACTCTACTCCATTTATTCATTTTTCCTCCAACTGCTGGATGACGGACAAAGGACTTTACAATCGTTTTGACGGTACATTTACGTTAAATGATGAGGTTGAAATGTCTGAGGATGAGAAAGAAGCTTATGTAACTGCCATGAAAAAAGTGGCAAGCTACAAGCTAAAGGCTTCCGAGCTGATTTTGACTACCAATTACTATAATACGATCCCTGCACTTAAAAAATAATAAAATATTATTAAAAAGCGTCCTAATGATAGGGCGCTTTTTTTATAATATTTTATTTTATTGGGAATATACTAAATATTTGACATACTTTTTATATACACTATGTTAGCACTCTATTTTATTAGTATCAATTGTACCTAAAATGGAGTTTATTATTTTCGACCTGGAGGACTACATGAAAAAGAGACGACTCAATTATATCGATATGGCAAAGGGACTAGGGATTATCATGGTAACTTATGGTCATATCACTGATGTGGGCAATCCCATTGATGTTTGGATGTCGACATTTAAAATAACCATCTTCTTTATTATTTCTGGTTATATGGTTAATCTTTTAAATTCTTATAAAAATATTTCATTCGTTGACTATGTAAAGAAAATCTTCGGTTCCATCATGGTTCCTTACTTTTCTTTCAGTATTTTAGGAACTGCCTTCCGCTTCCTGCTATTTTTGGCGAAGGACCAGGATAATTACAAGGATTTCCTTGCTGACTATGTGTATTCAACCCTTACCTTGCGTGGCGCAACCACATTATGGTTCCTGCCTTGCTTATTTTTAGGCCTTACACTGCTTTATGTGGTGTTAAAGAAGAAAAATAAATACGTCATTGGACTAACACTTATTTGGCCGCTTATTGCCGCATATGGAGCTTCCTTGCTTCTTGGCTATATGGAGCAGAACCTTAGTAAATTTTACTTTATCCTTCTCTCCTATCCGCTTCTAACTGTTGCAAAGGCCATTGTTGCTGTATGGTTCTTACTGATCGGCTACTTTAGTTATTCTATACTGTCTAAATTACAAGGAAAATACTATCGTTTCGGATTAGGCGTGTTACTTTCCCTTATCACGATTTATCTTTCTCGTTTTACAAGCGGAATCGATTTTAACAATATGGCACTTGGCAATATACCTTTCCTATTCTATATGTTAGGGATTACAGGCTCTATTGGTGCAATCCTGGTATTTGAATTTCTTGAGCATTACTTCAAACTTGAGTTATTTACCTACTTTGGTAAAAATTCATTGATCCTAATGGCAACGCAGCGTATTTTCTGTGTCATCAATGTTGCCTATGCCGGCTGGGACAAGGTTGCTCATATGGAGCCTACGCTGAATTTCCGTTACTATTTTGACTGTCTGGCAATCCTTATTATCGTTCTTTTAATGGAATATACAATTATCGAGTTTATCAATTCGAGAGCACCACGGATTATGGGCCGTCGTCCGACAGGATTATAATTTAAAAAAGGAGACTCTTGGCATATAATTGCTAGAGTCTCCTTTTTTTAGCTTTCCGACAACGTTTCTTTGCTGACGTCTGTTTTCTTATTTTCAAAATAAAGTGTTTCAAACTCATGGACAGCCATTGGCTTAGCATAAAAATAGCCTTGTCCTTTGGTACAATTACATGAATTTAAAAATTCTACATGCTCCTGTTTCTCAATTCCCTCTGCCGTGACATCCAGCGCAAGCTCATGGATCATTCGAATTGATGACTGAATAATTATTTTACCACGCATATTTTCCATAATGTCATCAAAGAAAATACGGTCAAGTTTGACAATGTCTACTGGCATATTCTTAAGCATGTTTAATGAGGAATAGCCACTTCCAAAGTCATCCATCAACAGTGTAAATCCTTGTTCCTTTAATCGTTGCATCAGGTTACATAACAGTTCGCCATCTTCCGTGAACATACTTTCCGTAAACTCCAGCTGTAATAAATACCTTGGAATATGATAGGTCTCCACAAGCTTTACCATCTTCTCAATGAAATGGATGTCATATGTGTGGACCCTGGAAATATTAACGGATATTGGAATTTCATAGCCTTTGGAATACCATTTGCTAAGCTTCTTACAAGCCTCTTCCCAAATATATTCATCCAGCTGAATGATAAATCCATTTTTCTCAAATAGCGGAATAAACTTATCCGGATTGATCATGCCACGGGTTGGATGCTTCCAGCGGGATAACGCCTCTGCTCCAATCACATTTCCTGCGCGCAAGTCGTACGATGGCTGTAAGTACATCTCAAACTGACCTTCTCTTAATGCCTGTTCCATTTCATTTTCAATGATCTGCTGCTCAATCAGCTGTTCTCTATACACCTCATTATAAAATGCATAATGCTGCATGGTAAGTCCCTTCACACTGTATTCTGCAAGCTTTGCACGATCGTACATCAGCCTTACTGGAAGTGTGCGGTCGTTAATCTGGTAAATTCCAAAGGAAAGTTTCAGCTTAACCTGGGATGCAAAAATCTTGTCACATTCACTACGTATGGTTTCGATCACATTAAGAAGCTCTTGGCTGGATGAATATGAAAGAAATACTATAAATTGATCCGACTGATAACGGGAATACAACTTATCATTTGCCTCTAGGCTACGTAAGACATCTGCAACCTTCATTAAAATATTATCTGTTATTTCCTCTCCATACATATCATTAAAGATACGGAAACGATTTATATTAAAAGTCATAAGCGCAAAGCTCTTTGTGGTAAAATGGTTTAACACATTACGAGCCTTATAAAATAATTTATCGGGTTTATACAGTCCTGTCAGAGGGTCAAAATTGACATACTCCGCCAGTTCCTTTTCATAAACCAGATGCTTCGCCATATTCCAGTTTCCCATCCGTTCAACTCCGGTTTCATCCATATCTTTTACTAAAAATGTACAGTAGAGATCTTCCTCTTCGCTTTTAAAATGATTTATTACCTCCACAGAATACCAACAAAACGCATTTTTCCCGCTGTAAAGTCGTATATATGTTTCAAAGCGCTTTTTTCCATTGCTTAGAACTTCTTTTATATTCTCGATACTTGCATAGTTCTGGAACTGCTCTTTTTCATTCTTACTGATAATCTCATTTTCTACATGCTCATAAAGCTCAGTATATGTTCTAAAATTATGTTCCGACTGCAGCTGGTTTCCAGTGTGGTAACATGTAACACTATCCGTTGTCAGATTTACATGATAAATCAACTTATAATGTCCTATCACCTGCTTGGCCAACTGGAGTGTGTAATCCTTTTCCTCTTCCCTCTCAGTTAAACTTGTAGCGTTATTGGTGTTAATAATGAATGTCTCTGATTTTTTCAACATATTGCGTTGTATATTTTCGTCCAGCTCATCATAGCTGACAAATGTATTTTTACCTTTATTCTTTGCCTGATAAAGGGCTGCATCTGCAGTATGGTATAGACGATCAAAATCTGTTTCATCATCGGTATTCACGGTTATTCCAATACTCACGCTTACATTGTGGAAAGAGTGATTTACACTTTCACAGATCTGTTTTGCTTTTTCCATGACCATTTCCTTGGATTTTACTTCTTTCAGGAATACGATGAATTCATCTCCTCCTAAACGTCCAACAATGTCATCTTTATGAAACTCCCGCCGTAACAGACTACTGATCTTAATAAGTACTGCATCTCCTGTTCCATGTCCATAATTGTCATTAATTGCCTTAAAGTTATCAATATCTAGAATAAGTAATGATGACAAGCATTTCTTTTTATGCTCCTTCAAGTACTTATTTATTTCATCTTTTGCATGCTGGCGGTTGCTTACCTTTGTCAGCGCATCCATCCTGGCTTCTTGTAATAATGTCTTCTCATGCTTTTTGTAATCCGTTGCATCACTTATTCTTCCTACAATCAGTTCTAAGTTTCCGGATTGATCATGTAAAGCCTTACCAATTACATTGATCCATTGTTCTGTTCCATTTGGCCGTAAAAAGCAAAAATGTTCTTCTTTTGAAGATAAGCGTTTCAAACTAAACTGTCTCTTTAATTCATTGAACTGTTTTTTGCTATCTTCCGTAAGATATGATCCATTGATACTTCCATGCCTCATTACATTTGTGAAATTTTCAATCTTATTAGGCCTTCTTAAGTCTTCTGCCCCTGTTCTAAAATAAAAAATTGTATCTCGTTTCAGATCGTATTCATATACAAGTTCTGATGTTACCGATAATACAATCTCATACCTTTTCTGGATGGATTTTAACTCTTGCAGTGTATTCACGCTGTCAGTTACATCCGTTAAGATACAATAAATATTACATCCCTTATGTTCTCTGCCATTCTTTACAATGCGAACATCATACCATAGTGTTTTCCCTTCTAAAGTATGAAATCTCATCTTCTTGCTAAACGTATTTACTGATAATTCATTTTCGATGATGTAGCGAAGCTTGCTACGATCCTCTACGTCAATACAGTTTAAAAATGACTTCTGATTACCGAATGTAGTATAAAAATGCTTATTTGCCCATGTTATGGAATACTCTTTTGTATTCTCTATGCGGATAACACAGCTTTTTATACTTTCGACTACTCCCGCCAAGTCCTGTCTCTCTGTTGTTTCCTCACGAGCCATCCTTCGCGTATATGTTATATCTGTAATTAACAAATTAAAAATTGGATATTTCATATTAATCAGGCAATCTGTGTAGTTTGCCTTGATCATAAACCATCGTTTACAGTTCTTTGAATTATATTCAAAACTAAACTGTTTTTCTCCTCGTTGTATGCCCCCACATAAAATATGCATCTGTTCAAAAAACTTGCTGTCATCCTCAATAAAAGAAAGTGTGGCTTCATCCTCCTCAAATAGATTTTCCACTACTACAATCTGCTGTTCACAGACTGCTATTTTCACTACATAATTAGTTATTAAATTAGATGGCATTGACAGACGCTGCACTTCTGCTATATTGGGCGGCGTATCATTCACCATGATTATTTTCCCTCCTGCTTTCTCTTCACACTCAGTATATCTAAGTTTCTAATTTTGCACAAGAAAAAATGACTTATTCTGATAAGATTTCACATTTTTTTCAAGTCCCTATTAAGAACAAAGTGTCTTGCTTGCAAAATACTCCGCGCCGAACTCGGTCGCGCCAGCGACATCTTCCTTTCGAGTGAGTGCGCATTCTACACCCGCTTTTCACGGTATTTTGCATATTCTCACTAAAAAAATGCCAGCTTCACATAATTTATCGTGAAACTGGCACTCTGTTTTTATTTATTTACCTTAAATAATGCAAAGCGGTAATCATCCACTGGTTCCCAGTATGAGTCATCCACTAACGTATAATTCGTAAATAATTCCGGACATTCTGCAAAGTCAGATAATGGTCGGTTACGTCCAAATCGAACCAATACATAGTCAACAGCCTTCTCACGAATTAAATTTTCCTGTGCATCAAACATTTCTGGAAATACGGTTCTAGGAATATTCTGACGGCAGAAGAACCTGGTTGGTGGAAGTGGGCTTTCTGACATTAAATATACCCCGCAGTCAAGGAAATTGTAATTTAACACAGTTGCATTTTCTTCTTTGATAATCTTTGCTATCCTAGCCTGTGGATAGTAATCTGCACTCTTAAAATAGTAAGGGGCACAGTTACTAAATCCAATAATGCTTACAATATAGATTACCACTGCAATGGCAATGGTACGAGTTCTATGTTGGTTTAGCTTTTCAATCTGCTTCTCAAATAACTTGACCCAGAAGATTACGCCAAATACTGTAAATGACGCAAAGATAAGCAAGTAATACTTGTATCTTGTCCCACCGATAAATACAAACACATAGGTACAGACAGCCATTAAGACAAGACTGAACTTATGCCATTTGTTCTCTAGCATTTCCTTGGAACGGCAGAAATAGATTAATCCTAATAATACGGTCGGCATCATAACCGGATTCCACAAAATATCCTGAGTGAAGAAAATTTCAATTCTTCGCATAAAGGAAACATGGGTAGAATACAGGCTAATATTTGTGTAAAAGTAAGCCCATAAAAAATCACCCATTGAGTCGGTTACAACTGCATACAGAATATATGGAATTGTGGCTACAAACATACCTGAAAGAAATAACATGGCAGCTCGAAATGCGGCTAAAAAGTTTTTACGATAAAAGACCGTAATCCCTACGATTAAGCACCATGCAATATAAAATCCAAGCATTGTGTATTTAATCCAAAGGATGGACGCAGCAAGTATACCATTTACAAACATGACCTTGCTACTAATCACTTCTTCCCCGCTCTTAAGATATCTCATAATGTGATAGATTGCTATCATGTAGAATGTCATAATGAATTCTTCTGCATTATCGCCTCGGCTATAGCAGAATGTAGTCACGATGATCAGCCCTGTTGCGGCCGGTACAAGATAACGATACTTATCACCTAGATATAAGCCTCTGATCTTGCCAACATAATATAATATTACTGTAAAATTAATAATCTGAAGTAAATAAACGCCATACATATTCTTGCTGCTGATTAATGCTGCAAATGTATGAATGAAAAATAATAATGGTCCTTTTTGATCATAAATGTCTTTGTATAATACTTTACCATCTAAAACACTTTTCCCAATTGTAAAGAAGCAGTTCTGGTCTACTCCCACATGCATTGGAAAAAGGAAAGAGGTCATGGAACCAAATGTCATTAATAGTGCGGATACTGCAAACAGAAATAGGATGTATTTCTTATCAAACTCCTTATCTCTGGTAAAGACAGTCTTTTGTGACATATTCTTAATCTCCTATACAATTTTAATACCAAGCTATTCTACCTATAAGAAAAAGAATTGTCAACTAACAAGGCTTTCCTACTCTGACTGTATTACCCTTTTTACGACTCTGTGCCATAAGGATGCTATCCTGTTATCTCTCCCATCTCCTTGATCAAATCGTCTTCGAAAAGCAACAAGGTGCTGCATATTGCATTCCATCTGATCATTAATATCTTTGATCTTGACGCCGCTTCCCTCAATCAGCTTTGCTAACGAATCTTCTCTTGTATCATCCAGTGCATAGACAAAGGTATGTAAAAACATCATATAATGTCTATGCCTCCTTCCTCGGTTTAGCAGCGCCCCATAAACATACAATAACAGCTGTTGCTCTTTCTCCTTGCTTAACAGATAGCAGGTATTAATCAGGCTGACTTGTCCATTTTTATAAATGATCTCACCAATAATGGTGCCTGCCCGTTTCAGATAATTGGTGGTCTCAATGCTGTCCATAGTTGGAACAGCAACTCTCCTTTGAAATGTAATCCTTTCTCTTTTCTTTGGTTCGGCCTGTAAAAACTCCTTTAACTCATATAGCCGATATGTCAGTGCTACCCGTTTTTCGATAATCTGCCCATTAAAATTCACTTGATAAAAATATAATCGCTTAATTAGTTCTAGCTGGTCTTCATCGGTTACTACAAGGGGGATGCCTGCAGATAGGAAAGGGATTAAACGATTGATAAACCGGTCCCGATATCCAATCTTGAAGCAATAACAGAATAAAAGCTGCACCGACTGATATCGATTTTCCCTTCCTGACGTGGCATCTTCAAATGCCTCTGCCATAAGGCCATCCAACAGCTTTCCTTTCCCCAGGTCAAACCTTTCGATAAAACCAGTAAGTTCTAAAAACCAGCTTTCAAAAGAAGCTGCCCGCTCAAATGCATAATGGAACAGCATTATGATGGTAGGCTCGTCTTCAATTAACAAATAGGCATAGACATCTTTCTTCTGGGTCTCTTCCAGGTCATAAAAATATTTGGCATAGTAATAGTTTGCCACGGCAATCTGCTTATTAGTCCCTTCGATCCCAATAAAATAGCGGTAGGTCGCAATATACAGATAAGTACTGTAACTATAGTTGAAGGAAAAGGCTTTCATAAGATAGGATAATTCCAGTCCCTTTCCTGCTGGACAAGCCATACTGCACCGGGACAGCAGTGCCGTCAAAATCTCATTAAACTTCTCATCTTCTGCAATTTCAGTCACCGTAGGCTTCACTGCCAGCACATAATTTTTCAGTATGGACACGGTCTCCGTCAGCTTCCATTCATAGGATGTCTTCTTTAAAAGCAGCACAAACTCATGGGCCGGGATGCTTCCTAGATAATATTTGTAGAGCGATAGGCCGACCTGCTTAAAAAAATGAGCCATTTCCTTTGCAATAGATCGGTAGTTTTGCTCTTCTTTGGTCGATACCTTTAATGCCTCATAAAGGATACGAAGCAATGGAAGTACCAGCCTCTCCTTTGCAATATTATTTTCCATGACCTGAAGTTCAAAGAAAAAAAGAAGTTCCCGAAGGATCCTGCTCTCCATGGACTTTCTGTCTCTGATAAAGTTCACCATCTGGTTGATGATCTGTTTCTTTTTCTCTTCCCTTGCATAATTGGAAGCAAACAAAAAGGCATTGTGAAGCTTTTGCCTGGTCATCTTTGTAATATATTCCGGAACAGTAAGCAGCTTATACAGTTCGTATCCATCTAACAACTGTAGGTCGGCCTTGGTATACGTGTAATCTTCCATAAATGTGTGGAATTTCAAGATACAGTCTCTGTTTATTCGATAGGAAAGTTCAATAATGTCAAAAAGTTCAGAATCAGATGCCACTCTTGGATAGGAACCAGTTTCAAAATCAAAGACAAAATATTCCTGTCCTAATTTCTCCAAGTCATATCTTGTCCCATCCTTCACGCTGCCACAAATCCGGTATGGTGCTGTAAGTGGTTCATATTCATAATCACTAAAGCTTACTCGTAATGCTATCTTTCTAGGAAGCACCATGGTCACTGCTGCTATCCAATATATAATGGCATTGCCCGTCCCATCATTTTGATCAAATAGGATTACCTTTTCTGACTCATCACAAGAAAGAACACAGTACACTAACTTCCTAAGCTTTAGCAAGCGATTGTTTTCTGCTAAAAATTCTTTCACACTCTCATAGGTTATTTCTTCTCCTTGAACCATATGAGTCATCTTATACAGAAAATCAGGCCTGCTCTTTGATTGAAGCTGTTCTTCAGACAAGCCCTCTAAAAACAGAGGGCTTTTATAATATTCACATGGGTAAGCAGTTACAGACTGTAAATTGGTAGCAAGCACATGACTAAAATAATTTCCGTAACGGCTTTCATTTACCATACGATTGGATGCAAAGCATACCAATGCCCTGCCTTCTTCAACAACGGAGTAAGCAAATTTCCTTGGATACCTGTTTATGTCCATACCTTCCGTCATCGGCGTTAGTCCATAGTTTGGCTGTTCATACTGGAACATCATTGGCGCCAAGGTCGTATCTAAGATCTGCTGCATTCCTGAAGAATAGGAGTACACCTGAAATCCCGGCGGATGCCTTGTAATTCCAGTTTCACATGCTGTAAAAATTGCTTGTTCTACACCCATAGCTACTCCTTATATTAAATCAACCACATTATTTTCACTTAATAACCATAGAAAAGGATCCTCCACCCGCACAGGTTTTGGATGCTGCAGTCTTCCATATTGATCTGGATTATTGCCAAATGAAGAAACTGCAAATAACTTCACGTTGGTAAAGTCAGCATACAAATGGGATAAAAACTCTATTTCTCCCCATTCATATAATAATGCCAGAACCTCTTCTTGGATTTCTGCACCCTCCTGCCGTACAAATCCCCCCTCTTTTAAATGCATGCTTTCTTTCCGGAGCAAAGAGGCTGCCGGCAATAGGTTCCAAATTGCATCTAGCTTGGTTACGACTACTGCAATGGGAACCTTGATCTTCTCCTGTTCTGGAATGCCAAGCTTACTGCGTAGCAGCTTCTCCATTCGAAGCAGGATGTCATCTGCACTAGAAGAGGACCAGAGCTTGCTTGTTGCTGCCCCTTGGATCAGCTCCTTATCCAGCAGATTTCTTACATAAGGAATTTTCATTGGATCGATAAAGAATAAAATACCATCCGAATGGATTAGATTACTTGATAACGTAAACATTATCCCTTCTTCCTCGAAGTCTTCTCCTGCTGCATCATATAAGGCAAGGGCATAGTTCATTGTCTCCATACGTCTTCGAAAGATGGTCTCATACTCCTTATTAAGCTTTAAGTTGACCAGAATGGGACGGTTGGCAGAGATAATGTTTCCCTTGTATAGACAAGACCTTGTCTTAGGTATGCGCATTGATGGCTCTGTCCCAATCCAAGGGTATAGATAACGTAAAAAACGTTCCTCATAGTCCCTTGCACTGCTCTCGTCCATAAATGATGCAGCTCCATGGATACCCAGTGCAATATGCCGTTTCAACTCACGAATCAAGACAGCCATATAGCTGCTCTTTCCTGCATCCATGGCACCTACCATGGACAGGACCATTTGTTTATTTCTCCTTCCATGCGATGGAAGTGTATTATGACAATTAGGACAGACAAGGGTAGAAGTGGTTTCCTTGCATTCTGGACAATTTGCCTGTTCTAACTTAGAAAACCTGCTTCCCCTTGTAACAGGAAAGCAGATTTGCCTTAATTCAGGAGCCTTTCCATTATAGGCTGCAAGCTCCTTATCTGGTCTTGGTTTACACCTTTTATTCCTGCAACGAAAATAAAGGGTCTTGCGCTTATGCTCAGTAAAGCAATAGGGACATAGGTACGTTGATTTCTGCATAAGTGCCTCCTAACTTATGTGAACTTGGATGAAGAACCGTATTTCAAATGTAACTCATACTGTGCTTCATCCGTCTCATTCGCTAAAAATAATTTTATATAATCAAGCCCTTCCACACTAAGGAGCGGTACAGAATGGGTGTATTTCTTTGTGACCTGCTGTTTTTCAATGGTTCCAATCAACACTCCTGAATCTTTATATACAGGGGGATAGTTCTTTGTTCCTACGATCAAAAGGGGAGGAAGCACAAAACTCTCGGTATATCCTGTAAAGATTAGTTCAAGCTCCTTTGGTTTAAAAATCCCTTTCCTGACCTTGATATCATATGTAATGCTGTTTTTATCATCAGCCCTTGGAAGAGGTTTCATATATGGATTAGGCTTCATTGGAGGAAGCTCTTTTTTTTGCTCCTTCGGCCAGACTGGTTTGGCACTCTTTAACGTTGTTACAGGCTTTTGACTGGATATCTGCTTTCCTAACGTGTCATCCAGCCTAACCTTAACATCCTGGACCGGCTTATTCTCTTGCCTTGGATTTACTTCCTGCCTTGGCCTAACTTCATTTTTTGATTTCCCGCCTTGTGGCTGAAAGCTTCCCTGCTGCTCTCTTGTTACAATCTTTGGTCGGTTTCTTACCTGTGGTTCCTTTGTCTCCTCAGGAACCGTAATATGTAGGACAACTCCCTTGCTTGCAAACCGCTTTCCATTGATATATACAGTTGTAAAGATCCGATAATAATACTCTCCCGGATTTTTTACATCTGCATCCTTAAAAAATGGCTGGCTTGCATTATAGCATAACCTTCCTGAACCATATTCCATGGGAGCATTTCCTTCCTGTCTGAAGATTGCAATCCTTAGTTCCCGATACCCTGATCCCCATTCCATCTCTACATGCTTATCTTTCAGCCGGATTGTAGCATCCTGCACCTCAAATAAATTCAGATATCCCACCTGGGTACTGATACCTTTGGAATACACACCTCTTTTCACTGCAAATACTGCATAGAAATAGATTTTTCCGGGATAAATGGTAGCATCTGTGTAACTGCTTCCAGACACGGTACCTAGCAGTTCACCGTCATTAATATGACGCGGCGTGCTGCCACGTTTTCGTACCACCAGATAGTTTACATTGGTGTCTAACGAGGTTTTCTCCCAAGTAATATAATTACATCGTTTTACCGTGTCTACCTGTACCTTTAAATTTTTAGGCATATTGGGCTGGGTCTTTTTCTGCTCTTCTTCCTTTTCTCTTCCCTTCTCTTCTGGTGTCTGCTGTGTGGACATCCCCTGATAGCCTCTTGTTCTTCTTGGCTCACGATATTCCATGGCAATTCCATTCTGCCTGCAGTAAGTCCGAAGCATAGAGACGCACTGTTCTTCATCAGAGACTGCTTCCTTTAACAGCTTGAGAGCCTCACTGCATTGTCCTTCATCTAAGACTTTGGTTAGCTCGGTTGCAATCTGAATCTGCTCAAATACATCCTCGGTATTTTTCCACGCTAGATACTCATCATATTCCTGTTTTGATTCCTTACTTGCAAATGTCTTTTCACATTCGGCACATAGCTTTTCAATCGCTGACTCCTCTGGCGTATTCTTGGCATATTTGATTTTCTGCTGCCTCACCAGTTCCACGAGCCGAAACGGCGGCATATCTTTAAGTCTTGCCTGCATGGTGCCATTATAATTAATAAAATCATAATAATCCTTTTTGTTCAGCGTATCTAGATAGACTTGGAAGACTTGAAACTTATCTGCGCTCTCCGGCTTATTCCGTACATTTTCAGCCATATTGTCTTCCACGATCCTCACCTTGCATGCACAACGTACAATTGATTCGCTAATCTTAAGGCGCTTGCTTATGCTATTGATTTCAGACTCATAGAGATAGCCCCGTTTCTCTACAATTGCCAGCATATGCCTTGCCTTATCAAAGGTCAGCTTATATGCCTGCTCATACTCTTTCTTTCGCTTTTCCGGATCCGACATGACTTCCCGAATGACCGGAAGCATGGATGTGTAGCCTCGATAGACCGGGCCCTTCTTAAAGTCTGTTGCCCCTTTGCTCCACTCTAGCCGCTTCTTCTCTATGGTCTGGTCTATGACTGCCTGATCTTCTTCCGGAGGGTCAAATGGCAGTTCCAATATGATATAGAAATTTTCTCTGGCCAAAATTCTCCTCCCTTCCGATTTTTAATACTGAGTCTTTTTGTCTGTCTATGAAGTCATAATCTGTGCAATTTTAGTAAAGCTTTGCGTCAGATTTGCTAAATTGGTCACATCTGCAAGTTCCTTCTTGCTCACTAAAGTGTTTAAAAATGCCTCATCTGCGCTGCCAAAACCAAGTGCCACGATCTCCACCTGCTCTTTAAGACATTTCTTAGCTTCCTTTATGGCATTTTCCTTATACGTCCACTCCCCGTCGGTCAGCAGGACGATATATTCCTTTTCCTGCTCCTCTCTTCTCTCACTTCTTCGCTTTATGATATCTTCATACACCTTTGAAAATGGAGTAGCCGTATTACCATATCCAAATTTGACACCATCCACCCGCATATTGGCAAGTGCCTGCTCTATGCGGTATAAGTCTTTGGTTGGTTTAAGGATTACCGATGTCCGATCTGCAAACCCAATTATGCCCACTGCAAGCTTTGTTAGATCCAGTTTTAAGATAAAGGACTCAATTGCCTTCTTTGCCTCAAGTAATGGATAGCCTGACATGCTTCCCGACAAATCTACTGCCAAATACAAAGTTCCTTTTGGAAGCTCTTTCTTTGCATTCTGATTAACGTTTGGCACCTCCCTGACCCAAGACATATCCTCATCCACTGGCTCTATGGTTAACGGTAATACATTTCCTGTTTCCTGTTGCATTGCGCTTACCTCGATCATTCCATCCTCATTATAAGAATAGGTTACCAATAGCGTAGCCTCACAAGTTTCTGTATGCTCAATTCCATGAAATACATATTTTCCTACAATTTCGCAGTCCAAAGGATTTCCCTTTTCTCCCTGTACCAAATATACAAATAGTTCATTGTCACCTAGCGTTGTCTTCAACCGGTAGGAACGGGTATTGCATGCAGGTATTGGTGTGTTCTTCTTAATGATCACAGAATTCACATACCAGTTTCCATCTTCGCTTACACTGATCATTCCAAGAGAATGGGCAATTGTCTCTGCCAGCCGTTTTGCCCCCGGAAGTTTAAACTCATACTCCCGTTTCTCCTTTTCTTCTTTACCAAGGTCCGGAAGCAGGGCATCTAACTGCTCACCATCCATGCAAGCCTTCATGGCGGCCCCCATGGCTACTGCCTCATCCACATTGACACCATTTAACAATGGCTTTTTGATCAGCCTTGTTACATAATTACGTACCATCTGCATTCTGGTAGATCCACCGACTAACAATATTCCATCTATCTGGTTTCGATCCATTCCTACACTAAATAAAAGCCTTGTAATCACTTGGTTAGTAATCTGCAGCATATTGTTGGACAGCTTTTCAAACATTTGTTCCGTAATTCGGTAATGCCCCGTCCTTCCCTTATAGGTAATGCTGCATTCTGCACTATTTGCCACACTTAATCGTTTCTTTAAATTCTCTGCTATGGCAAGTAAATGATTTGCTTCTGCAAGGTCATTGGAAATCTCGATTCCAAACTCTTCATAAAACTGCTCATTTAGATACCTTGCCAGAATATCATCCCATTCTTTTCCGCCCAGCTCGTGGTTTCCGTCACTTCCTAGGATCCGAATGTCCTCACCTGTAATCTTTGCTATGGATACGTCAAACGTACCGCCTCCCAAGTCATAGATCAGCACTGTCTTATCAGATGTGCTGCCATTTAACCCATAGGCATAGGCAGCGGCTGTTGGCTCATTAATTACATGAAGGACCTTTACGCCTGCTCTTGTTGCTGCCTCCATCGTAGCCTTTCTTTCTTTATGTCGAAAATATGCGGGTACGGTAATGACAGCTTCTGTAATCGGTTCACCTATTGCCTCACTTGCTTCGGCAAGCATATTTTTAAGCAGCAGCTCCGACAAATCGGTTGCCGTATACATATGGTCTCCAGTGCAATACACATACTCTTCATTTCCCATATTCCGCTTAAAATAAGAAACTACGTCCGGATATCCATGCTCTTGATACTCTTTTGCCTCATCGCCATAATAGCAAGTGTCCTTAATAAATGCCAATACCGATGGTGTCATACGATTTCCATTTCTATTTTTTATGATTTCCGGCTTATTTGTCTTGGGATTGATATATGCAATTGCCGAAAACGTAGTCCCTAAATCAATTCCTACCCGCATGGTCCTCTCTCCTATTATTCAATAATCAGATTACGCATCTTCTGCCTCTTCTCGATGATTTCTTCCTCTTCTAATACGCAGTCTGACTTAAAGGTTGCAATAATCTCACGATTAGACGTCAGCTCCCGTCCGGTCAGGCTGATTGTTCCTTCACTGGATAATTCCAATGTCACTTCCACTCCGCTTCCTGCTCGAAGTCCTGCCGGCAGTTCCAATACGGCATTCCCAACCCGATATGCCATGTCTACCTCATAGGTCTCATCTAGTACGGCACTCTCAAACAGCTCAATATCTGCATACTCCTGATTGTCCTCTGCAATACCAAAAATCTTGCTGACTGTACAAGGAGTCTCTTCATTTTTACGAATGATATTGGAAATCAGCATATGGTTCTCCCGCAACGCCTTGATACCAAAGCTTTTTGTAGTCTTTGTATGGATGATTACCTTGCCAGGTCTGGCTGGTTCTGTCGAAATACTTGGAAGCAAGTCTTTTACAGCTTCCTCATCCACTTCTTCTCCATCCTTACCCATATATTCATTTTCCATCTGGTCCATCATCTTTACAATGGCAAATATAGCAGCTCCTTTGGCAACTGCTTCATCTGGTTCTAAGCTCTTTGGCTCCATATACAATACTTCTTTTAATGCATCTGCCACTTGAGGCATCTTGCTGGAGCCGCCTACCAAAAGCAGTTCATCAAAGGTGGTCACGCCATAATCACCAGCAGTTTGAATTAACTTCTTCGTAATCTCTATGGAAGTATCTAGTAATGGCTTGGTTATCTCGTCAAACTTCTCCCTTGTCAGTTCAATGACTGCCTTATAACCTTGAACATGAAGCATAATCGTAGTCCGGTCCCTGCTGGACAACTGAATTTTTGCACGTTCTACCTTGATTGCCAGATCCTGTTTTGCTTCATCGTCATACTCCCCGCTAAATCCTGTCTTTTCTTCAAATACTTCTGCAATATAACGCATTATGGCAGCATCCCAGTCTTTTCCGCCTAGATCATGGTCTCCATCGGTACAAACCACGTTAATGTCTCCGCCACGAACCTGCATGGTGGTCACATCAAAGGTTCCGCCTCCCAGGTCATATACCAGCACTGTCTTTTCTTCTTCACATCTGCTGCATCCATAATAAATTGCTGCTGCCGTTGGTTCATCCAGAATAGAGATGACATTTAGTCCTGCAATAATACCAGCCTGCTTGGTAGCCGTCCGTTCTGCTTCGCCAAAATAAGCAGGACAGGTGATGACCACATCCTTTACTTCGTCATCAAGGATTTCTCCTGCATCCCTGCATACTTTCTGTAAGATACAGGCACTGGCTTCCACCGGTGAAATCTGTTTTTCATCATTATGGCCATAGATAATGGTAGCTTCCCTGCCCATCTTAGTCTTAATTAATGATACGGTATTCTTTGCATACATCACCGCAGTATCCTTTGCTATCTGTCCAACAATTACCTCATTGCTATCTTCTGAAAACTGGATGACGCTTGGAGTCGTATTGGTTCCCTCACGATTCTGCACTACCACAGGCCTTCCTGTTTCATCCTGATAAGCAATACAGGAATATGTTGTTCCAAGGTCTATCCCATACACATATTTAGACATATATACCCTCCTGTAACTTAGTCAATACTGCTTTGATATTTATAAGTCTTTACTTTCTCTGCCCAAATGACTTTGCCTTTATAGATATATCCAAACCCAAGGCTCTCTGCAATCTTGCTGTTTAACTCTGGCTTATTTGTGGAAACAATAGATACGATTCGTTGTTGAATTGGCGTATAGTTATCCCCCGGTGTCCCTTTGTATACTTCCACCCCATAGGAATTCAGTAAGGTATGCAGATCAATAATAAAATCTGTAATGATTGTACTAGCCAGTTTCTCTGCATCGCCTTTTCTTGCAAATGCAATCCCCGCTTTTCTTATATTGTCAACGACTTCAATAATATCTACCAGCAATGGTTTTAACAACATGGCATACATGTCATTTCGATAGTTCTGTAACTCTGCGTGCATGGAGTCTACGATCTTTTCCTGCTTTTCATCATAGCTGATCCGGTCTCTAAATTGCTTACTTAACGTTTCTAACAGTTCCGTGGTGATGTCCAACTTTTCCTTAATTTCCTGAAGCGGAAGGTCTGTCGTCTGTTTTTCTTCCTGTTCTGCTGCTACTGCCATCATTTCTATTGGTTGTTGCTCTTCTAGATTGTCTTCGTTTGTCTGAGCCATATTTAACATCGTTTCGTCCATATTATCATCCTTTCTAGAAAGCCTGTCAGCAGGTTGTCTACTTACCTTCCTGCCGTAAGCAATATCGCCTTCTACATTTTTATTACTGACGGGGATGTTTTAGAACTTGTTTTTGGGGTTGTCATAAAGCGATTGCGTTCCAAATGCATAGGAGGCTGCTCGAAGAGAAGTTTCCTCATCCATCAATCAAAAAAGACGTTCACACTATTCATGCGAACGTCTCAGATTAAATGCGATATCTGAATTCTCGTTATATTTATCCTCACAAAAAACCAGATTTTTTCACTTGGAGCGATCAACTGCTTCACTCGTTTTAAAAATGCCATATATTCTTGTGGTATGCCCTTATATCTGGTTTGTAGTTCATTATTTAAGTCTACTACTGCTTCCATAAAAATAGCTTTCTTTTTCAGGAAACAATTTTGGTCCTATAAGGCCTGCCAGGACCATAAGCAAAAATAAAATTACCATATGTACTCCAATGTAAGACAAAATGCCACAGATAAAATATACTGCTGCATAAAAAAGATTGGAATACATGCATTTTTTCTTATATGCTGTTTCCATATCCTCTCTTACACGATACCAAGCACTTCTTCCAAGAGTCCATTTTGGTTTGTATATTGTCATTACCGCCCCAAGACAATATAAAAGCCCCATAACTGCAAACCCAATTGCTACTACCTCACGTTCACTCATCTACTTCCCCCTTTCTTATGTATTACTATCATTATATCGAAAAGCAAACTGTTACCGCAACCTAATTTATCGGCAATGTAAAGGAAATCTCGCAGTCTTTCCCAACGTGGCTGCTGCAGCTTATCTCACCGCCATGTTCCTGTACAATATACTGACAGATACTTAGGCCCAAGCCGGAACCTGGAATCGTTGATGAACGGGATTTTTCCGCTCGGTAAAACTTATCAAATACATATAGGATATCGTCCGATGCAATTCCCATTCCGTTATCCTTTATAGAAAAGAGCACACTGTCCTTGTAATCCTTAACCGTAAGAGCTATCTTGGCAGGCTCCTTGTCCATATACTTCTTACTGTTTTCCACCAGATTATATAGTACTTCCGTTATTCGTTTAGAATCCATTTTCAGTAACACATTACTTGCGGTAATCGCTACTGTAAACTCAACCTGCTTATTTTCAAGAAAGCCCTGTAACTCCTGAATGACCGGATTGATATACTCATAAAGATACATTTCCCTCTTATGAAACTCCATTCGGCTGGCCTGGGCATTGGAGTATTCTAAAAGTTCCTTAATCATGCTAACTAACAGATTTGTCTTCTTTAAAATAACTCCTACATATTCATTTCTTGTATCCTCATCTCTTGCAAGGCCATCCCTAAGTCCTTCTGCATAGGCCTTTATGGTAGACAGCGGAGTTCGTAAGTCATGACTGATACAGGAAATCAGTTCCTTACTTGCCTTCTGAAGCTCTTTCTCTTTCATTTGCTTTTCCTTTAATTCATCCCGCATCAATTCAAAGGAATAAATCAAATCACCTACTTCATTTTCTTGCAGCTTTTGTCCATATACACGGACCACTTCCTGATCATAGTTTCCTGCAATAATTGCTTTGGCAGAATTGCTGATTTCACAAACCGGACGGTAAATATTCCTCCTTGCATATGCCATATAAAAAATGGTCAGGGCAATGCTTAAGAATATGCTGACCGCAAGGGGAATTAACGCTTTCTTACCCTCTTGCACCTGTTTCTGATTTGTACTTTCCGGCACAAAAAACACAACAAATCCATAGGTGGTATTCTCTTTTGTCAAAGTAAAGCATGCTTCTTGTCCCCCATAGTTGTTTACATAGCTTTTATCCCTAGTCAAGAATTCATTTACATTCGCTGTACTGCCCACTTGGTATTCTTTCGATTTGGATACTATAATATTTCCTGATAAATCCAGTACGATATAAGGGTAGATGGCATCCACATAGTTTTCCTGCTCTATGGACAATAGCGTGTCCGATACTTCAAGACGTATTTCATTATCATAGCTGTTATAATCCATATTCCATAATTTATGTACACACAAAAATGTTCCGGTAAGCAGAATTGCAATAACTGCACAAAGTACCAGTCCATTTATTCGTTCTAATTTTCGTTTCATGGAGGCTCCTAACTTACCGACAGTTTATAACCTGCGCCCCAGACCGTCTTAATGTATTCCAGACCAAACTGGCCTAGCTTTTCCCGCAGTCGCTTGATATAAACGGTAATGCTGTTATCATCACAAACACCTGTATACCCCCAGACCCCTTCATAAATCTGTGTCTTTGAAAATACCTGGTCGACACTGCTTGCAAGAAAATAAAGTAACTCAAACTCCTTTGTGGTTAAGACTAGCTTCTCTTCTCCTACCCAAGCTGTATAGGAACTCTTATTTAATCTTATTTTACCCGCAGTCAGTTCCCCCTCTGCCTTTGGCTGCTTTTGTATGCCTTGATACCTTCTTAGCTGCGCCTTTACCCTGGCAACTAGCTCTAGCGGGCTAAACGGCTTGGTCACATAGTCATCGGCTCCAATTCCCAGAGCAACCACCTTGTCCATCTCCCCATCCTTTGCACTAATCATAATCACTGGGATGTCACTGGTTTCACGAATTTTCTTACACACTTCGATACCATTTACCTTTGGCAGCATAATGTCTAGCAGTGCCATACGGATGTCACCTTTTGCAAATTCCCTTACTGCTGCCTCGCCGTCATTGGCAATCACGGTTTCAAAACCCTCTACCGACAAATATGCCCCCAAAATAGTTGCAAGTTCCTTTTCGTCCTCTACAATCATAATCTTACTCATGTCGCATACTCCTATCTGTATTGTTCCATTCCATCAAGTACTCAAGATGCTTGGTGTCCTCATTTTCCTTCTCGGAAACGATCTGAAAACCTTCCCTTTTATAAAAGGCTACGGCTCCTTTATTTTCAACAAATGCATCCAACACTAATCGCTGTTTCTGTCTCTTTGCAGCGTCTAGTAATGCCTTTCCAATTCCCTGACCGCGGTACTCCTTTGCCACAAAAAGTCCTGCCACATATGTATCCATTCCCCCGATAAAGCCTTTGATTTCCTGCTCTTCTTCATATACGAGTACCCCATTTGCAATTGCTTCCTTTACCTCTTCAAAATGGTCCTTCCAGAAAGAGACCGCTACAAAGGAATGGGCTTCTAGATTGGAGGTGAGCCAAATTTCCATAATCTTATCAATTTCTGGCTTTCTACTTTGTCTAATCATATTCATTCCTGCCTATTTACTATCATTTATTTACTCCATTATACCATAGCATGTGCCACTTTTATCTATTCGATCTTTCCTCCGTGAAAATAAAGTTCATAGATCTTTATCTGATCATAGTAGATTTCCTCCACTCCTTGAAACCACGCAAAGTCCCCATTTATGCTGCAATGATAACTATACTGACCTCTTTGATAAGTTCCCGGTCCTCGAAATGGCTGTTCTATAGGGATAAGAAGGAGTGCTTCCTTTAAAAAGTCTCCACTAAAATTCTCACCTGTGACACGTCCGCAGTAGTTCATGCTCCATACCGGTTCCCCCTTATTCCAGACCACCTCTTGGCCAGAAAACTTGCCACTTCCCACATAAGAATCTATATAAAGATAATCGCCTTCCTGATAGGTAAAGTCATGGGAACTTGGCCTTGAAGGCTTGCTTTCAGGTGCCTTTGCGGCATATGTACTCTTGGCAGCCCTTACTATAAATGCTTTCATCTGAGTATCCTCGATTTCCTTCGTCTCAAAAAGTTCCGAATTACACTGGTCATCGTCCTTAATCAAGCGATCCACACTGACTCCAAATAGTTCACTAAGCCTAATTAGGTTCTCAATATCCGGTGACGCGGTTCCGGACTCCCATTTTCCTATGGCCTGCCTGCTCACACCCATTTTCTCTGCTAACTCCTCTTGTGAAAACCCATGCTGCTTACGTAGCTGTAACACTTTCTGTTCAAATCTCATTTTGATCACTCCCTTTATGAAGTAATTCTATCATGCCCTCAAACTTGCCACAACCAACGCAAGAGTCCAATAATGCAACCTTAGGTTGCTAGTGAGTTTAAATCTTCTTTTCTTTCTAATTTTCAAATATTGCATTACTTTTCGCCTTTTTGCATCCGTAGTATCGTCTGCAAACTTAAGCAAATTAGAACTCAACATAAACAAAATACCGCCATTAATACTTTCTTTATTTTCTACAGGAACGTCTAGAACTTTCTCATGTCCATACAGGTCGCAATATTTTTTTCCAAAGTAATTACCTCCAAAAATCGTTTGAATATACTCATCGGGTTTAAAATATTCTTCGTTAGCTTCCTCCAATAACCTACTCTCATTTTTTGAAGAGTCAATTATTCCATAAAATGGCGCAACGATACCTATTAAAGCCCTTACTGTATCCATAAACTCATCCATAAATACTTCATCTTTAAACATTTCCAAATTAGCCTGTAAAATAATTAAATTTTTAGGATGAATTACCGGTTCAAAACCTAAGAACTCTTTACTTGGTGGAAATGTAAAATCTACACTCCAATACGGTGTTCGTGAACTTGGATCAGGATCTGCAAATACAATTCCTTGTATATTTTTATCAGTAAATGCTTTGTAATATTTTTCTTTACTCTCTATCGTATATTTTTCTAGTTTATTTTTAGTAAGTTTCTCCGCATAGAATAATGTAGGCTGAAAAAACATCTGCTTTTCTAGTACGTTTAGTATCTTTTTTCCTGTTTCATACGTATACTCATCATCATAGTACCATAATGATGCCGATATCATTTCTTGATTCATAAGGCCTCTCCTTTGCTTGATCTTTTGTGCTCTCTCTTTTGTCCAATAGACTGACTGTAGTTAGTTCTTTAAGACCAATTTTCTAAAAGTAGACATAATTAAAGAAGGATTAACCACTGCGTTTAATCCTTCTTCACCTAATCATATCATCTTGATATGTATTTTTCTATACTTATACGATTTCTTTCTGATCTTAAAACTGGTGAAAACTAATATAGAAAATACATGTATTACCATCCCTTCTCCTTTAAAAACCGGTACACCATCTCTTCTCGCTCTTTGGCATTTTCAGCGCAATAAGGATCTAGCTTTAAGTCGCCATCAATCCTTCCGTCTTTCAGATAGATAATTCGGTTTCCGCGAATGGCAGCCTTTAAATCATGGGTTACCATAACGATGCTTTGCCCTTCCTCATTGATCTGGCTAAAGATATCTAAAACATCCTGGCCCTGGCTGGAATTTAACGCTCCTGTTGGCTCATCTGCAAATAGTACCTTTGGGTTATTAATCAGGGCACGGCAGATTGCAACACGCTGACGCTGTCCACCTGACATTTGGTTTGGAAACTTCTTTCTCTGGCTGCTAAGGCTCATCTTATCAAGAAGATCATCAATAGATGCATCAATCTGCTGACGGGATACCTTTGTCTTATAAGTTGGACTTAGAATGTTCTCATACACAGTCAGGTTTGGAATTAGATTAATGGCCTGAAATACAAAGCCAACTTCTGACTTTCGAAGGTCCGTCAGCTTGCTCTCCTTTAACTTGGTAATGTCATTTCCATTTAGGAATACCTTGCCGGTGGTCACCTCATCCATACCGCTTAATGCATATAAGAGGGTGGATTTTCCCGAACCTGACGCACCCATGATTACTGTAAAGTCACCTTTATAAATTTCTAAGTTCATATTCTTAATTACATTATTTACTTCCCCATCGGTAATAAAACTTTTACATAATAACTCACTTTTAATCAATGTTTGATTCATACTAATCTCCTCCCTCACTAATCAATTACTAAGTCACGAACGTTTATCTTACGAAGTGACCTTGATGACACATAAGTTCCTGCTGCAAACATAAGGATTACCGCTGCATTTGCAAGAATCATATGGGCTACATTTATTGTCACCGGATACTCTTTTAATGCAAATGTGGTCAGACAAGCAGTTATGATTTTGGGATACGTCACCATTACCAGTGGAACTGCAATCAAGATGGCAAGTACTGCAATGGCAATGACATAAATCAAATTGGACAAAATCAAGTCCTTGGTGGAATAACCAATACTCTTATAGATCTGATTTGTCTTCTTATTGACGGCATTTTTAAGAAGTACAATACTAAAGATATTGACTGCCCCAATGATCAGCACTAAGACCATCACTGGCGGAATGCCTGCCTTTTGTGGAGTTGCAATCATGCTCATGATACTATCAAAACATTTCTCACGGGCCGTAACGGTTATTCCGGCTGGCGCCTTATCCTTTATTTCATTCATCACACTTTCCCGGTCTACTCCATCCTTGATATACACTGACAAGGAAGTGTAAGTAAGATCCACGTTATTTTCTGAATATACTTCTCCAAGCATCCTGCAGGAAGCCCCCATGTTTAAATAGGTCTGATAGGTTCCTGTGACCAGCAGATTTACTTTGGTATCTGTATCAATCTTAAGAGACACATAATCCCCTACCGATTTGTGTAGTGCATCTGCCACTACGGTTGTAAGCGCTACTTCCTTGCCATTCCTTGGGTTGCGTCCTTCTACCATGGACATACTAATTCCGTCAAAGGACTCATAGATTAATGGATAAATAACTGTGTTTTGCAGTCCTCTTTGATACTCTAGAAGTGCCCTTCCCTGGTCTAGTACTGTGTTACAATTAAATGATTTGATATCGGAATTTTCTGCAAGAAGCTTCTTTGTCTCCTCAAGCGCCTTCTTATCATGTACACCGATTACAAAATCAGACTTATCAAATCCAAACCAATAATCATTGGTATTTTCCATATTAAATGCTACATCTACTGAGATCATGGCAAAATTAATTGCAAATACTGTTACAATGCTGGTGATCATAATGCCAAGGGCACCACGTTTATTTCTTGTAAAGTTACGAATTGCTATGCCCATTGGTGAAAATGCAATATTAGAGTTTCCCTTATACTCTCTTTTCTTTTTACTATTTCCGCTGCTCATGCCATTTAATGCGTAGACAGGCTTTATATTCTTCATTCTTCGGATGATCAAATAAACAATACCCAGTACAAAAAAAGTAATTCCCACAAACGTAAACACGCCCGGATTAATTATGCTGCATCTTGCTACTTCACCGATATTTTGAAATAGCTGACTTAATACATAATTGGATACCAATACGGATGCCACAACTCCCACAAGTGCCGCACTCGCTATGATTATTCCGTAAAACCGTAAATACATAGTCAGGATATCTCGGTAGGAATAGCCAATGATTTTGTAAGTTGCAATTTTTTTTGCATCGGTTATCATTACATTTCTTATAATGAAATAAATTACGACACAGCTTACAAGCAGCATGATGATACCAATTCCTATCAGTACACCGCCTACAATATGTGCTGCTATCAGGCTGTTGTCAATCTGTGCTTGAAGAGTATTCAAACTAACGCCTAACTCTCCATACCTTTCATGATACTCATTTACAATCTGGCTGGATGCCGTTCCATCGGTATAAAAAAACAACGTGCATCCTAATGTCTTTATCTCAGGAAGCTTATGTACTAAAATTCTGTTATCGTATGCATTTGACATATCATATGGGTCCGCATAGATGCCCACCACTTTATAGTCTAGTTTCTTTCCTTCTACTCCAAGTGTCAGCGTATCATTGATTTCAACTTGGTACTCATTGCTGATACAGGCTGCAATGGCGCATTCATTTTCTTTATAGGAAGCGACCTCTAAGTTTCCTTTGATCACTCGTACATCTTTGTATACAGTCTCATTATATTCTGCAAGTGCTGCATAGGACGTAACCTCCTGGTCGTTATGCTTTATCCCTTCACTTAAATAATAGCTGGATACTTTCTGTACATCTTTTATATGGTCTAAGCTTTTAAAATTATCAATTACTGTGGATATCATTTTGGGATCGTTGAAATATGGGTATCCATTCATTTGTGGTGAGTTACACTCTTTTGCTAATTCCTCCATCGGTGCATCTAATGACTTGATCATGCTGACTGCGGAATTTAGTAATAATACGGATAACATGATAATGGTAAATATAATCCCTATTTGTATTTTTTTATGACGAAAATTCTTGATCCACATCTTAAATCCTCCCTATCAACTTTATACTTTTATGATAACGGCTAAATCTTAAATAGAAACCTTTAATTTATTAATAATTCTTAATACATAGGAGGCTTCTCGAAAAAAAGTTACTATGTATTAAAAAAGCCGCCATTCGTATTTATTGTAGGAATGGCGGCTCTTTATCTAACTAGTTATTAATTCCTCTTCTACTCAAAACGGAAGAACTCTTCTGTCAGATCCTGTGGATAGAAGGAGATCAGGGCGTAGTCTAAATCTGGAATGCTATTGGCATAATCAGTGATACTGCCCTCGTAGTATCTTGGATCTACCAGGTACACATCAGAACAAATGGTTGATAAAAATGCGGCTACTGGTACCATATAGGAATCCTTGATCAGAAGCACCTTTGGTCCATTTTTCGCCGTATTGTTTTGTATATGAACAATACCTTGGGTTCCGTATAGATACGAGGAATACCTGTCTGCAAGAACACTGTATTTATCTTCATTGTAGCGTATACTAGATAAGTTTAATAAGGCTTCATTAAACATACCAGATGTGGTTAACTCGGTGTTTCTTAATGTGGCCGTGAACGTATAATCAGTAAAGAACTTTGGATAGATCAAGCTAAAGTCATCTACACCGCTGAAGTATATACCTGTCTTTCGTCCAAGAGATCCTATAAATGAATTCGGATATGTGATCACATTATAATTATTCAGGTCAGTATAGAACGACTTATTTTCCACTTGCATGCCAAAGTTTTCTGTTAACTGATCAGTCAGGTAAGTGTATGCCCAGAAGGCTGTCTGGATGGTCCAGTGATGATCGGTCTTAAAGAATAGATCACTATAGCTGATACCGCTATCCAAAATAGCCTCTCTATAATCAATTGTCGCAATATCTCTTTCTTCAAGCTCTTTTAGAAGATTATCTGCGGTCTCATTGGCATAGTCATATGGCAGACCTGTATTAAACTCGGTCACCCCTTCTATTACCTTATCAGGAGTGCTCACATAGATTACCTGAGTCTCCTTGTTGGTTAAGGATTGTTTGAACTGCTCCACCCTATCGGCCATTTCTGACATATCTTTGGCTTCTGTTCCAAAGTAAGTCATATGAAGCGCTCCATTCTTATCCTTAATAACTTCAAAATTATTTTCCTCATCCTTATTTAACAGGCGTTGAACATATCCATACATCTCAATGGCTGGATACTTCCCAACTAAATTCTCATTTATGACTGCATCAACATCTTGAAACAGCTTATCCATACTCTTTCCTTCTTTCAGATCTGAGGAAACACTTTGCTTTACATCGTCATAGGAATTTCTCATGTTAAAGACAAATCCTACAATTAATACCCCTGTAAAAACAGTAGCCGTAACGGCCTTTTTAATAAAAAAATGATTCAACTTCTGTTTCCCCCTTTCTAAAAGTTAAAATAGATAAACGGATTATATGCGCCTTTAATAAGGTAACATACACATAATAAGAATAATCCCATCATTACGATTGGATATAGAAGTTCAAAGACTATAAATCCTTTCTTCTTCTGGCTGATATAACTATTTGTGCGTCTTGCAAATGGCATGGCAAATAATATGCCTAATAAAAGAACGACTGAATACTCACGGAAAAACATAACTGTATAATCGCTATAGATACCTGCTTGGCCCATGCCCAACATATCTCGTAAATAATGGCCTGCTGCCACTAAGTCGGAAGAACGGAATAGTACCCAGCCAATCATGATAATGACCATACAATACGTATGCTTTACCCAAGACTTAATTTTTAACTGTTCGAAGGAAAGTAACTTTTCCAATATGATAAATGATACATTTAACAATCCCCAAAGGACAAAGGTCCATTCCGCCCCATGCCAGAAGCCTGTAAGGAACCAGACAATGAGCAGATTTCGAACCATCTTGTCCTTATTTTTCACACGGGAACCACCAAGAGGGAAGTATACATAATCCTTAAACCATGTTCCAAGAGAAATATGCCATCTTCTCCAAAACTCACTAATGGAAGTGGACACATAAGGATAATTAAAGTTTTCTTCAAACTTAAACCCAAACATCAATCCAAGTCCAATTGCCATATCCGAATAACCACTAAAGTCATAATAGATTTGCAATGTATATGCAATAATCCCTAACCATGCCAGTGTCATTGGAACAGATGCCGACTGACTCATAGAAAATACATGGTCTGCTATGACTGCCAGGGAATTGGATAATAAGACCTTTTTAGATAGACCCACGATAAATCTGCAGCTTCCCACAGAAAACTTCGACAACGTCTCCTTTCGGCTAATGATCTGGTCTTTAATCGTTGCATATCGAACAATTGGACCTGCAATCAGCTGCGGGAAGAACGAAACATATAAACCTAGATAAAAAGGATTTTTCTGAACCTCTACCACTCCTCGATATACATCGATTACATAGGACATTGCCTGAAAGATAAAGAAGGATATACCAATTGGTAAAATAATAGAAGGCACTGTAAGCTGTTTACTAACATCCAAACTTGCATTTAGATTACGAACAAAGAAGCCTAAATACTTAAACAGGAATAGGGTTCCTAAGTTCCCCGCTAACGCCAATTCTAACAATAGTTTCTTTTGTCCAGGCTTATTATTTGCTACAATCAGCAAACCGAAAATATAGTTAAACAGAATACAGCCTATCATCAAGAAGACATACTTAGATTCTCCCCATGCATAAAAGAATAAGCTAAATACTAATAAGATACAATTTTGCAGTGGTCTGGACCATTTCGCCAGATAGTAAAGCACAAGTACGATTGGCAGAAAATAAAATAAAAATATAGTACTAGAAAATAACATTGTGCCTCCTACCTCTTTCGAATTTTTATATAGTAAAACATAAGATATGAACATGCAGCGCCTACTAATAGGAAGCGGATCACATAATCAACGCTGGCAACACTGGCTGTTGATACCGATGCTAAACTATAATTTGCCACTACATCCGGACTTGGAACAATAAAGTTTTTAGATGCTTCATCTGACTGCTGCACATACCAGCTCTCTTCAGGATAAATGGTATAATAAAAGGAGAAATCCTTATCCACGGTTACAAGCAATTTGACTGGTTCCGTAGTTGCCATATCAAAAAACATTATTGTACCATTCTTTGATACATTTACCCCCTCAGGAGAATTCGCCAATGCAAACTGAAATGGAATAGAGTGCTCTTCCTGAGCTAAATCCACCACCTGATATTCATAAAGATATTCTCCACATGCAGGAAGTAATGGTGTCAGATTTCCAACTACCTGGTAGGTATTTTTGATGCCTTCCTGGTCTAACTCTCTTGTCTCTAACGCATAGACATTGTCTAATACAAACGATGACTTTTGTTCTTCTGACTGAGTAATGGAAATACCAAACTTATTTATGCTTGCCGCCTGTTCATTTGTAGTAATTGAGGCTATCGGTACATAAATGGTACCTTTAAATCCTTTTTCTATTTTGACTACTCCCTCGGATACCGTTAGTAGTTCATAAGTTTTGGATTTATCCTGTTTTATATAGATGGATGCGCCTTCTTGACACTTTAACGTATCCCATTTATTCGTCATAAGTTGTAAGTTTAGTAATAACTCGGTATCTGTACTCATATGAAATGAAATTACCGATTTATTGTTCATGTTTATTTTGTTAGAAGCATATAGGCTAAATGTATAGTAACCCTCTTCCTCCTCTTTTGTATTAAAATCAACTTTTAATGCATTGTCGGAAGTGTACTCCACTGTCACACTTCCCCCGTCATTAGTATATTGTGGGTCCTTCAAAGAGAGATTTGCATGATTTTTTCCCGTAGCAAGACAGGTTCTCTCAGCTAAGCTGATTGTCATAAAAATCGCTGCCAATACAACACCTTTTACTAACTGTTTCAAAAAATTCCTCCTTCTATATAAGCTCTAACTCATCGTACTCTACAATTTCCTCTTTGCTGCTATTCTGTCTCATTTCCTCAAGTAAATCAGCTAACGATTCCTTTTGTAAACGAATCATAACAGTAGCGATGTCTGGGTATTCAACAATATCCTTTACATTCACAATATGGTATAGCGTCACTTCCATGGTAAGCTTTTCATCTTCCGGAATATCATAATAATCAATTTCCTTCACACGCAATAACTCAACCATCATATCGCCCTCTACTGGAACAAATACATTATTTTTATTTAGCATAGACTTTCTATGCTTGATTGCCATATATTCATAGTTAAAACTTAAAATTGTAACATCGTCACCTTCTGTAGACGTAAGGGTACGATGCAATTTGATACGTGGAAGCTTACGGCTATAATAATTTAATTTCTGACGACGTTTCTCTATATTTACTCTTAAGTCTTCAAAGAAGCCATAATCAGACTGAATTGTCTTTGTTAATGGTGGAACTCGATCGTGAATAATTAAAAGAAGAGCCTTATAATCCTCTTCCTCAATTTTTGTTATACGAAACGAATATTTATATCCTTCTTCTAATTGCTGTACTTGTACAATGGTAGCAGATACAGTTGTCTCATAAGACTCTGTCTTAATTGTTGCTACTGCCATGTCTTCAGGCGGCATATACTCAGGCTTATCAAGGATTACACTAAATCCACCTTCACAAATATCGTAGATCTTAGTGTCAAAATTCTGTCCTTTGAACTTAATCTTGATTTTGGCATCAATGTTAAAGCGTGTATGGGCACGTCTTTCCTTACGCCCCAATAAAAATAGTACTGCCATGATTAGATTGTAACTGTTTAAACACAGCCAGAATACCAAGAAAAGAATGGATACAGTTCCACTTAGAAACATGATCCTGATACACTCAATAATTCCAAGCAGGTTTAGTGTCAATAGTATGAAATGGGGAATTGCATATCGGATATAGCGTACTCTCTCATTATCACGCACGCCTTTTTTCGTTACTGTAAATTTAACTTCTCGTATTCCAACCATTTCAAGCAATACATCTTTTAATAATAATGGGAACATAATAGTCTCATAGATATTAGTCCATCGAATCGTTCGTATATTTCCTGATAACTTACGCAATGTCTTGCTATTTAACACATACATTGGGAGCCAAAAGATCAGTAGTTCAATTGGCGTAGTCACTACGACAGTAACATGGAACACTGCATATAATACCGGCGACAGCATATAAATTAGTCGTTTGATTGGCGAATACCAGTAAACGATGGAATTGATATATGATATTTTTTGTGAAATTGAAAGCCCTTTCTTAAATAAGACCTTCAGCTTTCGGCCGGTCTGAATGCATCCTCTTGCCCAGCGTTTTCTTTGGGAAATAAGGTTTTCCAAATCTTCCGGAGACAATCCTGAAGCATGCACCTCGTCTGTTGCAATACATTTATATCCTTTGCTCTGAATCAGCATGCCGGTTGCAAAATCTTCTGTAATTACATTGGTTACGAATCCACCGATGTCATCCAATGCCTTTCTGGATATGATCGTATTGGAACCACCATAAATAACGGCATTAGATTTGTTTTTTGCCAGCTGGATATCTTTATAAAAATAATCCTGTTCATTTGGAATGGTATCCTCTGAAAACAGGTTAAATTGGAATAAGTCTAGATTATAAAAGCTTTGTGGCGTTTGGACAAAGCCGATTTCTTCTTCCGTATCAAAGAAATACGGAACGGTTGCCAATAAGAAGTCACTCATTGGTATCATGTCTGCATCAAATGTAACAATTAGCTGGCCATTGGAATTTTCCAGTGCATGATTTAAGTTTCCTGCCTTAGCACCTTCGTTTCCTTCACGGGCTAAATACTGAATTCCAAACTTCTCAGCTAATTTCTTTATTTCTTCACGTTTACCATCATCACAAAGATAGATGGTTACTTTCTCTTGTTCAGGATATTTCATATTTACGCAGCCATTAATTGTCTTATAAAGCAATTCAGCGGGCTCGTTATATGTTGCGATAAACACATCCACAGTAGGATATGTTATATGTTCATGAGTAACCTGTTTTGGTTCAGGCTTCTCTTTATTAGACATGCTATAGAAATGAACAATCTGTTCAAAAAGTCCAGTGATTTCTGCTAATAGAAGTATCAGCCCACAAATCATCGGCACCACTCCATAACCAAATGGAAGTGTATATACAGTTCTCCAAACCAAATAAATGATGGTCAAACTGATTGTTGCAAAAACAAGTAGTTTTGATTTATTCTTACTCAAACCTATTTCCTCCTAAGATCTAATCCGATATGTAGCTCTACATAATCTGCAACGTTCATCATTATATCTTTTTATTCGACAACTGTATATAGAATAAAAATTACATTATTTACAATAATTTACATTTTCATTTGATTGTCTAAGGGATTTTACATTGAAAACTCCAAAAAGCCCCTTCATTACGCCCATCATAACCTAAAAAAACATGTACCTAATAACGTTTAATTATTAGGTACATGTTTTTCTTTTTTATAACTCTACAATTTTAGTTTTGCAAAAGCATCAGCAAAAGCATTATTTACTGGTTCCTCTTGATTCTGATTTTTCTTTAGATATTTATTTACATCTTTCTTGCTTATGCCAGCGCCCTCTTTCTTACGGCGTTCCGTAAAGTTCGAAAGTTTTTCCTTGTAACCACATTTACAGCTGAATTTCTGGTTTTCACCCTTGCCAATTAACTCCATCTTCTTTTTACATTTTGGACAACGAGCATTACTAACTCTGGAAATCGTCTCACGGTATCCGCATTCACGGTCTTGGCAAACATGCATAGTAGAATTCTTACCTTTTACTAATAACATTTTCTTTCCACATTCAGGACAAGTATGGTTTGTTAAGTTATCATGACGGAACTTGCCCTCACCGGACTTGATTTCACCAATCAATTCATTGGTATACTCTTTGATTTCTGTCATGAACGTGTCGCGTCTTAGTTTACCATTTGCAATCTGCATTAACTTGCGTTCCCAATCTGCTGTAAGCTCTGGCTTTTTCAAATCCTCTGGCACTAATTCCAACAGTTGCTTTGCCTTGCTTGTAATCACAATATCCTTGCCACGTTTTTCAAGAAGGAAGGAATTAAATAATTTTTCAATGATGTCAGCTCTGGTAGCAACCGTGCCAAGTCCGCCAGTCTCTCCAAGGATCTTAATATCCTCCTTGTCATGACTTGCCATATAGGCAGTTGGATTTTCCATTGCAGATAAAAGAGTTGCTTCTGTAAAGTATGGCGGAGGTGTTGTCTTTCCGTCTGTCATAGCCACACTTACCACTTCTAAGCTTTCTCCTTTTTCAAGGTCTGGAAGCAACTGATCTAATGCATCCTCATTTTCCTCAGACTGATAGATTTCTTTCCATCCAAGCTTTTCAACTTTCTTACCTTTGCAAGTAAACAGTTCGTCGCCAGCCTTACCTGTTACGGTTGTCTGCACATATTCAAATGCCGGTGATAACACACTTAGGAAACGTTTTACTACAAGATCATAAATCTTACGCTCTTCATTTGTCATATGGTCAAGCTGAACAAATTGCTCCGTTGGGATGATTGCATGGTGATCCGACACCTTTGCATTATTTACAAAGCTTGCTTTTGTAGAAAACTTCACTCTTGTAAGAGGTGCGGCAAATTTACGGTAAGGTCCCACTGCGCAAGCCTCGAGGCGTTCTTTTAATGTATCCACGATATCTGTCGTAATATATCTAGAATCCGTTCTTGGATACGTTAATACCTTATGGTTTTCATATAAACGCTGCATAATGTTTAATGTCTGTTTTGCACTGAAACCAAAGAAGCTGTTAGCATCACGCTGAAGTTCAGTCAGGTCGTAAAGCGCTGGTGCCGGCTGCTTCTTCACGGTCTTATTGATTTCCGTAATCACGAAATTACTATGTTCCACTTTTTTAAGTGCCGTAGCAACCTTTTCCTTATCAAAGCAACGAGTATTGCCCTTTCCATCCATTTGCCAAATAAGGTTAAATGTCTTGTCTTTCTTCACTGTAAGCTTCATTCCATAGTAAGGCTTTGGAACGAACTTACGAATATCTTCCTCACGCTTAGCAATCATGCTTAATGTTGGAGTCTGCACGCGTCCACAAGAAAGGCTTGCATTGTATTTGCAAGTAAGTGCTCTAGTTGCATTAATTCCTACTAACCAGTCTGCTTCCGCACGACATACGGCAGCACGGTATAGATTATCATATTCCTTTGCATCCTTAAGATGGTCAAATCCTTCTTTGATTGCCTTATCTGTTACAGAAGAAATCCAAAGTCGTTTCACTGGCTTTCTTACATTGGCCTTTTCAAGAATCCATCTGGCTACAAGCTCTCCCTCACGACCTGCATCCGTTGCAATGACAACACTCTTTACATCATTTCTTGTAAGCTGGCTCTTTACCGCCTGATACTGTTTTCCTGTCTGCTTGATCACCTCAAGACGAAGTCCGTCTGGGATCATTGGTAAATAAGATAAGTTCCATTCTTTATATTTTTCATCGTAACGTTCCGGATCAGAAAGGGTTACTAAATGGCCAAGTGCCCAAGTAACGATATACTGGCTTCCCTCTAACGCCCCGTTAATCTTCTTGTTACATTTTAAAACTCTTGCAATGTCTCGCCCTACGGACGGCTTCTCTGCAATAACAACAATTTTGTCTGCCATCTTGCTAAATACTCCTTCAAGTTATTTTCTAATTACATAACTACTATCGTAACATTTATTTTAAAACTTGTAAACGCACCCTGGCTTGTGTTTCTGAAAAATAGAGCGGCTGTTCCCAGGATTCTGTCCGCATCCATGTACATGTTTTGTGTCCTTTTTGGCATACTTTGTGTCCTTTTGGTGATGTAGGAAAAATTCAAGCAAAATATGCCCAATCGTTCACAAATAGCAAGACGAAGGCTACTCGAAGAGCAGTTTCCTTATTCATCAAAAAAGGAGTGCCACATGAACCATTCCTAATCGTTCGCATGACACTCCCTTAATTATTTATTGTCGATTAATATAAGCTTCCATCTCTTCTGCAACAACTTTTGCTGTTGTAACAGCTTGTACTACTGTCTTTGCACCAGTAACAACATCACCGGATGCGAAGACACCTTCTTTTGTCGTATGGCCATTGTCATCTGTTAAAAGAAGTCCCCAACGGTTTGTATCAAGACCTTTTGTCGTAGATACGATGTTAGTTCTAGGATTTTGGCTAACTGCGATAATGATCACATCACATTCAAATAATCCTTCTGTTCCCTCTTTATTCACTGTGATGACTCTGCCATCTTCATCCGTTGCATTTTCAGTTTCGATATATTTAACACCTTTCTTTGTAAGCTCTAAAGGTGCTTTGAATAATTCAAACTGGATGCCATCTTCTTTTGCTTCTTCTAATTCCACTTTCGTACATGTCATGTTTTCAAATCCCTTACGGTATAAAACATGAACTTCAGAAGCTCCAGAACGGATTGCAGTTCTGCTTGCATCCATTGCCACGTTACCTGCACCAATGACACAAACTCGTTTCCATCTGAAGTCATAAGCTTCAGGAGCTTTTAAATAATCGATAGCATAGTGAACGTTACCTAATGTCTCTCCTTTAATACGAAGAGGCTTTGGATTCCAAACGCCTGTACCAATAAAGATTGCCTTATATCCATCATCAAGCATGTTATCTAATGTAATAACAGGTCCAATTAATGTATTTGGACGAATCTTAATTCCTAATTCTTTTAATTTTTCTGTGTACACATCCACAAGGTGGTTTGGTAAACGATACTCTGGAATTCCGTATCTAAGGACACCGCCAAGTTTATCATGAGCATCAAAAATAGTTACGTCATATCCTTTTTGTGCAAGGATAATTGCAATTGTGATACCAGCAGGACCGGCACCAATAATAGCTACGTCTTCTTTCTTATCTACTACTTCTTCAAAATGCACATGTTCAATATAGTAGCTGGATACATATTTTTCGATTTCATAGAAATCTACTGGTCGATCTTTGATTCCTTTAATACAATTGCCTTTACATTGATCCTCATGAGGACAAACAATCGCACATACCGCACTTAATGGATTGTTACGGAATAGGATTTCACCTGCCTCCATGATTTTACCCTGTTTATAAAGGTCAATAATTTCTGGAATCGGAGTACTAATTGGACAATTTTTCTGACATTTTGCATTCTTACATTGTAAGCAACGATTTGCTTCTTCCATTAATGCGTTCATAAGTATTCCCTCCAAGATATAAATAATTAGTATCTATTATAACTAAGAAACCTACATTACGCCATATAAATTTTTCATAGTTTTTTCATCCATATTTTGGGCAATGAGTAACTTTACCCAAGAAATACTCGCCTTTTTTGTGCTATTTTTTATTTCCATAGGAAAACTTTTCATGTTCGTTAAGAATAAAACAGCTCACATGTAATAATTTCTGCTTTTTCAGCACTTTTTTCAATCTCACCGCTATGGCTGCCCGCTACGCTAAAGCCTTATTTCCATATCGATAATCGTGATGTCTAGGATTTTGCGCGTTATACAATCATAATTATCCCCATTCGTATAAATTGATACTATGATTTTTAATTTTTTGGTTACTTTTACAAGGTATCTACACTTTGTATAAACTTTAACACTTTTTTTGTATAGTTTTGACGAATCGTTACCATACTAGCATTGTAAGATAAATTATTATTTAGGAGAGTGCAACATGAGCAAACAATCAAATCAGAGATATCGTAAGGAGCTGGAAAAATATCAGTCCCTATATTCAGAAACTATCCGTAATGCTGCAAGAGAAAATGCACAAAATAGCATCTCTGATACTAATAAAGCCAGTCAAGATAGCTATAATACTTCCGAAGATCGAAGCGAGAAATGAAATCTAACCTATGCAAAGTATTGTCTCCTTATTAAATCTCACTCGATCTGTGGCTACTAACCACATGAGCAGGATTTTTCAAGCTCTCAGTAGCCTTGTTAGCGTCCTCATATAAACCCAAAACAAAGTGCCCTCCAGGATTGTCTTTTTAATCCTAGAAAGGCACTTTGTTTGCCCCGGTTTGTACATAACCTAAATGGCAAGATCTCTTTTATTATAAAATATATAGGCAAAAACAATACATGCTGCTGCCACCCCAATGCCGATGCCAAGGTGGCCTAATGGAATTTCTTCCTTTACCATAACGACTGCTGCATCACAATAATAATATGGTGTTATGTAATGAAGCTTTTCTACCTTGTCCGTCACATTGGCTAACATAGAGATAAAATAGAATAAGATAGATATTCCAATTCCCAATCCTACATTATTCTTACGAAGGATTGCTGAGATGCCAAAGCACATAGCACCAATCTGAAGGTTCATCAGGAGCTCAGACAACATAAAGGTTGTCAGTTTCTTCATTTCTATATCTTCTCCAATTACAACAAATGAAAGAATAGAAACTACGAAGCAGACTACATTATAAATAATGATCAGTAAAGCAGCTGCAACTAGTTTCTGGGTAATGAAATAACTTCTGCTTTTTGGCATGACATACAGATATTCTGACGTATGGCCTCCTTCTTCCTTGCTTAGCATGCTAATTCCAATAATAGCTGCAAACATGCCCCCTCCAATACTAAGCATCGCTCCCATTTCTATTCCATAAAAACCAATCGCTGTTGACATATCCAGCCTGTCCATTCCAAACATACTTGTCATGATGCCCATATTTTTATAGATATCCGTCATTGTTCCAATAGAGTCCTGCATAGTCGGATATAGCAGCATCATTACAAAAATGACTGCCCCCATGAGTACAGACCAAATAAAAAGTGTCTTCTTATTTATATACAGTTCATGTTTTATAAATGTCATTGTAACTCCCCCCTACTCATAAAAGTGCATAAAGATTTCTTCCAGACTTAAATCTGTCATTGTTATATCGGTAAATGGAGTTATCGAAAGAGTTTTCAATAATTCTTGCAAATCTCCTCGATAAAGAAAGGTTATCCCCTCTTCCGTTCTCTCTAATTTATGCACTCCCTTTAAATCAGGAAGCTTCTCAATTCCCTTTAACGTTACTCTCTTGGCACTATGCTTTCCATTTGCCTTGGCAATCTCCTCTACATTTCCTGATGTAATGATCTTCCCCTCTTTGATGATTGCTGCCTGATTACAATAGTTTTGTATCTCGGGAAGGACATGGGAGGATAAGAAAATAGTCGTTCCCTTTGCATTTCGCTCCTTCAGCTCTCCAAAAAATTCTTTTTGCATCAATGGATCAAGGCCTGATGTTGGTTCATCTAAAATCAGTAATTCAGGTTCATGCTGCATGGCACATACCATACTGATCTTTCTTCTGTTACCTAAGGACAAATCTTCAATTTTCTTATTTGTATCGATCTGAAAACGCTCACAAAGGTGCTTTGCATTTTCTGAGCAATCCATACTATGTAAATCTGCTGCCAGCTTAATTACCTGGTCTACTCGAAGCTGACCATAAAACTGGGCTTCAGATGGCATATATCCCACCCTTTTCATTATTTTCGTGGTCTGTCTGGCACAGTCCATTCCCAAAATTTCAGCACTGCCGCTGGTAGGGTGGATCATTCCTAAAAGCAGGCGGATGGTGGTGGACTTTCCTGCACCATTTGGTCCAATAAATCCAAAGATATCTCCCTCTTTTACTTTCAGATTACTGTCGATAATTCCCCTTGACTTGCCATAATACTTGGTAAGAGCTTTCGTTTCTATGACTAGATTTTCTTTACCCATATTATCTTCCTTTCTCCCTTCAAAATTACTACACTCATTATATACATAATCCAAGGCCTTTTCTAGAATTATATGGAAATTAAGTTTTGTATGGAATAAACTTCGATTTTGCTTTTCTACTCCTTTATGATTTGATACAATATAGACACACTATAAAAAAGATAAAGAAATAAAAAACAAAAGGGAAGTGACACAGTATGTTTTACTCAGGAGGGCTTTTTAACCTCATATTCTTGTTAGCATTTGGCATAATCGCCTTTTCCATATTCAATGGGTTAAGAGAATGGAATCAGAATAACCACTCTCCTCGCCTTACGGTGGATGCCACTGTTGTATCCAAACGAACCAATGTAAGCCATCATCATGGAAATGCTGGGACCAATGCTGGAATGCATACAACGACTTCCACTACTTATTATGTTACTTTTCAAGTAGCAAGCGGTGACCGAATGGAACTCTGTGTAAAAGGACATGAATTTGGTATTTTAGTAGAAGGTGACTATGGTGCACTTTCGTTCCAGGGAACAAGATATCTCGGTTTTCAACGTTATTCATAATCAGATTGAACATAAAAAATAGGAGAGCCAGTGCAATCTCTGTGGTATGCACGCTCTCCTATTTTTTATTCTGTTTCAGATACCGCTACTTCTGACACAGGTGCTGCCAAAGCGGCCTGTTTGATCACTTCCATAAATTGCTCTCCGTAATGAATGTATTTCACTTCACCAACACCATTTACTTCTAACATCTCTTCTCTTGTCTGTGGCATTCTTCGACACATGTCGATTAAAGACTTGTCTGAGAAGATCAAATATGGTGGAACCTTTTTCTCCTTGGCAATGGAGTAACGAAGCTCACGAAGCTGTTCGAATAAATTGTAATCCACATCGCCTTCTGGCACTTTCTTTGCTTTTGCACCCTTCTTCTTGGCACTCTGCTTTCTCTCTACCTTTGGGAACTTCATGGACATGACAAGCTCCTCATTTTCAAGAAACTCAAGTCCCTTTTCATGAAGCTTTACTACTGGATATTCCTCACTTGTCTGATACATGTAATCTTTCAGCATAAGATGGTTTGCAATCTGACGAAGACGAACTAAAGAAATATCCGGAACCGCATTATAATATGCATTTTCATCTAAATGGAACTTAAGCACCTTTTGGCTCTTGCTTCCATGGATTGCATCAATCAACACATTGATCCCATAACGTTGATGACAGGAATCTACTGCACCGATCACCGCCCTTGCTGCTGCTGTGATATCCATATCTTCAAATTCTGTCAGACAGTTGGAACAGTTGCCACAATAGTTATCCTTATACTCTCCAAAATAACGAAGCATATAATCGCGAAGACAGTCATTGGTAAAGCAATAAAATGTCATCTGTTTTAAACGTTCACGATCACGTTCCTTTACCAACTCTAACGCCTCTCCCATAAGCTCTTCATTCTCACGGGCATTTTCAATAAAGAATTGGTTCGTCACCACGTCCTGCCCGCTATATAATAAGATACATTCCGCTTTTTCACCATCACGTCCTGCACGTCCTGCTTCCTGATAATAACTTTCGATATTCTTTGGCATGTTATAGTGAATGACAAAACGCACATTACTCTTATCAATTCCCATACCAAAAGCATTTGTAGCAACAATGATTGGCTTCACGTCATAGATAAAGTCATCTTGATTCTGTTCCCTCTCATGATCACTGAGCCCTGCATGGTAACGGGTTGCCGGATATCCATCACGAACTAGTCGTTCACATACTTCTTCCACGTTCTTTCTTGTGTTACAGTAAATTACCCCGCTTGTATTGGGATGCTCTTCTAAATAGGAAATAACATCGTCATATTTCGCATTGGAATGCTTCACTGCAAAATAAAGGTTCTTACGGTCAAATCCAGTTGTAACCACTGTTGGATTCTGTAATCCAAGGATATAGATAACATCCTCTTTTACTTCTTTGGTTGCCGTTGCCGTAAATGCACTGATAATCGGACGTGTTGGCAGCGCATTGATAAAATCCACGATCCTCATATAGCTCGGGCGAAAATCCTGTCCCCACTGACTCACGCAATGGACTTCATCGATACTGATCATTGAGATATTGGCTTCTCTTGCAAAGTTCATAAAGGACTCTGTAAGCAGTCGTTCTGGCGCCACATAAATAATCTTATATTTGCCCTTTTTTGCAAACTCCAGCGCTTTAAAATACTGGTTCGTTGTCAAGGAACTATTTAAATAAGCTGCATAAATTCCCATCTGGTTTAGCGCCTGTACCTGGTCCTTCATAAGCGAGATTAACGGCGATACTACTAATGTGATTCCATTTAGCATCAGTGCCGGTATCTGATAACAAATCGACTTTCCTGCTCCTGTCGGCATGATTCCAAATGTATCTTTTCCTTGCAATATGCTGGTAATCAGCTCTTCCTGCCCCTCTCTAAACCCATCATATCCATAGTTCTGCTTTAAGATGGCCCTAGCCTGCTCTTTTAATATTTCCTGCATTTCATTACACCTAACTTCCCGTTCATTCTACATACACAAAAGCTATTATACCCTAAGAAATGAATCATTCCTAGTAGTATGTCATTATTTCGCTTTGTATAGTTTTTTCCTATTTGGACATTATAAATACAGACTTCAACAAACAAAATGCAAAAGGAGGACACAATAAAAATGAGTAAATTTGTATGTATTGTTTGCGGATATATTTTTGAAGGAGAGCAGCCTCCAGAAAAATGTCCTATTTGTAATGCACCAAGCAGTAAATTTGAGAAAATGAAAGAAGGCCTTGACTGGGCTGATGAGCATCGTATCGGCGTAGCTGCTGACGTACCATCTGATATCTTAGAAGACTTACGTGCTAACTTTATTGCTGAATGTACTGAGGTCGGCATGTATCTTGCAATGGGCCGCCAGGCAGACCGCGAAGGCTATCCTGAGGCTGGAGAAGCTTATAAACGTATTGCTCATGAAGAAGCCGAACATGCTTCCAAATTTGCAGAACTTCTTGGTGAAGTATTAAAAGCATCTACCAAAGAAAACTTACAAGCTCGCGTTGATGCTGAATACGGTGCTACTCAAGGAAAGAAAGATCTTGCAACAAGAGCTAAGAAATTAAATCTTGATGCTATCCACGATACTGTTCACGAAATGTGTAAAGATGAAGCAAGACATGGCTGTGTATTTAAAGGCTTATTAGATCGTTATTTTAGTTAAAGGAGTGAATTAAAAATGACACAAGTACAATGCAGTGTTGCAAATTGCGCATACAATAAAGACCATAACTGCTACATGAATCCGATCAAAGTTGGTGGCAAAGGTGCACCAGATGAAAATGACACTTGCTGTGGAAGTTTCTTAAGCCAGAGAGGCTACAGCAACCTTGCTGAGTATACTTCCAGCCGCGGTGCTGCTGATACAGTTGCCTGTGACGTTAACAGCTGTAAATTTAACAATAACTGCCGCTGCCAAAAAGATGCCATCGAAGTAAATGGCCAACGTGATACTAATATTTATACTGAGACAAACTGTGGCAGCTACGAAAACGCTCATTAGTTCTCATAAAAAAAACGCCCTATTTTCTAGGGCGTTTTTTTAATGAGAACTCTTTTATAGCTAGCTTTCCATCAGCCACTGTGTATAATTATCATAGACTCATTTTCTTACTAGTGCTAAAATTGTTGTATTATAGATTGAACCATAGGGGGAAACTTATGAACTTAGATAACTATCGCAGAGCTAGTAAGATTTTAAGTATTATAATAATACTGCTACTTTTAATACTTGTAGTATTAAGGCTAAGATATAATGAGACTCCGTTTATTATGATTATTGGAGTGTCGTTACTATGTATCAGCAAATGTTTGGTTGATATTTATATTTTGCAGCAGAATGACGAATAGTACATACCATGTAATTATTACATGCCATAAACTAAAAAATACGCAGACGTTATTATTCGTCCACGTATTTTTTAGTTTGCACTTATAACACTATTTTCTATTACATGATAAGTTTGTCTATTTGTCATTTGAAAGGCTTGTTTTTCTTTGTTTCTTTACGTAGTCTTGGAATTCTTTCGTCTTGGACCAGTACTTGATGCCCCAGTTTTCAAAATTCCATTCCTCTGAATATTCATTACACTCAAAATCAATATACCAGATTGTCCCGTTATGTACTACAAAGTTAGTTGGGAAATAATCAATATTGATCTTCTTTGGATAAATCTTACGAGTCATTTCTTTAATCTGATCAATATAATCTGATAGCATCTCTCCATGTTCCACAATTTCAAATATGGTCTGTCCTTCTATGTATGTCTTTAAAATCCGTTCATTTTCATGATCTACATCCAATAAAGACGGCATATTGATGCCACATTCTTTTAGTTTCTTATAATCCGCAATCTCAGCCTGCATCTTATCACCAAACTCATAATAATCACAAGGCTCATGGTGGATTTGCTTTAGCACATATTGTCCTCTGTCATCATGGACAAGGTAGGAATAGCCACCCTTTCCCTTGCCTAACAGCTTCTCAACCTGGTACTCCAATTTATTAACTGTCATTGAACGTTCCATAATAGCCCTCCTTAAAAGAAATCCTCTATTTAAAGAATACCATATTTTTACATTCTATGTATACTCATTATTTCCATACTTATTTCGAGGTCAGCGTCTTTACCATATAAATAAGTACCACAATTCCTAATCCAATAGTACATCCACGTACATTTAACAAGGCATCCTGAAATTGATTATGCCTTCCACTGATAAACTGCTTATGCCACTCATCAAAAAATGAGCAAAACAGAAGAAATGCGTATCCTATAATAAAGCGTCCCCACACTGAAATCCGCGTTTTTACATTTATACAGACCAAACCAATCATACTACCTAATATTAAAAACAAGACTACATGGGCTTGTCTTCGTATGAACATATGTATCCAGCTAACATGCATGCTATCCGTTGTCCCAAAAATATACTTTGCAATGACAAAAGCCAATCCCTCACTTGTAGTCGTCGTCTCAGGTCCATTTTGAGTAGAAAGGAAAAAGATTAAAAGAAGCCATATGCAAATTGCACCGATCAGATAAAAAACTGCCTTTTTCTGTCTTGTCTGTTTTACACCTTTCATATTGTTATCACTCCCTTGCTCGGCATTATATGTAGTATACTACAGTAATCTCTACTTTTGCTATATATTAAGGGAAAATTAAGAAATAGAAATGGAGGCTGCTCGAAGAGGAGTTTCCTATTCTTGAACAAAGTGTATGTTCCACACATTCTTTCATCTAAAACTACTTATAAAAACATACACTTTGCCCGCGCCGAACCTGGTCGCCATAAGCGACTTCTTCCTTTCAGGTGAGTGCGCATCGTACGCCCTGCCTTTATAGGGCGTTTTTTAATGAATAGGAGGCTGCTCGAAGAGGAGTTTCCTATTCATTAAAAAAAGATAGTGAAGAAACCTGCCTATCCTGATTTCTTCACTACCGATTTATATCTAGCTCACTTCATATCCCTGGCTTTTTATTACCTGGATTACACGGCTTGCATACTCTTCACAAAGCTTCTGTTCGGGCGCCTCTACCATAACTCGTATGACAGGCTCCGTACCGCTTTCACGGACAACAATTCTGCCCTCATTCCCTAGCAGTTCTTCTACCTTCTTAGCTTCCTCCATTACTTTGTGGTCTTCCTTTACTGCCCTCTTGCTGCTGACCTTAATGTTCTTAACAATCTGAGGGTAAATTGTAACAGGCTCCGCAAGTTTGCTAAGAGGCATGCCTCGTCCAATCATTGCCTGCATTAGCTTTAAGGAAGTAAGGATACCATCTCCAGTGGCCCCATACTGTCCAAATATAATATGTCCTGATTCTTCTCCGCCAAGGCGATGCCCATTGGCAACCATATTCTCATACACATATTTGTCGCCAACCGTTGTCTGTTCATAGCGAATGCCGATGTCATCAAATGCCTTATAAAGACCAAGGTTAGACATTACTGTAGTAACAACCGTATTATTGGTAAGTCTGCCTCTTTCCTTCATATAGCGCCCATAAATATATAAAATAATATCTCCATTGATTACATTTCCAAGTTCATCCACGGCAATACAACGATCTGCATCGCCATCATAGGCAAATCCTGCATCAAGCTGATTTTCCAGTACAAACTTTTGAAGCACCTCAATACAAGTCGAACCACAGTTATTATTGATATTTGTACCATTTGGCTCATTATGAATTACAAATGTCTTTGCTCCTAATGTTTCAAATACCGTCTTTGCAATGCTAGATGCGCTGCCATTGGAACAATCCAACCCAATTCGATACCCTTCAAATGACTTTGTCGCCAATGAGAGTAGGTACTCCACATACTGGTCTCTACCGTACACATAATCTACCGTACGTCCGATTTCATCCCTCTTTGCAAATGGAACTTCGAACTTGCCATCCAAATAATCTTCAATTTTTTCTATGACCCTATCTTCCATCTTCTCCCCGTTGGAGTTCATGATTTTGATGCCATTGTCATAGTAAGGATTGTGAGAGGCACTGATCATAATTCCACAATCAAATCCCTCTGTCCTCGTTATATAGGATATGCTTGGAGTTGGTGTCACATGGGCTAAATAGGCCTCTGCCCCTGATGCTGTTATACCGGATACTAGCGAATACTCAAACATATAGCTTGATCTTCTTGTATCCTTTCCAATTACGATACGTGGTGTGCCAGAAGCATCCTTCTCATTTTCTTCTTTATAATACCAGCCCAAAAATCTTCCAATCTTATAGGCATGTTCTACTGTTAAATCTTTATTTGCTTCACCACGGAAGCCGTCTGTCCCAAAATATCTTGACATTTATTATTGTATCTCCTGATCGTTATATCCTAGTTAATTACTGACTTATTCTATCCAACATTGATGACTGTGTCTAGGGGAAACTATAAGTTTTGTAACACTTTTTTGTAAATTTGGTATTTTTTCTCTATGTATAAAAAGGATAGTGAAAAGATCTTCTTACTAATCTTTCCACTATCTCATACTTTTCTATCGATAATTAATGATTGCTTTCTCAAAATCTTTCGCCTTCTTACAGACTATTTGCAATATAGGCAACCGTTCCCGCAATTGCCAACAGTCCTGAAACTGAAACAAAATACTTCATATGTTCAGCCTTAGTTAATGGAACTGGCTCAACGTAAGGCTCACTAGAGTGTTCTAATCCAAGCTTCTCACAAATCATTTCATAAGACTTTATTGCTTCCTTCTTAGAAATCGGAGCATCCTCCCAAACAAAACCACCATTAATATTTTTGCTTCTAGGTAGGCCATCTGTCACCTGGTCAATAATATCATGAAGCCAATCATAGAAGTCCTCTGGGTATTTCAACGTTTCCATTGACTGAAACATTGTTATGTATACCTCCTGCACAACTTCCCATAAGTTCTCTGCTTCAACAGTCTCAAATACTGTTTCATACACGAAAGAATATGTTTTCATATAAATATCATTTAAGCCTGTTTCTTTTGCTTCTTTAGCTAACTGAATTGCATCAAGTAATTGTTTTTCCATATTAAAACTCCTTATTTGATTAATCTTCTGTATACTTTTATTATACGAAAAAAAGAGGATAATACCATCCTCTTTTTCCAATATTTTAGTACTTTTTATTTCCAGTTAATTTTTTTTCTTCTTATTAAATGTGGCTGTTATGTGACAAATAAAGCTTGTAATAACTCAAACTTATCCTCAGCAAACTTTATTATTTTTTATACTGCTTTCGATAATACTCTTTGTATTCTCCACTTATGATATTTTCCCATAGTACACCATAGTCATCTTCGTTAGGTTCCCAATCTATTTTCGCTTCCATATAAACACCTCCCAGAGCGGTAGTCAAAAGCACACACTAGGAGGTGTTTAATATCAAACAGTTTTCATAATTATAAATGATAACTGTTTTTATTAATATATGATGTATTACATAGCTTTAGCTACGTAATTTAAAACATACTATACTTCTTGTAATGAATTAAGTTCTATCAGACTTCCCCACTTCTGATCCTTCTCAGAAATAATTAAATCCATATTCTCTTTAATCGGCCATTTAATTCCAATGTCTGGATCATTCCAGGCTAACCCACCTTCATCTCCAGGATGATAAAAATCTGTGCACTTATATGCAAATTCGGCCTCATCACTTAGAACTAGGAAACCATGTGCAAATCCTTCAGGAATATAAAACTGTTTCTTATTTTCAGCAGATAATTCTACACCGAACCACTTACCAAAAGTCTCTGAATTATCTCGTAAATCAACTGCAACATCAAACACACAACCTCTTACGCAACGAACTAACTTTCCCTGTGGAAATTGTTTTTGAAAATGTAAACCACGAAGTACACCTTTTACTGACATAGATTGGTTATCCTGTACAAATACCATACCTAATCCTTCTGCCGCAAAATCTTGTTGATTATATGTTTCCATAAAGAAGCCTCTTTCATCTCCATATACCGCTGGCTCAATAATGCATAATCCTTCAATATCACATCTTGTTACTGTAATTTTTCCCATACTTATCTCCTTCTTACAACATAATCTCTTGTAAATACCGTCCTACTGCATCCTGCCATACCGGTAAACGTTGATATCCATTCTCTTCTAATTTGTCTTTGCTCATTCTACTATTATTTGGACGTTTTGCTTTTACAGGAAATGTGCTACTATCAACCGGCGTTACTGTTACAGTATCCATTCCTGCCTGGTTAAAGATCTCACATGCAAAATCATACCAGCTACAAATCCCTTCATTAGTTGCATGATACACACCATAATTTTCTGTTTCCATCATATCCACCAATAAAGGGGCAAGATCATATGTATATGTTGGTGAACCAAACTGATCAGAAACTACACTAACAGCTCCACGCTCTTTTCCTAAACGTAGCATAGTCTTTATAAAGTTGTTTCCATTAATACCAAATACCCATGCAATTCTAACAATATAAAATTTCTTCACTAGTTCCTGAACAGCTTGTTCCCCCTCATATTTTGTCTGACCATATATGTTTAGAGGTGCAATCTGAGACTCATCCGGATGCCAATGCTCTGTTCCCTGTCCATTAAATACATAATCTGTACTGATATAAACCATCTTTATATCTAATTCATTACACATAGTTGCAATATTTCTTGTTCCTTCTGTATTTACCTTACTGCAGAGTTCTTGATTTTCTTCCGCTGCATCAACTGCTGTATAAGCTGCACAATGAATTACTCCATCGACTTTAGCATTAGTAATCACACTTCTTACTTGCTCCATCTTTGTAATGTCCATCTGGTTTGCATCTGTAGCAATTACTGCATGGCCACGTCTTTCAAGTTCTAAAACCACATCATAACCTAACTGTCCATTTACACCTGTCACTAATACTCGCATCGTTTTCTCCTTCTATTCAAAAAGGCGCCACCAACAAATATTTGGTGGCGTTTCCTCTTATAGTCTAGTTCCATACATAGTATCAAAATATTCTTGATAGCTTCCATTCAAAATGTTTTCCCACCAATCTCTATTTTCAAGATACCATTCAATTGTTTGAGGAATTCCTGTATCAAATGTATACTTTGGTTTCCAACCTAATTCTGTTTCTAATTTTGTTGGGTCAATTGCATAACGCATATCGTGTCCTGGACGATCTGTTACATAACGAATTAAACTTTCTGGCTTATTAAGCGCTTGAAGGATTGTCTTAACTACTTCTAAATTAGTTCTTTCATTATGTCCACCAACATTATATACTTCACCAACTTTTCCTTTATGAAGGATTAAATCAATTGCTGTACAGTGATCATATACATGTAACCAATCTCTCACATTTTCCCCATTCCCATATACAGGAAGTTCTTCATCACCTAATGCTCTAGAAATCATTAATGGAATTAATTTTTCTGGAAAATGATAAGGTCCGTAGTTATTGGAACATCTAGAAATTGTCACTGGTAAGCCAAATGTTCTAAAATAAGACATTACAAATAAATCTGCACTTGCCTTACTTGACGAATAAGGACTGGAGGTATGAAGTGGAGTTTCTTCTGTAAAGAATAAGTCCGGACGGTCTAAAGGAAGATCACCATATACTTCATCTGTAGATACTTGATGATAACGCGTAATTCCATATTTTCTACAAGCATTTAACAAAGTAACTGTTCCTAATACATTTGTTTGAACAAAAATTCCTGGATCTGAAATAGAACGATCCACATGACTTTCCGCCGCAAAGTTTACAACCATATCAAACTTTTCATCTGCAAATAACTTCATAATAAAAGTTTCATCTGCAATATCACCCTTTACAAACTTGTAATTTGGCTTGTCCTCTACTGGCTTTAATGTTTCTAAATTTCCTGCATATGTAAGTAAATCTAAATTTACTATTTCATAATCAGAGTGTTTATTCACCATATGATGGACGAAATTTCCACCGATAAATCCTGCTCCACCTGTTACTAAAATCTTCATTTTGTTGCTCCCATTCTCTTATAGTTTGTCAATATATTTACCATCTAGTACATCTTTTAAGTATGCACCATATTGATTTTTTTTCATTAGTTCATATGTTCCCAATAACTGATCACGAGTAATCCAATGATTATTATATGCAATCTCCTCTAAACATGCTATCTTTCTATGCTGATGAGTTTCTACGGTCTTAACAAAGCTTGTTGCTTCCACAAGCGATTCATGAGTGCCTGTGTCTAGCCATGTAAAGCCCTGTCCAAGTAACATTACATCTAATTGTCCTTTTTCTAAATAGATACGATTTATATCCGTAATCTCAAGCTCACCTCTTGCAGAAGGCTTTAAGTTTTTCGCATACTCTACAACCTTGTTATCATAGAAATATAATCCTGTTACACAGTAATTAGACTTTGGCTTTTCTGGCTTTTCTTCAATAGAAACAGCTTTTCCATCTTCGTTAAATTCCACAATTCCAAAACGTTCTGGATCATCAACATAATAACCAAATACTGTAGCACCATTTGCTTTGTTTGCTGCCTGACGAAGACGTTTTGTTAATCCATGTCCATGGAATATATTATCTCCAAGAATCATTGCTACAGAATCTTCTCCAATAAAATCTTCGGCAATAATAAATGCCTGTGCTAACCCATCTGGACTTTCTTGAACTGCATAAGATAAAGAAATCCCAAATTGATTTCCATCTCCTAATAAGGATTGAAACCTTGGTGTATCATCTGGTGTAGAAATTATTAAAATTTCACGAATTCCTGCATTCATCAGTACCGATAATGGATAATAAATCATCGGCTTATCATAGATTGGTAACAATTGTTTTGATGTTACCATTGTTAATGGATATAGGCGTGTTCCTGAACCGCCTGCTAGTATTATTCCCTTCATTTATGTAGCTACTCCTTTTATGTTCGTATAATGATTATAAAGGGTGACGTTACGTCACTGTCAAGTCGAAAAATCTATTTTTTACAAATAAACAGTCCCGCTTCTTTAGTAATATGAATTGTACCTTGTTCCTCTATCTTTTTCTGTAAAAAATCTTTAAAATCATCCTGTCTTCTATATAAAATATCATTTTGGTTTCCATGGCATGATAAAATATACATCATTAATGGTTCCGCTTCCTTTACTAAAAGTTCATCTTCATACATTCTTAGCTCAACATGAGAAAACTCTTCAGATAAAATCCTCATTCCATTTTCTATTCCAAAACGTTCATATAACGGGGTGTCAGATAACACAATTTTAGGATCAAATTCCTTTACTAACATTGTAATCTCTATCATATGATTCTTCCCATAAGTACTACAATAAAAAATTGCATTTTTCTTCATTACATTCTGTATTTTACTAAGTGCATGCGAAATATTTTCCACATAAAATAACATATGGTTTGCAATTACCATGTCAAAAGAGTTTTTGGAATACGGAATATTCATACAATCTACTTTTTCAAAAATAAAATTTGTTGAATACTTATTATGTATCCCCTCAATATAATTGGATGCATCTTTTATCATTCCTTCTGAACGATCAGTCAAATATATCTTCATATTTTTATATTTATTCATTTTTAAATTTGACCATAGTCTAGCATTTCCACAGCCTAGTTCTAAAATATCAGTATTACTTTTTAAATTAAATTGATTAAAAATCCATGAAAACCATCCTTGTTTATTGGTTGAACATTTTTCATGAAAGGAGATTCGAATATCTAAATTTGTCTCATCCTTATACTGTTCAACCAGACTTTTTTCAGTACTACACATATGAATTAGCTTTAATATTTCATTCCAATCAAGCTCTTCAGAATGTTTAAATAATTCCATTGTTTGATGAAGCGCTAATTCCATTACTTGCATCTGCTCTAATCTTCGTTTTAACAGAAAATATTGGGTAGATAAAGTTGTTTTTAAATCATTAGAATCATCCTTTAAATTTATAACAGAAATCTCTTGTAATGAAAATCCTAATGATTTTAAAGATAAAATCTTTAGTAACTTTCCAAAATCCTGATCAGTATATAAACGATATCTTCCCTCAGTTACTAGACTTGGTTTTAAAATTCCTATTCGATCATAGTAACGTATAGTTCTAATAGTTACTTTTGCTTTTTGTGCAAATTCACCTGTTGTATAATAAGCTTGCATAGAAATACTCCTTGTATAAATATATATTTAATTATAGCAAATACACAATAAACATTATATAAATAGTTAAGATTTCTATTGTACTTATTTATAATTATTAAAAAAAATATATGTTAACTTATATAGCATATATTTTCCCACCCAAAAGTCCAAAATTTTGTTATTTATAACATCGTGGCAATATACATATTCCCAATTTTTATTGCTATATATCCTTGCTTTTGCTATTATTATTATAAAAGCAGTGCAAAACTGTGCTGTTTTAAAAAACAAATGATAAAGATTACTGAAAGGAACATTTTATATGAAAAAGTTATCACTATCTCTATTAGCAAAACATGTTATATCCGGTAGAAAAAGAAAGAACATTACCCAACAACAATTAGCTGATCTTACTGGTATTAACCGTGCTATGATTAGTCGACTTGAATCACTCGATTATATTCCATCTATACCTCAGTTAGAAAAATTAGGCGAAGTTCTAGATTTTGAACCAATTTCTTTATTTGTAAATGAAAAATCAACTGATACTCTTGAAAAATGCTCTCCTCTTAATATTGCCGTTGCTGGTACAGGTTATGTTGGATTATCTATTGCAACTCTACTTGCACAAAATAATCATGTAACCGCCGTTGATATTATCCCAGAAAAAGTAGATTTGATTAATAACAAAAAATCTCCTATCCAAGATGAGTATATTGAAACATATTTATCAGAAAAAGAATTAGACCTTATTGCAACTCTTGATGGAGAGGCTGCATATAAAGATGCTGATTATGTTATTATTGCTGCTCCAACTAACTACGATAGTAATAAAAACTTTTTTGATACTTCGGCAGTTGAAGCCGTTATTGAATTAGTAACAAAAGTTAATCCAAATGCTATTATGGTTATTAAATCCACAATTCCTGTAGGGTATACTGCAAGTATATGTAAAAAGTACAATACAAAAAACATCATCTTTAGTCCTGAGTTTCTAAGAGAATCTAAAGCATTGTATGATAACTTGTATCCAAGCCGTATCATTGTATCAACCGATAAATCCGACGAAAAGTTGGTAAATGCATCTCATACCTTTGCTTCTCTTCTTCAGGAAGGCGCATTAAAAGATAATATAGATACTCTGTTTATGGGTTCTACAGAAGCAGAAGCCGTTAAACTATTTGCCAATACATACTTAGCATTACGTGTTTCTTATTTCAATGAGTTAGACAATTATGCTGAAATGAAAGAACTAGACACCAGGGCTATCATTGACGGTGTATGTCTAGATCCACGCATCGGTGCACACTATAATAATCCAAGTTTTGGATATGGCGGTTACTGCCTTCCTAAAGACACCAAGCAACTACTTGCCAACTATGATGCTGTCCCACAAAATATGATGAGTGCTATTGTTGAAAGTAATCGTACTAGAAAAGACTTTATTGCAGATCGAGTTCTAAAACTTGCTGGATATTATGATTACTATAACCATGGTGATTATTCTGCTGAGCAAGAAAAAGAATGTGTAATTGGTATTTATCGATTAACCATGAAAAGCAATTCTGACAACTTTCGTCAAAGCAGTATTCAGGGTGTTATGAAACGTTTAAAAGCCAAAGGTGCTACTGTCATCGTATATGAACCAACTTTACAGAATGGAAGTACTTTCTTTGGAAGTAAAATCGTGAATACTTTAGCTGATTTTAAAAAGTCCTCACAGGCAATTATCGCAAATCGATATGATAGCTGCCTTGATGATGTTATAGAAAAAGTATATACAAGAGATTTATTCAGACGTGACTAAAAAAGAACAAACTATGTTGTTCACATATTGAAAAATAACTATAAATAAGCCTATAAGTAAATAAAAAATCAATTCTAATAAACTAGAAGACGTCAAATTAGGGCAGTACCCAAGAAAAAGAACTTGGACACTGCCCCTTATTTTTATCCTCAAAATTATACTAATTCTGTACAATGTAGATCTAAATTAATTTCAGTATAAATTCAGTCGTTATAGAACACAATAGTATTTCCATTTTCCCAAACTCCACAATACAATAGTTAATATATTTTTACTATTCATAGATAATTCAAATCATCCCAACGTTAATTACTTTGATACTCCATTCTCTTCTAATATATCCGCAATTCGCTTACAAGCAAAACCATCACCATACGGATTACTTGCTTGCGACATTGCGTCGTACACTATTTTATTTTCTAGGAGTTCTTTAAAATTCTGATAAATCACTTCCTCATCAGTACCTACAAGTTTCAAAGTTCCCGCAGCAATACCTTCAGGACGTTCAGTTGTATCACGCATAACTAAAACAGGCTTTCCGAGACTTGGTGCTTCTTCTTGAATTCCACCACTATCAGTAAGAATCATAAAACTTCTCGAAAGGAAATTATGAAAATCCAGGACATCAAGTGGCTCAATAATATGGATTCTATTGCATCCACCTAATTCCTCATCTGCGATTAATCTTACCGCAGGATTCATATGTATTGGATAGATTGCCTTAACATCCTCGTGCTCATCCATAATTCTACGAATAGCACGAAACATATGACGCATTGGCTCTCCAAGGTTTTCTCTTCTATGAGCAGTAATCATAATTAACCTGCTTCCTTCTGCCCAATCTAATTCAGTATGAGAATAATTGTCTCGAACTGTAGTCTTTAGTGCATCTATAGCAGTATTTCCTGTCACATAAATAGTTTTTTTCTCTTTCCCTTCACGAATCAAATTCTCTCTAGATATATTAGTTGGTGCAAAATTATACTGAGAAATAATTCCGACTGCTTGGCGATTAAACTCTTCGGGATAAGGCGAATATATATTGTATGATCGCAAGCCAGCCTCTACATGACCAACTGGAATTTGCAAATAGAAACAAGCAAGCGCTGTCACAAATGTCGTAGATGTATCTCCATGTACTAAAACAATATCTGGTTTCACCTCTAGCAGAACTTCTTTAATACGTTCCATAATATTAATAGTAACATCAAATAACGTCTGGCGATCCTTCATAATGGAAAGGTCATAGTCTGGTGTAACTGAAAATGCTTCCAATACCTGTTTCAACATTTCTTTATGCTGACCTGTCACACATACAATCGTCTGTACAGTTTTTCGAGTCTTAAGTTCATTTACAAGTGGACACATTTTTATAGCTTCCGGCCTAGTACCAAAGACTAGCATAACTTTTTTCATTGTACTTTACCTCAATTTCTTTTTTGTTTATTTTTTATTATTTCTTCTGCTTTTCTAAGGAGTATATATATATATGGGTTTTTCAAAATAATCAATAAAAATATATAGCTTATTAATGAACATACAACAATAATAACACACAGTAGAAACTCACTTTTTACTAAAGGGTACATTATAAAATACAATACTATTATAAATGTGCTTTCTAGTATTGCATGGACACTGTTTCTAAATACAATATTCCAATCAAAGACTGTTTTTAATCGTTGATTAGATAGTAAGCAAATTACAACAACAGAAATCTCTGCCAATACAGTTGTTATAGCCGCTCCATTTTGTTTCATTATAGGAATCATGAAAAAATTAAGACTAACATTTAATATAGCTGCAATTATCGTTGCTCTCAAATTAATTTTTTCCTTCCCCATTGGAATATTCGCACAGTTTGTGAATATTCCACCAACAATAGCAAAAACTAATGCTACACTTAATATTCTTAAAGTAAGTATTGCATCCTGATAGCCACTTCCTCCCAAAAACATAATTATTGGTTTCGCTAAAACAATTAATCCTGTCATTGCAGGGAGTAAAACTAAAATTAAACATGATAAAATAGAATTAAGCAGCGTTCTAAAGTTAGTTTGATCATTATTACCATAGTAAAATGAAAGTCTTGGAATACAAACAGCAAATACTGATGCTAATAACGTTTTTAATATAGTATAAACTTTTACAGCTACGGAATAAATTCCTACGCAATAATCTGATACAAGCCAACCTATCATGGTAGAATCAGCATAACAATATATCGTAACCGCTAAATTATTAGAAAAAAATATAAGAAGTGGTTTAATATGTTTTAAAAATTTACACTGTATTATCACTCGAACTTTTATATACTTTCTACAATAAAAGAAATTCCATATGCAAATAATAATTTGAGAAAATACAGTCAGAAAAGCATATATATAGTAATCTCTCTCATTCTTCACAAATATAAAAAGTAAGACCAAATTAAGCACTTGAATACATATGCTTCTTATTGTAATCACAAAATAATCTTCAAATATTACATTTAACCAATCAACTCCGATAGTGGTAAACAATATAGATGAAGAAAGAAGCAAAATAAGTTTTGAATATTGGGAAAGATCCTTCACTATTAACAATAAAATAGCCAAAAGTATATATGCACCTATTGTTGTGATTATGTTTATAGTAAATACTTCATTGGCAAATTGTTGTAATTGATATTTGTTTTCTCGTATCTTCGCACCTTCTCTAACAGCATAAGTACTAATTCCAAGTGCTGCAATTAATGCAAAATACGATACAATTGATTGGGCATAAGTTACTTTTCCAAGATAATTTGCCTGCAATATTCTTGCTACATATGGAAATGTAATCAGAGGAAATATTACACCCATTAAGGTTTTAATAAAATTTAAAATAACATTAACTTTTATAGACTTCATTTTTAACATTAGTTACCTACTTTACTTATATTAATACTACTTTTTTATAAGTATTATTTTCTACCCTTATTCTTCTTTGTATTTTTCTTTATTTGGCCAAGCAAGAACGTCTCACATAAAGCAATACCTGCAATAAGATAATTAAACATACCTATTAATAAATTATTTGGATAGTAATTATTTAAAACATATAGTCTGCTTTTCCACATTAGTACAACTTGTCTCATTTTACTTTTTATACTCTTATTAATACTGACAGAATGATGATGAACAAATCTTTCTTTTAACAATAAAGCACTATAAAAACCTGCATTATGCATTTTAATTCCAAGCACTGTTTCCTCGCAATATAAAAAAATGTTCTCATCATACATTCCTGCTGTAACCATTTTTTGTGCATCGACCATAAGCAATGATCCTGCTACGCATCCTACTTTAACAGCCTGATTGTCTTTATCAAATGAATCAATTGAATAGTACATTCCTTGAAAAAATCTTCCCATTAACGTTAATGAAAAAAATAAATACTCCCAATATGTAGGCTTTTTCCAGACACATCTTTTGTTTAGTGTCATATCATGATTAAGCATTACTGGAGAAACAACCGCACATTCTTTATATTGCATCAGATAGTCCAAACATTTTTTTATTGTGATTTCTTCCACTTCCACATCAGGGTTACTAATTAAGATATGTTGTGCACCATATTTCTCTATACAATAATTAACTCCATAATTGTTTCCATATCCATATCCACCATTTCTTTTTGTCCTAATGACATCGACTACATCTTCATGATTCTTATAAATAGTAGCTAGCTTTTCATATGAACTATCTGGAGAGCAATTATCTACAATTACTATATGATCAATAATTTCATAATTAATAACTGAATTCACAAACTCTATCGTGGTCTTATAGTCACTATAATTTAAAACAACAACACATAACATATTTTTATGACGAAATTAATAATCGTCTCTCCTTTTTATATTCTATAATAAATTTCTGTAATTTTTTCCATAACGAAAAATTCTATACGGAGTCATAATGACATCTCTGATTTTATTCCTTGCTATTCTATTTTCAACAGCTGTTTCTTTTAGTCCATTCATAAAACCACCATTTATATATCCTCTATTAAAATCATCCTTCAATTTTGGCCTCATAGAAGTACTATGTAGGTTCCAGTTGCCCTTTACTGCATCCTCAATCAACATCTCTTCAGAATAGCATTCTTCTTTGACGGAAGAAAATAACGTTTCCCCTTTTAATGTATTTATAAGAACACAGGATACATGTTCTGGCATTGATAACCTTGTATCCAGTTTTTTTATTCCCCAGAAGTCACCCAAGGTGATATCTGAGACTCTTTTTACATTTGCATATTTACAACTATAACAATTCTCCCTAAATATTTCATTATTCATAAAACTCAAAAAGTAAGGATCTCGATTATATCTTTGATGATATATACAACTACCTTCCTGATAAATGCTTAACCAATATTTTTTTTCTCTAAAAGCCACCTTAGTATCTTTTCCATTACTAGGAACCATTGATGTAATATATTCTTTTAAATATTCCCTTGGAGGGGTTCCATGACAAACTAAGTCCACAGTTATTAACTTCTCGTTCTCTCCATAAACAGCTTCTATCCCAGCAATCTGACAAGGAGTTCCTATAAATAATACCATTCTTCCTTCTTCAAGATCCTGTTTTATTAATTTATAACATTGAACAATCGTTGATTGGACATATTTTGAACCTTTTATCTTATCTAATTCTTTTTCATTTTCAATCCTAATATGTGTTACATCTTGTGTAGGCAAATATGCTGCACCATATACAACCCCGCCCATTTTAATAATCCTTCGACATAATAATGTTGCAATTCCACCTGAAGAAGTTGTGTGATAATCATATTGATTTTTAGTCCAAGAAGCGAAACAAGTCGAAGGTCTTATCCCTTTAACATCAGATTCTTGTGGGCATTTCTTTTTACATAACCCACACCCAATACATTTATCTTGATCAATCACTGCTACTTCTTCACCCAAGTTATTTAGGACAAGTCTTACAGCTCCATGCCTGCATAGGCTAATGCAAGCTCCACATCCCGAACAGTTATTGCTTATTTTTTCCATATACATTTAGTCAATAAATAAAAAGGACTCTCTTCTTCTCTATCGACATACTCCATTCTTCCCTTGTATTCATTAAGATATAAAATTATTTTTGATATTTCACCCAGGTATCAATATAATCTTTGGACTTTTTCTCCATTTTCTTAATAATTACATCTACCTGATCTGAGTATTTTATATCATCAAAAAATATTTTCTCTGTATTTTCTACTAATCGGTTTTCTAAATTTGTAAGTCGTAAAATACTATCAAGTCTGTTATTATATTTATTTCTTTTAATTGCTACAAACTGCTTTCTAAATCTGAGTGAAAATGCAACTCCATGAAATGAGTTTGTTACAACATATTCTGCATTCGCAAGTAATGATAAAAACTGGAACGGACTTCTTAATCTTAAATAATAATCAACTCTAGTATTTCGGCTCCAAATGTGACCATATGAAATCATTACAACCTTTAAATGTCTTTCCTTTGCAATTTTAACAGCGATATCAACTGCTCGCTCATCATCACCTTCCAAAGCATATATAAAGATATATGGCTCTGGAATTTCACATTCAGGCAATATCTTTTTCCATTCGTTTTCGGACAATAAGAAAATAGGATCTAACACTTGTGTTGTTTTATCAAATCCATTCTTTCTTAATGCTTCTGTTGTAACATCTTCCCTTATTGATAACCCATCAAATTGTTTCCACAATGAAATACACTTCTCTAATTCATTCTCATCAAACCAATCCTTCCCACAACTTGCTGCATATGAAATTCTCACAGTGTCTGTTCCACCAAAAGAAAGGTAATATAGCGGATCCACGCCTCCATTATAATCGGTATTCCAAACCTGGTCACTTCCTGTTATGAGTAAATCGTATTCTGAATATTTTTTTTCTACCTCAGTATAATTAAAAACTTTTTTCCCCAACGGTACGTTTTTCTTTAAAAATCTATCAAATAATACCTGATATCTAAATCTATTAGGTGCTGAAAACACTAAATACATTATTTTTTTTAATATATTTTTATCTTTATATGAGCCTAAATATCTATTCTTAGGTCTATATCTTTCCGGAATGTAATTAATTACTGATATACTACTATCCGGGTATGTTGTATCAAGATACTTTGATAAAGCAAAACATTGTAACGCTGAACCATAATTTATTCCATAATGGATTGTAATTATTCCTATTTCCATGATTTTTCCTTTTTCTGTATATATTTTTCTATTCACTTTTAAGATATTTATTGTTGCCCAATATAAGTAGTATAAATATATAGTAAAATGTTGAATCAAACATATCACTGCCAAACATAACCGTGAGTAGGCAAATGATTATACTCTTTGTTAATTGAGTTCCCTTTTTGTAACTACTTACAATAAATCCAATGAATATTCCAACTCCAATTATTCCAAAACTACATAATATAGTAGATATACCATTCATATATGATACTTGAAAACCCGTATCACCAATTATGTAAATTCCATTTTTATAATAATATGATGTCAAATTTCCATATCCTGTACCGAATATTTGAGAAATGAAATCCATTTGCTTATAATAGGAGATTCCTCTTGTTAATCTCATAGATGTTGATGATGCTGTAGACATATTTGCCAAAGAAGCTAACTTAATATTTATACTTGTTAGTACTCCACCTTGTTGAATTAAGAAGTACCCGGTTAATGGTATTATAGCACTAACCAACAGAATCATTTTATTCCAACTCTTTTTCCACAAATCCTTCCTAAAAAGTAAAAAAGTAATCCAACAAATAGCACATCCTACTAATGCCAAACTTGAAGTTGTTAGAATTGAACAAATTGTAAAAAATATGCTTAAAACAATATCTTTCCTACTGATTTTTTCAGTAAATAAAGTTATTACTATTCCTGGAATAGAGAAAATAGCATAATGAGCAGGTTCTAGGAATACTGATGAAGGTCGAAAATAGTATCCTGCAGTTATTGCGTGTAAATTATTTCTTATAAGTACACTACTATTCATACCATCGTTATAATTCAATGTTAAATTAGGTATAATTGCATATAATGGTTTCCCCATAAAATAATATAATATTAGCTGAATAACAAGTATAAGCGAGACTATATACAAAACATACTTATATATTTTACGTATCAATTCTATATCAAATAAAATCTGAGTAGATATAGACAAAATAAATACAGTTACTATTGTAAATTTAATAAATCTCATCAAAGCTGAACTAAAACCTAAATCTACATATCTTAATGAAAAAATTAATGAGAACATAAGAATATATATACTAAAAAAACCATATGCTCTATTCGCAATTTTTAGCTTTTGTCCTCTATTTTTTATTAATCCATAAAATACAACTAATGTTGAAAACATTTCAAAGAATGTTAATTGGAACACTTGATATTGGTTTAATATGGGCATTAATACCATTAAAATTATTAATAACGTCTGCATTCGACTTTGTTTAGCCATATATTTCTACCTCTTTAAGTACGTTAGTCTTTTTTCTTTAATACGCATTTTATTATATGACTAATTCTTTTATTAATATCTAGTGAATTGAAATATTCCTTAGATGCATTTGAGTACGTATCATAGTTTTCGTCAATATTAATAATTGCTTCTTTTATCTCATTTTCTTCAAATTCTTCAAAGCATACACCATTACTATACTTTTCAAATTGGTTTCTAAGTGCAGGTAAGTCATTACTTATCACTGGAACAGAGAACATGGAATATTCCCATATTTTATTAGGCGCACAATATAAAGTATTTAAAATAGAATAATCATTTTTTATTGGAGTATATGTTAAAATTCCAATATATGCATGACTTGTTATTTCTAAGTGATATGGCGGTATTACAAATGGAATATGATAATATTGATTTCCTTTATATGAAGGAAATGGATTCTCTCCATTTATCATTGCAACAAAAACATATGGATCTCCCAACGCTTCTACTGCTTTTAAAAATGGTTCTAATGGACGTTCCTTGCTAATATTTCCTTGATAAAGTATTACTTTTTTATTTTCTAGTGATTTCATTAAGGTTGCTATCTTCTCATTATTAGTAATTGATGAATAACGATCGATTGTTGTTGCTTTATATGGTTTATTTGGTAATACAAAAGGCAATTCATCTAATTCCCACCAAGCCTTAGTTATATGAGCACGATTATATTCACATTCCACTATAGCAGACGCTCTCTTTGCAAATTGTCTGCTTATTTTAAATTTGTGTTTACTCTCCAAATAATACAAATCTTCGGTTAGTTCTAACAGATGAAGAATATATTTATTACATAATAATTCTTTTCCAAGGAACTTAACTGTACCTCCGGCAACTACCCATATTAAGGAATCGTTATCTTTTTCTTCATTAATATAAGACCAAATCCTCTTTCTTATGGTAAACATGTCTGTAAACTTCTCAAATACACTCATTTCCTTATTATATTTATTAGCAACAAACTTAAACTCTACGTTATTTCTATTAGCGAATGTGTCCACTGTTTCACTTACATCAAATTTATTGGTGCAAACCTTTACTTCATAATTTAAATCACTTAATGTTTGAATGACTGTCATTGCTGGAGGACAATGAAATATATCTCCGATATATACCACAAATACCTTCAATTTTTCACCACTTTCTAATTTTTTGAGTATAAATATATAATAATTTAGTTTTCTATCTTTGATTCAAACCTAGCTTTTCATAATAATAAATGACTGATTTTCTTAATTCATCATCTTCATTGATTTTACTAATTTTTACAGAGCCATCTTCTTTATGACGAATTACTATTTCTTTTGTTAAAATAGTATCGATATTGTTACTTTCTAAAATATGAGCAACATACGCTTCCTCTGCAAATAAAAACATTTCTTCATCATATAGTTTCCCTAACGTCTCAAAAATTGATTTTGGAAAAATGCAAAAACTACCGTGTGCAGCATATACCTTCATTTCATTCTTTTGACTTTTTAAAAATAGTTTTAGTCCAATCTCTCTGAATAATTTGTTAATTGCATATCCCGAATATAATAACAAACGTTTTTTTTCTTTTTGACCACGATATATTAAATTTTCTGCTAAAACATTTTTTTTGATCCAATATGGATTTTGGGGCTTTCCTGAAATATTATTAATAATTGGTGCAATAACACTTTGATTAAACTGTTTCAATAAAAGGTCATCAAACTTTTCTATAATAATATCGGGATTTGATACTACTATGTAGTCAAATGAATAATGTTCTATAGCAAATTGGATTCCCATATTATTTCCATATCCATAACCTCTATTTTCTACATTTAAAAAATCACAATTATTTGTTTTGGCTATATTTCTAAATTCATGCATACTTTCATCATCATAATAGCTATTCACAATAAGGATTTTGTAATCTTTTACATTCTCTTTTATACTCTCTATACATTCCAAAATATCCTGTGTATTTCGATAAACAAGAATGCAAAAAACATAATTATAGTGCATTTTATATTTCTCCTGTCCAGGTTTCATAAATTTTATCTTGTCTTATACCTTACTTTTTTAACAAAACCAAATATAAGATTTCGTCCAGTATTAAAACACGCAAAAGGCATATTATTACCTTCTGCTTCTCTAAACAATCTATAATGCCATTTAATTAACTCACTATACCTATGATTACTAATGCTTCCAGCTCTCTTTCGATATCTTGCCATGACCTCAGGATATAAATAACACTCTGCTTTTTTACATACTTTCAGCCACATGGCATAGTCATTATTTTTCTTTATATCTAAAATCTGAATTTCTCCTACCACACTACGATCATACATTACTGTAAGGCAACCTGGCCAACAATAATTATACATTCCTGTTCTAGTAATTTTTTCAGGACCTCCAACAGTCACTCCAAGTAATCTTCCACTTTCATCAATTTCTTCATATTTTGTATAGGAAAAAGAATATTGATTTTTGATCATAAAATAAAGCTGTGTTTTTAACTTATCCGGAAGCCATAAATCATCACTATCAAGAAAAGCTATCCATTTCCCTTTTGCCTCTTTTAATGCTTTATTTCTTGATAACGCAGCACCTAAATTTCCATTATTTTTTATATAACGTACCCTCGTATCCCCTAAATATGATTCTATGACTTCATCTGTATTATCTGTAGAACAATCATCCACAATAATTAATTCCCAAAAAGGATATGTCTGTGATTGAACACTCTCTATTGTCTTAGAAATATATTTAGCCGTATTATAAGATGGCATTATTATTGAAACTAATTCTCTCATACCATAATTCTCGCTTTCATTCTCATAACTCACTATATATCTTCTAAATCTATTATGGATTATTCACAACATCTCCGTATACTCTCCATTTTTAGGATAGATATAATATTATGAATTATCTTATTATCGTCTAACTTTGTAAGCAATCCTCTGAATGGATATAAAATATTCACACTAAATCTGACAACATTTCTATATCGTATTTCAAGTTTTCCATATGCTTTCCTAAATTCAAAATACTTTTCCAAATAATCTTGAAAGCTTGTTTCATGTGATATACTTCTAGATCCATCACAAATATAAAATCCATCTTTTAATCTATTATTATAATCTAGTAAAATTTTATAAATAATTGCAGCATTAATAGCTTTCTTTTCAGATTCTGGTTTAGTTTTCAACACATTAAAATCAACATAAGACGTATTTTCGGTCAATAATGCATAACCACACATCTCATCACTCTCATTGTCAAAAGCACCATATACAATTTTATTTTTCCAATGCTTTAATATATCCTTAATAAAGATATCATGATCTACAGTTGGACGATACTTCTCAGGATAAGCTGAAAATGCTTTAATCTGTATATCAAAAATCTCTTCTACAAATCTAGCAGGATCAATTATCTTAACCTCAAAATTCTTATTGCCTTTATTTATTTCATATCTTCTCTTTGATTTTATTGATGCTAAATTAAATGGGGTATCTTTTATAACATACCACCACTCTGTGCTATATCCACAATCGAAATTACTTGTCCATCGAGCTAAAAGGGGAGTCCCCCCCTCTCTTTTTCTCCATATTTGTCCACTATTTAATTCCTGTAGACTTATTTCTTCATGTGGTGCCGTAATAGGTATCAATGCATGATTATAGTATCTCCAACCATTTCCTCCTAACTGCATAGTGCATCCTCCATTAATTTCTTTGCTTCTTGCTGTAACTCCTCATACTTGTCTTCTCGAACTTTTTTAGTTCTAAGCAAATAATCTCCAAAGTCCTCAGCTGTTGCCATGTCTTTCTCATTTATTCCTTCTTGCTTTACAAAAGCTTTTATTATTGTCTGAATACAAATTAAAAAATCTTTTGTAAAAGTAATATCGCTTATATATTCTAAATCATAATGAAGTTTATCTTCCCAGCTAATTCCATTCCGCCCATTCACCTGTGCTAATCCACTCAACCCTGGTCGAACGCGATGACGTTTACGCTGTTCATTTGTCATGAAAACCATATCTCGAACAAGCTGAGGACGAGGACCTATTATACTCATATCTCCACGTAATATGTTAAAGGCCTCTGGTAATTCATCTAAACTAGTATTACGAAGCCACTTACCAAAAGATGTTAATCTCACCTCATCCGGAAGCAATATACCATTTTCATCTACCTCATTAGTCATTGTTCGAAATTTGTACATATTAAATATTTTTTCATTCTTCCCAGGTCTAGCTTGTTTAAAAAGAATAGGAGACCCTAATTTAATGCGTACTAAAATTGCTATAATAAAATATAGCCAACCAAATACAATCATTGCAATAACTGAACAAGTAATATCCAATACTCGTTTTACAAGCATCTCATATATCTTAATCTTAGGAGTTTTCAAACAATACTTTTTTTTCTTCATAAATCCACCTATTCAAAACAAGCTCTAATCACTTCAATAATTCGATCTTGCTGTTCTTCTGTCATCTTATTGTCACTTGGCAGACATAATCCTCTATGGAAGATATCCATTCCGATGTCTAATGGCTTACCATCTGCTCCAACTGCACCACCTGAAATATATGCATTTGATTTGGCTCTTCCGTTTCCTTCTCTGGTCACAAATCCATTCATACGATAAATTGGCTGCATATGCATTGGTTTCCAGATTGGTCTTCCTTCAGCATTAATGCTTGCAATTGCATCTAGAATTTCCATAGGACAGCTCTTTCCCTGTTCTCCAACGTAAAGAATTTCTTGTTCTCCTCGAACCTGTTTACACATCGCCTCAGGATTAATAATCAAACAAGATAACCAGTAATTTGGCACACTGTTTTCCTCATCAAATGGATTCATGGACACTGGCAAATCCTTTAAACCTTCTTTATATCTTTCATAAATTGCTTTCTTTTGTTCAATATGTTCATCCAGATAAGGTAGCTGGCCTCTCACTACACCTGCAATTACATTACTCATTCGATAGTTGTATCCAAGTTCTTCATGCTGATACCAAGGAGCATTTTCTCTAGACTGCGTGGACCACTTACGAACTTTGTTGGCATCCTCAGGATTATTAGTCAAGAACATTCCTCCTGATGAACCTGTAATAATCTTATTTCCATTAAATGAAATTGCATTATAAGTTCCAAAAGTACCTGTCTGTATTCCTTTATATGTAGCACCAAAGGATTCCGCGGCATCTTCGATAATTTCTGCACCATACTTATCACAAATCTTTTTTATTTCATCCATCTTTGCAGGTGTACCATATAAATGCACAACTACGACTAACTTAACATCTGGATAAATTTCAAATGCTTTTTCTAATGCGACTGGATCCATATTCCAAGTATCATATTCAGTATCAATAAAGATTGGTTCTCCACCTTCATATAAAACTGGATTAACTGTTGCACTAAATGTCATATCCGAACAAAAAACCTTATCTCCAGGTTTTACACCTGCAAGTTTTACGGCCATATGAAGTGCTGCCGTTCCTGCAGATAGTGCCACTGCATCTTTACAACCCACTTTTTCACAAGTAAGTCGTTCTATTTCATTTATATTTGCCCCAACTGTAGACATCCAGTTAGTCTCATATGCTTCTTTTACAAACTCGATTTCTTCTCCATGCATCGTTGGTGAACTTAGCCAGACTTTGCTAGCAAATGGCACAAACTGCATTTCCTCGCTTTTCAGCACTGCATTCATATCTTTTACTCCTTTTTTGCTTATACATTACGCTTCTTTTTTCACATACGTTGGTACTACTTCAGCTACTAAATCTTTAATTTCATTACAATCTCTATAGCAAGCTTCATAAAGTCTTTCCAAGTCTTTTTCAAACTTGATTTCATCAAATTCAATCGGTCTTCCTATATGAATTAATGAATTCTCTGTATCCTTAAGCCCTTCTTCCTTCATAAGCAGCTCTTCATATAATTTCTCACCAGGTCTTAATCCTGAATATTCAATCTTCATATCCACATCAGGTGTATATCCCGATAATCGAATTAGGTTTTTTGCAAGGTCTGCAATCTTTACAGGCTCTCCCATATCCAAAATAAAGATTTCTCCACCTTTCGCATACGCTCCTGCCTGAAGAACTAAAGAAACCGCTTCTGGAATAGTCATAAAGTAGCGAATAATGTCCGGATGGGTTACAGTAACTGGACCGCCTGTTTCAATCTGCTTTTTAAATAGTGGGATTACACTTCCGTTGCTTCCAAGTACATTACCAAATCGTACGGCAACAAATTCTGTCTTGCTTTTCTTATTAAAGTTTTGAACAACCATTTCACATAAACGTTTGGATGCTCCCATAACATTGGTAGGATTTACTGCCTTATCCGTTGAGATAAGTACAAATCGTTCTACGCCATATTTATCTGCTGCTGTGGCAGTCTTATAAGTACCAAATACATTATTTTTAATTGCCTCATTTGGACTATCTTCCATTAATGGCACATGTTTATGTGCTGCAGCATGATATACAATTTGTGGGCGATATTCTTCAAATATTTTATTAATTCTATGTGTATTTCTTACAGACGCAATTAACGTAACCAGATTTAACTCCGGATACTTTCTTTTTAATTCCTGCTGAATATCATAGGCATTATTTTCGTAGATATCCACTATAACTAATTGTTTTGGCTGATAAGATGCAATCTGTCTGCAAAGCTCACTTCCTATAGATCCACCGCCTCCGGTTACCATAATGGTCTTGTCTTTCACATATCCCATAATATCATCCAAATTAACATGAATTGAATCACGCCCTAACAAATCTTCTATTTGTACTTTACGTAGTTTTTCAACATTAACTTCTCCACGTATAAGCTGATAAATACCAGGTAATATCTGTACCTCACAATTAGTCAGTTGACAAATTTGAAGAATATCCCGTCTTTGTTCTACACTAGCACTTGGTAATGCTACTACTATTTTCTCAATTTCATACTTTTCAACACATTCAATTATACAGTCCCTATCACCTACAATAGGAACTCCATTTATGTATCTACCATGTTTATTATGATTGTCATCAATAACACAGCATACTTCTGCATTCAACTGCTCACTCGTTCTAAATTCCTTTATAATTACCTGCCCTGCTCGACCTGCTCCAATTACCATAATCCGTTTTGCTGGTAATGACTTATCTTTTGTAAGCATTCGTCTTATAAATCGAAGTCCTCGATAAGCAAATCTCACACCAATAACTCCAAATAACATCAACAAATAGTCAAGGAAATAATAACTTCTTGGCATCCTTAGTCCAAGTAGTTTCATTATGATCAGATGTGTTCCGCATCCTACTGTAACAGCTCCAGCTATATGGCTTGCTTCTTGTAAACTTGCAAATCTCCATACACTATGGTATAGCTTAAATAGTTTAAATACTACTACAGTAATTAAGGTATACACCACACATATTTTCGAATAATTATCCAAGTACTCTTGTGGAATATGAGTAAATGCAAAATCGAATCTTACAAGTAATGCTAAAATTGATGCAATATTTATTATCACTACATCAATAAATAGCAACAATAACGCGCGACTTCTTCTTTGCCATTCACTATTCATACACTTCATTTTCTTCTCGCTCCTCTTACATCCATTACCTCTAAATTCATGATTTTAGTGCTAAAAAAAATTGTTTATTTCACACTACTTTCCATAATACTCTTTATAGTACCCTTGATAATAACGATTATAATAACCACCAGTTCCTGGCTGTACCTTATTTAGGATCACCCCTAGGATACGAACTCCTGTCATTTCCAACTGTTTCTTTATATTCTGTAAAAATTTATAACTGTTTTTATTACTTTCTGCCAAAAGAATTGCTCCATCACATAATGGTGCAATAACTGCAGTGTCAATTACCGAGCCTAATGGTGGGGAATCAACTAATACGACGTCATAGTTTTCTCTTCCGTACTTGATCATTTCTTTAAAATAATGGTTATCTAATAATTCCGTAGGACTTGGTGTGGTTCTTCCAGCAAATGCAATATGGAAGTTCTCCACGTTAGTCTCGAAGATAATCTCATGCATATCTGCCTGACCGGTAAGATAATGTGACATTCCTGGAAGGTTTTTTCCCATTCTGTCCTCATGTTTTGCATGGTGACGTCCAACTAGTACTGATTTTCTTAAATCGCAGTCAATTACTAACACCTTTTTATGATCCTCTGCCAGTGATCTTGCAAGGCCAATTACTGTACTAGACTTTCCTTCATCTGGTGTACAGCTTGTCATTACGATAACTTTTAAGTCGGGACCACAAAAACTTAAATTAGTTCGAAGAGAATTAAAGGCTTCCTTTTTTGCATAACTAAACTTCTCTAATTTTCCAAACTGAATCTTTTGCATCTCTTACACCTCTCTTCTTCTATATATGGATTTTTTTTTGAATTTTTTATTAGCTCCATCTACTTTATTTTTATCATCTGGAATCATAGCAAGGGTATTAAGTCCAAGGTAACGTTCCACATCTTCTGGAGTTTTTACAGTATCATCTAACACGTGGATTAAAATGATTACTCCACTTGAAAGAAATAATCCAAGTACTACAGCAATCAATACATTTTTAACATTGTTTGGTGATACTTTTTCACCGGAGGACACTGCACTTTGCACAACGCTTGGTTTTTCTGTATTCATAATGGAGGAGATAGTTTTCTGAGCTACTTTTACAATATCGTTGGCAATTTTCTCTGCTTGATACGCATCTGTATATGTCACTGTAATATTTAAGATACGCGTATCTGTTGGATTTGTTATGGTTACCATTTTTAACAAGTCTTCATACTTCATATCTAGGTCTAAGTTAGTAATTACTTTTTCTAATACCGGACGGCTTTCAATTAATTCAATATAATCCGCAGTAAGTCCACTACCCAGATTAAGATCCGAGATACTTAGTTCGTTTTTTTCCTTGGACATCACGTAGATTATTGAAGTACTGGAGTACTTTGGTTTGATTACATAAGTCGTCAAGGCTGCCATTGCAATCCCGAATATTGCAGTCACTGCAATAATAATCGCTAGTTTACTTTTTAAAACATAAAACAATTCCCTTAAATCAATTTCCATTTCATCGTGTTTTGGATTCATGTACTTTTATGCCTACTTTCTATAAAAATTTATTTTGTAAAAATCGTTCTTGATTATAAATCAGTACTTGATCTACAGTTTCTTTTGGTAACTTCTTATATAGTTTCTTAACGCATGCTTCCATTCTCGGCGGACGGCTTGTCAAATTGTGACAGTCGCTTCCGATAAAATGAATCATATTTTCTTTCATTAGTGCAAGCAGCGTCTTAGATTGTTTATCAAAAAATCCTCCCATAAAGCTTCCACTATTAGCCTGCATATAACAGGACATTTCAATTAATTCCTTCATGTGGCTCCTGGATCCAATCAGTGTTCCTACCCGCTCTACATGAGCTATTACGGGATAATATCCAGACTGAATCAACTCTGATATTCCTTCGTAGATCCGTCTATAGTGTTCATTTGGGTTAAACTCCACCAGTACATATTTGGTATCTGCCAATGGCAGTACCGTTCCGTTTTCCAATTCTTCTACAATGCTTTCGCGATAATAGATTTCATTTCCTTGTAATACTTTCATATCTGGTGATATTTGTTTTGCTATCTCATCCACCTGTTTAACCAGATCCCGTCTTTTCTCTGGATCCTGTTTAGTTCTACCTGGATAATGATGGGACGTTGCTAGAATGGTTCGAACCCCTTCTTCGTATGCTTTCATAAGCATAGCCTTGGTCATTTCCATATCCTTTGATCCATCATCTACACCAGGCAGAATATGTGTATGAAAATCTAAATATCCATTTACCTGCATTCTACCTCTCCCCTATTTTGATATTTTTCTAATGTATCAGTTAACGGAAATATTCCCGTCACTTGGTAACTTACTTTTACGCAATTAGACATCATTTGCTTTTGCAGTCACTACTACTGTCCCTGTTTTCTTACATTTAACAAAGCCTTCAGAACTGCCAAAAACATACTTGCTATATTGCTTTCTCATTAATTATGTAACTATTTCAGAGTAACCATTTACAACCGTTTTAAGTTGTACTAGCGTTTGTGCTGCCTCATTTTAGGTTACATTATTCGACAGCCTTATCCATTTTATCGTAGGTACCATAGTTTGTCAACATATGATATTTTTCCCTTTTTTTCTACTTTTTCCCACAAAAAAGGAAGAAATAGAACTAATTAGATATGTTAAAAGATAATAAGTGTTATTGCATTCCTTTTAACAATCTATACGTTCCATTTCTTCCATTTTTTACATTTCTTCCATTATTTACATCTCTACTTTTTCTAACATTGTTTCTAGCACTTCATCTACTGTTACACATTCATGTTTTGCATACTGTTTCATATAGTCATTAGAATGAGCCATAATATAACTGTTATCCGTTAGTGTAAGCATGGAGATATCATTTTCATGATCACCAAAAATCATCACTTCTTCTGGCGTGATGCCTAGATGCTCTAATAAATAACTTACCGCTGTTCCTTTGGAAGAACCTTTTGGTACAAAGTCCAGCCAGCCATTTCCGGAGTCTGTTGGCAACAGTACGTTTTCATATTTTTCACGAAATCTTTGATTGATTTCCTGTGGCACACGTTCATAGCCTGCCATATACATGCTGATCTTGATAAAGTCCTCTTCTACCGTATGAATATCCTCTACCAGTGTAATATCATTTTTCACAATATTGGCCATACGATTATAGAAACTTTCTGTCTTCGGCATTAAATAAGAAGTTCTTGCTCCCGAAATCAGTGCTTCCGCACCATCAACTGCCAAAATATCCTGTATTAACTCTAGGCTTACTTGTTTTGGCATGGTCTTTTTGCAGTACTCCTGTTCATTATGTATGATAATGCTTCCATTTTCACAAATGTAATACATATCTTCTCCCACGTAGTCAAATAACCTTCTCATATTGGGATACTGTCTTCCACTCGCTGCTGCAAATAAAATTCCTTGTCGTTTTAGCTGCTCAACTTTCTCCAATGTGGATGCATCCAACGACTGATTTCCTCTCTTCAATAGAGTACCGTCTAAATCGGTAATAATTAATTTGATCATAGTTTATTTCCCTCTTTTGTCATATTTTATCGTACTTCAAAATTATATGAAACTTTCTAAGTTCTTGCAATGGAAAAGGGAACACGCACCCTGCTCCTCATCTCACTTTTCTAGTATTTTACATTTAATCCTTAAATATTATAAAAAAGTTTCCTATTTATAGCAATCAGTTCCTATTTAGGGTAGAGCTTTTTTCCCACATCAACCTGAATTTATCCACCATTTAGCCGGAATCCGGACGGGTCCCCCCTTCGTAGTTGTTCACTTTATTTACTTTTTTCACCGTTTTTATACTGTTTTATCCACATTATCCCCCAAGTGCTTGTGACATTTTTCTTATGCATGTAAATAATGCCAGACCAATATGGTCTGGCATTACTTTTTGCTATTTTACCATTTTTTATTCATCATCGCCACCAATTGCTGCTGTCTCAATAATGAATTTTACAGTTCCATCCATGTCATTAGTGATTCCAGAAAAACTATTATATTGCTGTCCGGCTTTTACCGTTGCAATTAATTTATCTTTGATTGTATCGAAGTTTTCGTCTACTGCATCAGAAATCTTATTAATTGCCTTGTCTTGGAACTCTTTCGTTCCATCAAAAAGATCAGAACTGCCATCTTTCAGTTTTCCTACACCATCTGTCAGATCACTTGTTCCATTCTTAAGCGTTGAGGTACCAGAGTATAATGCACTGCTTCCGTCTTTTAATGTTGTAGTTCCTGAATATAAGGTGGATGCTCCATCCTCTAATTTGTTGGTACCGGCATTTAACGTATCGATAGCAATTGCCAAAGCACTAGCCCCTCCTGCAACAGATGCTACTCCATCCGTGTAACTGATTAGTCCTGTCTTTAATGTACTGCCGCCTGCTGATAACTTGGATAATCCACTATATAACTTATCACTTCCTGTCTTTGCTGAGCTGGCACCATCTTTTAGATTTTTTGTTCCATCTTTTAAGTCATTTGCACCTTGTTCAAGTTTTGTTAATCCACTGTTCAAAGTAGAGGTACCACTGCTAAGCTGGCTAATTCCATCTTGCACGCTTTTTGCTCCGGTTAATAGCTTATCTGTGCCATTATATAGTGTTCCCGTTCCGTCATATAATGTCTTTGTTCCTTCATAAAGGGATTGTGCTCCCGTAGACAGATCTGCCGTTCCTTTAGAAAGTGCATCGACTCCTTTGGAAAGTGTTTGTGTTCCTTTATACAGTGCCTCAGTTCCTTCATAGAGGGTTTCAGTTCCTTTCGAAAGCGCTTCTGTCCCTTTGGATTTCAATGCTGCTAATTCCTGCTCCAAGGTTAATCCATTTTCATCTTTTTTATCAAAGTTATCTAATATTTCTTGTAATGTGCTGATTGCACCATCGATCTGGCCTTCAATATTACCTTTTGCATACCCTTCAATCTGACCTTTGGCATATGTTAGCTCTGCTTTTTTCTCAAGCAGTCCCTCATATTCTTTGACAGCTTTCTCCTCTGCTAAAGTGGAAGTATCAAAACTCTTAATTTTTTCTTCAACTGCAGCTAAATTAGAAATGACCGTCTGATATTTGCTGTTATCTGCAAGTGCTGATGCTACTGTTTTCTCCATTGTTTGATCGTCAGATAATGCTTCTTTCTTTTCTGTCAATGTTTTCTTTGATGCATTCAGGCTGTCCTTTAAGCCAGATACCTTTTTTATCAAGGTATCCATGCTGTCATCCAGCTTTTTAGCGCCGTCATTTACAGCCTTAGCTCCATCATTTACTTCTTTTGCTCCATCCTCCACTGACTTTGTGCCATCTTTCACTGACTTAGTTCCCTCATTTACTGAGTTAGCCCCATCGCTTACTTCCTTTGCTCCATCTTTCGCAGACTCTGCTCCAGACTTAGCAGTCTCAACTCCGTCAACAAGAGACTTAGAACCAGCAACTGCTCCTGGATTTTTTTCCGTTCCATCCCCCTTATATCCTGCGATTAACTTGTCAGCTCCGTCTTTTGCCTCTGATAGGCCTGACTTTAAAGAGGCAGCTCCTTTATCTAATGTTTTAGCTCCGTCTGAAAGCTGATTTAATCCATTCTTTAACGTACTGCTTCCATCTTTGGCTGTCTTTAGACTCTTAATCAAGGTATCTGCTCCACTCTTTAGCTCATTTGATTTTGAATTTAAAGTCGTTGCACCGCTATTTAAAGTATCAGAACCTTTATTTAACTCTGCGGCTCCTTTATTTAGGTTCTTTGTTCCATCTAGTAATGTCTTTGCACCATTATTTAATGTACCTGATCCATCCTTTATTTTCCCCACTGCTTCCAACAAGTCCTCTACACCATTATCTAGTTTAGAACTAGCACTAAATAAAGTATCTACTCCATCATTTAAATCACCGGAACCATCCACGATCTTTTGGAAATTGTCTTTCATCTCCGTTACCTTGTCTTTGATATCATCAAAATCATTCAAATCATCTGTATTAATGTCATTTAATAGGTCATTTAGGACTACGGATAATGTCATATCGATCGAACAGTCTGTAACGTCTGCCTCGACCTCCACCGAATCTGGAATATCAATATCCTTTGTATAGTCTTCATTAATACCATCAAGCAAGCTTTCCTGAAGGCCTGGCATTGCCAGACCTGCCACGATCATCTTATCACCATCACTAAGTACCTGCCCATTATCCACCTTAACATTGATAAACTTCTCTGAGTCTAAAATCATGCCTGTCATTACTGCAAATGGAACACTTACCTCTTGCTGTTTTCCATTTACATCAACCGTCTGCTTTTGTGTATTCTCATAATCAAAATGGATCTTTAAATGGCCACTCTTGCCTGCCAAATCTTCTGGTGCTATCTGGTTGCCATCCAGTGTATATGTAATTTTCACATTGACAGGAAGTTCCTTGGTGGTCGTTCCTTGATAATAAATATCGCTTCCGTCCGCAGACCAGTTTAAATTTGTTCCATCACTGCTAAATTCCTCTTCTCCTTTGATATTCTTAATGTTTGAAAGGTCACTGACATCTGCAATAGATGCTGCTCCGGTTCCATTTAACAACCAATTGCTTACTGTCACATCATTTACTTTGCCAGATGCATCTGCCTTTGCATATACTGTCTCTGTCTTCTCCTCTTTTCCATCTGAACTTCTTACAGTTTTTGTTGTTTCATCCGTTTTATTTGTATCATCAGAGACAGCCGTCTTAGAGTCTGTAGTCTCTGATTTTGATGAATTCTGACAAGATGTCAGGCTTCCCACTGCAACTGTGGTCGCCGTACAAAGTGCAACTACTTTTTTATATTTTCTCCTCATAATTAATTCCTCCTAACTAACTACTTTTGGATTTACTGTATTATTGTTACGATCTTTTTTGCACTTAAACCCAAGACTCGTATTAATAATGACTTTATCAAGTAACAGGAACATGGATGGCAAGATCAAAAGTACGACAACCATACTGATCAAAGCACCTCTTGACATCAACGTACATAACGAACTGATCATATCTACATTGGAATAAAGACCTACGCCAAATGTTGCTGCAAAGAAACTTAAAGCACTGATTACAATTGATTTAATAGAAGCACTGTGGGCAATCAGGACTGCATCATGCTTGCTATTTCCATTATTACGTTCTTTCTTATACCTTGTTGTCATTAAGATTGCATAATCAACTGTTGCACCAAGCTGGATCGTACCAATTACAACAGATGCGATAAATGGTATCTCCGTATTGGTGTAATAAGGAATTCCCATGTTGATAAAGATGGCAAATTCAATTACTGCTACTAAGATGATTGGAAGGCTGATTGACTTGAAGATTATCAGGATGATTAAAAAGATTACGCCAATACTTACTGCACTTACGACCTTAAAATCGTTATCCGTAATCTTGATCAAATCCACCGTACAAGGTGCTTCTCCTACTAGCATTGCACCACTGTCATATTTCTTAATGATTGTTCCAATCTCATCACACTGAGCCGTCATTTCATCTGTGGCAGTCTTATATTGTGAGTTTACCATCAACATTTCCCAGTTCTCATTTTTCAGGATATCTTTAATTGAATTTGGAATCATAGTTTCTGGAACTGCCGGACCAATGATTGATTCTAGTCCTAATGCCCATTTGACACCTTTCACATTATCTAGCTCATCAATTAGTTCACCAATCTTATTGGTCTCCAGCTTGCTGCTTACAAGAACCATATGGGTGGCGTTCATGTTGTAATCTTCCTTCAGTTTGTCATTTGCAATAACGCTTGGAAGGTCTTTGGGCAAGGTCTCATCCAAGTTATAATACACGTCCGTATTCCTTTCACCATAAATAGCTGGGAAAAGTAATACGGCAAATATAATCAAGAATATGTAGTAACGCTTGATTACGAACTTGGAAATACCTCCAAGCTCAGGAAGTAATGGCTTGTGGCTGGTCTTAACCAATACCTTGTCAAAGATCAGGATAAAGCTTGGTAAAATGGTTACACAGGAAATCACACCAAAGATAACCCCCTTTGCCATTACCACACCTAAATCCATGCCTAGCGTAAAGCTCATAAAACAAAGAGCGATAAAGCCGGCTACTGTCGTAATGGAGCTACCAACAACACTGACTAACGTATTGCTGATTGCATGAGACATTGCTCGTTCTTTATCGCCCTGGTATTTTTGTTTTTCCTCTTCGTAACTGTGCCATAAGAAAATGGAATAATCCATTGTGACACCTAACTGAAGTACTGCGCTTAATGCTTTTGTTATGTAAGAAACTTCTCCTAAAAAGTAGTTGCTGCCTAAGTTATACAGGATTGCCATTCCAATGCTCAATAAGAAAAAGATTGGTGCAAGAAATGAGTCCATGGTCAGGGACAGCACAATTGTAGAAAGTAATACTGCAATGAATATGTAAATTGGCTCCTCATTATTGGTCAAATTCTTCGTGTCAGTAACGATGGCTGACATACCACTTAAGAAACACTGCTTTCCTCCAATATCCCTTATCTTTGCAATGGCATCCATTGTCTCATCTGCTGATGTGGTCGTATCAAAAATAATTGCCATCAATGTGGAATCCTCTGTGTTGAATTCTTTATAAATTTTATCTGGAAGTATACTCTTTGGAATTGATAGATCTGCAATGGTGTTATACCATACGACTTTCTCTACATGGTCGACACCTTCAATCTTTGTCTTTAGTTTGGCAACATCCTTATCTTCCATTCCCTCTACTACAAACATGGAGAATGCTCCTGTACCAAATTGATCCACCAGTATGTCCTGGCCTACCATGGTCTCAATGTCTTTGGGTAAATACGATAGGATATCATAATTGACTCTTGTAGATACCATGCCGATTACTGATGGGATCAGTAACAGGATGCTGACGATAAAAATAATCCATCTACTTTTAACGATTGCTTTCCCAAACTTAATCATTTTCTCTCCTCCCTTAAATGTACAATTCATAATTGACCAACAGTCATTTTATATGATATGATTGTTATAACATAAAAGTGACTAGTGGTCAATTAATTTAAAAAAATTTAAGATTTTCGTAAATTATTCCATCTATTTACATTCATAAAAACTACTTCGAAATTATATTTTTGTCAAGTGCAAGATAAGTTTCGAAAAAAGGGGGAACATCTATGGGAAAATTGGACACCAACAAAAAACTGAAACATGACTCTTTGCTAAACACCGCGTTTGACCTATTTATCACAAAGGGAATTAACAAGACATCGATTTCTGAGATTGTTGACTCCGCGGGAGTTGGAAAAGGAACCTTTTACCTATATTTCAAGGATAAATACGACCTTCGTAACAAGCTTGTCTCACACAAGTCCAGCGAACTTTTCCACGCTGCCAATCAAGCCCTTATTAAATCTGGCGTCACAGACTTTGAGGAATCCATTATCTTTATCATCAACCATATTATCGATGATCTGGATAAGGACCAGTCGCTCTTAACCTTTATTTCAAAAAACTTAAGCTGGGGAATTTTCAAAAATGCATTGATTACACCAAGCGAAAATGATATTGATTTTTATACGGTCTATCTCCAAATGCTAAAAGATTCTCCACATACCTTTAAAAATCCTGAAATTATGATCTTTATGATTGTGGAACTGGTAAGCTCTACCGTATACAGTGCAATCCTTTATAGCGAGCCCGTCTCCCTGGAGGAACTAAAGCCATATTTATACGAAACCATTAGACAGTTAATACGACAACAAATGACAGATGATTAATTTATATTTACTTAGAAAGGATTATAAATGGAACATATATTGAATATACAGACCGAAGAAATACAAAAAGATGGGAAAGATACGTACTATAATCACCGATATGAACCAACTCCATATGAGCTTCTGGATCAGTTCTTCGATGAATATCCGTTGAAGAAAGAAGATTATTTTGTCGACTATGGATGCGGTCCTGGTCGATTACTGTTCTATATCCACCACCGTTTTCACTGTGAGGTAACTGGAGTCGAATATAATGAAGATTATTATAAAAAATGCTTAGATAATATAGTTTCTTATAAAGGAACCCATAAAGAAAAGATCCATGTCTTTCACTGTGGAGCACAAGATTACGTAGTGGATGACAGACAGACCATATTCTATTTCTTTAATCCTTTTTCCATAGAGATCTTTATGCATACACTTTCTCAAATACAGGACTCCTTGTTCCGTGCTCCAAGGAAAATAAAACTAATTATGTACTATCCTGATAGCGAATATATTTATTATTTAGAAAATTATACAGAATTTACTCTTAGTCAATCGATTTCTGTCGGGACTGCTTCAAAAAAAGACAGTCGCGAAAGTTTTCTTATCTGGGATGGCGGGGCTGCCGCACTATAGTGTTGATGAAAAACCTTGATTTAGGTCGCATAACGGCAGCCGCATTATCCAGTAGTAAATTGTAAAAATGAATTATGATTTTTTTAGTCGTGAACGGACTTTTTTGAGGAATTGAGAGATGGTGCGTTTTTCCTCTTCTGGGTTGGCATTGGTACGACCCATTCGGTCGCACCAGCCAAGCAATGCAACATCTTCAAGCTCTGCTTCTTTTAGCATTTGCTCCACTTTTGCAAAAGGTAAATCTTTTGTTACATATAAAATATGCATATGATAATGGACAAGGGCGCAAATCATATCTATTTTCTTTCGATCAGACATAAATACGGTCAGAAATTCTCTGGCAGTTTTCTCTCCCACATCATCATGGCCATACGAAGTAATCCTTCCATGACGGATTGCCGTTGTCTCAGGCTTTCCGATATCATGAAGAAAGCTTGCCCACATAAAGCAGTATGGATCTGAACTCTTTTCCTTCACCTTTGCAGCCTCGTCTACCACCATCAGCGTATGCACCCAAGCATTCCCTTCGGGATGATATTTGGGCGACTGCTCCGTCTTTGATAGCAAATAAAGGGGGCGAAACGGCTCCATTTGAAATATTTCATTTTGCAGCAATGTATCCAAAAACTCACTAGGCTTGTGATCTCTTAACAAATGTTCCTCAATCTGTGTAAAGATTTCCTGTTTCGTCATTTTACTTCGTTTCTCCTACTTCTCTAGTTTCTTAAGCTTCTTATACTTTCGATCATAGGTTAATAAACCATTTACTTCCTCTTCCACATCGCTGAGCTGAGTGTATACAGTCGCACAAAGTCCCTTTTTCTTTAATGGTTCTACTTTCTTTTCGTATAATTTATGATAAGCCTTTGTGAATTCAATCCTGCTTGCAAACATCCTATATCCAAATGTATTCTCCGAATAGCTATGACCACAGATATGGCAGACAAATCCGCCAAACTCAGATAAAATAAATGGCCTTCTATCATGTTTAACCTTTAATCGACGGAAATAATTATGCTCACTTTTCACATCTCCTGTTTTTTGATCAAACCACCCACTGGCATGGTCCACTATCCTTGTCTTATCAATCTTTTTAATGATCTTATATAACTCCGCACTGTCAAACTGCCCCCATCCTTCATTAAATAATACCCACATTACAATACTTGGCACATTTTGAAGATGTTTTACTGTTTGAATACACTCATTTTTCCATTCTTTTCGCCCTGCTTTTGCTTTTCGACTAAAATACCAATAGCGATTATCTTTCACCTTTGTTCCAAGGTGAGGAGCCAATCCTGCCAAATAACATACCCGCATCAGACTGTAACTGTCACCGCCATTGACCATATCCTGCCATACAAGCATTCCCAGCCTGTCACAATGATAATACCAGCGCAATGGCTCAATCTTGATATGTTTTCGTATCATATTGTAGCCTAATTCCTTCATAGACACGATATCATATAAAAATGCAGCATCACTTGGAGGAGTGTACAGGCCCTCCGGCCAATAGCCTTGGTCTAAAATACCTTTCTGATAATAAGGACGATTGTTTAATAAGATCGTTGGATGTCCTTTTCTGTCCTTTCCAATACTAATCTTTCGCATGGCAAAATAACTTTCCACTGTATCATCACCAATGGTCACCTCTAATTCATATAGGATTGGATGCTCCGGACTCCAGCTTTCCATATTTCCTTTGGCTGACTTCACAGATAACACTACGCCTTTGGCCTTTCCTTTATAGACAAGAATATCCTTACCTCTCTTTGATATGACAATCTTCATATCTGGCAATTCATCCAAGGTTGCTTTTTCACCAATCCCTTTTAAAACTGGCTTAATTGCTACTGCTTGCTTATCATATTTTGGAGTTATCCTTAACTCCTCCATATACACCTCTGGTACCCATTCATACCAAACTGTCTGCCAAATTCCGCTTTGTGGTGTATAGAACATACCACCATGGATCAATTTCTGCTTGCCTCTTGCATGATAACAGGTGTCCGTATCATCCGTTACTCGGACCATCAGCTCATTTTTGCCTACCTCCACCATATCGGTGATATCAAAGGTAAATGGCAAATAACCGCCTGTATGTTTTCCAGCCTTATAACCATTTACATAAACCGTTGCCCGCTGATCTACTGCTCCAAAATGAAGTAGTAATCGCTTTTCTTTTGGCTTCTCAAATATGGTGATAAACCTTCGATACCATAAATTTTCCCTTGGAAGGAGCAGTCTTTTCACAGTGGACAATTCACACTCTGGAGAAAATGGCACCAGAATTTTACCTTCGAATTTCTCTGGAATTCCCTTTTCTTTCTGAATGGCATAATCCCAAAATCCATTTAATATTTCATATTGGCTACGCTTTAGCTGTGGCCTTGGATATTCATCCAAAGGACAAAGTTCATCATAATTTGAGGTACGAACTGCTTCTTCAATCTGTGCCTTTAATTCCTCACCCCAGACTGTATACAAACTATTCTTTTCTTCCTGGTTTTTACGCCTCTGCAACGAATGCACCGCGCGAATTATATTCATCGGATCACCTTCTTTATCTCAAAATAACATTTATTCCATATTATATGATTCTGTTTGACATATTATTATTGCTAATCCATATTTCTATTCTTATGTACAATTAAACGTGTCTTTCAAGACGCTCGTCTTTCAGGAAACTAGTCTTTTGGTCCTGTACAATCTTCACCGTACAGGACATAACGGCTTGTGCATCACAGTATAAAGCAAGGCTTACCATTAAAATATCACAACCTACATAAAGAAAAAGGAGTTCCTAACAATCCTAACTTGTACTTCCTCTGCAGCTGTAGAGGCAGCGGAAGTACAATAGGACTGTTACGGAAGCTCCTTTTTCTTTTTCGTAAATCTACAATATTTTAATGCTAAGCCTTTTCAGCACCCAAAAAGTGCGCCAGCCCAACAATTATTTTTTAGTAATGAACTCTTTTCCACCCATGTATGGACGTAAAGCTTCTGGAATTCTTACAGAACCATCTGCTTGTAAGTTATTTTCAAGGAATGCGATTAACATTCTAGGTGGTGCAGCAACTGTGTTGTTTAATGTATGAGCGAAGTATTTTCCATCTTCACCAGCAACACGGATCTTAAGACGACGAGCTTGAGCGTCACCTAAGTTAGAACAGCTACCAACTTCGAAGTATTTCTTTTGTCTTGGAGACCAAGCTTCAACGTCAACAGATTTTACTTTAAGATCTGCAAGGTCACCAGAACAGCATTCAAGTGTTCTTACTGGGATATCTAAGCTACGGAATAAATCAACTGTGTTTCTCCATAATTTATCATACCATTCCATGCTTTCTTCTGGTTTACATACAACGATCATTTCTTGTTTTTCGAATTGGTGGATACGGTAAACACCACGTTCTTCAATACCGTGAGCACCTTTTTCTTTTCTGAAGCATGGAGAGTAAGATGTTAATGTATGAGGAAGAGTATCTTCTTTTACGATTGTATCGATGTATTTACCGATCATGGAGTGTTCACTTGTACCGATTAAGTATAAGTCTTCTCCTTCGATTTTGTACATCATGGAATCCATTTCTGCAAAACTCATAACGCCTGTAACAACGTCGGAACGGATCATGAAAGGTGGTACACAGTAAGTGAAGCCTCTGTCGATCATGAAATCTCTAGCATAAGAAATTACAGCAGAGTGAAGTCTTGCAATGTCTCCCATTAAGTAGTAGAAACCATTACCTGCTACTTTACGAGCAGAGTCAAGGTCTAAGCCGTCAAAGCTTTCCATGATTTCTGCATGGTAAGGGATATCGAAGTCAGGAACCACTGGTTCACCGAATTTTTCAACTTCAACATTTTCAGAATCATCTTTACCGATTGGTACAGATGGATCGATGATGTTAGGAATGATCATCATTCTGTTTTTAACTTCTTCTTGTAATTCTCTTTCTTTTGCTTCTAATTCAGCAAGACGATCAGCTTGTGCATTTACTTTTGCTTTGATTTCTTCTGCTTCTTCTTTTTTACCTTGTCCCATTAATGCACCGATTTGTTTACTTAAGGATTTACGGTCAGCTCTTAATTGATCTGCTTCTCCTTTTACTTTACGGCTTTCAGCATCTAATTCAATTACTTCGTCTACTAAAGGAAGTTTTTTATCTTGGAATTTGTTGCGGATATTTTGTTTTACGATTTCAGGATTTTCTCTGACAAATTTTAAATCTAACATAGTTGTTTCCTCCAATTACAATACAATCTATTTATGAGTTCAAAAAAGCAATAATACTCCAAAATATCTTATGAATCTTGGCACACTTTATTTTTCCCAACAAGATACTTTGTTAGGACAAAAAAAGTGGCAACGTGGAAATTCGTTTTTCCACGCACTAAAAACTAGTGCATGGGACGAATGTTTCCGCGTTGCCACCCAAATTGTCTGCTAAAAGCAAACCTCTTTAAAAGTACGTTAAAGGGTACTAACCTTCTGATTTATCACCAGCAGCTAAAAAAGTGGAACGATTTTAATAAGTACCGATTTACACCAACCATCGGCTCTCTGAGACTCTTTCAAATCATAGCTTTTCTCATTGCTTATTTCTCATATTTACATTTTCACTCATTATATAACCTTTTATTTCATTTTGCAAGCAGAAAGTTTAAATAACATCACGTCGTATGGTTCCATCGTGATTTCATCCTCTAATACTGCCACCTCTTTGGTTAAAAGATTGGTTGCTTCACCCTTAATTTCTCCAAGACTTACGTTTTTTTGCTTATTTTCTGCATTAAGCAATACCAGGATACTTTCTCCCTTATATTCCCTCTTAAAGACTAACTGCTTATTGGAAATCATGATTGTGTCATAATCTCCGTACTGAAGGGCTTTCTCTTGCTTATAAATGCTGATCAAAAGCTGATGAAAGATAAAATACTGATTTTTCACAGGTGCCTTAAACTTAGGACGCAGCTTATTGTCTCCATCTTTCTTATCCCCTTTTTCACCCCATTCACTGCCATAATAAATACATGGAACACCTGGCATGGTAAACAGGAGAGTATACGCTAATGGCAATTCTTCCTTATCATTCAATATGCTTGCAATTCTGGATACATCATGATTATCGACAAAATTAAGCAAGCTTAAACGCTGATAAATTCCATTTTGTCGTCTGCTGAACTGTCTGTTTAGTGAGTAGTTGATTTCGAATAAGTTCAGATCGTTCAAGCTGGAATGTATTCCCTTATAACATTCATAGTTGGTACAGGAATGAAGCATCTGGTCATTTACAAAGATATTATAATCTCCAAATAGGACTTCGCCAGTCAAGATAAAGTCTTCCTTCAGCGATGCTGTAAATGTACGAAGCCTTTTAAGAAAATGCTTATTGATACAATAGGCAACATCGATGCGAAGTCCATCCAGATTAAACTCCTGAACCCATTGTCTGATTGCTGAAAATAAATATTCCACTACCTCTTCATTTTCAAGGTTAAGTTTTACCAGATCATAATGACCTTCCCATCCCACATAACCAAGTCCATCCCGATAAGGGCTGTCCTCTTCAAAACGAATGTAAAACCAATCTTTATATCTTGAATCCTCACGATTTTTCAACACATCCTGAAATGCAAAAAAGCCTCTTCCAACATGGTTGAATACACCATCGAGCATCACTCGTATTCCGTTTTTATGTAATTCTTCAGAAACATACTTGAAATCCTCATTATTCCCCAATCGAACATCCACTTTCCGATATTCCTTTGTATCATATCCATGGATTTCTGACTCAAAAATAGGATTAAACAAGATTACATCTATTCCTAATTCTTTGTAATATGGGATCCAATCCACTACTTTCCGAATTCGTGGAACCAGTTTTCCATTATTCTTCTTGGGAGCTCCACAAAACCCCAAAGGGTAAATCTGATAGATTACGCTTTCCTCATACCAACTCATATCATCCCTCCTACATACCTTTTATTATACACCCTAAAACAAAGGCTTTCAAACAAATATTGGCAATTTGGAGGCTATTCTAGCTAAAATCGTTCACTATAAAATCTCTGACTTTTTCAATTCATCCATAATGTATTCTACGCACTCTTCAATCGTCTTTTCAGAGGTATCCACTGTAATATAAGGTGCACTTGGTTCCTCATAAGGACTAGAAACACCTGTAAAATGAGGAATTTCTCCATTGCATGCTTTTTTATACAAACCTTTTACATCCCTTTTCTCACACTCTTTTAAAGGAGTGCTTACATGGACTTCCAAATAGTTTTCTTCTCCAATGATCTCTTTGGCATTTTGGCGATCACGTTCATATGGAGAGATAAAGGACGTGGTCACAATAAGGCCGGCATCATTCATAAGCTTAGAAACTTCTGCAATACGACGAATATTTTCAATGCGGTCCTGCTCCTTAAATCCCAAGTTACGGTTTAGACCAAAACGAATGTTGTCTCCATCTAACGACATGGTATGTTTTCCCATGACTACCAGACGTTTCTCGATTTCATTGGCAAGTGTTGACTTTCCAGAGCCTGATAATCCGGTAAACCAAAGGGTAAATGGCTTTTGATTTTTTTGTTTTGCACGGATTTCCCTTGTTATATCCATCTGCTGCCATTTAATATTTCCATCTCTCTTAAGAGGCTGCTCGATGACGCCACAGGCTGCCGTCATATTAGAAACACGGTCAATCAAGATAAAGGAACCAAGTTCTCGATTATTCTTAAATAAATCATAGGCAATTTTATTTCCAACTGAAATTTCACATTCTGCGATTTCATTTTTATACAGATATTCCGCCTGCTTATGGGTTCCCTCATTAACGTCTACACGATACTTTATATTCATGACGATTGCAGGCACACGCATAGTTCCAAGCTTCAGCAAATAATTTTTTCCAGGGACTAGCCTTACATCATCCATCCATAATAAAGATGCAGAAAACATGGTACCCACATGAAGCTCGTTCTTTGTCTGCAATACGCATCCTCTTGAAACATCCACTTCCTTGTCTAACTGGATTGTGACTGCCTGGCCGCAAAATGCCTGATTTTCCTCACGATCCGTTACTAGGATGCTTTTGACATTTGCTTTTTCCTGACTTGGCAGAACTGTTACTTCTTGTCCTACTTCTACTGATCCGGATGCAATCTGTCCCTGGAAGCCACGGAATGTATAATCTGGTCGACTTACACGCTGTACCGGCATAACAAATCCTTCTCCATCTTCTTTCTCATGAACGTCCACTGTCTCTAAATAATTTAATAAGGAGATACCTTTATACCATGGCATGCGGTCGGAATAGCTGGTAATATTATCACCTTCCGTTGCAGATACAGGAATGGTGTAGATACTGTCGAATTCAAACTCTGCACAAAGAAGTCTAAGTTCCTTCTCAATATGAGCGAATTCATTTGGATTATAATCAATTAAATCCATTTTATTAATGGCAAATACAATATGTTTGATGCCCATTAATGCGCAAATTCTTGTGTGACGTTTTGTCTGAAGGAGAACGCCTTGAGACGCATCTACTAGAATTACTGCCAAGTCTGCAAAAGAAGCCCCTACTGCCATATTTCTTGTATACTCTTCATGGCCCGGAGTATCGGCAACAATAAAGCTTCGTTTCTCTGTAGTAAAATAACGATATGCAACGTCAATGGTAATGCCCTGTTCCCGTTCTGCCATTAAACCATCTAATAAAAGAGAATAGTCGATATCTCCATTTCGGCTTCCTACCTTGCTATCAAGCTCTAATGCCTTTTCCTGATCCGCAAAGATTAATTTTGCATCATAAAGCATATGGCCAATCAACGTAGATTTTCCATCGTCCACACTGCCGCATGTAATAAACTTAAGTAAACTCAACATCCTAGAAATACCCCTCTCTCTTTCTTCGTTCCATACTTCCTGCTGCTTCATGGTCAATGACTCTTGACGTACGTTCTGAGGAAACTGCGCTTAATGTCTCTTCGATAATTGCATCCAATGTATCTGCATCTGATTCCATACCGCCTGTCAACGGATAACATCCTAGGGTACGGAAACGGATTTTTTTATATTCAATCTTTTCTCCAGGTTCTAGGCGCATACGGTCATCATCCACCATGATGATATTATCATCATGACATACCACAGGACGTTCCTTTGCATAATACAATGGGACGATTTCAATATTTTCTCTCTGGATATATTGCCAGATATCCTTTTCTGTCCAGTTAGACAATGGGAATACTCGCATGCTTTCTCCACTAAAGATCTGAGTATTGTAAAGCTTCCACATTTCCGGTCTTTGATTTTTTGGTTCCCATGCCTGGGCCTTATTACGGAAGGAGAAAATTCTCTCCTTTGCACGAGATTTTTCTTCATCCCTGCGTCCGCCACCAAATGCTGCTGTGAACTGATATTTATCTAAGGCCTCTTTTAGGGCTTGTGTCTTCATAATGTCGGTATAAGCTGAACCATGGTCAAATGGATTAATGCCATCCTCCACACCCTTTTGATTGGTGTAGACAAGCATGTCCAGTCCGTATTTCTCAGCTACCATGTCACGGAACTCAATCATCTCTTTGAACTTCCATGTGGTATCAATATGTAAAAATGGGAATGGTGGTTTCTCTGGATAAAATGCTTTTAGTGCAAGATGCAGCATAACAGAACTATCTTTTCCTATGGAATATAACATAACCGGTTTTTCACATTCTGCTGCTACTTCACGCATGATATAGATTGCTTCTGCCTCAAGGGCATCTAAATGCGATAATTTATTCATGGTCTTCTCCTTTATTCACTTTAATTTGGTAGTCCGTACTGTAATTACTTCCCTTAGATTGAATTACAAGATCATATTGGTCCGGCACCAAGTCTTTTATAGGAATCATTACATAATACTTACGATCTTTATGGAACTTATTTGTCTGATGAGTATCAGTATAATCTTTTTCATAACAATGGCTGTTGCCTATAAAGATTACTTTTTCAATGCTATGGTCCACCGCCTTGATGTATAGGTATTCTTCACGAATCTCTATATTTAAGATAATTTTATCTTCTGGTTTCAATCCAACTGTGGAGACTTTGCTTTTCATCTCCTTTAACTGGCTAAGTTGTCCAATCATATAATCCTTTTTATACTCCAATGGCTTCATTAGCGGTTCATAGACTGGAATAAATGGATGCGCGCTGAAGAAATCTTTTTTTATGGCACACGAGTTAATGACTTCTTTCGTCTTATAGTCGATTTCTAAAACACGCCCTCTCACCTCAGTAAATGTTCGTTTGAGACATCCCTCCATGGCAAATACGTGATTGCTCTTTGAGTCATAATATGCATTGGAGCGGATAAGGGACAGAGGTATTTCAAATTGTCTAAACAAAGAAACTGTCTTATCCTGTTCATTTACTTCAAAAATATTAATATAAGAAAATCCGGTAGGATTAAACTGCTCACTTTTACGACGGTTTACTTGATGGTTGTCGAATACCATGTAATAGCGCATTCCTTCTCTTGCATCCTGTAAATCCTTAACTTCATGGGCTGCATGAGCCTGATAGTTCCACTTTATATCACCAACCGGCTTCAATACCTTGTCCTCAAGCTTCTTCCCTTTCCAAAATTCTGGAATGGATAATACCCAGAGAACTTCCAGTGTAGACCATCGGATCTTCATTACAGAATGCACGTTACGCATGCAGATCAGCAAGGAGTCCTCTTTCTCATTATACTGAAGGGCATTTGGATGAACCCAGTCTACCATGTCTCGATATTCATCCCCTACCAGCATCCTCATGTCGATCTCTCTTATCACTTTTCCTGTACTACGGTCAATTTCAATCAGTTTATCTTCTGTACATCCATCTAATGTATTACTGATACAGATCAGGTTTCCATTTGGAAGTTCCACTGCAAAATGATGAACGCCTTTTTCCACAAGCAATGTCCTATGAATTCGACCTAATATATCAATCTCATGAAGCTGGCAAGTATGGGCATTTGCAAATGTTGGTACGCCAATTTCCCTTTCGCCCCATAAATATCTGCCGTTTTTTAGTGGAAAGACTCCATAACTGGAGGTACTGGTTTTAAAATAATGTCGGATTTGCAGTTCATTATCAAATACAAATGGATACATTTCTCCTCCAGTAATCTGAATAAGAGGTACGCCTGATGGACTATTATATTGTTTCTCCTGAATGATGCCCTGTAAGCTTTCTGGTAGTCTTTCTGTCTGGATATACAATGTCTTTTGTACGACAGATGTTTTTCCTTCTTCAATCACTTCAAGGACCACCTTATTGTTCTTATTTGGATATAGACCATAAATTGGAACCTTATGATTTTTCGTATACCCGGTCTCATCCGATATATCGTATTTCTCTTGGGTTCCCTTTACTGTAAAACGAACCTTGCATGGATTTTCAGTATGAAAGATTACGATTGCTGTGAGTGGTGCATTTCCATATGGATTTACAATCACCCTTGGGCATTTCAATATGTATGTTGCTGATTTTGAGATCTGGTCAATCCAGGCATCTCTTGCGTAGGACAGCACTGCTTTTTGATCTTTGATATGTATATTTGTTTCATAGTTTATCGGCAACTTTCGCATAACTGCATCTTTGTGTTTCCGATCCAATGCTCTCATTTCCCTTGGTGTAAGTACTAAATACTGCCCTTTGGACTTTATAAGGCGTGCTGCTTTTCCTGTATAATAGGATAATTGACTTATTGGTTTTTTTATCATCTTTATTTCATCCTTAAATTCTATATTAAGATAAATTATAGCTATAAGACGCATATTAATCGTGTCAAAATTGTGTTTATTTTCGTATTTTTTGTTCACAAATTGCCCCTATAGGAATAATTATATCTATATTTCTCTCCTTGTTATTCTTTATTGTACAAACTAATTTCTTTTGTGTTATCATATTTTTTAGACATAAACCAAATTAAAAGGATATATTTCTCCACTAGAAAGGACATTATGCCATGCAATGTAAGACATTTGATTTAGAAGAATTAAGACAATACGGCTATAAATATGTTGTAATCTTATCCGAATATAAAGGGAAATTACTGCTTAGCAGACATAAAGAGCGTTCTACCTGGGAACCCCAGGGAGGAAAGATTGAGCCAAATGAAACTCCGCTTCAGGCTGCCAAACGTGAGCTTTATGAAGAGTCCGGGGCTATCAATTTTTCCATCCAGCCCCTTTGTGACTATTGGGCCGGAACCGGAATGGTCGGTGACCACCATACTGGTGCATGCGGCGTAGTATTTACAGCTCAGATTGAATCAATTGGAAACATGCCTGACACTGAGATGGCCGAAGTTGCCTCCTTTGACCTGCTTCCAAAGAACCTTACTTACCCAGCAATCACACCCGTACTTCTTGCTAGACAGACCCTTTATGTATCAGACTTGGATGGCACCCTGCTAAGGAGCAGTCAGACCACTTCCGACTATACCAATGCAGTCATTAATCAGCTGGTGGAACGAGGCATGCATTTCTCCTATGCCACTGCTCGCTCCTCGGCTACTTCCACAATCGTGGCAGGAGGCATCCGTGCGGAAATTCCAATTATCGTTTACAATGGCTCCTTCATTATAGATAACGTTACCGGAGAACATTTGCTAGAACAATATTTTGAACCAGAAGATACCCTATCTATCCTTAACCTCCTTAATGATCATAAAATCCATCCGCTTGTCTATTCCTTCTTAGATGGCAAAGAACGATACTGTTATGAAGAAAGTAAAATCAATGACTGTACCAAAGACTTTATTGGAACAAGGGATGATCATCGAAAGACACCGGTGGCCTCCTTTATGGAACTTTTCAATGGAAAACACTTTCATTTTTCCTGCATTGATGAAGAACAAGTATTACGTCCTGCCTATGAAAAGCTAAAAGAGTCCTTTTACTGCACCATTGGAAATGATATCTACAGTGGTGACTGCTGGCTGGAAATCATGCCAAAAGAGGCTACCAAGGCCAATGCCATCCATAAATTGAAAAAGATGCTTGGATGCCGACGTGTGGTTGTCTTTGGCGATGGAATCAATGATGTTCCTATGTTTGAACAGGCAGATGAATGCTATGCGGTTGCCAATGCAGAAGAAGTATTAAAAGAAATTGCAACCGAGGTCATTCTTTCAAATAATGAAGACGGTGTGGCGAAATGGCTAGAGGAGAATGTTCCGCTTAAGCTATAACTTATAGGGGATGAGTCAGTATTTTGACTCCCCCCCTTTCTTTGCTACTAAAAAAGGCAGCTAGCAAGTAACGGCACATTTTACCGTCACTTACTAACTGCCTTTTTATTATAACTGTCTTGATGGGTAACTATTTACCACAACAGAATTTATATTTCTTTCCGCTTCCACAAGGACATTTATCATTTCTACCAACTTTTTTTGCTTTTTCAATGGTATTGTTTGCACTGATACCAACTGCAGCATCTACGTTTTCAATTGCATTCATTTCTACTGGGGAGAAACCTCTGTTTTCCCAGAAACGAGAGTTATTGTAAACGTTTACTAATAAGTCAATTACGATCTTTAACTGATCTTCTTCCATCTCGATACCGTAATCTTCTAATACAGTGATTCCTTGTTGTAATTCTTCACCGAAGCAATATAAGTATTGGATTTCAGTACAGATTTTTTCTGTTAAGATATCATCTTCGATTACGTTGTGTTCAAGGAACGCAACTAAAGCTTCGAATGCCATACTTCTTTCAAAGTATTCTTCTCTTGCATAGTTGATTAAGATTTCTTTAGATGGCACATAGTAAGGTTTGTTTCCTTGCTTGCCAGCTAAGATTGACATTCCGTTTTCTTCTAATACAGCTTCATGAACAAATTGACCATCTACTAATTTGTAGAAGATTTGTTTTACGCCGCTGATTAAGTTGTAAACTTTAAGAACTTCTTCTCCGTTTGTTTGCGTTTTATTTTGTTCATTAAACGTTTTCACTACTTGTTCTACTGGAACCATACCGTACATATTTGCATTTGCTACGATGTAGTCAGCTACAAGTTGGAAACGATCTCTTTTTGATTTAAATTCTTTTGTGAATACTTTTTCGTATAAAGCTTTGATATCATCTGGAATTAAGAATTCATTTTCATCTGGATTCTCTTCATTCATGAAGTAGAATAAGCTTTTATACATATATAGATAACTGATGATGTCATCTTCCACAAAAGGAACGTTCTCAGTAAGCTTTCTTTCAAATAAGGCAAGCTCTCTATTATTTGCAAAAAATACAACTTTTTGTACATATTCTTCATTAATAATTGCCTCTTCGATTAAGCTAGTAAGATCGTCTTTTTTTAATTTACTGTACCCTTTTAAGCCACTTGCTTTTGCGATTTCTCTTAGGTCAGTTACTTTCTTTTTCGCTAATAATTCACGTATTAACATCTCTTACTCCTTTAGACAAAAAAATTCATTAGTTACAATTATACCTTAATTTAAGTGATTATACAACTGGAAATGAGTTAGCAATCTCCATCTTGTCTATCAGATTGTCCATTGAGTAGGATTCCAATGACAAGTTATGATACATTTATCACATTTATTTAAAGGAGACGATCGGATGAGCAACTATAAAAATACACCTTTATGGGACAATACAAGACCTATAGAAGAGCGGGTGGATTATGTTATAAATGAATTGACCTTAGAGGAAAAGATGAGATGTATGACACCTGGAAATATTGCCATCAAACGGCTTGGCATACGACCTTTTAACTTTGGCGGAGAAGCTGCCCATGGCATTGAAGCAAGGCATGATATGGCCTATAGTCCTGGCACTCCTATTCCTACTACAAGCTTTACCCAACCAATTGGGCTAAGTTGCACATGGGACACCGAACTACTTGAACAGGTAGGCCAGGTGGTTGGAACTGAAGGACGGATTGTATTTCAAAAAGAACAAAATGGAGGGCTTAGCCGCTGGGCCCCTACTATCGATATGGCCAGAGATCCTCGTTGGGGACGTACAGAAGAATGTTATGGCGAGGATCCTTATCTTGCCGGAACCCTTGCTTCCTCTTATATTACTGGCTTGCAAGGCCGTGATCCATTCTATCTTAGAGTTGGCGCCACATTAAAACATTTCTATGCTAATAATAAGGAACAGGACCGTATCTTTACAAGCTCATCTATCGATCCACGAAACAAACATGAATACTATCTGGAGCCATTTCGTCTGGCCGTCACAAAAGGTCATGCCGAATCTCTTATGACTGCCTATAACGAAATTAATGGCATTCCTGCCATGCTAAATAAAGAAGTCCAGTCTATCGTTAAAGATACCTGGGGACTTCGCGGCCATGTGGTGACAGATGGCCTGGATGTAAACCAGACTGTAAACGACCATCATTATTTCACTTCACATGCGGATACCATTAAATCAGGTTTAGAGGCCGGCATTGACTGTTTCACCGACGAAGCAGACTATATATACGACTCCGTAAAGTCTGCCTTTGACCAAGGGCTTATTACTGAGAAAGACTTAGACCGTGCCTTAACAAGACAATTTACCACCCGCATCCGCTTTGGCTTATATGACAAAGATCCATCCAAAAATCCATATTCTTATATTGATGAAAGCCTGCTCTTATCAGACAAACATAAAGCGGTTGCATTACAGGCTGCAGAAAGCTCCTTAGTCCTATTAAAAAATGAAGATGGACTTCTTCCTTTCACCAAAGAAGCATGTTTAAAAAAGATTGCTGTAATTGGGCCATTGTCAGACGTTTGGAACCAAGACTGGTACGGTGGGCTTCCTTTAGAGAAAGTGACCATCCTAGACGGTTTAAAAGAACAGATTAGCGAAGAAAACATTAGACATGAAAATGCGCTGAACCATGTTCGTCTGAAAGTAAACACCAAGTATGTCGGCATTACATCCGATGGAACTGCTATCCTTACCGACCGTGCTCATTCCGAAGTCTTTCTCCATAATGACTGGGGAAACAATGCCCATACATTTGTCTCACTAACAACCGGTAATTATCTTAAAGCCCCTGTTCATCAAGGTGAGCTTACTGCTCTTAAAGATCAGGCATTTGGCTGGTATATTACAGAAACCTTTCATTTGGAAACTAAGGATGCTTCAACCCTGCTTACTTCGTGGAACTCACTTCCTGTCATTATAGGCCAGGATAATATACTGCAGACTGGCGAGACAGCTGATGCACCGATTGCTGTTTCCTTGGAATTAGAGAAAGATGGGGTAACTGCTGCCGTTCAGCTTGCAAAAGCTTCTGACCTGGTAATCCTCTGCCTTGGATGCCATCCAATGATCAATGGCAAAGAAGAGGTAGACCGTCCGGACATTTGCCTTCCTAAAATGCAGCAAACCTTATTACAGAACGTTTACGAGGCAAACGCAAACGTAGTCTTGGTACTGACTTCTAATTATCCTTACAGCATTAACTGGGCAAATGAACACATCCCTGCCATCCTACTGACCGCTACCGGCTCCCAATGCTTAGGACGTGCCATTGCAAATGCAATTACAGGTAAGTGCTGTCCTGCTGGCCGCCTGAGCATGACTTGGTATAAGGACGGCGACTTGCTTCCTTCTATGGATGAATACGACATAATCAACGCCAAACGAACCTACCAATACTATGATCAGGAAGTACTCTATCCTTTTGGATATGGCAGCTCCTATGGCGCATTTGCATATGACCAGTTTTCAGTAAGCCAGACAGATGATCAAATCCAGATACAATTTACCGTTACAAGGATTGACACACTATCGCTAGACCTGGCCTGCGATGAAGTCGTACAGCTTTATATAAGACAGCAAAACTCAAGAGTTAAACGTCCTATCAAGCAGCTAAAAGGCTTTAAAAGGATTTCCTTATTGCCTCATCAGTCACAAACAGTAACGTTTACTCTCTCCATAAATGAGCTTCGTTACTATAGCACCATATTAGAACGAATGTATCTGGAAACTGGAAATTACTCCATCATGGTAGGAAGTTCAAGTGAAGACATTCATCTAAAGAAGACTATTTTTATTGATGGTGAACAGCCTTGCTGGCGTAATCCTTATTCCTATACACTTGCTACTCATTATGACCAGTATAAAAACTGCATCCTGACTCGAGGATATGACGACTTTGAAGCTGTCAGTCCAAAAGACAGTACCAGACACTGTGAGCTAGTTTACGAGGACTATTCCTATACGACACCGCCCGATATGCTTGTCATGGAGGCCCATATTAAGACAACCTCTTTTATTACCATTACGCTTGCCGATCAAATTGTTGCCACCCAGATCCTTCCGCCGACGATAGGTTTTGAATGCTGTCCAATTCGCTTTACCCATTCTGGCCTGCAGATAAATCAAAAAGGAAACTTAAAGCTTTCTATCAATGGGGATTTCTCCTGTATACGATTTAAATTCAAATAGATAAGGAGTTTACAAATTCCATCATTTTCCTATACAAAACCATAAGAGATATGGTTATAATTAGGAATATCTATATTTTTACAGGCATTTAGGAGATCACCATATGAAGCACCAAAATTCTACACCGCATGATTTTGCAATGTTTTATCATAATTATACAAAACTAAATCATAAACATTCTGCTTACTTATTTACGGATTTAGAGGCTCCTGCTATTTCTCCACAGTCCTTTAACAAAGCTGAATTTTATTCTGCAATTGGAAAAGGAAACATTGATGATGTAAATCGTATCTTATCAGAAAATTTCATATACATAATTTACAATCTGGACCAAAGTTCCTTACGAACACATAAGAAAAGGATTTATAATTCCATTGAGATGATGATTTTATTTCAAATTCAAAATGGTATGCCTGACGAAGTTGCCAACTACATTCGCACTCACTATATGGAAACCCTACGTGAAACGACGACAGAACAAGATGCAAACTTACTTCATTATGTGGCAATTTATGAAATGACCTCTCTTTCCCCATATATCAAGAAGTTACTTTCCTTATCCGAGCCGCTCAGACTTTGCATTACCTATATGTATCATTTAGATATGGAAAAAATCAAACTGACAACGCTTGCTGAGAAGTTCCGTATCAACGAGCGAATTTTATCCCAATGCTTTTACAATGAGTTCGGCATGTCATTTTCCATGTTCTTTCATAAGCAGCGCATTCAAGTGAGTAAATACTTACTTGTGTTCACTCGATTTAGTCCGGTAACAATTGCAGAAATTCTGCATTACACTTCGGACACCTACTATTGCAAGCTGTTTAAGGACATAACAGGAGTATCGCCTACCGACTTTCGAAAACAGTTCCAGGGGGAAAAATATATCCTGTCCGTATAAATAATAAAAGGGAAGTACTCTTTCGGGTACTTCCCTTTTAAACAAACAAGAGACTGTAAAAAACAACAGTCTCTTGTTTAACTTTAAGCATCTTAGCGCTCAAAGCATAAATTATATTAAACTTTCATATAAAGCTGTAATATCTGCTACACTGGTTTCCTTTGGATTGCCAGGTCTACATGCATCATCAAATGCAGATTGAGCTAAGAATGGAATATCTTCCTTCTTAACGATATCCTTTAAGTCTGCTGGAATTCCAACTTCCTGTCCTAATGTTCTTACTGCTTCTACTGCAGCTTTTCTGTATTCTTCCTGAGTCATGGAGTCAGTACCTTCTACACCCATTGCTTTTGCAATTTCTCTGTATTTTTCACCTGTAGCATCTGCATTATAAGCCATTACTGTAGGCAAGATAATTGCATTAGCAACGCCATGAGGAGTATCATAAAGTGCTCCTAAAGGATGTGCCATAGAGTGAACGATGCCAAGACCTACGTTTGAAAATCCCATTCCAGCTATGTATTGGCCTAATGCCATACCTTCTCTGCCTTCTTTTGTATTTTCAACAGCACCTCTTAAATTCTTGCTGATAATTTCAATTGCTTTTAAATGGAACATGTCAGATAATTCCCAAGCTCCTGCTGTAATATAACCTTCAATTGCATGAGTAAGAGCATCCATACCAGTTGCAGCTGTTAAGCCTTTTGGCATAGAAGACATCATGTCTGGGTCTACAAATGCAACTACTGGAATATCATGTGGATCTACACAAACCATTTTACGATCCTTTTCTGCATCTGTAATAACATAATTGATTGTTACTTCTGCTGCTGTACCTGCAGTTGTTGGAACAGCAAAGATTGGTACACATTTATTTTTAGTGTCTGCCACACCTTCTAAACTTCTAACATCTTCAAACTCTGGATTATTAATGATGATACCGATTGCTTTTGCAGTATCCATAGAAGAGCCACCGCCGATTGCAATTAAATAATCTACACCAGCTTCTTTAAATGCGTTAACACCGTGTTGAACATTTTCAATTGTTGGATTTGGCTTAATATCGGAATATAACTCATATGCTAATCCACTCTTTTCTAAAACATCTAATACTTTCTTTGTAACACCAAATTTCACTAAATCTGGATCTGAACATACAAATGCTTTTTTAAATCCTCTTCCTTTTGCTTCATCTGCAATACTTTCAATTGCTCCTGCTCCGTGATAAGAAGTTTCATTTAAGATAAATCTGTTTGCCATGATACGTTCTCCTTTCAAATTCCTATGTAAAGTTTATTTAGTAAACTATATATAGTATAAATAAGATTGAAAGAGAATAATACCCTTAAAAATGTATCAGAAAACAGTATTTTTTACATATCTAGATAAAACTACTTGCTCTTTGTCTTAATTCGCTGTGCCAACTGTTGAATTGTCGTTTGAATAACCGATAATTCTTCTTCATTTCTTACAATTGATTTTATATCCAAAGATAAATTATTATAAAGATCACGATCACCTTTCATTAATTGTTTTCCTTTTTCCGTAAGCTCAACATAAATTACGCGTCGGTCTTCTTCACTTTTCTCTTTTTCCACCAAGCCCATTGACAATAACTTTCGTATCATAACTGATACGGCAGGCTTGCTGATCTGCAATGCATCTGCAATCATAGTAAAATTAGGCCTTCCCAATTCTTGTATGGTGGATAAATAAAAATAATCATTGCTGCAGAATTTGATTAATTCCTGTTCGGAAAGGATTGTATTTAAATTCTTCATGGTTTCTTTCCACAAATAATTTACCAATATTGAAAAGTCTTCTTCCATTTATGATATTCCTCCAAAATAAGTCGTTTTATAAGTTATATTAATATTTAATGTAATACAAGTCTGACCAAATAACAATATGAAACCATCTAAATTTATATTATATTATTGATATATTTTTAAGATTTTTGATATATCCCATCTAGTCGTGAAATGCTATTATAATATTTGTAAAGGAAAAACGCCTACTAGATGCGTTCCTTTCATAAATCAAGTTAATCTCCCTCTAAGCTACTTTTTCTCCCTGGATTAAGTAGTGGTATATTGTTAGTGAATTTATTTATCTCACCTTTAAGGTATTGTGGCATCCATCCCTGTATGCTACAGTACCTTTTTCCCGTATTTATGGAGCAAAAGCTCATATGTTATGTTCTGCCTGGAATCCTTACACTCTCTGATTTGCTGGAATTCCATTTTCTCATACAATGCCTTTGCAATATCATTCTGGCTCTCCACAGCCAGTGTCACTTCTAATATTCCTTGCCTTTGATACCATTCCAATACAAATGCCAGAAGCTCGCTTCCATATCCTCTTCGTCGAAAAGACTTGTGTACAGAAAAATTCTGAATATAGACACGTTCTCCCTTTACAACACGATTTCGATTGGCTCCATCTTCTATGACTCGAAGCGAACCAACCGTCTCACCATTTACAACCGCCACAAACAGCCCCTGATTAACCAGTACATCCACTCTAATTTCCCTACACTTTCTCCATTTTTATTTATTGATTATACCACACCATGCTCCTTTTATCCCAATCACCACATATTTTCCTATTTATAAACAAAGTGTATGTTCCACACACTTTCAGACTGTGATAAATGAAATCTTGCATTCACTCCAGCGCACTGCTTAGAGGAAAGTTTGAAAACCATAGGTTTTCATTGGAATCGATATCCGGAAACCGCGCTTTTCGGATATCGGATTAGTGCGAATAGGTCCTGTTTTAGAAGGACTTGCACGAGTGAGCACTAATCATTTCCCTCGGCACTGGATGAAATCCTGATTTCATCCAAAGCTTGTCGACTTTGTCGACAAGCTGAAAGTGAGTGCGCATCCTACGCCCTGTCTTCTAAGGGCGTTTTTTGAATTAAGGGGTGGCTGCTCAAAGAGCAAACTCCCCTTAATTCAAAAAAGGTGTTCCCTAACAATCTTATTGTTATAGGAACACCTTTTATTATATTCATGGCAGGCTAGTTAGCCACTCTAAATCCTCTTACCAGCATTCTGCATTGTCAATGCCAATATTAGCTGCTTTAAATATAGGATCCTTGCCTTCTTTTTTCTGTTTCTTATAATCATCTAATGCCTTCACAGCAATTGGATATAATAAGAGAATTGCAATGATATTCACGATTGCCATAAAGCCCATTAATACATCTGCTAAGTTCCATACCGTATCAAAGTTTGCAATAGAACCTAATACGATTGCACCTAGACAGAATAATCTAAACACAAGTAATACTACTTTATTGTCTTTGATAAATCTTAAATTGGACTCTGCATAGCAGTAGTTACCAACCATGGAACTAAATGCAAAGAAGATAATGGAAACGATGATGAAATGAATACCAATTTCGCCAACTTGGGATTTTACCGCTTGTTGAACTAAAGGAATTCCCTTTTCTCCATTTCCTACCCCATATACTAAGATCATCATTGCTGTTGTCGTACAGATAACCAATGTATCAATATATACAGAGATCATTTGAACAAGACCTTGTTTTACCGGATGGCTAACATCTGCTGTAGCTGCCGCATTTGGAGCAGACCCCATACCTGCTTCATTACTGAATAAGCCTCGTTTGATACCATACATAACACAGGATCCCATAAAACCACCGGAAATAGCTTTGATATCAAATGCTTGTTTAAATACTTCTGAAAAAATAGCTGGAAGCGCTGTAATATTTGTTAGTGTAATAAATAAACCAAGGCAGATATATAAAATCGCCATGATTGGTACTATTACAGATGTAATGATACCGATTCGGTGTACACCACCAAAAATCGTATAAGCCGTAGCAATCATTAAGATAAATCCAATTACCAGGCCAAGAATTTTCTTAGCTTCTGCTCCAGATACATAATACTCTACTGCTGAACTTACGTTATATGCCTGAAGAGCATTAAATCCAAATGCAAAACAAAGAATAAGTAAGATGGCAAAAATAATGCCTAACCAACGTTTTCCTAATGCTTTTTGAATATAGTAAGCAGGACCCCCACGAAATGCTTTTCCGTCCTTTTCTTTATAAATCTGTGCCAATGTACTTTCTACAAATGCAGAAGCACTACCGATAACCCCAAGAAGCCACATCCAAAAGATTGCACCCGGTCCGCCTGAAGCCAATGCTGATGCAACACCTGCGATATTACCAGTTCCTACTCTTGATGCAGTCGATATCATTAATGCTTGAAAGGAAGATACCCCTTTCTCGTTTGATTTCTTTTCTGTCAGTGTGCGAAATGCCTCCGGAATCATTGTTATTTGCACAAATTTTGTCTTGATCGTAAAATAAATTCCCGCAAGAACAAGCAAGGCAATTAAAATATATCCATAGAGGAAGTCATTTGCGTTGTTAAGTAATTCGTTAATAAATGTCATCCTTTGAACTCCTCCTGTTTTTAGTATCAATAGATTACTATATTATTTCACACAATTCAAGTTAATGTAGGCCTTACCGTATATAATTAAGGAGATTTAACAAATCACTTAATTTTATTAGGAATTTTCCTGGTATTTTGTGGTTTATTAGTAAATTATTGTATTTCTTCTACATTTTAAACAATTGCGTTTTGTCGGGTTTCTTAGTAAGATAGAAGCAAAATAAAAGCAACAAATAGATAAAAATGAGGATAACTATATGGATACTATATTAGATATGGATGTACTTCAGTTAAAACTTGAAGTGTCACGTAATAACTTCAAAAAATTGGTTCAAAAGATTTATGACAAGGAAATGCAAGAGGAATCGAAAGAAGCAGTCCTTTCCCTTCTTCTAAATGGAAAAGAAGAATTCACTTCCCTTATGGAGGAAGCGCATTCCTTTCCAACTGTTACGGATGAATTAAAAGATGTGCAGTTTGCTATCTTTGATCATCTTTTACTTGCTAACGATCTGTATACCTTCTATAAAGAAGATTTATTTGACCGTTTCCGATTACGTTTCGAAAACTATAATCAGCGTCAGCGTGTAAACAGCCTTTTGTAGGGGCTGGCGCTCGATATCCTTACTAAAAGATTTTTCATTAAAATATCGAAGTTTTACGAAAAAGAGATAGGCGTTACAGTAACAGTGCTATTGTCTTTCCGCTGCCTCTACAGTAATCTCCAAATATCCACTGCTGTCAGACACCTTTGGTGTTTGCCCTCAGTGGATATTTTGTCATTACTGTAACGGTAGAGGAAAGACAATTTAGCATTGTTAGGAACGCATATCTCTTTGTTGTAGGTTGAGATATTTTAATGAAAAATCTTACTTCAGTCTATGGTGCGCCAGCCACTAGGTCAGGTATGAGAAACTACCTGACAAAAAGATGAGTTTCATAAAAGAGGAGACACACTAACGTTTCTATCGTTAATGTGCCTCCTTTTTTCTATATTATATATATTTAACTTTTTCGCTTTCGTTAAATGTTTATTAGATGACAAAATAGAGAAGGAAGAGGGCTCCTAGGCCGTAGATTACGGGATGGAGGTCTTTTACTCTGCCTTTGGCGATCATTAGGATGATGTAGATTAGGAAACCGCCTGCAATTCCTTCTCCAATGCTGTATGTCAGTGGCATTAAGATAATTGTTAAGAAGGCAGAAATCGCGATTACAGGATCATCCCAATCGATTTCACGTAAGGATACGCATAATAAGGATCCTACGATAATTAATGCTGGTGCAGAGATGCTGCTTGTTACTACAGTTAATAATGGTGAGAAGAATAAACTTACAAGGAACATACCGCTTACTACTACACTTGAGAAACCTGTTCTTGCGCCACTGGCAATACCAGATAAGGATTCCATGCAGCTTGTTGTATTTGTAGTACCACATACAGCACCTACGCAAGTTGCTACAGAGTCTGCTAGTAATGCTTTCGAACCATTAGTTACACTTCCATCTTCTTTGATTAAGCCAACTTTAGAGCCGATTGCCACTAGTGTTCCTGCTGTATCAAAGAAATCCATAAACAATAACGTGAAGACAACAAGTAACATGTCTACATTAAATACATCTTTTAAGTGAGTGATTGCTGCACCAAATGTTGGAGCCATGCTTGGTGGCATGCTTACTATTGCAGTTGGTAATGGAACTACGTTTGTTGCCATACCTGCAATTACAGTAACAACTAAGCCAATAAAGATGGCAGATGTTACGCCACGAACCATTAAGATGGCCATTACAAGAAGGCCGAAAATTGTTACAAGGACAGGTAGTGATTTTACATCGCCAAGCGCTACATAAGTAGAAGCACTTCCTACAATGATACCTGCATTTTTTAATCCGATAAATGCAATAAATAAACCGATGCCGGCACTTACTGCAAATTTAATGTCATTTGGAATTACTTTAATGATCAATTCACGAAGACCTGTTGCTGAAATTACAACAAAAATCGCACCTGATACAAATACGCCTGCAAATGCTGTCTGCCATGGAATTCCCATCCCATCTACAACACTGTATGCAAAAAATGCGTTAAGCCCCATGCCTGGTGCCAATGCCATTGGGAATTTTGCGAATGCACCCATAATAAAGGTTCCGATTGCTGCTGAAATTGCAGTTGCAACAAATACGCTTTCTTTTGGCACTCCTACGGATCCTAAGATATCTGGAATGACAAATAATAAATATGCAATTGTTAAAAATGTGGTCAATCCCCCGAGGATTTCTTTTTTGAATGTGGTATTATTTTTTTCGAATTCAAAATAATTAGAAATAAATTTCATGACTTTCTCCCTTTAGTTCTTCACTATCATAAAGGTGGAATCAGAAATGTTTTGACTGCGCAAAAACGCTACATAGATATGGCAAAGCAAATTAGAAAAATTACTTTACTAACATATTAGCACTGCACATCGTAGTCAAATCATAGGTGATTTGGTAGAAACTATTGATCCATTATATCAACTTTATACGATAGCTTTGTTTGGTTATTTATATTAGGTCATATGGTATCACAGCTATATTTCACATTTCTACATGTAAATTATGGATATGAGTATTTCCGACTAATTTAACCATACTAAGCATTGTATATTATTGATAAAGGAGTCTGAATATTATGAGCAAAATAGTCGTTGTCGGTGTCAATCATGCCGGAACAGCTTGTATTAATACCATTTTAGATAACTATTCCAATGAAAGTGTTGTTGCATTTGACGGAAACTCAAATATCAGTTTTTTAGGGTGCGGCATGGCACTTTGGATTGGGCGTCAAATCAAAGGTCCCGAGGGACTCTTTTATTCTTCCAAAGAAAAATTGGAGGAAAAAGGTGCCACGATCCATATGGAATGTGCTGTCAGCCATATTGATTTTGAACAGAAGAAAGTATTTGCAAAAGATGCTCAGGGAAAGGAATATGAAGAATGTTATGATAAATTAATTCTTGCTTCCGGCTCTCTTCCTATCATTCCTGACCTTCCGGGAAAAGACTTAGAAAACGTTCAGCAAGTAAAATTATTTCAAAATGCAAAAGAAGTAATTGAGAAGCTGGAGCATGAGGCAATTCAAGATATCGTCGTAGTTGGCGCCGGATATATTGGGGTGGAGCTGGCAGAAGCATTTAAGCGAGTAGACAAAAATGTAACTCTGATTGACATTGCAGACACAACCCTTTCTGGATATTACGATCCTGATTTCACCTGTCTAATGGATAAGACAATCGAGGAACATGGTATTAAACTGGCACTTAATCAAAAAGTGGTAGAGATCAAGGGCACTACAAAGTGCGAAGCAGTCGTTACCGATCAGGCTACCTATAAGGCAGACATGGTGATTTTGGCCATTGGATTTAGACCAAATACCAGTCTTGGAGCAGACCATCTGAACTTATTTAGAAATGGTGCTTATGAAGTGGATGAACATCAACAGACAAGCATCCCGGATGTCTATGCCATTGGCGATTGTGCTACTGTCTATGATAATGCTTCTGACTCAAAAAGCTACATTGCCCTAGCCACAAATGCCGTACGTTCGGGTATTGTTGCTGCACATAATGCCTGTGGCACACCGCTTGCATCCATCGGGGTACAGGGCTCCAATGCCATCAGCGTATTTGGTCTCAACCTGGTTTCCACCGGAATGAGTTTAAAGAAAGCTCTGGCACTTGGATTTGATGCTACGTTTACAGAATATGAAGATTATCAAAAAGCTTCCTTTATTGAGTCTGACAATGAAAAAGTTCGAATTAAAATCGTGTATGATAACAAATCAAGGGTCATCCTTGGTGCACAGCTTGCCTCACGTTATGATATCAGCCTGGGCATCCATATGTTTAGCTTGGCTATCCAGGAAAAGGTCACGATTGACAAGCTGAAACTTCTTGACACTTTCTTCCTGCCTCACTTTAACCAGCCTTATAACTATATTACAATGGCCGCACTTAATGCCAAATAATTATTTTCCTTTTACGGCATGATAAAATGTATCATTAGCCATAGCCTTGTCCCAATCAGCCTTACGAGCCTCGTAGCGTTCATTGAGCCAGTCTATGGCTTTATCTCTGCCCTCTGTGGTTAATGGGAATTCCTTGCTTTCCTTTTGCTCCTCTGGGGTCTTCTCAAAACAAAATGGTTCTGGCCAGATTGTCGTTTTAAATTGAGCCTCTCCTTGCTTTTGCATTATGTACCGCATACCATGATATCCCCCGGTGAGATCTTCTTTTTTTATAAAATTAATGGATTTATTATCTGTCGTAATCATGCTGTATTCCTCCTTTATTTTACCAATTCACAAGATATGTACTTAATTTTTGGAACATTCTTATTATACATTGTTTTTCAAAAAAATCATGTAATATTTACCATTGTTTTTATGTGGATTATTTCTTGCATTCCTTGTCCATATCGAATACTATGAGTAGACGTAAAAAAATCAAATCTAGTTTAAGGAGACCGTACATGAATTATTTCTTATCATTACTAACTGGTGCGCTCATCAGCTTCATGGTATTTCTAAATGGCACGCTCAGTTCGGCTACTGGAAATTACGCTTCCACTGTAATTATCCATTTCGTTGGACTGCTTGGCATCATCGTTGTCATGTTCTTTACAAAATCTAAGTTAACCAATTTAAAAGGAGTTCCTTTTTATCTTTATTTCGGCGGCTTCGTCGGCATCCTTACTGTCCTGTTCAACAACGTTGGATACACTCACCTTGGTGCTTCATTAACACTTGCACTCAGTCTGTTTGGCCAGTCTGTTTCTTCTATCATAATCGATCATTTTGGCCTGTTTGGTCTTCCTGTTATTCGATTCAACCATAAGAAAACTGTTGGACTTTTAATTATCTCTATCGGCATTTTCTTAATGACTTTATCCTAAGGAGGCATCTATGTTATTTATCATTTTATCCATTCTATCTGGTGTTACTTGTGTTTTATCTCGTGTAATCAATTTTGCACTATCAGAAAAAACAGGTTCCTACCAAAGTACATTTTTCAACTTTTTAACGGGACTTCTTGGTTCCATCGTTTTATTTATCTTTGCCAATGAGACATTTCATTTCTTTGATGTAAGTGCTTATAGCGGTGCGTGGTGGATTTATACTGGGGGACTAGTTGGTGTAATCGCAGTTACGCTTCAAATTGTTTTATCCGGAAAGATTTCATCCTTCTACCTTACTTTATTTTTATTTATCGGACAGTTATTTGCCGGTATGATCATTGACTATATCGTGGCACATAGCATCTCTATTTATCAATTAGTCGGTGGAGTACTTGTGTTAGCAGGACTTGGATACAACCTTTGGATTGACCAAATGGAAGCATAGGCTTTTACGCTTTATATTGGCTTTTAAGAAAATCACTAGGAGGACAAACCTCCTACTGCTGATCTTCCTTATATAAAATCGCTTTTTTAGGCGATTAGCCAACCATACATATGTAATATTTTTTATTTGTAATGCGACATCTTTCGCTTTCTGTTTTTTAGAAATCCTTTTTACACTATAGGAAAGGGCTCGTAAAAGAACTTTCCTATAGTGTAAAAAAGCCGTGTTGAAAGTATATTGGGCCTATTGTATAATTATGACTATAGTTTGGTCTGGCAAACAGACAGATAGGAGTCGTATGATTAATTTACTGATTTCTTTGGCACTTATTTATGTAATCTTTGTTGCTGCCTATCGCATGCTTGTATTAGCTGGCGCTCCATTGCATTCAAAAAATGCCAAAGTAAATTTATTTTTTGGAAATACGAAGGAACTTAGTGAAACACCTACCACAAGAGAATATATTCTGGTTGCGGTAGAGGCGTTTGCATTTCGTATTATTGTATATTTCGCTTCTGCATTTGCACTTGCCTTATTTGCTGCAAATGGGGAGTCGTTAACCATATCAGGCTTTGTAGATAGCTGGCATCAATGGGATGCTTCCAATTATATTCGAATTGCCACTGGTGGATACAACTTCTGGCTTGAAAACGGAGAGCCTACCACTTTGGTGTTCTTTCCTCTTTATGCCTGGGTGATTAAGATCTTCTATTTCTTTATCCGCGATTATGATATTAGTGCATTATTCGTGTCTACCATCTGCTATGTGGGGGGCATCGTGTATATGTATGGATTTGTTTCCTTAGACTACGGAAAGAGTGTTGCAAAGAAAGCTGTCATCTACCTGTCCATCTTTCCATTTGGATTTTTCTTTGGTGCAATGATGCCGGAGAGTATCTTCTTATTCACGGCTTCTGCCTTTTTCTATTATCTGAAAAAGCATAACTGGACCATGGTTGCACTGTTTGGCATGGCCAGCTCCTTATCGAGAATGCAGGGAATCCTTTTAATCATTCCTGCGGGAATTGAATGGTTAGAAGTGTACAAGCCAGTTAAAAATCTGATGGAACGAAAAATAAAGGACTTTTTTTGTTCCATGCTAGTACTTATTCCAGTATTATTTACGGCAGCTGGTACCCTTATTTATCTGTTGATTAATTACCTTGTTGCGGGCAACTGCTTTAAGTTCCTAGAACTACAGGAAAGTGTCTGGGGACACCATTATGAGTATATCGGCAAAGCTGTTACTACTATTTTTAATTATTTATTGGGCGATCATTATTCGGCCAATATGAAGGCCGCTCTTTGGTTTCCACAGGCAGGGATTATCATTCTTACCATTGGATTACTAATTTATGCCGCAAATAAGCATAAACCTCAATATATTCTTTATCTGACAGCATATACGATCATCAGTTTTTCCGCTTCCTTTATCTTAAGCGGAGGCAGATATATGTCGGTGGCACTTCCACTGTTTATCATTCTTGCCAAACTGCTTGATTGCCATGAAAGAGGCCATCGTGCCTTTGTTGCAATCAGCCTGCTTCTTATGGCGCTCTATACTGCGGGATATGTCTTTGGCAAACAAATTATGTAATACTAACGATCTAAGGGAGGATACAATTAATGTTTCAAGTGAACTTAGCGGATACAAAAAACCGTAAATTAATCGATCAGGTTGGACCTTATGCAATCTTTGAATATGACAGGGATTTAAGCGTAGACCCAACAAGCGCAATTCAAGCATACTATGCTGCAGAAATGAATGTACGAAAGAGACAAGTATTTGTTTCTTTAAATGGTACCGGATGTATCATCCAGGCTGGAGCTATGCAATGGATGGCCGGAAATATTCAGGCACAGACCAATGTTCGCGGTGCTGGAGATTTCTTAAAGAAATTTGCAGGAGCAAGAGCTACCGGAGAATCCACAGTAAAACCTTTATACCAAGGATATGGACAGCTTGTTTTAGAACCAACTTACAAGCATCTTTTAGTAGAAAAGGTAGAGGACTGGAATGGCTTAGTAATCGAAGACGGTCTTTTCCTTGCTTGTGATGCTTCCGTCAATATGCAAGTAGTTGCAAGAAGTACATTCTCTTCTGCACTTGCAGGTGGCGAAGGATTATTCAACACTTGCCTAAGCGGACAAGGGCTTGTTGTCTTAGAATCCACTTATCCTAGAGAGGAATTAATTGAAATCGTTCTTGATAACGATGAATTAAAGATCGATGGAAGTTATGCCATTGCCTGGAGTCAAAGCCTTAACTTTACAGTAGAACGTTCTACTAAGAGCTTGATCGGTTCTGCCGCTTCTGGCGAAGGTCTTGTAAATGTATATCGTGGATCAGGACGCGTTCTTATGGCGCCACTTTAGGCACCGAGGACGGTGCCTTCCGATGAAATCAGGCTTTCATCGGGTGCTGGAAGTAATGAAAGAGGTAGTAATGCATTCTGCATTACTACCTCTTTCCGTTTTTGCGGGAGTAAATCCCGCGAAAACGATTCTAATCGGACACGATGTTTCCGATGCCCTTCCCCTAGTAAGACGTTGTAAGCGATAGTAGTCCACCCTGGGTCGTCTTAAAGATCGGGTTGCACCCGGACCTGCTAACTGGCTGTCTACGGAACGCAGTGCGCCAGACAAAGGATGAACCTTTTCTGGCATCTAAGTCCTTTTGTCCTTGTGAAGCTCTTTTTTGTCAGGTAATCCTTCCTACCTGACACAGTGGCTGTCGCCTACTTAACCTACATAAGGTCTTTCATTAAAATATGACAACCTCAATCAAAGAAACTAGGTGGCCTAACAATACTAACTTGTGCCACCTAGTTCCTTTATCGAAAACCTATAATATTTTAATGAAAAACCTTTTCATACACTAAATAGCCACAGCCTATCTCCCTATTTTTTACATTTTGTATTGGAGTAATACATTTCAACTGCAATATCAATTACGATTAACACTGTAAATACCATTGCAATGGGCCCCATTGTATCTTCCTTAATGGTTCCTGCTTCCACAAATCCAGTCAGGACTGTCAAAATAATCATCAGCAAAGTTACAATTCCCATACATACACCCATAGATTTACAAAGTTTGACCTTATCATACTTCTCTTGTTCTTCCTTGGATGACGTATTATATCCGGCAATCAGCATACTTCCCTTTCCCTGCAATAGCACGATTGTAATTACTAGTAAAATCAAATCCATTACTAGTAATAAAATAATTCCTCCCATTTTTCTTTCCTCCTCTTATCTCTCCTGGCTTCTTCTTAAACTAATAAGTATGCCTCCCAATACCAGGAGCACCTCAACCAGAAGAAGCGCATATTGTTCTTGTCTCATTATCATCCTTTTTGAAGTTAGATCTTTCAGGTAAATTCCAAAGGATGTTTTAAAACTCTCTAATTGTCTGATACTTAATTTCGGCCTAATTCCAGCCAATGTATCGGTTAAAAATAACTGCCTGATAATACTGGTCGTCTGGGTTGACGGAAGTAAAAACAACAGCTTCTTAAGCCATTTCGCATAAAAGAAATAAGGAAGATAGGCCCCTGTAAGAAATCCAAAAATGATTCCATATAGGCTGGCAAAGCTAAAAAATTCTGCTCTCGTCCTAATCCGTGCAGTAAGGACATAAAGAGTCACTGCATTTATAAAAGAAGCAAACAGTATTGTCAAAAGAACAATAACCGCTGTTTCACTGGTAAGTTCACTGCCATATCTATAATAAAAATAGAATTCATAAGTAATAAAGGTAAGCATGGTATAACTTGCACTAATTGCAGTGACAGAAAACAGATTACCGAGTGTGATGGTTTCTATGGATATAGGAAGTGTTAGATTTTCACTTGCTTCGGATACTTCCTTTTCCTTAATCTGCAAATGAATTCCTCCAAAACAGGTTACGGTGCTCACAACCATTAGCAGGCCACTAACCATAAGGCGATCACTTATAAGACCACGCATGGTTCGGCTTATTCCCTTGTCTTCTACCATTTGGAACATGAAATCTCGTAAAAAGATAAAATACATGCTCATAATGGTGATAATTGCAAGACATGAAAACGCCAGATATATTTTATTTTCCAGATATAAAGTAAGATTACGCCCCACCACAAACCTAAAATTTTTCATGACTCGCCTTTTATTCTTGTTTCCTTATACTTTATGAAAAATAGCCTTTATTTATCACTCATTGCTTGGATAAGTTGGTCCACGCCTTCTCCTTTTACAGCTGTACACTCAATGATCGTACAATTTGGATTAAGCTTATGTACATCTTCACTGAATTTTTCCTTATCAAAGTTGGTAAAAGGTGCAAGATCCATCTTATTTAGTACAAGCAGATCCGTGGTCTGGAACATCAGTGGATATTTTAGTGGCTTATCATTTCCCTCTGTCACGCTGGATACAGTAATTCGTATATCCTCACCAATCTTGAATTCCGCGGTGCATACAAGATTACCGATATTATCAATGATAATCGTCTCAACTCCGATCAAATCAAGCTCTTGTACCGCTTCTTCGATCATTTGTGCTTCTAAATGACATGCTCCTTTTGTATTTAACTGTACCGTACGCACTCCAAGGCTTTCTATTCGCTTGGCATCCTGGTCTGTATATAGGTCACCTTCGATTACGGCAATTTTTGTCTTATCCATCTTTGCAATCAGTTGTTCTAGAAGCGTTGTCTTCCCTGAGCCCGGTGTTCCAAGTAGATTAAATACTTTTATTTTCTTACTATGTAGATAGTCATTTACTTGCTGCGCTTTTTCATCGTTTCTCTTATAAATTCCTGTTTTTACATCGATTGTCTTCATGCTAATCTCCTTCTATCTCTTTTACATTGGCCTCTGTCCCTGTTAAGAAATCAGTGCTGACCTGTCCACAGCCAGGACAGACTTTATCCGTAAAGGTAATCGGAAATATTGTGCCACATTTTTCACATCTGGCCGTTGCCTTTACCATCTCATACTCTAATATAGCCTTCTCCATTATGCTTCCTTCAGCAATCATTTGAAATGCAAAAGTAAGCATTTGCTGCTGAATGCAAGAGAATTCTCCCACCTCAATTACAACCTTGTCTACTCTGACCAGTGCATTGTCTATTGCCACTTGATTTACAATATCAAAGATTTCCTTTGCTACACTTGACTCATGCATTTATTTCAACCCCGCATAATTCTTTACGCGAATTTCTTTCTTGGACAAACTCTTTATATAGACGCTTCGTTCTCCATATTCCATAACTCGCACGCCTTTTTTACATTTGCTTACGCACTGGCCACATCCAACACAAGAGTCGACGTTCATATATAACTTTCCAGTCTTTTTGTCAAACCCGGTCGCATTGGTTGGACAGAAATGGTTACAAATATTACATCCGTTACACTTATCTTCCTCAACAACCACTGCTTTTGCATGAGCCTTTACATAAATATTGGAAATACCGCCAGCATTATAGCTTCCAAATAAACAACAGCAATCCCAGCAACAATTACATATACATATTTCCGGTCTGCTAGAATCAGTTCCATAGTGGAATACCGTATGTATGCCTCCCTTTTTCTGACACTCTTCAACTACCTTCAACGCCTCTTCAAAAGAAATGTATTTTCCTACGTGATAATTTACCATCTGTTCTGCAAAGTTTCCAACTGCAAGACAAGCCTCTAATGGCATATGAAACTGGCAGTCATGGCCCTTTATCTTACTGATCTTGCGGCAGAAACAGTCAACTAAGGCAATCTTATTCTGCTTTCCGTACTTTTCGAGTAAGGAGTAAACCTCACCCGTTGGAAGTATTTGATTAGTTCCACTTTCAAGTTTTTTAGCTACGGCAATCTTTTTTGATGACGCTTTTGTATTTGTCACTACAGACATATTTGGTGGACAATTTGCTTCGATTTTCTTTTGCTTATGGCGATTCCAGTACATACGCACCGGACCAATATTCACTTTTTCTTCAAGCTCCAATAATTCACACATCTTGTTAACAAGCTGCATTTTCTGTGGTGTAAGGTCTTTTGAAAATAAGTTTACCTCCAGCCAGCCTGGAAAGATTGGTGCCAATTCGACGATATCCGCTGTTTCATCTTCTGTAATCCATAATAGTCCCTTATGAAATATGGTATGTATAAATGTCTCGTATTCCTTGTCAGAGCATTTGGCATATTGCCGTAATTCTTCTTTTTTTAATTTCTTATCGCCTATAGCAAGGAGAAAGTTGGTTTCTTCTTCTGTAATCATTATCTCAAAACAGTCTAAGACTTTCGCAATGATTGGTACATGCAGCAAGGATTTTTCATTCATCATCGTCGCCAGCTTAGTATATTTTTCTTTCATTATCTTATCCATTATCCGATTCCTATCCTTATTTTCTTCTAATCACTAATTATAGCGTAGAATTTTCTACAGAACAAGTAAAGAAGTATTTTATATTATTTTAAGAAATAAGATAGATATTCGTCTTGTAGTTTTTAATACTACATGATATAATATCAGCATCAAAAATTATGAAAATTAAGGTGTGTTGACAATGTATAAGATAATTAGTGACAGTGCGTGTGACTTATTCGAAGAATATACAGACGCCCATGATGTACATATTGTTCCCCTATACGTGTCATTTGACGGAGAACATTTTTTAAAAGAACGAGAAGACGTTGATCATAATGAATTTTACAGACAGATGGTTGAAGAAGGAGCTTATCCAAAATCCTCCCTACCAAGTATCCAGGACTATATTGATACCTTTACTCCTTATGCCAAGGAAGGACTTCCAATCATCTGTATTTGCATTTCCACGTTGTTCAGTGGCTCCTTTAACTCAGCTACCACTGCTAAAAGTGAAGTATTAGAGGAATACCCGGATGCAAAGATTACCGTAATTAACTCCATGCAGAACACTGTATCTCAGGCATTGATGGTAAATGAAGCGGTTCGTATGAGGGATGCTAACATTCCTTATGAGGACGCTGTTAAAAAGCTAGAGGAACTAAAGGAAACAGGACGTATCTTTTTTACCATTGATTCAATGGATTATCTAAAGCGTGGCGGACGTGTGGGAAAAATGACTGCCGTTATTGGTAACACGCTTAATATCAAGCCTTTAATCATCCTAAAGAATGGGGAGCTCAATGTAGGTGGTATCTCCAGAACTAGAAGCAAGGCAAAAAAGTCCATGCTTACTGCATGCAAAAAACATTTTGAAGAAAATAATTTAGATTGTAACGACTATTATTTCTCCATTGGTACAGGCTATGACTTTGATGAAGCAAGGGAATACAAAAAAGAAGTAGAGGAACTGATGGGCGTCAAATGTCTCCCTTACCTTAAAACCAGAATTGGTGCAGCCACTGCCTGCCATACCGGTCCTCATGCACTAGGAATCGGCATTATCAAGCGTTACGATGCTTAACGAAACGTAATCAGCTGAGTGTATATTTTGGCTTTCTAATTCAAAAAAGAACTAGGTGTTCCCGTAAAAACAACTAGTTCTTTTTTGTACTATCGCTTTAGGTAGGGCTCTAGCATTTTTAGTTCATCTAGAACAAGACAATGATTAATGTCATTATTCTGTACTTCCTTTAGAAGGGTTGTATATGGGAACCAGCGGACAGCTTCTACCTCTTCTTTTTGTAAGGTAAATTGCTGGTCTGAATTTGTTACTTTATATAGGTAAATAGCGCTTAATTCATGATTACGAAATGGCTTGTGATAAAATTCTTCCTCCATATAGACATCATGCATCCCAACAAACTCTAAATCCTGCTCGTCCACCAAAAGTCCCAGTTCTTCCCTTGCCTCGCGAATAGCTGCCTCAAGGTAGGTTTCACCAATATCCAAATGGCCTGCGCTAGATACATCATAACAGCCTGGATAGGCATCTTTTGTAGCACTTCTTTTCTGTAAAAGCAGCTCATAACCGTTATTATTACACTCTCTTGCAACCCAGATATGGCTGGTGCCATGAAGGTCTCCATCCTGATGAGCCAGAACACGCGCCTTTCTCTTTCCTGTTGGATTTCCTTCCTGATCACGAAGATCAAAAAATTCCAATGGAGTACCATTTAAGACTGCATCTACTAAATTGTCCTTTTGATATTGTAATTTTAGTGAGAAAAATGGTTCATCAGTTGCTAATAAGTCTAAAAAGATACGATCACCTTCCCAAAGATTTAAGGATGGTATTCTTTCCTTTTTCACCCACAAAAGCTCCCCTTCGTCACAGTCACTAATTTCTCCTTGCCATTGATCTGCCGTATACAGGCACATATATTCATCTTCCCATTCATCAGAAACAAATGTAACAATTCCTCGGAAACGGTAACTAGTTAATGTTATGCCTGCTTCCTCTTTAATCTCTCTAAGAAGACAGTCTTCGGGAGATTCTCCTGGCTCAAACTTACCGCCAAGTCCAATCCACTTATCCTTATTTGCATCATTTTCCTTAACTGTACGATGAAGCATAAGAAATTTGTCATCTTTTTCTATATAACATAATGTTGTAAATTTCAATTTTCTCCTCCAGTCTTAACTCTTATCCTTTTGTTCTCTTCAATAGTATAACACTCCTGCTCTATGTAAGTACTTTGTTTTTATTTTCTTTCACGTAAATAAAAAACAGGCAAGGAACCTAGGGAATGGTTGCTCGCCTGTTTTTTCGGTTTTTTCTTAAAGATGATAGGGAGTTCATCTATTAAGTATAACATATATTAAGGGAGTTATATGTTATAATAAATTAAAGGTTTTTTTATATAGAAAGCTATATAATAGGGACTATAATAAATATTAAGGGACTATTTATTATAAAAAAGGATTTAAACGAAACGTTTATATGTTTATAGTGTAACTATTACATAAAAAGCGTCGCTGACTATATTCACGTTCATATTATCGCCGCAACTTTTCTTTTTATGGGTGAAGTAGTTATTCACTATGGTCATAGTATACACTACTTCTACATAAAAAGACAATATAAATATGTAATCATCATCATAAGTTTTTCTTATGATGATGGTGAGGCCTATTTTATCCTTTTCTGCATTCCCTAATACTAATGTCGATAAAGTCGGCAACCTCTTTGTTCGTATTCTTTTTCGTTTTTACAAGACAATACTCTCCCTGATGAGCAGAATCGACCAAACGCACGGTACGTAACATATTATCGTCCAACCTGATTTCCTCAGAAGATATTGCAATTCCTTTTCCTAAGCTTACCATGATGGCAATATCATAAGGTGAGTCCACCTTTTGTGCAATGTTTGGAGTATATCCATCTCTTTTACATGCATTGATAAAGGAATTGTATACATTTGGACTAACTTTTGGTGAGAACACAATGAACTGTTCATCCTTTAGATCACTGCCCTTTACTTCCTTACGGTCGGCAAGTCTATGTTCTATAGGAGTAATGATACAAATTCTCTTAATGAATAATTGATGAATTTCTAGATTTGACTGATTTTTCATATCTTCTATCAATACGAATAATACATCTACGTCCCCTTCTTTCAACAATTTCACATTCTCATTAATATCATGTTCTATTAGATTAATCGTAATCTCTGGATGAACCTTAACATACTCTCGAAGCAACGGTGTCAGCATGATACGTTCATAGGATCCCGTCACTCCAATATTAAGACTCTTCTTATTCACTCTGTCCAGTGCTTTTACCTCTTTAATTGCCTGATCTAGCTGTTCAAACAATTGTTTACAGGACTCATAAAATTTACTACCTGCAGGGGTAAGTTTTGGGCGATAATTACTGCGATCAAACAAAGTTACTTCAAGTTCTTTTTCCAAGCCGGCTATCTGTTGACTGATAGCTGTCTGAGATATATAGCATCTATTTGCTGCCTTCGTGAATGTCCCTTCTTCTGCTGCAGCCATAAAATACTCCATTTTCTTTAAATCCATATCATCCTCCCCTAAAAAGTAACTATAATTATACTATTTCAAAATATCTTTATGAATAGGTAATATATGGTTTAAATTGCTTTTATTTCTTCGATATTCGTACAGATTTCACCATCAAACTCAAATTTTACAATGGCAGGGGCGTTGGCTTTTAAACGTTGTGTGTCTGCTTCCGTAAATGTTTCATCAAAGAACTTAATTGCACTGCTTAATGCAATTGGATGGGTGCATACTGCAATTGTCTTTCCTTCTTCATTTGTGGCAAGCATGGAAAGTCCATCAATCATACGTTCCTGCACTTCTTCGAAAGTTTCTTTTGGTTCATTGTTTACTTCCATTTCACCAAATTCAGTTACTGCATACATAGGGATTTCATTTTCTACGCCAAACTCTTTGATTGCTTCAATAGCACTTCGAAATGGACTGGAGAAGATTACTTCAATTCCCTTATCTTTTAAAAATTCAGTAATAATAGTTACTTGTTCTTTTTCTTTTGGTGGTGTCACAAAATATACTGTTGTCATTTTAATTATTCTCCTAATAAGTCATAAATATTATTTTAGTTTAAAGCGGCGTGGCGCTAATTTATAGATTAAAGCAAAGGATACTGCTGCCCATATTACGGTAACTACTGCAACTACAATGGTAAATACGATGGAAACCACCTTTAACTGTAACGTGCCGTAACAGAGCAGATACATTAACGTAGAGCAGATGACATAACCGATGCTTTTTGTCTCATAGTTTTCCAAATAGGGCTGAAATACATAATATAAAAATAGTTGATAGATGTCAAAAAATGCGGTAACGATTAAGAGGGTCAAAAACATGGGAAGCATGCTTATAATCATCATTGGCTGTCTTGCTGCTAGTAAATTAAGGCTGATCCCTGTACATAAAAGCAACATTGGCTGAATATCCAGCTTGATTAAGTAATGTAATCGTATTTTAAAATTGCTTAATATGGTTTGTGGCTCATGATAATACCCGTATTTTAGTAAGGAGACATCGCAGTGATAAAATAATGCCTTGCATATCTTCTCCCCGCTACACATGCAATATGCCAGGAACAATAGCGCAGGCATAAACGTTTCCATCTTATCCACTAGCTCTTTTATCTCCTGAGTATGTCCAAAAAATAGCATTGCAATCGCTCCAATGACACTTACTGCACTGATTATGATCATTTTTAAACGCCATTTCTTTCTAACCAATCGCTTGTGTCGGTCAAAAAAGATGGCATGAAGGTACTCATATCCCTTCAAATGATCATATTTTTTAGTATGGATATCCTCATGTTTGATATCCTCGTTATGAATACCGATTTCTGCATCTTTAATTTCTTCCTTAATCATATCCTGCTCTACGATACTACTGTATTTTACATTATAGGCTGCCAGTTTCTTGTAGCCATTGTATTTCATCATATAGAACACGGAGCATATTCCAAGAATAAGGACTATCAAAAAGGTAATTGGCGATCCCACATACTGCACGATTTCAGGAGCTTGCTTAAGGTAATAACAGGAGCAATAAGTAGCAGGCAGAATTATTACCATAATAGCAATATAGATTTTTTTATACTTCATAAACCAAATATAGCTCTTACGTTCAAATATCCACAATGTGACTGCTTCTCCCACAAATCGCATCATTGCCAGCATAATTACCAGTTGTGCTATAAATAAAAGACCTATTGCATGTTCACTAAAACCAATAAAGGGCAGCAGAACTAAAAATACAATGGACTCTCCTACAATTTTTACCAGCATATTAACCAGATAATAGCCTTTGGGCTCCACATGCATCTGACGTAACATGATAAAATCTTTCTGCTCTGCATTTGCAATGGTTGGACGTAAAAATGCACCATATAGCAAATTTAAAATAGTAAAGATATATACGATGCAGGCAAGCCACTGCTGGCCACTAAACTCACCTCCATCGGTAGTGATATTCTCAATTGCAATAACCGGAACCATGATCATTATAAGTAGATATATTCCTTTTGAAACAAACTGAAGCACAATTTTTCGAATAATGGCATACACGCTAAAAACGCTTTTTAATGCAGTATTTTTATACCATCTATTTTTAATCTTTTTTCCGATCAAAGGAATATGCTGCAGTCGGTAAATAAAAACATTTGTGGCAATGGCAAGCATGATAAACTGCATGGTCATAAAGGTATGCAACATTTTATACTACCTCCTGTGTATTTACAGGCTCGTTCTCATCTAGCATTCTAAAAATCCTATCTTCAAAATCATTTTGCTTGATTTCCTCTTCATTTAATCCACTTAACGTACCTTTGTTTAAGATGACGATTTCATCACAGATATCTGTCGCAAGCTGTAGAATATGAGTAGAGAAAATAATGATATGATCTTTCTTCATTGCTTTTAACAATTCTTTCATTTCATGGCTTACTACCACGTCGAAGCTGGTAAGTGGCTCGTCCAACAATAAGATTAGCGGCTTTGTGATAAATACGCATAACAGCTGCATTTTATTTTTCATACCATGGGAATAGTCTTTCATCAATCGATGCCAGTCTTCTTCCTCTAATCGTACCAGTCGTAAATATTCTTCTACGGTCTTACGGTCTTTAATCTTTTCATAATTAATATCAATAAAGAACTTGATGTATTCATAACCTGTTAAAAATTCAGGAAGTACAGGGTTGGCATATACAAATCCAACTTGGTCTGCCGCCCTCTTTTGTCCATACTCATCTATGACATACTTTATGCCGGAGTCCACTGGAATTTCTTCATCAATACAGTTAAACAGGGTGGTCTTTCCTGCCCCGTTTCGTCCAAGCAATCCGTAGATTTTTCCCTTTTCAAAACTATAGGATGCACCTCTAAGAACTTTTTTGTCTTCAAAACTTTTCGTTATATTATCTAAAATTAATTTCATTCTTTCCCCTCCTATATGTAGTTAATCCCTACCATTTTACGGGGTTTTACATAAAAAATCAAGTTTGTTTGAAATATAAAAAGAGCAGCTAGTTAGTATCGATAGCACTGTCAAGATACTGGTTCCCAATCTACACTTCGAGATGGGACTACGTAACGCCTGCAATATGCAGGACTATAATTGCTATGATTATACTAATTTGCTACTCTTTTTATTTTGTTAGATTATGTAAAATAATATTTGTCGAAATGTATTTCTGTAATTGGTATTTGGTAATTATGTTTTTCTTATCGGCACACCCCATTTACCTTCATTTCACTATATATTCTATGAAGTTGCCCGCATGGTGTGACAGTTGACAAGCATATTTTTTAAATTTTTTTGAAAAGATTTTGGGGGTGTCAAAATTACTTAATAACTTTTACTTTGACTTTTTTTGCGCTGAACCAGGACGCGCAAACGGCATATTCCTTTCCAGTGAATACGGATTCTGCGCCTTGTCTTGTTGGGCGTAGAATCCGCATATCTTTCTTAGCATGATGTCTTTTTATTTTCTATATTGATCAAATTTATTATTCAAATTTTCGTTCAAACATACTATGATCATTTCTCAAATCCTCTAAACTATTTATTCCAAGCTTATTAAGGACTTCTTCAATAATCTCACTATGCATTGGCATCTTAACCGCAGAATCATGTGCAAACTGATTGACGAATTCTTTTCCTTCCTCTGCCGCAATTAATGCCTTTGGTCCACCGACACAACCGCCAGAGCAGCCCATTCCTTCAATAAAGCTTGCCCTTACATGACCGGCTTCTAAGTCATTAAGCATTTTCTTACAATCTTTAATGCCATCCACATGTAGGGATGTGAATAGTTTTCTCTTCTCTGGAAACATTTGATCGATGACATCAAAGACAGCCTCACTTACGCCGCCTGCGCGTGCATAGAGACGGCCGCCGGTGGATGCATAATCAGGAGATGGTACGCCTTTTAATTTTCCTGGATCAATATCAAATGCTTCAAATAAGAGTTGTACTTCCTGGAACGTCAATACATAATCGGTGGAGTCACTGATATCCGGCTCTTTGGCCTCTGCTTTCTTTGCAACGCAAGGTCCCACAAAGACGCATTTTACATCGTTATTAAGTGCCTTGATAATTCGGCCCATAGCGACCATTGGAGATACCGATGGACTGACTTCTGGTACCAGGTCATTATATAATTTCTTTAACATGGCAACCCACATAGGGCAGCAACAGGACGTAATCATAAAATCGCCCTCTTCATTTACCAGCTCATTATACTCTAAGGCTTCTTTCATGCTAAGCACATCTGCTCCCATGGCTACTTCAAACATATCCGTAAATCCTATTTTGATAAATGCTTCCCTTAATTGGTCTAGTGTGACATCTGGACCAAACTGTCCTGCAATGGCTGGAGCAACCATGGCAATTACCTTTTCATGATTTTTAAGTAACTCTAATAATGGCATTGATTGTGGGACATCCATATAATGACCCATATCACATACTTTGACACATCTGCCACATGACATACATAAGTCTTCCTGGATCCATTTGTCGCCGGTCTTATCATCCCTCTTAATTGCTTCGAATGGGCATACATTCATACATTTGCTCTTGCCATCTGAAGTCTCACAGTCTTCACTACATGCACTGACTTTTGCAACGATCTTGTCACGTACCTGATTTTTTGTAATGGCATTAATTAGATGGTAAACAAATTCATGATCATCCTTTGTCTTTATTTCTTCAACTCCACATAATGTTGCAAGAACTGACTTTGCTTCTTCTTGGTTCTCAAACCCCTCTAAGAATTTCGCAAACTCATCTTCAAAATGACTGTCATAATACGCTTTTACAAGCCCTTTATACAAATCATGATATTTTTCATTCATGCTTTTTGTCTCCTTTGAAATAAAAGTTATCTATTTGTTCATGATTTGTATAAAGATATATTTTTATGCATGCTATCCTATGGATTTTGGATTCGGCAGCTGGGCAAGAATGATTGCGGCAAAGACAAGGACACATCCGGTTATTTCTGTACTGCTCAAACGCTGATTTAACAATAGCCACCCTGCAATAGAGGCATTTACACTCTCCAGGCTTAAAATCAATGAGGCCACTGTTGGGTTCATGCCCTTTTGACCAACAATCTGAAGCGTATAACCTATGCCACAGGACAATGCTCCTGAGTATAAAATCGGCTTCCATGCAGCTAAGATATCAGCAGCTCTTGGCGTCTCCATTAAGAACATGGCTGTAATGCCCAAAAGTCCACATACAAAGAACTGGATACAACTCATCTTCACTCCATCCACATGATTAGTATAGTGATCGATTACTAGGATATGAATAGAGAAAATGAACGCGCAGATCAACAATAGAATATCTCCTTTTTGTATCGAAAGGCTTTCTTTCATACAGAGCAGGTAAAGTCCTGCCAGTGATAATCCCACGCTAAACCAAATCTTAATACCTGCCTTCTTCTTTAAAAACAGTCCTAGCACTGGAACAATTACGATATAAAGAGCGGTTATAAAACCTGATTTTCCGGCAGACGTGGTCATTAATCCGATTTGCTGGAAGGACGTTCCCAAAAATAAGATAATGCCACATAAGATGCCGCCTAAGACTAACTTTTTCTTATCTTCTGCTGCTTTCTCTGTTTGCTGCTTTCTTCTATTTGTCACTGCTATGTACGGTAATAAAACGATTCCTCCCAAGGTACAGCGGACCCCTGTAAAGGTAAACGGTCCCACATGGTCCATACCTACGGTCTGTGCCACAAAAGAAATTCCCCATATGATTGATGTTAAAAACAATAAGCTTCCATTTCTTATCTTTTGTTTTTCCATATTGCCATCCTTTCAATTTTTATTGTTAAGTCTATTTCACCAATGTTTTTTTGTCAAGTAATGGAATGCCCCCTTTATTTTTTATCCCATTGATGATAATATGAACTATATTATGGAGACAGCATGGAGGATTTTATGAATAATCAAGCGAATTTTATGGACACATTACGTTCGGTTGCAGAAATCGTTAGAGTTTCTGGTGAACCTGTAAAACGAGAAGATATAAAGAATTACTTTGGTGATATGAACCTTACGGATGAACAAGAGGAAATGGTATATCAATACTTATTACACCCACCAGTAGATGAACCTACTCCTGAAGAGGAAGAGGAAGAAGAAACTACAACTGCAGACTACGAAGAAGAAGACCTTGTGAAAGAGGAAGAACCGGAACAAGAACAAAAACTTTCCGACTCTCTTTTCTTCCAAATGTATATGGAAGACATCGAGGAACTTCCTAAGATTTCAGAAGAAGAGGAAATGGCTCTTTATGAAACGCTTCTTAGCGGTGACAACTATGTAATCTCAGCAATCGCAGATCACTGGTTACGCAAGGTAATCGAACATGCTAAGACATACCAAAACCGCAATGTTATTATGGAAGATTTAATCCAAGAAGGAAACATTGGCCTTCTTTGTGGAATTCAAAGTCTTGTTGGTGCATCCATCACTGCAAAAGAAGTTCCTGCTGCATTACTTGATTCCATCAATCAGGCAATGATTGAATTTATTGATGAATACAGTGAAGAAGAAGATTTAGAGACTACAGTGCTTGCAAAGACAAACCTTATCTATGAGGCAAAGAAAGCATTGGCAGAAACACTTGGACGTGAAGCAAGCATGGAAGAGTTATGCAACTACACAAACATGCCTGTAGAAGAGATCAATGATATTATCACACTTGCAGAAGCAAAGAAAGAGAAATAATAGCTTCAGCTTATTGACAAGTTTGGATAAGTATGAATTTTGCACCCTGTTTTTAGGGTGCTTTTTTAATTTGTGTCTTTTGGGGCATATGCAAAACTTATCAGTTATTTTATCCCAATTTGCGGACTTTTTTGACTGAATCGTGTCTTTTTGGCTATATATAAATTTTCTTTTTCTATATGCCCGAAGTTCGACTAATTCTGTGAACATTTTCAATGCTCAATTTTGTATCTGCCCAATTGAACGCAGTTTCTTCTATTTCAAGGCATACTTTTGGCATATATGAAATTTTCTTCTGTATATGCCAAATCGGTCACACTTTCCTCGAAAGGAATAAGAGCTGTCACACCAACGATTGCATATCGCTTGTGTGACAGCTCTTTTTTATACTTCCATTTGTAATAACGTTTTCATTATCATGGTCTCACGCTTAAGCCATGGGATATGTTCCTCATCATCCACAGATTCATTCAGACGAATCAGCTCTTCTAAGGAAAGCCAGTCTATCTGATAGCCATACTCTTCTTCGTACTGATCCAGGTTACGTTCTCCTGGTTCTTTTTCGATCTCACAGAAATAATAATAGGATTCCATATCCATTAAATCCTCTGGACTTCCCTTGCGCTTCTCATGCACTAAGAAGGCTTCTTCTATGCTATTTCGCACAACATGGTATCCTGTCTCTTCCTGCATCTCCCTAGCCAGAGTATCCGTAAGGCTCTCACCGGCTTTTCTGCCGCCTCCAGGGAATTTATAATCCCCATACTTACTATGGATGATTAAATACTTTCCTTTATTTTGTACAATTCCTCGGACAGCGGTTCGTTTGAATACGGTTCCGCCCTCCTTATAATTTTTCAAATCAATGGTTAATTCTTGAAATGCCATACTAGACCTCCTTATTATCCGAAAACTACTACATCTAGTATAACATAGTTTTATTTCCCATTTACGCATGTATTAATAATATGGTTGGATACCCTCTCTAGATTATCCTGCTCACCTTCAAATATGTAATAGCCATCGTCTTTTTCAATTACATAACCACCAAAAATGCCATCTTTCCTAATTCTTGCGATTGGCTGATCGTCATGGTTATAAAGGGTAAATGTACTTGTAACACTTTCGGCCTCGGTGCCTACTCGGTTGCTATGCTTGCTTTGGGTTCCCCAGTAATAAAAAACTTCCTCATCCGTCTCTTCAATAAAGTCTTCAATTAACTTTTTGTCTGTTACCCTCTTATTTCCGTCGTGTAACCTTGGATAGCAGCTTACTGTCATATAGGCTACTTCATTGGAATTCACATCAAATACCACTGTCTTTTTCTGTGCATTTAGATGATATGTAACACCCAGAACTGCAATTACTGCCAAAATCACCAGCAAGATTTCAATACTTCTCTTTTTTGTAGTTTTCTCCATATATTTACCCCCATTCGCCGCAAAAGGTTCTATATCCTAAGTATATCTTCCTATAAGCTGAAATACAACCAAAAGAAAGGCGTATTGCTTAAAAAGTAATACGCCTAAAATCGTGTCATATTTTCATTTTCTAAATTCCATGTCCATTTGTTTTACTGCATGCCTTGGGCACCCAATAAAGAAACAGAAATACTGTATGTCATAATGTATCTCTAATTCCGGCTTTTCCCCTTGATCAAATACTCGGGCATAGCCTTCTTTTATATTCTTTAACCGTTGTTTTTCTAACTCTATGTACTCTTCTCTCTCTGAGATTTCTTCAAATAATGACCTGTGATGCTTCACATCTAAGAGGGAATTCCGAATTCCTTTTTTTATAGCTTTCATTTTCTTTACTGCTGTCTGTTTTAATCCCAGACAATTCAGTACATAAAAATATCTGCTGATCCACTTCTCATTAATTAAATAGTGATTACATTGTTCATAAAGCTCTTTTGCAGCACCGTAATTCTCAATCAGATACATAAAATCAGCTAATTCCATCTCATCAATTGCAAAGGCGCAAAATGAACTGGTGTATAACTGATTGGCATATTTCTTTGCCTCTGACATTTCTCCATGCCTTGCTAGTTCTTCTCCTAATACACAGGTTATCTTGGCATCTAGCTTTGTCTTAAATGGATAGATTTGAATTTCATACAACAACTGAATTGCCAGTTCTGACTTTCCACTTTTAATCAGGCTGATTGCTTCGTTAAATCGATATTTTTTCTCTTTCGTCAAGATGTAACACTTGTGAAACTGCTTGGACGCCAGCTCATAATCTCCAAGTTCATAAAGCGTCCTTCCATATGCATAATACGTCTGAGGAAATAAAATCTCCTGACTAACTGCCTTTTTAAGTAGTTCTTCTGCAGATTTTATGTGTTGTAAAGACCCTTCTTCCAAATAAAAATACGCCATATTTGTTGCCCATACAGCGTACTCTTCTTTCGAAAAAAGTTTTCCTATTCTCGTATAACAATTGGTTAGATAATTCACTGAGACTTCGTTACTTAAGCGTAATTCATTTGCAATTACTGCAAGCAAGGAGTATGCCTCCACACTACAATTATCTTCTTGCACAATCATTTCTAGGATGTCCTTATAACGCTTCAAGATTGGTTGCCGTACCTCGAATTCTTCTTCGTTTACGATTATGTTATGGATTTCTGCCCGAATCACATCCAACATCGATAACCTTTTTTGTACTGCATTTGCCTCAATAATTTTGATACAACTCCTTTTGTCAACATAATTTATACTGCCCGCATCTTTTGCAACCGTATTCATTATAGTTGAGGTAAAAGGCTATGTCAATTATTTCCAGATGAATTTTCTGTGAAGTTTTCGTAAAAATTTTTCTTATAAAATCCCATCTGTTAGCGAATAAAGTTGGTCTTAATTGGAGCTTCTCTTTGAGGAAGTTCTACACCTGCATTCTTGCCTGCTTCAATACATTTTAACAGCCAAGCCATATTCATGGCAAGGGTTCTCATGGTCTGTAATCCTTCCTTATCCTGGCGCACTTCCTCTGGTGTATTGCCATGTACCTGGTTCCAGTATTGGGACGATACGATTGGCATGTTGTTGATTGTAAAATATTTATTGATCTGATCAAATGCTGCACTTGCTCCACCACGACGACAGCTTACCACGCTTGCTCCTAATTTCCCTGCAAATATATTTCCCTTTCCATAAAAAGCGCGGTCTAAGAAGCTTGTTAATGCTCCTGATGCTGCAGCATAGTGTACCGGTGAGCCAAATACAAAGCCATCTGCTCCTTTGGCCTTTTCTACAAATGTATTGACAACATCGTCTCTAAAACATTTTCCGGACTTTAGACAGACACCGCATCCAATACAGCCTGCTACTGGATCTGCGCCTACCTGGAAGATTTCCGTTTCAATCCCGTTCTTTTCTAACTCCCATGCTACTTCATTAAGAGCCGTATATGTACATCCGTTTGCCTTTGAGCTACCATTAACTAATATTACTTTCATACTTTTACACTCCTTTAATTTACTTTCTAATTAATTATAGTCTGAAGGGTATCAACTTACAACCAAGTATTTGTAATAAACAGGTGTGTGCATTTGGGCAACTCTTGCCACAAGCAAAGGGGACTTCTTAAAATGAAGCCCCCTTTGTCTTAATAACTAATTATATTTATTTAATTCTTCTGCTTGTTCTAACAATTCATTCATAAGAAGTTTTGCCTGCTCAGCTTTTTCATTGTTTTCCTTACCGATTAATACGGCATTGTCTGTGCTTGCTGTTACTTCATTGCTGACTTGACTGATACTGTTAATACTGTCTACGATTTCATTGTTGGACGATAAAATATTATTTACCTGTTCATAAATAACTTCTACATTACCATTTAACATATTCATCTTTGTCTCGATTGCAACAAAGTTATTTTCTGCTACTTCGATCAGATTTTTTTCTTCGTTTGTTGCTACGATAACGTTCTGAACTACATTTTGGGCATTATCTGCATTTTCTTGAAGGGAAGATACGATTGTCTTAATGCTTTCTGTCATTTCCCTTGTCTGATCAGCTAACACTCGAATTTCCTCTGCAACGACTGCAAAGCCTTTACCAGCTTCCCCAGCTCTTGCGCTTTCAATAGATGCATTTAATGCTAATAGATTTGTCTGACTTGAAATACTGAAGATATCTTTTGTAATCTGTTCTACTTCACCTGCATTTGCAATTAGGGTACCCATAGACTTAATTACGCTTTGATTTGATTTTTCAATCTGAGTTGCTTTCTCTTTTAAGTTAACGATAGAAGATTTACCGCTATTAATTGCTTCCACGCTTTCTCTTGAAATACCAATCATCTCATCCGAACTTTCTTTTGTGTGATTGATCATATTCTGGATTTGAGTTGTCATTACCGACTGTCTATCAATACTCTCAGCATTTCTTGCATTCCCTTGTGCAATTGCTTCTAAAGCTTCTGTTACTGTATTGGTAGATAAGTCCCATTCTGTGATAATTCGATCTGCATCATCAGAATTCTTTTTCACAATAGATGCTGCTGATAAGATTTCTTGTAATAACTTGCCTGTCTTATCTTGTTCTTCCTTAATTGCATCCATTCTGGATTTTGAAAGGCTGTTTGTAGTTTTCACAATATAGCTAAGTACAATTAATGTCATCGTAATAGAGCCTAATTGAAACATTGCCGGCGGAAAGCTGGCTGGTACTCCTGATGGAAACGTACCTCTTATAAAGTATACAATTACTGCCCCTGCATTAATGGAAATTACCCCAATGGACGACCTTACAAAAAGTCCGAAATCCCAGTATAGGATATATAATACTCCTACTGGAAATGCAATTGTAAATACCGCATCATTGGCTGCGTTAAACACACATAGTGTATAAACAATACCAAATCCAATCATCGATACGTGACGAAAGACCATGGATGCATTGTCTTTTACGTAAATAACCCAGTTGATAAGCAATGTCGCTAATACTGTAGCAAGAAATACAATAACAAATCTTCTTGATAACCCCTGGCTCTCAGCTCCCTTTAAATAACTAAATGCCATAATTAGATCAATACATGTAATGAATATTAGTACGGTCTTATTTCCAATCTTACTGTAGTTTATTCCCTGATCCATTCCCTACTCCTTTATATCTCATTTGTACATTATAATATCGACATTTTGGTGTGCTAAAGCAAGGTAGTAACATATGGTACTTTTTGGCACTATAAAATGGCTATTTAAGGGGAATGGCATACTTTATCACTCTATTCATAAACTAGTTAGTGAACTACATAATAAAGGAGTCTACTATGGATCGAAAAAATGATAGTAAATGTCAAAGCTACCACACTGATAGTTTTGGAACTCCAGTCCCTAATGATAATAACTCCCTAACGGTTGGAAGCGATGGTCCTGTTCTTATTGAAGATGTTCATTTACATGAAAAACTGTCCCATTTTGATCGGGAACGAATTCCAGAGCGTGTGGTACATGCCAAAGGCGCAGGGGCATTCGGATATTTTGAATGTTGCCGCTGCATGGCCAACTACACTACAGCCAACTTTCTTCAGGCACCAGGGCAAAAGACTAAGGTTGCCGTGCGTTTCTCTACTGTAATTGGTTCCAAAGGTTCTGCAGATACTGCCAGGGATCCCCGTGGCTTTGCTGTGAAGTTTTACACCAACTGTGGAAACTATGATATCGTTGGTAATAATCTACCTGTTTTCTTTATCCGGGATGCTATTCGTTTTCCTGATGTTATCCATTCCTTAAAACCATCACCAGATACCAACATTCGAGACCCTGAACGTTTTTGGGACTTTGTTTCACTAATGCCGGAAGCTATGCATATGATTACCTGGCTGTATTCCGATCGAGGAACTATAAAGGATTACCGTCATATGGACGGTTTTGGTGTAAATACTTTTGTCTGGGTAAATAAGCAAGGCAAGCGAGTATTTATTAAATACCATTTTAAGACCAGGCAAGGTCTTGAGACAATCAACCGTTTGGAAGCGGAGCGATTAGCTGGTGAAAATCCGGATATTTCAACACAAAACCTGTATCATGCCATTGCCTGTGGTAACTATCCAAAATGGGACCTTGCAGTTCAGATTTTAGACCCTTGTGAAGTAGAGTGTCTTGATTTTGATCCATTGGATGACACAAAGACATGGCCAGAAGACCAATTCCCATTAATTCAAATTGGAACAATGACATTGAATGAAAATCCAGATAACTTCTTTGCACAGGTGGAGCAAATTGCATTCTGTCCGGGCAATCTAATTCCTGGTGTGGAACTTTCTGCTGACAAGATGTTACAAGGTCGCTCTTTCTCGTATTTTGACACTCAGAGGTATCGTCTGGGAACTAACTTTACCGATCTTCCTGTCAACCGTCCTATCACTCCAGTGTGCAATAATCAGCGAGATGGCGAAGCCACATACAATTACAACCCACAGCCTATTAATTACTCCCCTAACAGCCTGAATAACAATAATCCTGCCCCTTATCCAATTAACACTCCTGGACCAAAGAATGTGTGTGGTCCTGTTGTCCGTACGCCAATTAAAAATCCAAATGACTTTAAGCAGGCAGGCGAACATTACCTCTCTTTAACCAAGGAGGAACGTTGTGCATTATGTGACAATATTGCAGTAGAGCTTTATCGCTGCCGAGAGGACATAGTAAGCCGAGTACTTTGTTATTTTTCAAAAGCAAATGAAGAGTTTGGCTGTCAAGTCCGCGAACTGATCTGCCAGTATTGTAAGAAATAAAAAAATGCCTTGGCTTATTTTTATAAAAGCCAAGGCATTTTTCTTATTGATGATAATAACTATGGCCTTTGCGAACTACCGGTAAATCAAATGCTTTAATTGCTGGTATTGCTCGTTCAATTGATGCAATAAAGCGATATCCAAGGTAGCCGCCAAAGGTGTTTGCAATCAGATCATCCATATCACATAAGCGATAAGAACCTTTATAAATTCCATAAATTCCAGTAAGCTGTGTCAACTCGATTAAAAAACTAATTCCAAATGTAATTACGATGATTTTACGTTTGCTTGTACCATAATAGTAACGTAAGAACATGCCAATAGGCATTGTCATAATCACATTGCAAAGTACTTGAAGGATTACTTGCTTTTTCATAGCAAAATGGGGTTCTCTAATAAAGTCTGCAATAAAGTGAAATGGAATTATCTGAATGTCGTGGGAGTTAAGCGCTGCTGCCTGTTCCGCCGTTGGCAATGGGAATAATACGACGGATATCAGGCAACACATATATAATACCATTGCATAATTCATGCCAATTCGAACTAGATTAAGTCTTCTATATTTAATTAATGTAATTGCCAAAATAGGTAATGTGTAGATTACTGCGAAAAATGGGAAGTTTCCAATTCCAAGAATAATTGCATTTAAATGATTTGTCATAATAATCTCCTCCTAAACTTGTTCTCGTTTTTGTTGAGATAACTATAACATCAGCTAATATTACCTACCATTTGGCTTGATTACATCCAGCTTACATTTTTGTTAGATTGCTTGTTCTTACTTGAATAACATCTGCTCTGACGCTCTCTACTTTCCTGTTCAGAACAAAGTGCCCCTTACCACTTTTGTAAAAGAACTCCCCTACTCCTCAATCTTGAGGAAAAAAACACTTTGCCATGCCAAACCGGGTCGCACAAGCGACATCTTCTTTTCCGGTATGTGTGAATCATATACCCTGTTTCCTATAAATTAAAAAAAGAGGCACTAGGCCTCTTCCTTTTTAATTGTCTTTATTCGTGTTGCAAAATAATAATATTTGTATACGAAGACAATTCCGATAAAAATCCTTGCATAGATTACATCTACCATTAAAAATGCAATGATCAGCATAGTAGATGCAGTTCCTAGGATTTTCGCCTTTGTCTCAAAGGTCATTGCCCTTTCCTTTACAAAGGACTCTAAATGTTTCTTATAAATCTTTGTTCCAATAAACCAGTCATGAAGTCGTTTGGAGCTTTTTCCAAAGCAAAAGGCTGCCAAAAGTAAAAATGGCGTGGTTGGCAATACGGGCAGTATAACACCAATCGCCCCCAAAGCAAAACTTAACAGACCGGCTGCCATATATAATAATCTCATTGTACGTTCCTATTTTCTTTTCTTATTTTGAATTTTTGTCTTTAGAGAGTAGTAGCCATGAAGCACTACTAAATGGGGTTTTACAAACAGCATTCTGGGACCTGCATATTTCATTACTTCCTTTACTTTTGCTCTCATTTCCGGCTTGTAACAATGTACCCTGCAGTTATTGCAGAATGTCTTTTCTTCCATAAATGGACATTTGCTTGCACGTAACTTTGCATACTCAAGCAGCTCGTTACATTCACTGCAAAGCCCCTCCTTATGATCATGATTTCCTTTGCAGTAAATCTTAACCATTGTCTCAATAACATTTATTTCACGTTGTAATTTCTTTTCTACTTTTGTCATTTCCTTATCCTTATCTAAACCGTCACTACATGTTTATGCTGGTTATTTTCAATAATCTCTAATTCGATTCCATAAACGTCTTTCATCATCTCTGTTGTAGTGAAACCGTCCGGTTCCCCACTATAGAGTACACTACCATCTTTCAAGGCAATAATTTCATCACTATAGTACACTGCCTGATTGATTTCATGTAAGATCATTACTACGGTAAGCTGATATGTCTCTTGTAACCGTTTGATCAATCTTAATAATTCTATCTGATGATGAACATCCAGATAGGTGGTTGGCTCATCTAAAAATAAAATCTTTGTATTTTGTGCAATCGCCATGGCAATCCAGACACGCTGCATCTGTCCGCCTGAGAGATTGGAGACTAATTCATGTCTAATCTCTGTCAGCTTTGTTGCCTCAATGGCACGATTGATATGCTCTTCATTATGATAGCACTCTTTTGTGTGAGCATAAGGCAGTCTTCCGTATGCAACCAATTCCTCTACCGTAAGTGCTTCCGGTACGATATTGTACTGGTGCACAGTTGCCAGAAGTCTTGAGAACTCACGAAGCTTGATCTTTGTCACATCATTTCCTTGAACGAAAATCTTACCGTTCTTAAGGGGTAAGTTTTTTGTCATCAGATTAAACAATGTGGATTTTCCACAACCATTTTGTCCTAAAATAGTTGTAATTTTTCCTTCTTTTATATTCAGTGAAATATCTTTTAATACTTGTTTCTTTCCATAACTGAATGAAACGTTCTCTACTTTTATCATAACTTTCCTCTATATCTGCTTGTTTTTTCTTAAAAGGACGATAAATAATGGTCCCCCTAGTACTGACATGATGACTGCCGCACTAATTTCATAAGGTGCGCATATGGTTCTTCCAATGGTATCTGCAACCACAAGCAATAATGCTCCCAGTGCTGCTGAGAATGGTAGTAACACTTTATGGTTGGCACCTATGATCAATCTTGCGATATGAGGTACGATTAATCCCACAAAGCTGATCACGCCCACAACTGCAGTTGAAATACTTGCTAATAATACTGCGATTAAAGAAACAACAATTCGAACCGCAGTTACATTTACTCCTAAGGAACGAGCTGTCTTGTCTTCTAATGCTAACAGATTACAGAAATACCAGCTGCAAAATGCTAATAGTAGACCTACAATTACATATCCAGACAATAATTTAACGTCGGACCATGTCTTCATTGTAATATTGGCATCTACAATATTAGCTGCACTGGATGTAGTTCCTCCGATGGAACTTACTCCGCTAATCAATCCGTTAAATACGGCACTAATTGCCACACCAACAAGAATAATACGGATTGGGCGTAAACCGCCTTTATAGGAAAGACTGAATACTAAGGCAAAGCTAATAAGTCCGCCAATAAATGCGTAGATTGGGACCATAAAGATCATTTGTGGCATAAGTGCTGTCATAATGACTGCTACAAAGCTAGCTCCGCTGGATACACCGATAATGGACGGGTCTGCTAAAGGATTGCGAAGTACTGCTTGAAACAGTACCCCTGAAACGGATAGTGCCGCCCCTGCAAGCATGGCTACAAAGATTCTAGGGAATCTCAAGTCGTAAATGGTATGCACCGTCTCATCATATTCTATAAAAAGCCCACGAAATAACTCTACGGCACTTACTTTCAAACTACCCACGTTACATGCGATGACTATAAAACTTATTAAACCGATTAATACAACTGCAAATGCTGCAATTGTCTTGCTTTTCTTCTGCAAAATAAATCTCCTATCCTATTTCCTACCTTTATCTGTTATTTAGAATAAAGATATCCTTCTAGTTCTTCTACTGCACTGGCATAGTTTAAGTTTGCACTCATGCCGAAATCTGTGCTTGTCAGGTCATATACCTGATTATTTTTTACTGCTTCGAAATGTTTCCAGATATCATTTTCTGTAAACTCTTTTTTGAACATTTCCATTACCTGCTCTGGCAATGCATGAGAAGTACGAATGATGATGTCTGGTTTCTTTTCTAGCATATCTTCTGTATTTACGTTGATAAAGTCTTCTTCTGACTGGCCTTCGTAACAGTTTACTCCGCCTGCTAATGCTACTAAGTTACCGATGTAGCTGTTTTCTGTTGCTACCACATAAGATCCTGGAAGTCCCATAAGAATTAATACGTTCTTCTTTTCAAGACTTTCTTGTTTCTTTTGTTTTTCAGATAACCAAGTTTCATATTCCGAAACTAACTTGTTTGCTTCTGTCTCTTTATTTAAAGTGATCCCTAATTCTTTGATGGAATCATACATTCCTTGAACACTGTTTAAGTTTACAAAATAAGAAGAAAGGTTTGCTGCTTCATATTTTGGACTTAAGTCATTCTTTAAAGAGATTGGAGAGAGCACTAAGGATGGATTTACTGTCTTTAATACTTCTAAATCCGGTGACATTGGTGCTCCGATCTCTGTTGCATCTTTATATTGTGTTGGAAGTTCATTTTCTGTCTTTGGAATACCTACTACATTCTCTACTCCCATTTGATCCAGAATCTGCAGAACAGCTACCGAAGTAGCTGCAATGCTTTGTTCTGTCTTAGGAGTTTCCTCTGCCGTCTTTTCTGGCTGTTTGTTCACTGCACATCCGGAAAGTAAAAATGAAACCATAAGGCATGCTGCCGTAATCTTTCGTCTAGTCATTTTTTCTTCCTTTCTTATTAAGCACAAGAAGTACTCCACTTCCTACTATTGAAATTACAATCACTGCAATTGCAAAGATTGCAACTACGTTAGTGCCACCGTCTACATCTGCTTCTACAACAGCTGGCGTTTCTGTTGCTGCCTGCATCTCTGCTTCTTTCGTTGGCTCGATGCTTGCATCTGCAGTTGCTTCTGCCTCCGGAGCCATAGTCTCGCCTGACTCTAAAGACTCGCTATCTTCTGGCACTTCTGTTGCCTGAGGCTTATTTGTTGTCTTTGCTTCAGCTGTTGGTGCTGTTGTCGAAGTTACTTGTTCTGTTGGTTTTGCCGAAGCTTGCTGTTCTGTCTTTGCTGATGCTGTTGGTGCTGTTGGTGCTGTTGCAGTTTCCGTCTGCTTTGGCGCTGTCGTTTTCGTTGGTGCAGCTGTCTTTTTTGCAGCCGGAGTCGCTGTAGCTTTTGCAGTTACTGCCATTTCACTTGTATAGATGCCAGTTCCGGATTTGGCTGTTCCCATATCTAACTTTATAAAGAACTGTACTTCTCTTCCCATTGGATCAATAAATACTTTAGGGCTGATATAGTATCCTGTATTAGACACTTGGAAACGGTAGTGATTTACTGTATCACCATTATTGGTACTGCTTCCTGTCTTTGTGGAGGATACCGTTTTATAGGATCCTCCCTTTGAGCTTTGTGTCTGGATTTTAACGCTTGATACGTTGGACATTAAGCCAATACCAATTGTTACATACGTTTTTCCATTTACTTGTTCTACTAATGCTTGTTTTTCTAACATACTTGCAATCATGCTTTCGCCAAGTGCAATGTTGCTTCCGCCATCTTCTGTTTCATTTGTTTCTGGATTTTTATAGCTGTAGGATACGGATACGGTATATGCTCCATCACTCATTGCCATGACCGTTGTATTTCCTATGCTTAGAAACATGACTGCTACCAGGCATAAGCTGATTATATATTTTGAATAATGCTTCATCATTTCACCTATTTTTCTTCGGTTTTACCCTTACTTGCTCTTCCTTTTACTGTTACTGCGGTTACCCCTGCAAATACGGCAGCACATGCTGCAGCTGCAATAAGTAATAACGTATTTGTGGAAGAGGCTTTTGTTGTCTTAGAAGGTGCTTGTGTTGCAGATTGTTGTTCTGTCTGTTCTGTCTGCTGTGGTTCCTCACTTTGTTGTGGTGCTTCGCTTGCTTCTAAATCAGCAGTTTCTTCTGTCTCTTCCACCTCTGTAGTTTCTTGTTCTGTATCTGTTTCTAAAGTTTCAGCTGTGTCCTCAGTTGTAACATCAGTTGTACTGTTAGTCGTAGTGTTTGTCGTGTCATTTGTTGTGCTATTTGTTGTTCCGGTATTTGTTCCTGAGTTCGTTGCTGGTTTTGTTGTTGCGCTTGGTTTTGCTGTTGCACTT